>CAJMOB010000020.1:0-61601 GCA_905214925.1 uncultured bacterium | reverse complement strand
TTCTTTTCTACTTTTTTGACCGTAGAAGTTTTATTTATATTTTTAAATATAGTCCCATCGGAACATACTGCAAAATCTTTGATTCCTAAATCAATTCCAATTCCCTCATTTGTAGGTTTTAATACTTCAACCTCCTTTTCCTCTACTAATATCGATACATAGTACCTGTTCGCTTTTTGACTAACGGTGCCACTTTTTACAATTGAATTTGTAGGTATATATCCAAACTCTTTTAATCTTACCCAACCTAACGTTGGTATTTTGACTCGATGTCTTTCTAAAGTCCAATCCGTTTTATTATTCTTAGGAAAGTATGCTTTTACATCTTGATCTTTCTTTTTCTTGAATTTAGGAAATCCTTTTCTTTTCTTAAAAAAATCTCGAAATGCTTGATCGGCATTCATAACCGCTTGTTTTCTAGCTTTTGATGATACCTCTTTTATCCATTTCATCTCTTGGTTACTTGGTATATATTCGTTATTTAACCATTTCGAAAAATCCATACCACTTACAAATTTTCCTTCTTTTTCATAGACTTCTTTGTTGTGCGCAATGTAAAAGTTATAAACAAATCTTGCTACACCAATTGTCTGATGTATTTTTATTTTTTGTTCTTCACTGGGATTCAGTTCTATCTTGTAGGCTTTTTTCAATTTCCTCATCCTCTCGAATCTCGTGTAAATAAAACAGTCTTTCTATCACTTTCCTCTTTATGAATACTTTTATATTTAAGGTATCGTTCCTATGTATAATATCTTCTATTTGTAGGAGTTCTGAATGCTTTTCGTTTTCCTTCAACATTCCAACGTTGCAAAGTTCTAACCGAAACATTAATTAATTCTGCAAATTCATTGGGTTTATAGTTATCCTTTTTCAAGATAATCACCTCTTGACTATATTTTACTATAAATAACTTCATTTATCTATATTTTAAACAACTAAATAACCACTCCTTTTAAACTCTATTTTATAAAATCATCATATGTATTCATTATACAATATTCTTTCTTATTCTACAAATTTTTCTTTCATTTCACGCTATTTTTCGTTTTTCTTTCTATTGATTTTTCCTATTAATACCATTAAAATAGATAATAATTATGTTCAAATGACTCTTTCTAAATTTTCTTTCTCATATTTGAACGTTCTATATTATATAAATTCAGGCAATACTTTACGAATAAAGTTATTTTTATCACTTTTCGTAAAATTCTTTACACATCTATATAAGCCCTTTTATGACTTATTTTCTGTGTGCCCTCATTGAGAAAAGATAAAAAATATAAAATAGAATTTCAGGAGGTAGTAACTTTGGAAAATATTATGATTACATTTTTGAAAAAGTTTACAGACTATCCATTTTTAGTAAAAATGGACGGTAAAGAATATTTAATTGGAGAAGGGAATCCGGAATTCACAGTGAATTTTAAAAAACCAATTTCGAAAACCCAATTATTAACAAGTACCTCTCTTGCACTTGGAGAAGCCTATATGGATGGCGATATCGAAATTGAAGGGGATCTTTATTATGCTCTTGATCATTTTTTAGGACAGATGGGAAAATTTTCCACCAATGAATCTGCATTAAAAAAACTGATGCATTCTTCCGTTTCCAAAAGAAATCAGAAAAAAGAAGTCACTTCTCATTATGATATTGGAAATGATTTTTATAAATTATGGCTAGATGAAACTATGAGCTATTCTTGTGGATATTTTAAAAACCCTGATGATACTCTATATCAAGCCCAAGTAAACAAAGTCGATTATATTTTAGAAAAACTCAATTTAAAAGAAGGAATGACTCTTCTCGATATTGGCTGTGGCTGGGGCTTCCTTTTAATTGAAGCCGTTAAAAAATATAAAGTAAAAGGCGTTGGTATCACACTAAGTCAGGAACAGGCTGCAGAATTTAACCGTCGTATCGAGGCAGAAGGTCTACAAGATTATTTAAAAGTAGAAATTATGGATTATCGTGATCTTCCAAAGAGCGGTTATCAATTTGATCGTGTTGTTAGTGTTGGTATGTTAGAACACGTTGGACGTCCAAACTATCAACTTTTCGTTAACTGCGTTCAAGAAGTATTAAAAGATGGCGGTGTCTTCCTTCTTCATTTCATCAGCGCTTTAAAAGAACACGCTGGCGATCCTTGGATTAAAAAATATATTTTCCCAGGCGGAACGGTTCCAAGTCTTCGTGAAATTTTAAGCTGTTTAGCAGAAGACAACTTCCATACAATGGATATTGAAAACTTACGTCTTCACTATAACAAAACACTTCTTTGTTGGGCGGATAACTTCCATAAACATTTAGAAGAAGAACGTCAAATGTTCGATGAACGCTTTTTAAGAATGTGGGATCTTTATTTAAATGCTTGTGCTGCTACTTTCCACAACGGAATTATTGATCTCCATCAAATTCTTGTAACAAAAGGAATTAACAATGATTTCCCAATGGTTCGTTGGTATTAAATAGAAAAATGAGGCTGTTATAAAAAAGGATAACAGCCTCATTTTTCTATTTCTTATTCTATTCCTTTATATTGAGCGAGAAATTGTGCAATTAATTCAATGCAACCTTCCACATCTTTTTCATCTGCCACTTCTGCTGGGCTATGCATATACCGCAAAGGAATGGACACAAGTACCATGGGCACACCATCATTGGAAAAATGAATTTTATCGCCATCGGTATAAGATAAACGGCTTGCTGCTTCTCTTTGGACTGGAATATTGGCCTGTTTTGCACATTGTTCCATCTGTTCATTTAATTTCTTTACAACAATAGGACTATTGCAAAGAACAGGTCCTTTTCCAAGCAATACCGTTCCCATTTCTGCTGGATTCATGCCAATGGTATCACTGACATAAGTAACATCAACAACAATGGCAAGCTCTGGTTTAATTCTTTGACTCGTCCAATAAGCGCCACTCTTTGTTGTCTCTTCACCGACCGTAGAAGCACAGTAAATTCCATGTTGACACCCTAACTCTTTTGCTCTTTTTAAGGCTTCCATAATAATGAAAACACCTAATCTATCATCTAATGCTCTTGCCGTAAATCGACCATTGGCAAGCTCTAATATATTCGTATCTAAAACAATCGGATCTCCTAATGATACCAATTGTTGGGCCTCTTCTCTTGTCTCTACCCCAATATCGATGCTAAAATCATTGGTTGTCAGATTTTCTTTTTTCATTAATCCTCGATAGATCTCTACAACACCATAGACAACCCCAGTTTTTGTCTTTATTTTCACCTGTTGTCCAGGATAAGTCCCTTGAATAATTCCACCGCGATCGATTACCTGCAATCTCCCTGTACTCGTAATATTGGAGATCATAAGTCCTATTTCATCTGCATGGGCAGAAAGCATAATCCGTTTTTCACTTTGGGGATTTAAAATACAAGTCAAATTGCTCATTTCATCCAAACGAATTTCATCGGCATAAGAACTCATATGTTCTTTTACTACTTCTTGCACTGGCTCTTCATAACCAGAAACGGAAACTTCTTTCAAAATATCATATAAAAACTGCTTATTCATATTTCTCTACCTTTTATCTCTTCTTCTTTTCCATTTATTCTCGTATATTCGCTACACTTTCTCGTATCATTAATTCTGCTGGAATTAAAATCTGCATACTCACTTCTCTTCCAGATAAAATTCTTTCCGTAATTAAATTCACCGCTTGTTCTCCCATAAAATCCATGTGAAGCTGTACTGTTGTAAGTGGTGGCACTAAATATTTTGCAACCGAAATATCATTAAATCCCACAACGCTAATATCTTCTGGAATACTAAGGCCATTTTCATGAATGGCTTTATAACAACCAACTGCCAAAGAATCATTCACTGCAAAAATAGCAGTCGGTCTATTAGAAAGTTCTAATAATTCTTTTGTAAGCTGATAGCCATACTTTGGGGCAAACCCCGCAATCTTTACATAGTCTTTTACAAAAATCTCATGCTTCTTCATATAGTTTTGATAGGAAGAAAGACGAGCATCTGGAACTTCTATCCCATCGGCATCCAATTCAGAACCGCCAATAAAGGCGATTTTCCTATGCCCTTGTTGGTAGAGATAATCCATCACCTTTAAAACGGAATAATTCATATCCGTTATAA
Organism: uncultured bacterium; assembly: GCA_905214925.1. Classification (GTDB taxonomy): domain Bacteria; phylum Bacillota; class Clostridia; order Lachnospirales; family Lachnospiraceae; genus Scybalomonas. Next base: position 57,474 of record CAJMOB010000020.1, on the reverse strand, counting down.
TAGAATCAAACAGTTCTCGGTCTCCTACCGCATCTACAAATACCGCTGGTTTTTGAAAAGAACGCACTCTTTCCACCATAGAATGACTAAACGTTCCTAAACAAATAATTCCATCCAATCCACTGATACTTTCTGGTGTATCAGCACTACGAATTTGATATTTTTGATATCCTTCCTCTTTCATCTTTTTTTCTATTGCTACTCTAACAGAGAGATAAAAGGTGTCCTCTAACTCCTCCTCAAGAGAATAGGAATAAAGAACACCTAATTTCAACTTCTTTTTCTTTTTCTTCTTATCTTTTACTTTATAATCCAACTGCTCTGCAACTTCGAATATTTTCTTTCTAGTATTATCTTTTACAATTAGTGTCTCGTCATAATTCAAAACTCTGGAAACAGTTGCAACCGAAACTCCCGCTCTTTCTGCTATTTCTTTAATTGTTGCCATCTAAATTCCCCTAACTTTCTATGATAAATATTTATATGATAAAATTTTACCATATCCTAATCCCCTTATCAAGTCCATTACCAAAACAAGTAGTTTGGCATTTTTTCTTTATCTTCCCATATAAAACTGGTCAATAGCTTGAGGGACTGCCATAAAATAAATTTTTTATTTTGCAACAGCCCCTATGTATTACTATTTTTTTACTAAATATTTAGTAAATCAGAAAACGTATTTAAATTCCAGTTTGCAAGTCCACTTTTTGTAGCATCCCCAATGGCAGCACAGGCAAATCCACCTGCAATAGCTGCTTCTAATCCTGCTTTTGCATCTTCTACTACAATGCATTTTTCTGGTGATTTTTTCATATATTCCGCTGCTTTTAAAAATACTTCTGGATCTGGTTTTGATTTTGTAATATTATTTCCATCGGAAATCGCATCAAAATAGTCTAAAAGCCCAAGTTGTCCTAAAATAAACTTTGCATTTTTACTAGAAGAACCAATGGCTAATTCCATACCTCGATTTCTTAATGCATCCAGTGTATCTTTGACTTCTTTTGATAAATCGGAAGGACTCATACTTTTTAAAAGTTCTTTATAAATTTCATTTTTCTTTGTAGTATAGTGAATTTTCTCTTCCTCACTCATCGTTCCATCATAACGCTCTAAAATAATTTCAAAGCTCTCCATGCGACTAACCCCGCGAAGTCGATGATTAATCGTTTCGTCAAAGTAAATATTTAGTTCATCTGCAACGGCTTTCCACGCTTTATAGTGATAGTCATCGGTATGACAAATAACACCATCTAGATCAAAAATAAATGCTTCATATCCCATAAGTTTCCCATCCTTTCCTGTTTTTTTATTTTTTCTATACCATAACACTTTCTTCTGTCTGTTCATCAAGATTTGAAATAATAACCGCTACTAAAATAATGGCACAACCAATTACCATACGAAGCGTAATCATTTCATGTAAAATGAGAATGGAAAACAAGGTTCCAAATACAGACTCCATCGATAAAATAATTGCTGCCTTTGTCTCATCCACATGTTTTTGACACGCTGTTTGTAATAAATAACAAATGGTTGTACTTACCACACCTAAATATAAAACGCTCAGCCAGCCTTTTGCTGTCGCTTCTAAATGATATTGTCCTGTTGCAAACATAAAGAACAAAGAAAGCACAAAGGACGTACACATCTGAACAAAATTTAATACAGTCGCACGATACTGTTTTACAAAAATACCTGTAAAAAAGATCTGGAATGCAAATCCTAAAGCACAAATCAGCGTTAAGAAATCACCAAGGCCCAAGGAAAAATTAGCATTTAATGACAATATCCCGACTCCGATCACTGCCATAATCGCCCCAATAATTCCTTTTTTACTCACTTTCTTATGAAGGAAAACAAAGGCAATAAATGGAACCATAACAACATTCAATGCCGTAATAAATGCATTTTTTGATGGTGTTGTATACTGTAAGCCAATGATTTGTAGGGCAAATGCGATGAACAAAGCAATCCCCATGCAAATTCCTGCCATAATCTCTTTTCGTTTCATTCCTTTTAAATCTTTGATACTAATGAGTCCCATTAATACCGTCCCTAAAAAGAATCGGATCGCCATAATCTGAAACGGCGTAAGACTTTCCAGTGCCATATCACTGGCAACAAAGCCTCCTCCCCAAATAATGGTTACTAATATAAGTCCAGCAATTGCCAGATAATTGGTCATATTGTTCCTCCTAATTCATTATGAAAGATTCATAAGTTGATTGTTTACTTTTACTTGAATGGAACCACCCTCTAATACAGTAACAGTTACCTGATTGTTTGTATCAATCGTTATCTCTAACCAAGCATCACTATAATGAATTCGAAATGTTAGCTTAGACCATTCTTTTGGCATGTTTGGTGCAATTTTTAAAATTCCATCTTTATCAATGGAAACACCTGCAAAACCAAATACGACCGTCTGCCATACACCTCCTGCATTTGCCGCATGAATTCCTTCTCTTGTATTCTTTTGAAGGTTTAATAAATCAATAAAGGCTGCTCTTCTTAAATAACGATAGGCTTTTGAATCATCCCCTGTTTTTAATCCCATAATAGAATAAATACTTGGGCTTAAAGAAGAACCATGAAGCGTACGTTTTTCATAGTACTCATAATTTAATTTCGTTGTTTCTTCGTCAAATTCTTCTCCCATTAAATGAAGAAGCATCACAACATCCGCCTGTTTGATGATCTGGGTTAGGCTTGTCTTTGTCTCTTTTAAAGCCTCAGGGCGAATTGGCCAGTCATTTTCATCATATTTTTCAATTAAAACTTCTTTTAAATCAAAATATCCTTCAAACTGCTCTAATAACTTGGTTCCTTCTTTTCTTGGTAAATAAATTTTACTTTGAATTTCTCCCCATAAAGCAATCTCTTCTTCTGTAATAGAAAGTTCTTTTTGTAAACGATTTAAGACTTCACTATAATCGCTCTTTAATTGTTCAATTAAAGATAGTACATAACGAAGATTCCAACGAGCAAGATAATTGGTATAAAGATTATTGTTAACAGGCTCGTGCCATTCATCAGGGCCTGTCACTTGACGGATCTCATAACGATTTTTTTCTTCTATGTATTCACAACGGCTCGCCCAAAATCTTGCTGTTTCCATTAAGATTTCTGCACCTTTATCCAATAAAAATTGTTGATCTCCTGTAATCTTTACATAATCATAAATTCCATAAGCGACTGCTGCTGTCACATGATGTTCATATACCGCTACATAACAGCGATAACACGTTCCATCTGGCTCAATGGTCCAGTCTGGACACTGTTCTGTTCCATCATCCGCAGATTCCCAAGGGTATTGTGCTCCTAAATATCCATTTTTCTTTGCATTTTCTCTTGCTGCATTTAATAAATGATAGCGATAACTTTCTAGATTTTTTGCAGTCTTTGGAAATACATAAGCAAAGAATGGAAGCATGAAAAGCTCCGTATCCCAAAAGGCGTGTCCACCATATTCTTCTCCATGGAGTAATTTTGCGCCTACATTCACACGATTATCGTTTTCATTCCCTGTACTCATCAAGTGGAAAATATTAAATCGAATGGCACGATCTAAGTCAAAATCACCTTCAATACGAATATCCGCCTGCTCCCACATTTTTGCATAAACGTCCATATGGGCTTTTACTTCTTCTTCCAATCCTATTTGTTCAAAGCTTTCTATTTCCTCTTTCACCTTATCATGAATAGAAAAATGAGGAACTTCTCTTTCGGTGTAGACACTTGCATATTTCACAAGTTCTAAAGACTTCCCTTCCTCTACATCAAAATCAACAAACTCAATTGCCTGTTCTCCAAATGCCCCAAATTGATGCACTTTATTGACTACTTGTCCGTCATAATATCCTTTTAGAGTACAGCCAACTCCTACATGAAGATGGTTATCTCTTGTAGCGACTTCCATATAAACTCCGTTATCAGAAAGTTTTTCATTGGCAACGAGATACGTATGCTTTACTTTAAACCGTGGTGCATCTAAGAAATTGACAATGGTTCCATCAATCATATTCTCCACTTCTAAAATACCGCTATAATTAAGGGGTGTCACCCATATTTTAATTCCCATCCGATGAACGTTAGCACGGCTGACAAAACGGATTCCTTCGATTAAAGTCTCTCTTCCTTTTTTATCACGAAGTAAATATCTCTTTGCTAAAAGAGCGTGTTTCATATCTAATACTCGTGAAAATTCTAAAATTTCACAGTTTTCGATTCCGATTAACTCTTTTTCTACGTAAAGTTTCAACCCGATCCAGTTTGGAAGAGTCGCTAATTCTCGCATAAATGTTTCAGATTTATCAAACACTCCATTCACATAGACATAAGGAAGACTTTTCTTTGTTCCTTCTTCATAACTACCACGAACGCCTAAATATCCATTGGTAAGACAAAAAAGACTTTCATTTGCAAGATTCTCCTCTTCCTCATAGTTATCTTGCACGATCAAAAAATCATCGGTACTTAAAAACGGTTGTAATGTTTTTGAAAATCGTTCCTTAATCATTATTTCGCTCTCCTTTTCTTTAGTCAAGATATTGTTTTCTTGCCTGCTCGATCTCCATGCCATTTTTTACTACTTCTAGTGTAAAGGACATAGAGAAGTCTTGGCGTTTTACCTTAAATTGTTCTAACTGTTCTTCTCCACAACTATTGCTTCCAAGTCCAGAATGAGCGTAATCTAAATGAATGATCACCTGATCCGCCTTTTCTATTTGCCATGGATGATTTGCCTTTTCTAAACTTTCATCGGTATAGTTGGCTAAGTTTAAACCAAGAGGTTGTTTCATTGTACAAAGAAGTGTATGCTCTCCATCTCCAATACCAAACCATCTTACGTCTTCTCTATGACCATTTTCTTGTGGATATACATAGTTTGTTCCCATATCCTCTACGGTGCTTCGATAAATACCCATAAGGCATGCCTCTTTACTATCTGGATAATTTTCCCCTTCTCCTCTTCCATACCAAATGGTATTTTGAAGAGATTTTTCCGCCTTCATAACAACACCAATTCTTGGTAAAAATTCTGGTTCTAATTTTCCATTTTGTACTTCTTTTCCTGTCAATTCCACTTTTACTTGTCCACAAGCATAAACCGTATAAACATAATCACATTCAAAGCCCCAAGATTGATTATAACATCCAAAATATTTTTTCATCGTCACAACAACTTCTTGTTCTCTTGCCTCATAATGGTAAGCATCTAATTGTTCTATTCCTGTTGTGATAAAATGCTTATTCATCCAATCTTCTTTTTTATACATATCATTATCGATAGTTGCTCGATAAACGGTCATCTCTGGACCTTCCTTTAACCACACGTTTCCATTGCTTTCTACGGATAACAGCGTTCCAAATACCGTATGGAATTTCACTGAAATCCTATCATTTTTTACTGTTAAAACGCCAGCTTCTTCTGTAACTGTAAGTGGATTTCCCATGGCTCTTTCTTCGAATACTACTTGTTTTACAGAAAGAGGAAATTGATATTTTGCGATTTCATGCCCTGCTTTTGCATATAAATTCTCTTCTTTTTGAACAACAAAAATATTTAGATAATAATCTACATTTTTTTCTGGTGAAAAGGCTTTAAACGGAACGAAAACCCGTTCTTCTCCATGAGGTTTTGCTGTTAAAGAATCCACAACGCCTTCTTCGATAATGCGTTCTCCATCGGTTACTTGCCAGTTTAATTGGACAAAAGATAAGTCTAAAAAGTCATAGTAATTTTTTACGAGAACTTCTCTTTCTTTTCCTAAGCACTTTTCAACGCTCACTTGTGCAATTACTTGTTTATATTCTAATAATGCTGGAGAAGGAGTGCGATCTGGCATTAAAATTCCATCGATACAGAAATTTCCGTTTGTTGGGAAATCGGAAAAGTTTCCACCATAGCGATAATATTCCTGTTCTCTGTCATTTGTATAAATTCCATGATCATACCATTCCCAAAGGAATCCACCTTGTAATCGTTTATACTTACGATACATATCTTGGTAGGCTTTTAATCCCCCTGGTCCATTTCCCATGGCATGACCGTATTCGCACATAATATGTGGTTTCTTTCCTTTTTTCCTATACTCCGCCACTTCTTTTAATGGTTTTAATCTCGTATACATGGTAGAATATACATCAGTTACTTCCGCTTCAAAATCTCCTTCGTAATGAACAAGCCTTGTATCATCTAAAGCTTTAATCGCTTTTGCTGTTTCTACAAAGTTGCATCCAAATGTGGATTCATTGCCCATGGACCACATAATAATAGATGGATGATTTCGATCTCGTTTTACCATACGAACACTGCGATCCACATAGGCTTTTTCCCAGTTTTTATCATCAGTAATCCACTCATAATTTTCCACCCATTCAAATCCATGACATTCCAAATCCGCTTCGTCAATGACATAAAGTCCATATTCATCACAAAGATTATAAAAAGCTTCATTTGCTGGATAGTGAGAACAGCGAACCGCATTGATATTGGACTGTTTCATAAGAATGACATCCTCTTTCATTCGCTCATAAGTGACGGTTCTGCCTTCTTTTGGATCATAATCATGGCGATTCACACCGTTTAATAAAATGACAGTTCCATTGACTGTAAAATTATTGTCTATTAATTCAATTTTTCGAAATCCCACTCGTACTTTTACTTCTTGGCTCTTTGTTTGTACGGTCAATGTATAAAGAGCTGGTGTTTCTGCAGTCCATTTTTCTACGTTTGGAATCACTTCTTTTATAAGTGCCTTATTGTTTGTTGTCTCAAACGTTCCATCTACAACAACTTTTCCGTCTTTTTTTAAGAAAAATTTTCCTGTTGTTTCCTGTTTTGTCGTAATATTTACTTTTAATAAACCATGATCATAAGAATTTTCCCCATCTCCTGTTAAATCTCCAACAACAGAGCAATCAAAAATACCATCTTTTGGTTCTAAAATAAGCTCCACGTCCCGATAAATTCCAGAATACCACCACATATCCTGATCTTCTAAATACGTTCCATCTGACCACTTATATACTCTTGCTACAATCGTATTTTTCCCTTCTTTTACAAAAGAAGTAATGTCAAATTCACTTGGAAGACGGCTGACTTTACTATACCCTACATGATTTCCATTGATCCAAACATCAAAAGCACTGTCCACACCATGAAATTTTAAAATGATGTCTTTTTGAAAATCTTCTTTTGTTAGTGTAATCTGTTTTCTATAAATTCCAGTCGGATTTTTTGATGGGACAAACGGTGGCCGAATTGGGAATAAGTACCACACGTCCGTATAATGCATCTTATCATATCCACGAAGCTGCCAAACAGATGGCACATCTATCGTATCCCATTCATCGCAATTTGTTTCTTCTAGCATAAACCCATTTGGAGACAGTTCTGGCGCTTCTAAATAACAAAACTTCCAGTCTCCATTTAAGGAACGATGTTCAGAAGAATCTTTATAAAATGCTGTTCTAGCCTCTCTTCTTCCAATATGTTCTAACATTGGATTTTCCCATCTTTTCATAATTCTTCTAGTCATATTTCTATCTCCTTGCTTTTCTTTTTTTACATACAAAAGGGATTGTTACTACTTAAGGATACCAGTTGTAACAACCCCTTTTTAACAGTGTCGTATCTTAAATAACGATGAGAAGTACGCTTTGCGAACTTCTCATGTTCGCGGGCGGTGGCCATATGAAAGCATAAATGCTCCCCCATGGCTTGTTACCTTTGCGTAAATGAATACCCTCATTATTTAATTGCTCCACCGGTTCCCTCAACAATGTATTTTTGTGCAATAATAAATACGATAATTGGAGGAATAATCATAATAACAGTAATACAGAGCATTGGTATAATCTGTGTTTCATGGACTCCTTTAAAAGAAGCAAGTCCTAATGCTAATGTATATTTTTTTCTGTCTTGTAAGAAAATCAATGGCCCAAGGTAATCGTTCCATACCGTGATCATATTAAGCACACCTACCAAAATTAAAGATGGCTTTAAAATCGGCATAAAGATTTTCCAATAAATTTGAAACTGATTGGCTCCATCGATAAGTGCTGCCTCCTCAAAATCCTTTGGCACTCCCATTAAGAACTGTCTCATTAAGAAAATATAATAAGCAGAACCAAACCATGCTGGGATAATCAAAGGTTTTAGCGTATTAATCCAACCAAAGAGATTAAATTCCATATATTGTGGAATCATTGTTACATCCCATGGAATCATCATCGTAGATAATAAAATCATAAATAAAATATTTTTTCCTTTAAATTGGAAACGTGCAAACCCGTAAGCAACTAGCGAACATGAAATAATCTGTCCTGCAGTTGTTAAAACGGTAACAAGAATGGAGTTCCATAGATAAGTTCCAAATGGCTGTGCTTTCCATGCTTCTATAAAGTTGCTAACAAGCCACTTTGATGGAAATAACTTTGGAGGATAAGCAATGGCTTCTGCCTCTGTTTTAAAAGTCGAGAAAAACAAATAAACAAATGGTGCCATAAAATAAATTGCTACTAAAGTCAGTAAAACGTATATAATGACTTTTGCTTTCTTTGACATTCTCATTTCTTTTTCCCTCCTTTTTGCTTACTTTTTACTGTTTTTGCTTCTGTTTCATAAAATACCCATGCAGAAGAAGATTTAAATACCAGTGCTGTTAACACTAAAATAATAATAAACATAACCCACGCATTGGCACTTGCATATCCTAATTTATGATACTTAAATGCATTATTATAAGTATAAAGTCCGTAGAAATAAGTGGATTTCAATGGACCACCACCAGTTAACAACATAACCAGTGTTACTTGTTGGAATGAACTAATTAAAGAGGTAATTAAGTTAAATAATATGGTTGGTGTAATAATTGGCAGTGTAATGCTAAGGAACTGTCTTGCAGGACTTGCACCATCTAAAGATACTGCTTCATAAATATCATTTGGTATATTTTTAATATCTGTGTAAAAGATAAGCATCATCGTACCAACTCCAAAGGCACTGGCAATAATAACCGCTAAAAGCGCCCAAGATGGATCGACCAACCAGTTTGGCCCTTTAATACCAAGTAAAGATAATAAATAGTTTAATACACCATAATCTCCCTTTAAAATCCAACCCCAAATAATAGAAACTGCTACCCCTGAAATAACAGCTGGAATATAAAATAATGTACGGTAAATTTTTACTCCCTTAACTGGTTGTGTAATTAACATGGCTAAAAATAAGGCAATTCCCATATTCAATGGAACAAAAATCGCTGCATATTTTAAGCTGATAATTAACGATTTCTTAAATTGTGGATCCGATGTGAACATCTTTACATAGTTACCAATTCCAATAAACTCTGGCGACCCAGTAATTGGCCAGTCAAAGAAACTCATAATAAGTGATAGGATAAGCGGTCCTGCTGTAAATACTAAAAACCCGATAATCCACGGTAAAATAAAGAGATATGGGGTTGATTTCTTCCAAAATGACTTCTTATTCATTGGTTCTCCTCCCATTCTGATTTACTGCTATGCCTTATTGCATAGCAGCTTCATCTAATACTGTTTTTGGATCTTCCATTGAACTTGGATTAAAGATACGTTCAAAAGAAAGAGAAAGTGTATCTTTTAATTCCGGCCAGCTTTCAATTAAGAAACTTGCTGGTGTTGTTCCCTCGCTTTGTTCAAGCATTGTATAAAATGGTGCATATTCTGGTTGTTTCATAATACCTTCTGATTCTACTACACTATATAATACTGGAAGTTCTAGTCCAATTCTTTCTTTGTTCATCTCTTCGCTTGTCCAGAATTTTACAAATTCCCAAGCAGCTTCTTTATTTTTACAATCTTTTGAAATAGATACCCCTGAAGAACTTAAAATACTCTTAGATTTTTCCTGTCCAGCAAAAGATGGAATTGTTACAACACCATAGTTTACTCCATCTGTATTTAAACTGTCGATTGCCCAAGAACCATATACATACATGGCTGTTTGACCGGCACGGAATTCATCGGTACCTGTTTGTTCTGTGGCAACCGCATATCCTTCTTTTTCCATTTCTTGGAACATCTGCAATACTTGTACAGACTGTTCAGAATTTAAGCGTCCTTCTAAGTTACCATCTTGGTCAACATAACTGCTTCCGTTACTCCATAAATACATTTCAAAATCATAAGGATCTGGTTTCATCTGGAAAGAGAATCCTTTAATACCATCTAATTTTTCTGAAATCTGCTTAGAAGCTTCTTTTACATCGTCCCATGTCCAATCATTTGTTGGTTCCGCTACCCCTGCTTGTTTAAATAAATCTTTATTATAGAAGAGACAATGGGTTGTAAATCCAACTGGAATACCATAAGTCGCTCCATCTAAAGAGTTATAAGACCAAAGAGTATCATAGAAATTGCTCTTATATTCCGCTCCTTCTTTCTCAATGTAGGAATCAAGTGGTTCTAACCCCTTATAATAGGATGGATAATCCCACATATACATAACATCTGGTGCATCCCCTGATCCCATTCCTGCACTGATCTTTGTATCAAATTCACTTCCATAAGCCTCAAGCGTTACTTCAATGTCGTCATGCTCTGCATTAAATTTGTCCACCAGTTTTTGCTGTCGATCGACGTCCTCCGCTGTATCCCATGATGCAAAACGGATTTTTGCTTTTCCATCTGCTGTAGTAGCCGCTTCTCCACCTTTACCACCGCATCCAGTTAACATCGTTGCCGTTGTCATAGCGAAAACTAACGTTGCCACAATCATTTTTTTCACTCTCATACTGATTCCTCCTTGAGTTTTTTAGTAAATTCATCTTAGCAAATTTTAGTAAAACTTTCAAGTTTTTATCAGTAAAAATATATATTTTTACCTTTTCAACATTTTTAGACGTTATTTTTTATGCATTTTTCACAACAAACTACTATTACAATCTATTTTCATTCAAATTATAATTAATAAAATTTTACCAACATTTTTTTGAATGATATACTTTCTAATCGATATTACTATTTTTTTACTAAATACTAAAACACTTTACAGGATTCTATATCAATGATAAGAAACACACTTCACCCAATTCTCGTATTTGTGCATAGCACTTTTTTATATCATAAGAATCACACCTCTATCATATAAAAGTGGCACAATTTCTTATGATATAAAAAAAAGGTTATAGATTTTTATTCAATCCATAACCTTTTTTCAGAACGTTTTATTCTATTTCTATTTCATTATACTCCCTTATATAAAATTGATCTTTTCCAAGAGCTTTTGCATGATACAATGCAACATCTGCTTCTTGATATAATTGTTTATAAGAATAAATACGCTCTTCAACAAAAACAATACCAATACTAGTTGAAAGACTATATAGTTTATAATACTCTTCTAACTCATTATGAATTTCTTCCAACAGTGATTCCATTTTTTTTATTAAACATTGTTTCTCAATCGTTTCATTTAAAAATACTACAAACTCATCTCCTCCAATCCTTCCAACAATATCATTTGTTCGAAAGGCTTGTCTTAAACAAAAAGCAAACTTTTTGAGCACTTCATCTCCCTCACAATGCCCTCGATTATCATTTACAGCTTTAAAATTATCTAAATCAAAAATAAGCATAACACCTTTTTTAGGCTCTCTCCTCAAAGCATTACTAATATTTTTCTCTACTCCCGTTCGATTCATAACTCGTGTTAAACCATCGGTTTCTGATTCTACTTGTATATCATATAATTCCTGTTTAAATTTGTTCTTTTCCTTCATTTCTTCTGTCCGATCGATAACCATACCATAAAACTCTTCTTTTTCATGAAAGGAAACAACACTTACGAAACGTTGGTTAATTGCAAGGACTCCATCATCTTTTTTTAATGTGTCAAGACAAGTATTAATATAATTCTCAAACGAATATGGTGTCTGGCTTATCTTCGTCCACTCTTCAGCACCGAGTCCTAAAATAGATTGCATATTATCCGAAAAAAAAGTTTGATTAATAGAATATAAACATTCAAATACTGCTACATGGCTATCAATACATGCAATAATTCGTGTCATCCTTTCTGTTTTATATCGATAACTATTCTTCCAATCATTAAGCACTCGAGAAATTGCACGAAATTCTGTATTATAGTTTGTACCAAACGTAATATTATAATTTCCATTCATCAATTCCTTTACATTACTCTCAATAAATTCTAGATCTCGTAATACGTATTTTCTTAAAGAATATCGAACAATAGCCAAAACTCCAAATAATATAATTGCAATACCAAAGAAAATAAAAATAAGTTCAAATAACGTCTGTTTATATACGGAACGAGCTTCTAAATATCCTCCAATTATGATATTATCAACTTCAACAGTTTTTATAAACTTCTTAGTCCCATTTATTGTCACTAAATCACCATTCTTATAACTTTTTAGCGCTTTAAGAAACTCTTCTTTCGAAGTAATGTTATCAATGTGTAAGCTACTGGCATTATTTTTTGTTATCCCTTCAATCCCTCCACTTTCCTCATTGACAGCAAATAGGGCTCTTTCAGACACGGTTGGTATCGTATTAAACAAATTTTTTATTGTATTTTTGTCTGTTAAGCTATCTAATAGTTCATTATTAACACCAATTTGAATCACTGAGTATTTCTTTGACTCCGATTTTACCCCTACATAAATTCTTGATTGCTTCGTAGCAATACCTTTTCCATTAAATTGCACTACATAATCTTTTATATTATCACTATCAATTAACTCCCAGAACATCTTTGATTCTTTATGTTCTTTCAAATTTAAACCAATGTTGCTATTATCACTACTTAAAACAACATTCCCTTTAAAATCGATAACATTAATAAAATCCACTTCCATTCGTTTTTTTATTGTCTTTAATGCTCGATTCCTATAATTTTCTTTTGGATTATCTTCTAACATAAATTCTATTGCATAGGCACGATTTAAATAGTCTTCCTTTAATAATTCCTTGGTATTTTCAGTCATTTTCTTATTTTTATTATAGGAATCTCCTACCTGTTCAATCATTTGTTCTATACTGTTAATTGCATTTTTACTTTCTATAGAAAAAATTATCACAGAAAATCCAGCAAATATTATGACTAATAAACCAATAAAAATTAAACCTATTTTTCTTAATAGTAATTTTTCCATTTTATCTCCCACACCTTTATTATTTAATATTTGAATATGGATATTTTATCTATGTTATATATTATTTGCTCAAGTAAGTTTTTATCTTAACCAAATATTTCCCTTTAATCCAAAAAAAACTGTATCTTGTGAGATACAGCTATCATAATTTATTTCTTATCATAAACAACATAATATTTATTATGTTGTCATAATCTGCTGTTAGTTTTAGATTTTTAATTTTATTATACAATTTTTAGTACAATAACTTTATAAAACTATTTAATTCACAATATATTCTTACCATAGCGTATTATAAAATATTATTGACTCCAAAAATATTTTTAAGTATAATTTAAATAAGTAATAATAAAAATACAAAAAAGAAAATTTTTTTATTTATTTTACAACATAATAAATATTATGTTGTTTTATATTTTCTCTGATATTATAGTTCTAAAATCCCCCCTATTTTTTCTAGCAACCTCTGATACTTCTCAATTGTTTCCATTGTATAAATTCTCGTTGTTTCCAAACTACTATGACCTAAAATTTCTGCTAAAATGACTAGATTTTTTGTCTCTTGATAAAAAATTCTAGCAAATAAATGTCTTAAATTGTGTGGAAAAATTTTCTCACCTGATATCCGTGCCTGTTGTTCTAACTTCTTCATTTCTCTCCACACATTACTACGATCAATCGCCTTCCCTGTCCTTGTACAAAAAACAATACCTGATTCAATTTTTTGTTTTTTTATGTAATAAAGAAGCTTCATCTTTAATCGTTTTGTCAATAAGATCACTCGATATTTTCCTTTATTATGAACTTCTATTTTTCCTTGCTTCACTTGTTTGACTGTAAAGAATGAAAGTTCACTAATGCGGATTCCCGTTTCTGCAATCGTCTCCATAATCATTTGAATCCTTGCTTTCTCCTGTATTTTAGCACTATTCAATAATTTATGATATTCCTTTCGATTCAAACTTTTCTCATTTTTTAAGAACATCTGCTTTTGACATTTTACACTTTTTATTCTTAAATGAGTTAAACATACACAATTTAAAAATTGATTTAAAGAGGCAATCATAGAATTGACACTATTTACCGCATAGTGCTCTACTAACCACTGCTTATAATCTAACAACACTTCTTTTGATATCTTCCCGCCCAAACAAAAAGCAAAAAATTTTTTTAAATCCGATAAATACTTTTTTAATGTTGCCAATGAAGTTTCTCTATCCACTAAATAATTTTTAAATGTTTCTAATAATGTTTCTTCTGAAAATATTTCCATTCCAATTATATAGTTCATCTGTATTCTCCCGTACTTCTATTCTGTCACTTACGATTTTGTCATTTGTTGTACTTTTCATTGTATCATATAGAATCATGTTTTTTTATGGTAAATAATACCAACACTTTCTTTTGATAATTAACGATGAAAATACAATTGAGAATGAAAAAAGAGACTATCTAATTGAACATTCCATTCTTTCAATAGTCTCTATAGTCTGTTTTTCCCGCTTATTCTAATGGAACATAAGGTTCAATTTTATTTTCCTTAAACTTTGGAATTTTATTATAACAGGCCAATGCATAGTCTAAAATAGAAAATCCCATAACAGCACCTGTCCCCTCCCCCATACCCATATCTAACTGAAAATATGGTTCTACTCCAATAGCAGATAGCACTTTCTTACCTGCAGGTTCTTTGGAACAATGAGAAGGCAATATGTATTCTTTACAAGTCGGACATAGCTTTATTGCAAGAAGCGCTGATACTGACGAGATAAATCCATCCATAAACATAGGCTTTCGATAGAGCGCAGCTCCTAAAAAACAACCAACCATCCCCGCAATTTCAAGCCCTCCTACTTTTGATAATAAATCAAACACATCTTCTTTCTCTGGTTTTCTTCTTGCAATTGCTTCATTGATCACTTGTATTTTATGACTGACTCCTTCTTTTGAAAGTCCAGCTCCTCTTCCTGTCACCTCTTTTGCGTCACAACCAAAATAGGCAGAGCATAACGCACTGCTCGTAGTTGTATTTCCAATTCCCATTTCACCAATAGCAAACGTATCATATCCTTCTAATACGAGTTCTTTTGTCACTTCAATTCCATATAAAACAGCAAGACAAGCCTCTTCTCTTGTCATAGCGTCTTCCTTTAAGAAATTCCCTGTTCCATATCGAACCTTTTTCCTTATAATGCCTTTTTCATTGGAATCCATTGCCATCCCAATATCCACAGGAATCACATCTGCCTGATTCAGTTGTGCCATAACACATACAGCAGAGGACTGTCTTGTCATACTTTCCACAACTGCCCTTGTGACTTCTTGCCCCGTTTGTGAAATTCCTTCTTCCACAATCCCATGATCTCCTGCCATAATAATAACTGCTTTCTTTCGACTCTTTGGATATTCACTTCTTCGAATTCCGCCAAGAGTGATAACAAGCTCTTCTAATCGTCCTAGACTCTTTAAAGGCTTACAAAGAGTGTCCCAATGTGCTTCTACTTCTTCCATATACCCTTTACAAATTGGTTCTATCGAAGAGATTAAATTTTTTAATTCTCTTTCATATTGATCTTCTTTTACCATCTGCTGTTACTTCTTTCTATGTTTATTTCCTTCCCTCGCCCATTCTTCATTTACTTTATTTTTCAACCTTTTCTACCCCATATTTTCATCTTACACTTTTTTAATGATTTTCTTTCTCATTCTATTGCACTATTTTGTAAAAATAGCAGAAATAAATAATAAAAATACCATTTCACAAAGTTCAGAAGACGCCCCCATCACATCACCTGTAATCCCCCCGATCTTTCTTTCAATATATTTGCGAAACCAAATGGCAGTTCCTAATAAGAACACGGAAATGATCAATCCAATCCCACTTCCTATGCAGAAAAATTGCCACGAATTCATTTGTAACTGCTGAAGCCAATTCACGGATCCTTTTTCTATAACGCTTATAAAACCTACCCCAACTACTAAAAAACAAGCACCAAGGATATAACAAACGAAAGTTCTTCCCTTTGTTACCGTTCCAACAAAAAGTCCTAATCCTTCTTTTCTTGGATAAATCGCATGATATCCCATCACTCCTTGTACCATCTTCCCTGCAACTGGAAGAAGTAAAATCGTTATCACTGGAACTGGACTTAAAAAGATTCCAATATATTTCCATGCTAAATCTATGATAAGAGCAGCAACACCATTGGTTCCAATATGGCTATCTTTCATAATTTCTAACATTCTCTCTGGCTTTCTAGCAGAATAAATACCGTCTACGGTATCACAAAGACCATCAAGATGAAATGCTCCTGTTAGAAATAAATTACTTATAATAGCAAGTAATACCGCAAATGCTTTTGGAAGAAAACAAATGGCAATGCTATAAAAAAATCCAGAAATGGCCCCTAATAACAATCCAATTATTGGAAAATAAACAATCCCTTTTTCTAAATCTCCTTCTTGAAATAGAATGTTTTGACTGACTGGAATCCTTGTCATAAATCCTAATGTAATCAAAAATCTTCTCATGGCATTTCTCTCAGCAACTCTAAAATTCCATCCATAGAGTAAATATTTGCAGTTTTATGAACGGTTAAACCTACATTTTCACAAGCTTTCGTTGTCTCTTTTCCTATGGATAAAATTTGATAACTTGTTTCTTCTTTCTCATGCTTTTCTATCATGTTTGCAAATACCTTTCCAGCTGAACCACTGGCAATGACAACATAATCTACTTCATTTAGCACTCGATTTAATTCGTCTTTCTTTTTCTCTTCCCCAACAATATGATAAAGAGGAATATCTTCATAGAAAATATTAGCTTCTTTTAATGCTTTTGGTAATGCCATAGAGCCTTCTTTCGCTCTTAATAAAAGGACTTTTTCTTCTTTTGTAAGTGTTTTTACCCATTCTTTTGCCATATCTTCACTTGAAAATTTTTGAGGTACAAAATCAGCTTCTATTCCATATTCTCTAAGTGTTTGGGCTGTCCCTGATCCAATCACTGCAAACTTAAATTTTGCCAGTTCTCGAATATCTCTTCTGTATTTTTTCCACTGTTTAAAAAAGAGTTCTACTCCATTTCGACTTGTAAAGACGATCCACTGAAACCTCTCAATTCCTGTTTTATTTTCCTCAGTTTTCTCTTCTTGTTTTTGGAAAAGCGAACGTAATCTTCCTTCATTCTCTTCCTCTACACGAATCAAGCTAAACGGAATGGCCTGTGCCCCAAACTGCTCTATTTTTTCCTTCGCTTTCTCACACCACAGCTTTGTTCCTGTTAAAAGCACTCTCTTTTTAAAATGAGCATTTCCTTTCACCCATTGTAATTGCTCAGAAAAAGAAACAACATGACCAATAACAATAATAGCCGGCATAGCAATTCCTTTTTGTTTTACAATTTTAGGAAGTGTTTCCAACGTGCCTGTTAAAAATTTTTGTTGTCTTGTGGTTCCTTTTGAAAAAATACCAGCAGGCGTATTTTTATCTTTTCCATATTGAATAAGTGTATTGCAAATTTCTTCTAATCTCTTTACGCCCATTAAAAAGATAAGCGTTCCTTCTTCTTTTGCAAGAACTTCATAATTGACCCGATCCACAGCTCTTCCTACTTGTTCTTGCCCTGTAATTACATGAAAAGAAGACGCATATCTCCGATCGGTAACAGGAACTCCTGCATAGGCAGGAACACTATAGCAAGAAGACACCCCTGGAACAATTTCAAAATCTACACCATGTTCTAATAGCTCAAGCGCCTCTTCTGCACCACGTCCAAAAATAAATGGATCTCCACCTTTTAATCGAACAACCATTTTCCCTTCTTTTGCCTTTTTCCAAAGGATTTGATTAGTCTCTTCTTGTGGCAAATGGTGATTATTCGAACGTTTTCCTGCATAAATCCATTCTGAATCTACTTTTGTTTCTTGCAAAATGGAGGTAGAAATTAGACTGTCATATACAATCACATCTGCTTTTTGTAATAACTCTCTTGCCTTTACGGTTAATAAGCTTTCATCTCCCGCTCCTGCACCAACTAAATATACTTTTCCAATATTCACTTGTTCCGCTAAGTTCTTTCCTAATTGTTTTGCAAAAGAATCTATATGACTTTTTTGGCTATCAACCGTTTCTTCACTATCAAAAGGTTTCACTTCCAGTTCTTGTTTCGCATACTTTGTATGAATTCCATCTTTTGCATACATAGCTTCCATCACAAGTTTTCCATTCTCTCTTCGGCAATAGGCGCCAGCAGGGGCATTGCATCCACCATTTAACGTTTGTAAATAGGCTCTTTCTGCAAATAACATCTCTGCGCCTTCTTTGGAATGAATGGTTTCTAAAATTGCTAAGACCTCTTCATCATTTTCTCGACATTCAATGGCCAAAATCCCTTGTCCTGGTGCAGGTAAAAAATGTTCTGATAACAAGGTCTCCATATGATATTTACTCTTAGGATAAGCCTCAATTCCTAAACGATTTAATCCTGCACGCGCCAAAATAATTCCATCATACTGACCGCTCTCTAGTTTATTTAAACGAGTCTGTACATTTCCTCTTAATACACGAATTTGAACACCTTCATTTAGCTGTTTGATTTGAAGCTCTCTTCTTAAGCTACTTGTTCCGATTACGCTTCCTTCCTTCATATCGGTAATTTTCGTACCATCCATCGTAACTAACACATCAGAAGGATCTTCTCTCTCTAAAACAGCTCCCATCTGAAGCCCTTTTGGAAACTCCATTGGCATATCTTTTGCACTGTGTACCGCAATATCAATGCTTTTATCCAATAAAGCTACTTCTAATTCTTTTGTAAAGACACCCTTTCCACCAAAGGATGCTAATGAACGATTGAGAATTTGATCTCCTTTTGTGCTCATCGGAATCACTTCAATTGTTAATTGTGGAAGGCGTTCCTTTAATTTTTCCACTACAATTTCGGTCTGTAAAAGAGCAAGTTTACTTTCTCTTGTTCCAATTCTAAGTATTTGTCTCATATTTTATTCTCCTACTTCTCTTTCCTTATCTCAAAATCTTATATCCTCTTGGAGTGATCATTTTTCCATCTTTTACATAAGTAGTAGAATTTCCAACAATTACTATACTGAACATATCTACTTTATTTTTTTGCTCTTCCTTCCAAGCTTCTAAATTAGCTAATTCCTCTAACGTTGTAAGAAAGCTCTCCTCTTCTGGTCGTCCTGCATGACGTACAATACCAACAGGAATACTTCCCTTTTGATGAAGTAACATTTTTTTTGCAGCTTCCATAATATAGTCATTCCGCTTTTTACTTCTTGGATTATAAAAGCAAACGATCATATCTCCCATAGCAGCACATTCCACTCGCTTCATAATCAATGGAAGAGGTGTCATCAAATCACTTAAACTAATGACTGCAAAATCATGCATTAACGGTGCTCCAAGCACAGAAGCTGCAACACTGGCTGCTGTCACTCCTGATACTACTTCCACTTGAATATCACTTTTTCTTTCCTGCACTAATTGCAATGCAATCCCTGCCATTCCATAGATTCCACTATCTCCACTGCTAATTAAAGCTACGTCATTTCCTTTTTCTACCTCTTCAATAGCAAAGATACAGCGTTCTGTTTCTTTCCTCATAGGTGTGGTTTTATAATTCTGATTGGGAAAATATTCTTTTACGATTTCTACATATGTGGTATATCCTACAATTACATCCACTTGTTTCATGACATCGATTGCTTTTTGTGTCATATGTTCATAATTTCCTGGTCCAAAACCAACAATATATAATGTATGGCTCATTCTTCGTTCCTTTCTTACTTCCTTCTTTTCATTACCCTCATTTTTCTTACTTTTATTTTACTCTTTTTCTTCTATCTCTACTTGTTGATATCGTTTTACCGTTTGTAAAAAATTCGCAAACATTTCTGGATCATTTACTTCTCGCATTTGATAGAAAAATTGATTTAACGCCTTTTTGGCTCCTTTTTTTTCTATCATTTGCTCTAAATAATTTGTGACTTCATCCACCACCTCATAAGACTGCTGAAATAAAAACCACTTTTTAAACTGCACTTCATAGTCTTTTAAAATTCGTTTTGCATGAATTGCCTCTTCTTTTTTTCGCTCATTGTTCTCTTTCGCCGAACGACTGAGATCATCCATATGATAACAGGAAATGCCTGCTAGCTGTTCTACTTCATGCTCAATATCCATTGGTACTGCTAGATCCACAAATACCATCTTTTTTCCTTTCCAATACCGTTTTAAATGACTTGCTGTAATCGTATAATGAGGACTGGCGGTAGCACTAATGACACCATCCATTTCCTCTATATAATGATATCTCTCTTCATATGGAATAATTTCATATCCAGTACAACTCTCTCCAGAACAGCAATTATTTTTTCGATTACTATAGCTATCATCTATCTTTTTAACAGCGGAAATCCCTCTCATTGTCACATAGAGTTTAATCCCGCTTATGGATTGTAAATTTTTTAACACAATGGAACCTATCTTCCCAGTGGCTCCAATGACCATAATTTTTTTTCCAACAAGACTTTGATATTCTTCTTGTAACACTTTTACTGCCAACGTAGCAGTCGATACAGAGGTTTTGGATAAATCCGTCTGTGTCTTAACTTTTTTTGTACCCGTTACTGCATAACGAAAAAAAGTATTGAGATAAACTCCACATTGCTTCTGTTCTCTTGCAAATGCATGGGCTCTCTTTACTTGTCCAAGAATCTGATCTTCCCCTATGACAAGAGAGTCTAGCCCTGCTGTTACGGAAAACAAATGATGGATTGCCTTTTCTCCATGATACAAACGGTAATATCCGCCAAAGGAATCTTCTTCTTTGCTGTCATTTTCTTTTTGATTTTCCTTTGCCATGTTAGATACAACAGTCAGCATCCGATCATAAACAATTCTCTCATTTTCCTCTTCACTATATACATAAACCTCTGTACGATTGCAAGTAGAGAGTACAACAGCTTCTTGAATTACACCATCCATTCTCAACTGTTTCATAATCGCCAACTGCTGTTCTTTTGAAAAAGCAAAAAGTTCTCTTATTTGTAATGGGGCTGCTTTATGACTAACACTTAATAGTTGAATACTCATGACTCAATACCCTTTCGAAACTCATGTGTAAAATGTTTATCGTATAAACAAGATAATTCATAGTCATCTCCAAGAAAATCTCCAACAACAGTCAGTGCCGTCTTTTTAATTCCAGCCTCTTTCACTTGTTTTGCGATAGTCTTTAACGTACCTTTTACAATCTTTTGATCTTCCCATGTGGCTTTATATACAACAGCCACTGGCGTATCTTCTCGATATTCTTCCATCAGTTGTTCTGCCAATTGTTCGATCATGCCAACGCTTAGAAAAATAACCATTGTTGCATGATGTTTTGCTAAATCTTTTAACTTTTCCCCTTCTGGCATCGGAGTTCTTCCTTCCATTCTCGTTAAAATAACCGTCTGTGACACTTTTGGAAGGGTATATTCCTTTTTTAAAACGGCCGCCACTCCCAAAAAGGAACTCACTCCTGGAATCACTTCGTATTCGATGCCAAGTTTGTCTAACCGATCCATTTGCTCTCTATGTGCACCAAAAATGGCAGGATCCCCTGTATGCACACGTACGACTTTTAAACCTGCCTTTTCTCCTTCTGCCATAACAGCAATCACTTCTTCTAATGTCATAGTGGCACTGTTATAGATCTTAGCATCTTTTTTGGCATCTTTTAACACTTCTTTATTGACAAGCGAACCTGCATATACAATCACGTCCGCCTCATCAATATATCGCTTTCCTTTTAAAGTCAATAATTCCGGATCTCCTGGACCCGCTCCAATAAAACGTATCATAAATTTCCTCGATTCTACTGCTCAAATTTCACAAAAGTCAACTATTGTCGTTTCACTTATGCCCACTTATTAATAATCGTACATGTTGCTTCAATCTCTTCCTCGGTATGAGCAGCGGATACAAACATCGCCTCAAACTGAGAAGGGGCTACATAAATACCATGATCAAGCATGTTTCCAAAATATTTTGTATATTGAGCAAGATCGGAAGATGTGGCTCCATCATAATCATTCACTTCTCGCTCGGTAAAATAACAACATAATAAAGAACCAACTTGGTTTACTCTCACTGCCTGTCCTTTTTTCTTTCCTGCTTCTTCAAAGGCTTTGGCAAGTTTTTTCGCCTTTTCCTCAATCTCTTTGTATAAATGCTTATTGTCTCTTAAAAGCTCTAATGTTTTAATTCCAGAAGCGGTTGCCACTGGATTTCCGGATAACGTTCCCGCTTGATACACTTGTCCAAGAGGAGAGACACATTCCATAATTTCACGCTTTCCTCCATAAACAGCCATTGGCATACCACCACCAACGATTTTTCCAAGAGTCGTAAGATCTGGTGTCACTTGATAATACTCTTGTGCTCCGCCATATCCTAAACGGAATCCTGTAATGACCTCATCAAAAATTAACAGACTGCCATATTGGTTTGTAATCTCTCTTAAAAACTGTAAAAATCCTTCTTTTGGTGGCACAACTCCCATATTGGCAGCCACTGGCTCTACAATGATACAAGCGATTTTTTCACCAAATTTCTCAAAGATTTCACGAACAGAATCTTCATTATTATAAAGAGCCACTAATGTATTTTCTGTATAAGAAGCTGGCACACCTGCACTATCTGGAACAGCACTCGTAAGAGCGGCAGAACCTGCTTTTACTAAAAGTCCATCGGAATGTCCATGATAACACCCTTTAAATTTTACGATCATATCTCTCTTTGTATAACCTCTAGCAACACGAATGGCACTCATCACCGCTTCCGTTCCTGAGCTCACCATACGAACCAATTCCATAGATGGTATCGCTTCATGAATCATCTCTGCTAATACCCATTCTTTTTTCGTTGGAGCTCCAAAAGTCAGTCCATCTTTTACCGCTTTTTGTACTGCTTCAATGACTTCTGGATGGGCATGTCCTAAGATTCCAGGTCCCCAAGAACATACATAGTCAATATAGTCATTTCCATCCACATCATAAATATGACTTCCTTTTGCATGATCAATAAACACTGGATTTCGATTTACCGCTAAAAAGGCACGAACAGGACTGTTCACCCCTCCTGGAATCACTTCTTTTGATTTTGTAAATAATTTCTCTGAATCTATATAATTTCTCATTGTTATCTCCATTTCTTTTTATTCGCTCAAAACATCAATCCTTTTGTCTTGAACCAAAAAATATTTTAACACAAATTTTCTATTTTTTAAAAACACAAATTTATTCTATTTCTTTTCTTGCTCTTTGATGTAATCCACACAGAACTTTCTTGCATCTCTTCTTATTCTATGAAATCATCTCCTTTGTTTCCAGTCTTCCATTTTTTGTCTCAGTTTCTCTCTTCTTTCTTCTTCCCTCTCTACATTGTCTTTTAACCAAGTCCGATATTCACCGATTTCTTCCAAAAATTCTAAAAAGTTATCATCAACGATTTCTTCGATGCACTCTCTCAAATAAGAAGAAGCAACTGGACTCACTCCCGATGTGGTAATTCCAACGGACACATCTCCCTTCTTTACAACAGCAGGAAATAAAAAGGTACATAGTTCTTTCTGATCCACAACATTGACAGGAATTCCATTTTCTCTACACCAGCACGCAATGCGCTGATTCACACCCTTTTTATTGGTAGCACATATAATAAATGCTATTTCTTCTTTTTTTAAATGATAGCCTTTTAACTCCTCCATGGAAGATATTTCTTTTGTGATGCAAGAAATCCTCTCTTTGTTTTTCTGTTCCAGTTCTTTTATCTGTGCTAGAAAATCAGAAGCAATGACGATTATCTCTATCTCATATTCTAATAATGTTTTTATTTTTCGATATGCAACGCTTCCTCCACCAATTACAAGACATTTCTTCCCCTTCAATTCCATAAACATTGGAAAATATGCCACTTTGTACCCTCCTTTTGTTTTCTTTCTTAATCATGTTATTTTTCTTATGCCATCTTCTTATGAACTTTCTTGTATATTTTGACATTTTATACTATTATTATTACAAGGCAAAGGTTGCCTTTCTTATTTTTATTTCCATATCCTTATCATTATGATACTGCAAATTATAAGGCTATGACAACCCTAAACACGAAAAAGTACAAAAAGCAATCGATTGGAGGTAATTTAATGGATACACAAAAATCAATTGAACATTTTGATTACTGCTATGAAAAAGCATCTTCTATTTTTGAAGAAGTGCGAAAAGTAATTATTGACAAAGAAACCGTTTTATTAAAAGTTCTTATGACAATTTTAGCAAAAGGTCATGTGCTCATTGATGATGTTCCAGGAGTCGGAAAAACAACACTTGCTGTGGCTTTTTCTAAAGCACTTCATTTAGAATATCATCGTTTACAATTTACACCTGACATATTGCCAAGTGATATTGTTGGCTTTTCTATTTATAATAAAAAAACAGAGGATTTTGAGTATAAAAAAGGGTCAGCCTTTTGTAACCTCTTTTTAGCAGATGAAATCAACCGCACATCTCCAAAATCCCAATCTGCCCTATTAGAACTTATGGAAGAAGGACAAGTTTCCATTGATGGTGTCACTCATGTTCTCCCAAATCCTTTTTTTGTTATTGCCACACAAAATCCAATTGGTTCCATCGGAACTCAGCTTCTTCCCGAATCTCAGATGGATCGTTTTATGAGCTGTCTTTCTATGGGATATCCAAGTGTTGCCAATGAAATTGAAATACTGAAAGGACGTGAATATAAAAATCCTCTCGATGAAGTTCAAGCAATCTCAACGATTGATGATCTTCTACTCATACAGTCTGTAGTGGAAAAAATTTATATTAGCGATCCAATTTATCAATATATCGTTAATTTAGCCAATGCTACGAGAAATCACCCTATGATTCGAATCGGTATTAGCCCTCGTGGTTCTCTTGCATTAATGCGCATGGCAAAATCTGCCGCCTTTTTAAAAGAGCGTGACTTTGTCGTACCAGAAGATATTAAATTAATTTTTTCCGATGTCTGCGCCCATCGTATCGTTCTTGATCCAAAGACAAAGGCGTCTGGCATGACAAGCGCACAAGTGTTATCTCAAATATTAAAAAACGTAAACCCATAGATGATAAAGGAGTAACCTATGTTATATGCAAAACTTATTTATTTGCTTCTGTTAATGGGACTCTATTTATTTTCTGTTATGTATGTTGATTCTTTAGCGGTGCTTTTATTCGTAACAATGCTCTGTTTACCAGTAGTATTATTTGTTGTTCATAGAATAACA
This sequence comes from uncultured bacterium, assembly GCA_905214925.1. GTDB lineage: Bacteria > Bacillota > Clostridia > Lachnospirales > Lachnospiraceae > Scybalomonas. The sequence continues at coordinate 31,974 of CAJMOB010000020.1, read as the reverse complement.
TCTCTTTTCGTATCTTTTTCGATAAAAAGCCCCCCTTCTATCTTAGCAGAACAAGATCAATCTTCTTATTTTATAACAGCAAATAATCGTTCCCCTTTTCCACTCATTTCATGTGTGGCTTTTGTGGAAATAAAAAATGAATTACTTGGAACAAGTACCATAAAAAAATGCCGTTTTTCATCTTCTGCTCATGATATTTCCACATTAAAACAATCCATCTCTTTTTCTCAAAGTGGAAACTATACGCTTTGTCTAAAAGAAGTGCAAGCCTTTAGTTTTCTTTCCCTATTTCGTAAAAGATGGAAATTAAACAAGACCATTTCTCTCATTAAACTACCAGAACAGATCCCGATCCAGTTAGACAGGTTATCCCCAAGTACAGTGGCACTGGATGGAACCGTATACTCCAAAACAAAGTCTGGAGATGATCCTTCGGAAGTATTTTCTCTTCGAGAATTTCGAACGGGAGATTCCCTTCGCCAAATTCACTGGAAATTAAGTACAAAAACGGACACCTTTATCGTCCGCGAAAATAGCCTTCCTCTTTCTGCTGATATTTTTTTACTATCTGCAATTGAGAAAGAGACAAATAAAGATTTTACAAAACGATTAGAAGAGGGACTTTCCCTTCTTTTATCGATTAGTCTTTCTCTTTCTAGTCAGGAAATCGGTCATGTTTTTTATTGGTATCACGCCTCCCATCAACAATACTATCACATAAAAATTGAAACGGTAGAGGAGAGTTATCACGCTTTTTATGAGTTTTTAAAAACTCCCCTTCCTTTGGAACTTCCAAAAAAGCTTCCAGAATCTCTCTCTCATTCTTCTTATTTTAAAGTAAGTGTAAGTCCTACCGCTTCTTTTACTTTGGAGGATACTTATGAATATTAAAATGACAATCCTAAACTTTTTTTATATTGTAATTGGGGCTTTTTGTAGTCTCTATTGCTTTATTACGGCATTTGAGATTCCAGTTTCCCCATTGCCATTGGCACTTTTTTGCATCATACCAGCACTTTTTTTATGTGCAAGCTACTATTATTTTGGACATTCAAAAGGAGATATTATCCTACTCTTTTCCTTACTTTTGATTGGAATCGTTGCCCTTATTTTTCGCAGCATTCTTCCAGACGCCATTGATTGTACCACTAGCTATTTTCTAAACAAATTGGCAAAACTAAATGTAATGACTAGCACGGTCTCTTTGCCGTTGGAATCTAAGTTATATTCCATTGTACCATTTTTTTGTGCGATTATGGCACTCCTTGCACTGCTCCTCGTTATCCTCATCCATCGCTTTCGACTGAGCTTTTTCTCTCTTCTTATTACCTTTCCTCTTGTAGAAGTTGGACTATTTTTTGGTGCAGTTCCAAACAAAATATGCTTCTTCCTGTATATCATCTTTCTCCTTTTGCAGATAGAACGATTCCGTTTTAAAAAGAGAGAAATTCCAAAAGGATTTACAGCCACTCTCGCCATTTGTATCGGCATTTGTATTCTGTTTTCCAATACCTTGTTGATCAAAATGGATTATCAAAGACCTTTCAAATGGAATTCCATGCGAAATGCGATTATTTTAAGAGACTATGAAACTTTAGGAAACTTAATTGGGATTGATTTAGAAAGCCTTTTTTCGGCTTTCAGCAATCATGGAAATGGTATCAACGCAGGAAATCTTTCCAATCTTGGGAATAAATCAAAAAGCACGAGAACTGCGTTAAAAGTTACCCTACCCCATTCTTATACAACGGTATATTTAAGAGGATATGCCAGCTCTTACTATACAAAAAATCATTGGAGTATCCGAGAAAATAAAGAATATGATTCTCTTTTATCTTCTTATGAAAAAGAGACATCATTTCCTCTCACACCGTTAGAGCTTTTTTCCTACTCACAAACGCTTCCTTACCTTTATCAAACGAATATTACAATTGAGCCAAAGAGAGCGGATAAATCCTATGCTTATGTTCCCTATTCTATGCTTCCAAATGATTCGGTGACAGAGGTTCAAGATCTCTATTATAAGCCAAAGTCTAACACAAACCAATCTTATACCATTCCAGTTGGAACATATTTAACAGGAACGGAAATTAAAAACTCCACTTTTGATGCTTTAAGCGAAAGTTCCTCTACATCTGCTTCTTTTTTCAATTCTACTACAAAATACGACGCTGTACTGGATGCCTATTCCGCTCATTTTTCAGAGGATTACTTAACCATTTCCAAAAGCCTAGCAAGTGCTCTTTCTGCAATTGCAGAAGCGTTAGAATCTAAAGCCAATTACATTTTAGCAGACTATCCAGAAACCGTACAAAGTTATTTAGAACAGATTTATACGTATACACTGACACCAAAAAAAGCGCCGAAAAATGAAGATGCCACCTTGTACTTTCTACAGGAATCCCGTGAAGGATACTGCGTTCATTTTGCCTCTTCTGCCACATTACTTCTTCGAGCTATGGGAATTCCTGCTCGCTATGTGGAAGGCTATGTCATTTCTCCAAATGACTTTTCAAAAGGAAGTTTTGATGCCAAAACAGGCCAGTATACTGTAAATGTTCCAGAATCCAATGCTCACGCTTGGACAGAATATTATACGGATGATAACGGATGGCAAATACTTGATGCAACTCCAGGCTATACGGAATCTTCCATCGCCTCGGATCCAGCCTCCGCTTCTCAAAGTACGACCGCTTCTACACAAGAAGCACAGACACAACAAGAGGCAACAAGCGAAACGGCTTCCACTGCCACTACAGCAGATAACAATAGTCCCCAAAAATCGAAAGGAAACAAAGCAGACAATAATGGATTTTCCTTCCAACAATGGCTTAAGCAGCAGTCACTCATAACAAAACTCATGCTTTCCATTCTTGGACTGTTCCTTCTTTTTATTCTCCTCTGTCTTATAAGACGAGGAATCCTTGTACAAATTCGTCATTATCACTGGCATGGAGAAGACGCAAATAAAAATGCCATTGCTATGCTTTCTCTCCTCACATATCTCTTTACCATCTCTTCTCCTAGTAAGGCAGAACAAAAAATATGGGAAGAACGTATGAAACCGCTTTTTGATCTAGCACGTTATAGCCAACATACAATAACAAAAGAACAACTTGAGGAAATTGAAAGGATGGTCATTGCAACGGAGAAGAAACTAAAAAAACAACTTCCGTTCCTAAAACGGCTCTATTATGAATATTTAGCTAAAAGAATTTTATAGTTCCTCATATTTTTGAAATATTTTTGTCTAAAAAATTCGATTATTGGCATATTTTATGATATAATGATCATTAGTGAATGAGAGCAGGCTTTGCCTATTCATGGCAGGCAAAGCCACTCATCCATCATTTGTATTATAATTTGGAGGTATATATTATGAGTAAAGTTGTTGTAATGGAACATCCATTAATTCAACATAAAATCGGAATTATGAGAAGGGAAGATACTTCTACAAAAGAGTTTCGTGCTCTTGCTAGTGAAGTTGCTATGCTTATTTGCTATGAGGCAACTCGCAATCTTCCTCTTGCAGATATTAAAATCAAAACACCACTTGTAGAAACAACCACAAAAGAAATTGCTGGAAAAAAACTCTGCATCGTGCCAATTCTCCGCGCTGGGCTTCATATGGCAGACGGTATTTTAAATTTAATTCCAAATGCCAAAGTAGGTCATATCGGTCTTTATCGTGATGAAGAGACATTACAACCAGTAGAATACTTTTATAAACTTCCTTCTGATGCGAAAGAAAGAGATATTTATGTAGTGGATCCTATGTTAGCAACTGGTGGTTCTGCTATCTCCGCTATCAATCAGTTAAAAGCAAGAGGCATTACAAAAATCACTTTTCTTTGTTTAATTGCCGCTCCTGAAGGTGTAGAAGCACTTCAAAAGGCTCACCCTGATGTGGATATTTACATTGGTGCGTTAGATGAATGTCTCAATGAACATGGCTATATTCTTCCAGGTCTTGGCGATGCTGGAGACCGTATTTACGGAACAAAGTAATAAGCAGACTTTTATGTGATAGGAAACGAAATTTTCTATGGCACAAAAAAACACCTCAAAATACTAGAGTTTTTCTAACATTTTGAGGTGTTTTTATCATTTTACTTATTCTGTTTCAATTGCCATAATCTGATCTACTCTTCTTTGGTGTCTTCCACCTTCAAATTCTGCATCTAACCATGCATCTACGATCATTTTTGCTAATTCCACTCCGATTACTCTTGCACCAAAAGATAATACATTTGTATTATTGTGCATTTTAGATAATTTTGCAGAATATGGTTCGCTACATACAACCGCACGAACTCCTTTTACTTTATTTGCCGCAAGTGAAATTCCAACACCTGTTCCACAGATTGTAATACCAAGATCTGCTTCTCCAGAAACAACAGCACGTCCTACTTTTTCTCCATAGACTGGATAGTCACAGCTTTCTGTAGAATCTGTTCCAAGATTTAACACTTCATGTCCTTTTGCTTCTAAATACGCTTTTATTTCATTTTTCATTTCCACTGCGGAATGATCATTACCCATTGCAATTTTCATTACAATCTTCCTCCTACGATTCTCTTTCACAAACTTTTTATCATTTATGACAATTTATTTTTCCTGTCTTATCATATCACAACCGATCTTTTGTTTCAACTATCATCTTTCCTCTACCATGTATTATCCATTGCAAGCGAAAGAGTAAATCCTTGAAACTTTCTCTTATCCACTAAAATCTTACCCTCATCGGATGATAAATATGCACAGGCGGTAGAAACGGAAGCGACTCCTACCGTTTGATTGACAAAATTCGATTGTTTTATTCCTAATTTCTCTAAATCTAACTGTTTAATCGCTTCTTCTGTTTGTATCGTCAATGGAATTTCATATTCTTTTAAAAGGTATTGAATTGCTCCTTCTTCTGATTTTCTTGGAATCGTAGAAAGTTCCTTCAAAGATAACGGACTAAGATTCTCTTCTCGTAAAAGAGCTTCTAATGCTTCTTTTACTCCTATTTCATCCCGATTTTTCTTACACCCGATTCCAACAGCAATGACCTTAGGTCGTAAATATAAAATATGTCGTTCCATTGTTTTTCCTATTTCGTTTTCATTATCCGATACGCTTTTCTTATTTTCTTCTTTTTGCAAATACGGAGAAATAACAACTCCTTCGCTTCCTGTTATGTCCTCTACAAAGCGAATAGGAAACTTCTGGTTATTTTCTTTTTCTTTCCTATGATTTTCCTCTTTGTCTCCCATAGGAAGGTGCTCGATAGCTTGCTTTAATTTCTCCTTTATTTCTTCACTTTTACATACGACTTCCACATTTCTTCCTTGTAAAAGTGCAGCGCTAATATATTTTAACTGATCAATATTTTCAATTGCCATTTGATGTTCTTTCGCAAACAAATCAAATGCGAATACCCGTTCCACATCCGTTGCTGTTGTAATAACAGCCTGTCCTTTTGTAATTTTTGCAACTTTTTTAGCTAATTCATTTGCACCCCCTAAATGCCCTGATAATAAACTGATACAATACTCACCCTTTTGATCGAGTACGACGATAGCTGGATCTTTTGCTTTATGGACAATATATGGGGCAATCATTCGCACAACAATTCCCGTTGCCATAACAAAAATAATACCTTCATATTTTTTCATGGCTACTGCAATCGTTTCTTTTAAATTTTCTTTTCCATAACACGTTCCACCAAGAACTTTTTGTATTTGCTCGGATAATTGCTTTCCTTGTTCCGTTACATAAAAATAAGCTAATTTCACGTTTCTATCCTTCACTTCCTATTTTAATCGCTGTGGAATCCCTGCAATCACTCGATAAACTTCATCTGCTTGTTCTGCCAATTTACAAGTTATTCGCCCTGTTAATTCTCGATATCGTCTATCGGCTCTCTCCATTGGTACCATACCGTATCCTATTTCATCCACAATAAGAACGGGGCAATCCCCATTTTTCCACATTTTTTCTATTTTAATCCAGCATTTTTCCAGATCTTGTAGAGAGGTTTGGCTTTTCTCTTCTACTTCATCCTGACAATACCATTCCACCATCTTTTCTATATGAGCAACTAATTTTGCTTCATAGAGTCTTCCTCTTTCTTTATTAAAATCCCCTTCTCTAATATCAAAACAATCCTTTTTAGGAATCTTCCAATACTCTCTTGCCCATTTTGTTTTTCCTTGAAACGCGCCTCCTAGAACCAAGATTTTTTTCTCTAACATACGCTCCCCTCTTTCTCCTTTTTCCCAATTTTCTTTCCCTTTTATCGCAGTATCCTTGAATTTTTCTTGTATTTCAAAACATTCCATCTGCTTATGAATAATTGGAATTCCAGCAACAACTTCATAGACGACCTTCGCATGATTTGCTAACATTTGATTTAACAGTCCTAGATTTCTTGTATAAATAACAGAATCTTCCCATTTTGGCAATGGTTCTGAAAAAATTTCATTGGTAACAATTACAAGATGTTGGCATTGTTCCTCTAGATGTAAAATTCCTTGATAAATTTTTTGAATAATGGATGGAAATGCTATTTCTTTCTCACTACCCTCTTCTATTTCTGGGTACATTTCATTTGCCAATAAATTAGATAAACATTCTAGTAGAACACAAGAATTTTTTGTAGGTAACTCTAATTGCTCTATGTTCTCATAGCATTCCACCGTTTGAAATTTTTTTCCACATCGTTGCTCTTTATGACGATTGATCTTTTTTTTCGTCTCTTCTCCATACGGTTTCATTGTTGCAAGATAGACTAAGTCTTGCTCTTCTTTTCTTTTTTTGTCAATATATTGTTCTGCAAACAAAGATTTTCCGCTCCCACTGGCTCCTGTAATTAAAGTCATCATATGATTCTATTCAAATTCTCCTTCCTTTCCTTCTGTTGGAATCCATGGTTTTCTTAGAAATGGTTTCTCTACCTTTTGTTCTAATAATTTTTCATATGCATTTACATTTCGAAAGGTAGCCCCCATCATTTCATGCTCTCGATAGTCTCTTAGTTGTTCCAAATTATACGTTGCCATATATATATCCGTTTTTGTTTCCTCTGCCTTAAATAGAGTCATATCTACTCCATATCCATTTTCATCCCAAGGGATTGGTGAGAATGCACAAGAATTCCCCATATTTTCTCCCGCATAATTTGCCATAACAACTCCTACCATATTTTCATATGCTCTTGTTTCTAGCACATTTACTCTTGGTCTCATTCCACTACAGGCATTTGGTACTAAAATAATCTCTGCTCCTTTTAACATTAATTCTCTCGCACTTTCTGGATATTCTCGATCATAACAGATCATAATCCCAAGTTTTATCCCATGAAAATCACAGACGGTAAATGTCTCTCCTTTTTCTAATAGACATTCTAAAGAAAAATCACACGTATGTACTTTATCATATTGCATCAAAATCTTTCCTGTTTTGTCAATAACAATCGCACTATTTCTAGGACGTTTTTTCCCCTTTGTATAGCAAGTTAAAACAATCCCTATGGAAAGTTCCCTTGCCCTCTCACAAAACACCTGAATCCTCGTATCCGTTAGCTCTAAAGCTTCTTCCTTCCACTCTTGATAGGCAGAATTCTCTTCCATTTCTTCCCACGTCATGCCACACTCTTCCATTTCAAACAATTGTTCTAATGTCTTTTCTTCATAAAGTAGAGGCATACCATATCCTTGAATCCAACATTCTGGAAACAATACAAGATCCGCTCCCATCTCTTTTGCTTACTTAATAAACTCTAATCCTCTTTGTACATTTTTATCACAATCATACATTTGTTGCTCCGCTTGAACAACGGCAATATGAAATTTATTTTCCATTTCTATCAATCTCTTATTTATAATGTTTTCTCATCGTATCTTCAATTTCATCCACTGTTCTTGGTGTCATATAAGAAAGATTTTCACAACCAGTTTCTGTCACAAGACAGTTATCTTCAATTCGGAATCCAATTCCCCATTCTTCGTGATAAATTCCTATATCCACACAAAATACCATGTTTGGTGCAATGATTTCTGGTGTCTGAACCATATCATGACAGTCATAACCCACATGATGAGCACCTCCATGCCACATGTAAGTGCCGATTTCTTCAAAGTTTTTACATACACCAGCCTCTTTTAACTGCTCAAAATTATATCTTCTCGCCAGTTTATCCACATCTGCCATTTTCATCCCTGGCTTAATAATTTCAAACATATGATCGGATGTTCTTAAGGCACATTCATATAAAAGCCTTTGCTTTTCTGTAAATTTACCATTGCAAGGCCATCCACGAGATACGTCATTCATTAAATGATCATAGGTGGCTCCCACATCATTTAATACCATATCACCATCTTGCGCCTGTCCTTTATAGCTATAATAATGAATACAGAAATTATTTTTTCCAGCAGAAATAATAGATGGAAAACCGGGACCATTTGGACTATACTGTCCAAGGACATAATCAAATTCAGCTTTGTATTGGTACTCATACATTCCTGGTTTGGAAGCCTTCATCATAGCAGTAATTCCTTCACAAGTAATGAGTTCTGCCTTCTTCATCGCTTCAATTTCACATGGTTGTTTAATGGTGCGAAGTTTTCTCAAAATAACATTTGCATTTTCTTGCTGAATATAAGGATAATTTATTATCACTTTCTTTAAGAAACTATGTGCTGGCTCATCTCTATCCACTAAATCATATTTAAAGGTATCTAAATAAAGGAATCCATAATTTCCAGAAATCATCAATTGGTGAAAATCACTTTCAAACATCTCCACATATTTTACAGTTTCAATTCCAGCTTGAACATGAACCTCGTCTTCCTTAATTCTTCTTCCACTCCAGCGTTCCACCATCGGATCTGGTGGCAGAATATACAACCGTTCCCAAACAGAACCTTCGCTATCTTTTCCTGCTAATAAAATCAATTCCTTTTGTTCTAAACCAACTAAATATAAGAAATTTCGATTTGTAAAAAATGGATAATATTCATCATTGGATTTTCGAATCTCTTGTCCCGAAAATAAAACAGCCAAAGAGCCGCATTTCATGGATTCATAAAATTTCTTTCGATTGCCTTCAAAAAATTCTCTCTTCATTTCTTTTCCTCATTTCGTTTTTTCTCTTATTTATTCCTATCTAACCTTCATTTTCACTTCCTGCTTTCTTTTGTTGTTTCCAAACTACAATGGCAACAATGGCTGCCACAAAAGCTCCAACAAACTTTGCCAACAAAAGAGAAGTAACTGCATTTGGTTCTTCACTCATCGTAAAACCAATATGAGCTGCAAAGGTAGAAGCAGCGCATACCGCAAAGGAGATATTCACTAATTTGCCCAATGGATCCATATCTTTCACCATTGTAATCTGTGGAAGTACACTGACCATTCCAATTAACAGCCCTGCAATGCTTGTTTCATTCATTCCAAATTTGTTACCAAGCCACAGACATGGCTTTTTTAACAATCGCCTTAAAAATTCTGCAAGCGGCAAACTTCCAAGCATGGTAATTCCAATGGATGCAACAATTCCAAGCGCCTCTTCAATGGGTGCTAATCCTTTTACTATCTCAATTTTTGTCAAATAAGTAAAAGCACCTAAAATCAATCCAATATTGATAAGCAATTTAATTCCAAAGGAAAAAGCTTCAAATCCTTTCATCATCGCCTTTGGAATTTTAAATAGTCCAATTCCAAGTACAATGGATAACAAAAAAATAGGAATGCTTTCTTTAATTACGGTATACACGGATAGCCCACAGGAAACCCCACCAACCAATAATCCAACTGGCAATGTGATTAATCCAATCAAAATCCCTTTTGCAAAAATCGGTCGATCCTCTACTTGAATCACGCCCATTCCTACTGGAATAGTGAATACAAGCGTACAACCAAAGGTGGCAGATATGACAATTCCCGCATAAGTTCCAATACTCGGATCTAATTCTAACGATTTTGCAAGCTGGTATCCACCCATATCAATGGCTAAAAATCCTCCAAGAATAGATGGATCCAGATTCGCCAAATGGAAAATTGGAACGATGATCGTTTGCAAAAATTTAGAAAGAAGAGGGATTAAGCAGATCATACCAACCATAGAAAGCGCAGTAGGTCCCATTAACAAAAAGCCATCTTCCATACACTTTCCATATCCTTTTTTGTTTCCTAAAATCAGATCGATCCCACCTAATAAAACACCCATTGCTAATAGATACGTTATGATTTCATTCATTGATTTTTTCCTCTACTTCATTTTTTATTTCCAAAAGTCCCCGCTTTCTTCTAAAACCTTCTCATACTATAACAATTATTTTCTTACTAGGCTAGATCCTATCCTTATTTTTCCAAACTTTCTTGCTCGATTTCTTATCTTTGAAATCCAAATAGATCTTGGAGCGCTCGTTACAATTTCTGTATTCTTTCAATCCTTATCTTCTTCTAAGATAAAAGAGTCTTGAAAAATAATCTCCTTGCTGTTCTCTAGCCACCCCTGCTAAGCCAGAAGAAACATCAGAAACGCTAAATCCTGCGTACATCAACTCATCTCCATAATGGGTTGTCGCCTCTTTTTTTGCTCCAAAGAATTCTTGAATCTCATACAAGCTGTCCTCTTTTAATCCATTTAAGTAAATGCGCTCAAACTTACCTTGGGCTGGTTGCAATACTCGAAAATATGCCATTAACGCTTCTGTCTGATCTTCTGAAACAACCATCCATGCAGAGGAATTATTCTCAAATGGACTTTTTAAGCGATAAAATCTTCCCTGTTGAATCAAAGTTCTATGTTCCTTCATAAAGGCAACTTGTTCTTTCATCTTCTCAATATCTTCTTCTGGCAATTTTGTAATATCAAGTTCATAGCCAAAGGTTCCAAAGTATGCAGTATTTGCACGAATCTCCATTGGAGTATCTCGAAATACTTGATGATTTGGAGATGCGGAAACATGACTGCCAATACTGCTGATTGGATATACATAAGAGCTTCCATATTGAATCTTAATGCGATCAATCGCATCCGTATTATCAGAAGTCCATGCCTGTGGTGCATAATATAACATTCCTGGATCAAATCTCGCTCCACCACTTGCACAAGACTCAAATAAAATATGTGGAAATTCTTGAATCAATCGTTCATATAAGGAATATACTCCAAGGATGTATTTATGTCTTACCTTTCCTTGATATTCCTTTCCATTTCCATTAGAAAACACTTCTGAGAACGAACGATTCATATCCCATTTCACATAAGAAATAGGCGCTTCTTCTAGCACTTTTTTCATCTGTTGATAAATATATTCTACAACTTCTTCTTTTGAAAAATCAAGAACATATTGGTTTCTACTATGACAATAGTTTCTTCTTATATCTGCAAGCACCCAATCTGGATGGGCACGGAACAAATCACTATCTTTATTTGTCATCTCTGGCTCAAACCAAAGCCCAAACTTCAAGCCCAATTCTTCGATTTTCTTCGCTAATCCAGCAATTCCATTTGGTAACTTCTCTAAGTTTGGATACCAATCTCCAAGAGAACAGTTATCAATGTTTCTCTTACCAAACCAACCATCATCTAAGACAAACAATTCTACTCCAATTTCTTTTGCTTTTGTGGCGATTTGTAAAATTTTCTCTTCATTAAAATCAAAGTAGGTAGCTTCCCAATTATTAATGAGAATTGGGCGTTCTCTATCTCTCCAATATCCTCTTGCTAGCCTTGTGCGATACAGCTGTTGATAAACTTGACTCATGGCATTCATTCCATGATCGGAATAAACCATAACAAGTTCTGGTGTTTGAAACTCCTCTCCTTGTCCTAATTCCCAACGAAATTCATTGGGATGAATTCCAAGAAGAACTCTTGTCACGTCAAAATTATCCACTTCTACTTGTGCTAAAAAATCACCACTATATACAAGACTAAATCCAAGCACTTCCCCTTGCGTCTCTGTTGCCTCTTCTCTCTTTAACATAAGAAATGGATTGAACTGATGACTACTACATCCTCTCATACTATAAATTCCTTGAATTCCATAATCCAATTTTCTCTTATGCACATGGCGTTCTCTTGACCACGTCCCTGCTAACTCTACCATTTCATATTCTTTATCCGGCAGATCAAGACAACCACTTAAGCAATTTAATAATGTAATCTTTTCTGTTCCTTGACAAAGGAATTTCGCGTGTTTCGTAATCACAGGAAGCTCTTTCCAAATGGTATAGGATAAAATCAATTTCATCTCCAATTCTGTATCTTCTAATACAATTTCCAAGGTATCAGCTTCCTCTTTGGATTCTACATAAACAGCTGGTAGTCCATCTAAAGATTTTTTCCCTTTCAAAATAGCATGTTCTTTATATCGAAAATCTGCAACACGACTTCCATCTTCTCTCTCTAACTCAAAAGCAGAATATCGCATATCACCAGAACCAAAGGTTGGATATTCTTGTTTTAAATGCTCCAATGAAAAACTCGTATTTCCTTCAAAAGCACATGGTGCCATATCTCTTCTGGCATATTCGACTAAATATCCAAAATCTTCTCGATCAGTAATGTGTTTCCCATAGTAAAGATGTCCTAATTGTCCATTTTCTAACACCTTAATAATATAACTAATCTGATCATTATATAAATGAAATTCTTTTGATAACAAGTGAAACTGAATTGGCATAACTATAAGTCCTCCCTTATTTTTTCAACTACTTCTTGACATATACATCTCTACTTCTAAGCTCAAACAACTGTCGCATAAAACAATATTTATGCGACAATCTATTTTAGAAAGCTTGATGGCCTTCTTTTAAAAATTATTTAATTGCTCCACCTGTACCTTCCACAATATATTTTTGAGCAATGATAAAGATCACAATCGGCGGAATAATCATAATTAATGTAATACAGAGCATAGGAATAATCTGCGTTTGATGAACCCCTTTAAATGATGCAAGTCCCAATGCTAATGTATATTTCTTTCTATCTTGCAAGAAAATCAATGGTCCAAGATAATCATTCCATGCTGTAATCATATTTAACACACCAACTAAAATCAAAGATGGTTTTAAAATTGGCATGAAAATCTTCCAATAAATCTGGAATTGATTCGCTCCATCAATAACTGCTGCCTCTTCAAAGTCTTTTGGCACTCCCATCAAGAATTGTCTCATTAAAAAGATATAGTAAGCAGAACCAAACCATGATGGAATAATCAATGGTTTCAATGTGTTAATCCATCCAAAAAGATTGAATTCCATATACTGTGGAATCATCGTAACATCCCATGGAATCATCATCGTTGATAATAAGATCATGAATAATACATTTTTTCCTTTGAAGTGAAAACGCGCAAATCCATAAGCAACTAAAGAACAAGAAAGAATCTGTCCTGCTGTTGAACCAACGGTTACAAGAATCGAATTCCATAAATAGGTTCCAAAAGGCTGTGCCTTCCATGCTTCTAAAAAGTTACTAAAAAGCCATTTCTCTGGCAATAGTTTTGGTGGATACGCAATGGCTTCCGCTTCTGTTTTAAAAGCAGAGAAAAACAAGTAAATAAATGGTGCCATAAAATAAATCGCTACTAGTGTCAATAGAACATAGATGATCACTTTCGCCTTCTTAGACAATCTCATTTCTTTCTCCCTCCTCTTTTCTTTGTTTTTACATTTCTTGATTCTGTTTCATAGAATACCCATGCGGAAGAAGACTTAAATACAAGTGCTGTTAAGCATAAGATAATAAGAAACATTACCCACGCATTGGCACTAGCATATCCAAGTTTATGGTATTTAAACGCATTGTTATATGTGAATAATCCATAAAAATATGTAGATTTCAATGGACCACCACCCGTCAGCAACATAACTAATGTCACTTGCTGGAAAGAACTAATAACGGATGTAATTAAGTTGAATAAAATCGTTGGTGTAATAATCGGTAATGTAATGCTAAAGAACTGTTTTGCTGGACTTGCTCCATCGATAGATGCTGCTTCATAAATATCATTTGGAATATTTTTAATATCAGTATAGAAAATGAGCATCATCGTACCAACCCCAAAAGCACTAGCTATAATAACCGCAAGCAAAGCCCATGCTGGATCAACGAGCCAGTTTGGTCCTTTGATTCCAATTAAAGATAATAAATAATTTAATACGCCATAGTCGCCTTTTAAAATCCATCCCCAAATAATAGAAACTGCCACTCCTGAAATAACAGCTGGAATATAAAATAGCGTACGATAAATCTTTACTCCTTTTACTGGTTGTGTAATCAGCATCGCTAAAAACAATGCAATAGCCATGTTAAGGGGAACAAAAATTGCTGCATATTTTAAACTAATAAACAAAGATTTCTTAAACTGCGGATCTTTTGTAAACATCTGTATGTAGTTTCCCAATCCAATAAACTTTGGACTTCCTGTAATTGGCCAATCACAAAAACTCATAACAAAAGATAAAATCAATGGTCCTGCTGTAAACACTAAAAAACCAATAATCCAAGGCGAAATAAATAGATACGGGGTTAGCTGTTTCCTTCTCTTCATTCCCATTCTCCTTCTCCTTTAACGCTTTTTATTCGTTCCTTCCCTACTCATGCATTTGAACAACTTCATCTAATGCCTGTTTCGGATCCATCATAGTACTTGGATTGTAAATACTTTCGATTGCAAAAGAAACATCTGTATCAATTTCAGGCCAACCTTCTTTAATAAAGCTCGCTGGTGTATGTCCTACACTTTCCTCTAATGCTTGATAAAATGGCCCATAGAGTTCATTTTCTGTTAATTTTTCAGACTCCGCAACAGATTTTAAGGCTGGTAACTCCGTTCCAATCCGTTCTTTGTTTAATTCTTCTCCTGTCCAGTATTTAACAAATTCCCATGCTTCCTCTTTGTATTTACAATCTTTTGAAATGGCAATTCCTGATGTATTTAATACACTGATAGAATGATCCGTTCCTTCAAATTTTGGAATTGGAGCAATGCCAAAATTAATACCGCCATCTTCAAAACGTTTCATTGGCCATGTTCCATCTACATACATGGCTGTTTTTTCAGTAAGCATCTCATCTGAAACTTGTGTTTCTGATGCATTTGCAACACCTTCTTTTTCCATATCTTGAAATGTCTTGAACGCTTCAATTGCTTTTGGACTATTAATATTTCCATCTAACTTTCCATTTTCATCAACGAAAGCGGTTCCATTGCTCCATAAATACATCTCAAATGTATATGGTAATGTTTTCATTAAAAATGAAAATCCATTAACATCTGGAACTTTTGCTTGAATCTCTTTTGATGCCTTTGCTACATCATCCCATGTCCAATCTGCTGTTGGATAAGCAACTCCTGCTTGATCAAAAATATCTTTGTTGTAATACAAACAAGAGGTAACTGCACTTACTGGAATACCATAGGTAACACCATCTTTTGAGTTATATGGCCATAATGCTTCATAAAAATTGTCTTTATATTCTTGACCCTCCTTTTCAATAAAGGAATCCAAAGGTTCCAAATTATCTCCATAAGTTGGATAATCCCACATATACATAATATCTGGTGCATCCCCTGCTCCCATACCAGCAGAGATTTTTGTATCATAGTCTTTTCCATAAGCTTCTAATGTAATCTCAATTTTATCTTGACTTTCATTAAAGCGATCCACTCTGGCCTGCTGATTATCCAGCTCTTCTGCATCATCCCAAGTAGAAAAACGTAAATGAACTTTTCCATCTCCACTCTTACCTGAATCATTGTTTTTACTTCCACATCCTGTTAAAAGAGACATTGTCATCCCAGCTACCAAACCTACAGTTACCACTTTTTTCATCCATTCTCTCATAATTAATACCTCCATTTATTTTATTTGAACAGCTCAATACGTCCTCCCACAGGACAAGGAATTTCTTGAATTCCTGTCAAAAGCTGTTGTTCTTGTTTGATCACATCTCCAAAACAATCCATAACGGTTACTTGTCTTACTTCCTCTTTTTCCATCTTTACAACAATGCTCTTTGTCTTTGTCCCATTTACAATAATCGTTTTTTCATATTCATTTCTAACAGAAACAACACGATTACCAGAATAGCAAACAATGACTTCTTTTTCTTCTTTATATCCACGAACTTCTGGATATAAGTTGTGTGGCTCTTTTGCTTCAATTGGAGCTTCTTGTAACACATCTTTATGTTGTTTTGCGAATTTCATATAATTTTGAACCATACGTTTTTGTTCTTCTGTCATCCGATCCAGTCGTACAGAAAACTGCAATGTTCCAAATAAACAACTGATGATCTGAAGAGCTGCCTCTTCTGCTCGTTCCCCCTGATTCCACATCACCATGTCAGAATGAACCGCAGTGTTTCCACTTAATAATCTTAAATCTATAATTCCCACACGATTGCTAATTCCAGAATTTGGACAGTCGCCAACTCTTAAAATATTTCCATATTGGCGAATCGTAGGTCCAATATAACGTTGTCGAAATTCAATTAATACATCTTCTTTGATTGCTTTTAATGCTACCATTGTCTCTTGTAATAATAAATTCAGTGCTTCTTGGAGACAACTGCAATCCATCTTGTCATTTGATTTTGGAGTGGATTCTCTTTCATAAAATTCATCAATAAAGTCTAACTTTAATCCATCTAGATCCCATTCTTTGATTGCTGTTACATAAATATTTTTTAAATATTCTCGAACCTCTTGATATCGAATATCTAAAATTCCTGTTTTTTGTTCTTCATCCACTGCAATTAACTTATCATGGAATAAATTCCACATTTTAGAGTAATAACCAACATAAGGAACACTAAACCAGAGAAGATATTTCATTCCCATCCCATGAACTTTTTGAACATGTTGTTTCATATCCTTTATTTTGCCTTCTGCTACTTTCCAATCCCCACAATAACCATAGCCTCGATTCGTATCATCCGTCTGCCATCCATCATCAACAATAACCGCTTTAAATCCCATCTCCTTTGCAAGACGACATTCCTCTTCGATCTCCTCTGCAGTAAATTGTTGATGAAAAGAATACCAAAATGAATACATTGGCTCTTTTGCACTCTTAGGAATCATCGCCTCTTGTAACTGACACTCCTCTTTCCACCAAGAGGTAACTCCTCGCAATGCTTCCTCATAGGCAACATCTCTTTCATCCATTAAAATTTTAATCTGATATTCTTTCTCCTCTAAAATACCCGCTTGAATTTCAATCACACATTTCATTGTTCCATCTTCTTCATGGACACCGAATTTCATCTTAACTTCTTTCTTTGTTTCAGAAACAGCAAAAGTTCCTCTATTTTTCCCCTCTTCATTAAAAAAGGCAATGACCGGCGCTGAAATGGAACTCATAACTCTATCGCCATAACTCCAATCGGCTCTAAGACTTCGATCAAATTTACAAACTGGATGCCATCTTCCTGCAATATCGATTACTGGAAAATTCCATTCTGTTGTAATTACAACCTTTTCATCAATTGCTTTTAATGAAGGTTTCACAGAAATGCTCATTTCTTTTCTTCCATCCTCTAAATGTTTGCAAATATGCTCAATACTCCCTTGTCCATTCCACATTACTTTCATTTCTCTACCTCCCAAATTATAAATTTCTAGTAAAAAATTTTACTCCAAAGAAAATTATAGCTGATTCCCTTTTGCTTCACTTGACATCTCTTTAAAATCCTCTTATGCTATGAATAGAACAAACTTCACCAAACTATGCGAAATGAGGTCCAACATGAACACAAATATTTATTATGATGTTGTCGGTTTTCAATGCCTTGATCACATTGAACATCAAACAAATGATTTATATCTTACAAGATGCGGTATTCAACATTGTCCAAGCACTCATAGTTGGGGACCAAAAATGCGCCCCCAGTATCACATGCACTTTATACTAGACGGTGCTGGGTATTTTGAAATTGATAACCTACTATATCATTTAAAACGTGGTCAAATTTTTCTAATTCCTCCAAATACAGTCTCCCATTATTATGCAGAACCTTCTAACCCTTGGACATATGCTTTTATCAGCTTTCAAGGAAATAAAGCAGAACAATATGTTCGACAAGCTGGCTTTCATAACAGCTATGTTCGCGACACCATTCTTTCTCCAGAACAATTTTCTTCTCTTATTGAGGAAATGTTAAAAACACACCAACTCACAATTACCAATGAGTTAAAACGTGTCAGCCTATTATTTTCACTCTTTTCTCTCCTAACTGAGTCGAATAAAACGTCTCATGGTGTTCACCAAGAGCATGATTATTCTTCCGAAACGTATTTTGAACACGCGCTCCAATATATTCAAATGAACTATATGCATCCAATCCATATTCAGGATATTGCTGATTATATCGGAATTACTCGTTCCTATCTGTTTCATATTTTTACGAAGAAGCTTCATTTATCTCCACAAAAATATTTGCTCAATTATCGAGTAGAAAAAGCAAAATATTTACTAGCTTCTACAAATCAATTGATAAAGGACATTGCTTTCTCCGTTGGATACCCAGACTCCCTTGCTTTTTCTAGAATGTTTCGCAATGAAACTGGCATTTCTCCTTCTGAATTTCGAGAAAACCTTTCTCAACATTTTGAATAGCAAATATCTCTTTTTCATAGCATTCATTATACATTTTAAACAAAGGAAGTAAAATAGAAAAATGACAGATGGATATAGCAAAATGTCAAATCTTTCTATTCTACAATTGACCAAATGTCTCTCTTGTGCTATACTCCACTTACAAAAATTCAAAAAAATATCATAAAACGATGAGGAACACGTTGCACGAGTTTCTCACGTTCGTGGGCGGCGTCAAATGGAAATGTAAACATTTCCGCTTGACTTATGCCTTCCACGCAAATACTCCCGTTTGCCACCGGGTAAACGGAAAAAAGTATCTGAACATATGCCCGTAGGTCTTTGGAGGTATGTGTTTAGGTACTTTTTTTAGCTATATGAACTTTTATTAAATTAGGATGAGGTGTTACTATGAAATCATTAAAACAAGAATTTTCCAAATACGTATGTTTTAACATTTTAGGAATGTTAGGTCTTTCCTTCTACATTTTAGCAGATACTTATTTTATCTCTGCTAAATTAGGAGGTACTGGTCTTACTTCTTTAAATATTGCTATTCCTGTTTATAGCTTAATTAGCGCTCTTGGGATTATGATTGGAATTGGTGGTTCGACTCGATATAGCATTTACCAATCCCAGCAACAAAAAGAAAAGGCAAATAATATCTTTGCTTTCTCCATCTTCCTTGGAGTGATACTTGGTATTTGTTTTCTTCTCATTGGTATCTTTTGCTCCACTCCTATTGCTTATATGCTTGGTGCAAGAGAAGAAATATTACCAAACACGAGTATATATTTAAAAACGATTATGAGCTTTGCTCCTTTTTTCCTTTTAAATAATATATTCATTGCCTATATTCGAAACGATTTTGCCCCAAGACTATCTATGATAGCAATGCTAACAGGAAGTTTTTCCAATATTATTTTAGACTATGTCTTTATGTTTCCTCTGAATATGGGAATGTTTGGTGCTGCTTTTGCAACAGGGCTTTCTCCTGTCATCAGTTTATTGATCTTGATAAGTCATTTTTTCAATCCAAAACATCAACTCCATTTTCATTTTCAAAGAAACTGTATTTCCTTCCGCTCATTACAAAATATTATCTCCCTTGGAATTTCTTCCTTTATCAATGAATTTTCTTCGGGAATCGTACTCATTATCTTTAATTTATTGATCTTGCACTATACAGGAAATACAGGTGTTGCTGCTTATGGAATCGTTGCAAACCTCTCCCTAATTTCCGTTGCCGTATTTACAGGAATTGCACAGGGAAGCCAGCCACTCATTAGTTCCTATTATGGAAAAGGAGATTCTCTTTCCGTGAGAAAACTCTATTCTTTCTCTTGTATCACTGCCTTTGTCCTTGGTATTTTCATTGTTCTTGGCATTTATATCTTTACAGATCCACTTATCGCCATTTTTAACAGTGAGCAAGAGGAACAACTTAGAACCCTTGCCTTTACTGGACTTCGCCTTTATTTCATTGGATTCTTTTTTGCTGGTATTAACATTGTTTCTACCGCTTGGTTTAGTGCTGTAGAACAAGCAAAGAAAGCCTTTATTTTATCCTTTTTCCGAGGGGCGATTGGTATCATCGCAGTGGTTATTCTTCTCTCCTCTTTCCTCCAGATGACAGGAATTTGGCTTGCATTCCCAATAACGGAATTACTGTGCACAATTCTTTGCTTTTTCTTTTTACATAGCTATCGAAAAAATTTTTAAACGATAAAAAACAGCTCGCCATTGTAACGAATGACCAGCTGTTTTTTGTATTTCAATACACATTTAAACCATTATTTTATATTCATAAAGATAGATTGCCATAGGAACTGTTTTTCCTTCTCTTACTACATTTAATGTCTCTTCTTCTATACGACGAAATCCTTGTTTATCATAAAATCCTGTATTACAATTGGAATCGGTATAAAGATAGATCTGATGAACATTATTTTCTTTTAAGTAGTCATAAAGTCTCCTCCAAAGCCGTTTTCCAATCCCAAACCCTCTTGCCTCTTTTGATACAGCAAATAATGTTAATACGCCATCAAACATTCCTTTATGTTTTTTATTAAAGGAATGATAAATTTCATGAAGATGTTGAAAAGTTTTCACACCTTCCTCTTTTTTCCCTAGGCATTTCATTCTCCAACTATGATAAATCATTTTTATCACTGGTAACATATGTTGAACAATACTATATTTTGCTTTTGCATTTCCCATAATAATACCAACGATAACTCCATCTTTTTCTGCTACACAAGTATAGGTTGCCTCTGCAAGACATCCATAAATATAGTTCTTTTTAAATTCTTCCAAAACTTTTTCTTTTTTTATATAGGCATATAAATAAAAACTTTGATTTATAATCTCACAAACGGCTTCGTAATCTCTTTTTTCTATTGCTCGATATTGAATCTGACTCATTATACCTCCTTTTGCTTCTCAAATTCTCCTGCCCATTCAAATCCTTTTTTCGCCACAATTACTGCAATAATTTCCTTGATAACCGCTGCGGCAATGGTTCCTTGAATAATCTTTGCATTTTCTGGCGCTGTTCCTGTTAAAACTAAGACAAGATTACTTGCTAAATCCCCACAACCATAAGCCAGTTTTCTCCAATCCCTATTTTTTCTTTCATACCATATCTCCTTTAGTTTCTATACTTTTATCGCTTCAAGCCCCCAATATTTCTTGAAGCGATATTCTCTATCTTATTGCTTATCCACAAATATTATTAATGTTGGATTTGATCAGACATCTCTGCCATCATTGCCATAAGATCAAACTTTGGTGATGCTGCAATATGAAGCTGTAATAAACGATCATCGAAATTGTGGCGAACTTCACATTCTCTATCAAATACCATCGTAGCTTCATCCCCCTCTTTTGATGCCTTCCACTCTGGAATGAAATCATGGTTTGGATTGCCTGTTCTTGCAAACTGGATGACAGCTTTAAACATCTGTTCTTCTAACTTATCGGACACTTCTGGAATATTTGCCACTGGTACAAGTTCTGTATTATGGAATACAAATGGAATATCAGAGCAATGCCATGCTGTTTTATTATGATGATACGGGAACTCTAAGGCAAATAAATAAGAATATGCTGTTCCTCCTGCCTTTGCAAACTCTTTTACGAATTGTTTTGCTGGACAACGGAAGATTATATCTAAGGTCAATAAATCTGCTATATTTTTGTTTGGATACACTTTTTTAAATTCTTCGATCAATTCTTCTGTGCCCGCTCCAAATCTTTGGGTTAAAATCTCTTTTATGCATTCTTCTGGTACTTCATCTTTAAAGAATGGAAGTGGAACCATGGCAAACTCTCCAAATACCGTTCCTACCATAAGTGGCACATTGGTTGCTTCTTTACGAAATCCTACTTCTGTTCCTTCTCCTTTATAATAAGCGTTTGGTTTTGGTGTACAGCCAATATATTCTCCTTGCATAGCAAGTGCTGGACTCACTTTATTATAAGCATTTGCTAGTTCGTAATAAGGAATGGTTTCTAATCTTTCTACTTCATCTTCTTTTAATCCAAGTTCATTTAATAATGCCTGAATGAGTGGAGTAGAATCTTTTGTAGAGTAGGTCATCAGATCTCCTGCTACCCCACTCATAATAATTCCTTTTTGGAATAAACCATCTGCTTTTGGCATCTGCAACAACGCACTGATCTTCATTCCACCGCCTGACTGTCCAAATACAGTTACATTTTCTTTATCTCCACCGAACGCTTCAATGTTTTCTTGCACCCAAGAGAGGGCCGCAATCAAGTCCTCTTGTCCCATGTTAGCAGAATCCGCATATTTTTCTCCATATTGAGAAAGATCCAAATATCCTAAAATATTCAAGCGATGGTTCACACTGACAACCACAACATCGCCATATTTGCTCATATTTTCTCCATTGTACGCCTTTTGTTCAATGGAACTTCCCATAGAGAATGCCCCACCATGAATCCAAACAAGAACTGGCTTTTTTGCCCCTTTTTCTAATGTCTGTGTCCAAATATTTAAATTCAAACAATTTTCATTTTGTGGCCAATAACGATGAGGTACTAATAATTCTCCTTGTGGGTTGTCTTGTTGTAACATTGGACATACAAATCCATAAGAAGTTGCCTCTTTGACTCCTTCCCAAGGATCCACTGCCACTGGCTGTTGGAAACGTTGTGCTTTTGCATAAGGAATTCCTTTAAAAATATACGTTCCCTCGCTTTGATATCCACGAAGTTTTCCTCTTTTTGTTTCTACTACTGGTAAATCATCAAAATTAAATTGTTTTGCCATTTTGCTTTCCTCCCATTTTATACTTGTTTTTACCAATCATGATCCTTCGATTATTTTTTTATCGTTTATAGCGTTTTGTTCTCTCATCGAAAATAACTCCTTCGAAATTCATACCATATCCAAAATCATAACGGTGACCTTCACTATCTTCATAACACTCCATATCAAATGCCACATCTTCATCCTGCATTTCCACGGTTTCCATATCCATTGGCAATTGGATTGGCAACAGTCCAACTGGATTAAATCTTCCAGTAACTACATCAAGTACGGCTTCTGGCTGCACTCCATAGTCAACTAACAATGCATCTGCATATGGTTCTACTTCTGCCATAACCATTGGATTTTTTAACGAAATGGATACAACTACTGGCTTTTCTCCCATTTGCTCTTTTGTTCGAATCACCAAATCCAAATCTTCTTCATTGGCAGCCGTATTTTTCTTTCCTTTGTAGCTTCGGTTTGTAAAGTTTTCTAATGGATCTCCTCCTGCAATACTAACCGCTCTTGCATTTTTTGCTTCATATGGACGATATTGCAACGTAATTGGCACGTATCCATTTCCTCCTTGTTCCCTGTCTTTTGGATCGTATCCTACGGATATCGGAGATTCAATCAAGCAGAGAGCAAAATCTGCTTCTTCCGGTGTCGTAACTACTGTAAAATAGTTTGTCGCATAGCGTTTTCCTGCTGGTTCTACTTCTTCATCGTTTGTATAAGCACTCATAAAATTTAGATATGGACGAATATGACGATTTGGAATATAAACCTTTAACCCTTCTTTTACTGGCAATATACTGTTTTTATTTTTTAATAAGGTAATCGATTTTAGCTGAGATTCATATCCTTTTTCTACGAATTCTTGACAACCAACCGTCTTTAAAGACTGTTCCAAGTCAAGATATGGATTCTCAAACAATCCTGTTCGGAAAATATTTAACAACAAACGATAAGCAGAGCGTTCAAATCGCTTACGCAGAACTTCTTCTCCATATTTCGCACAGCCCATCTGATAGGCTTCCAATACTGGTTCTACATCATTATTCCCTCCAAATTGATCCACACCTGCTTCCAATGCCTTTAGGTGTCGTTCTCCCTCGCTAAGACTTTCAACACCCCAACATTTTCCAGCAAACTCTTCCTCCGTCTTGCCGATATCATGGGTAATCTCCCAGTCGGTACATACAACACCATCGTATCCAAGTTCTTCTCTTAACAAATCTTGAATCAAATATTTGTTATAGGCATTTCCCACATTTTCCCCATATTTTTTATCAATTCCATAAGAAACCGTATAATATGGCATAACAGCACTCGCTTTTTTCGTACCATCCTCTAACGAAAACGCCCCTTCTGTAAATGGTTTTAAATGTTCCGCAAAATTATTTCCTGGATAAACGGCATATTTTCCATAGGCATAATGAGCATCTCTTCCGGCTTCACAAGGTCCGCCTCCTGGAAAGTGTTTGACCATCGTATTGACACTATCTTTTCCCCATCCATCTTTTGTTCCTTTTGTCGTTTGGAATCCATCACAATATGCTTTTGTCATCGCAATCGTCATATCCGTATGTTCTCCAAACGTATCAGCAAACCGCATCCATCTTGGCTCCGTTGCTAAGTCAATCTGAGGTGAGAGTGCCGTTGTAATTCCTAATGCACGATATTCTTTTGCACCGATTTCTCCAAATTCTTTTACCGCATCCACATCAAATGCGGCAGTTAATCCAATTCCATTTGCCCATTTGGAAATCGGCTCACCTGTCACTCCCATATATTCTGCAGTAGAGCCTACCCCATGTCTTGGATCGGTACTATTGTTAATCGGAATTCCATATCCTGAACTTTCTGCTAATGCCTGTATGTTGTTATTCCAGCGAACTGCTGTTTCGGTATCCTCTAACTTCATAACAAGTACATGACGCACTCTATCCTTTACAATGAATTCCTTTTGCTGATCCGTTAAATCCCATGGATTTACTTTACTTTCATCAAAAGCTTTTCCATCATATGTTCCTCCAAATACTTCCGCTAATTCTCCTTTTGCTGGAATGATTTGATGGGCGCTATATAACATAAGACCTGCAATATCTTCAATCGAAAGACGAGCCGCCAAATCTCTTGCACGCTCTTCATAAGAAAGCCTCCAGTCTTCGTATGGTAACAGTTGTCCATTTCCTAAAAAGTCTTTAAAGGCATATCCATCTACGGTAAGAACATTTACTTTACTGTTTGAAGCAATTCCTAACTCTGCTCCTCCTTCATTTTCAATCCTTTTATAACCATCTTTTTCTTCTATTTTCCATTTTTGTAGCATTCTCTTTCTGGCTCCTTCTTTATTCCCTATCAATATTTTCTTTCTTTTCTATATCGAAACGGTGTCATTCCATATTGTTTACTAAAAACCTCAACAAAAGGACGTGCCTCAGAAAATCCATTTCTCATTGCAATATGAAATACACCATTTTTATCCATATATTTATTATACCATATGTACCAGAAAACAGAAACTCCATCTGCATTCATGTCTTTCAGGGGAAGGTGGATTTAAATTCTTATCTAAAAAATACTCTGTTCCTTATACTTCACTTAGAAATTGGGTGCATGGTTACGAAAAAAATAACCATACTCTTTCCATTCCAAAGAATATGGTTATTTTCATTGTACCATACATTTTTAATACAAACGAAATAATAAGGCTTATTTCATCATTATGCTTTTCCCTTATAATTAGCTAACTTTTACTTTACAAGTGTATTTCTTACCATATAAAATTCCTGTAATCGTTGCCGTCCCCTTCTTCTTACCAGTTACCTTTCCAGAACCGTTGACAGAGGCAATAGAAGGATTACTTGACTTCCATGTGGTAAAGGTTGTATCCGTTCCTACGTTTAATTGAACGGTTTTCTTTACTTTAATTGTAGCTGTTTTCTTATTGATTGCTAGTGGTTTGAAAGTTACCTCAGAATCTTTTGCAGACTTTTCCATATAAGAGCCTTTTGGAGCATGAATCACGACTCCTTCTGGATAAAATACATATTCCTCTTTCACCTTTTCTGATGCAACAATATCTTTCAATCGAAGACAATTAAAAAAAGAATTTGTTCCTATCTTTGTTACACTTTCTGGAATCGTAATTTGTTTTAAAGACCGACAATCATCAAAGGTATGTTCTGGAATTTCCTTTAAATTCCTTGACAGTTTTACCTTCTCTAATTTTTTACAATCTTCAAAAACAAACCCTCCCATTTTTGTAACAGAATCTGGAATTTCAATTTCTTTTATCCCTTTTGATAAAAAAGCAGCCCGTCCAATGGCGGTTACTGTATTTGGGATTTCAATCTCTTTAATATAGGCTGTTCCCTTTCCAGTAAATGCATACTTCGAAATTCTTTTCACACCTTTTGGAATGACTAGCTTTTCACCATCTTCTTCCTTATAGCCACTCACTTTTACTAAATTATCATTAATAATTACAAGTGGACTTTTTTTCACTTGTTCTTTCCACCATGGGCTTTCCTCTGAAAATCCTCCGTCAATTCTCTTTACTGACTTTGGTATATTCAATGTCTCCAATGCTTCACAAACTCGAAAACTATCATCCCCAATCACTGTCACAGAATCTGGAATGACTACTTTCTTTAAATTCGTACATTCTTCAAACAGATTAGGCTCAATTTTCTTTAGCTGATTTGGTAAGACCATTTCTTCTAAATTACGACAAGCAAAAAATGCCATATCTCCAATTTTTGTAACACTATTTGGAATTTCAATATTCTGTATTCCTGAACTTTGGAATGCTACATTTTCAATGACTGTTACAGATTTAGGAATTACAACTTCTTTTAAATTTCTACAAAGTTCAAACAGAGAATATTCTATCCTTTTTAACTGATTTGGCAAGATAACCTTTTCTAAACCATCACAGCGAGCAAAGGCTGAATTTCCAATCTTTGTAACGGTGTTCGGAATTTCGATACTTTTCATCTTATCACAGTCATAAAATGCCTTTTCTTTAATCTCTGT
Organism: uncultured bacterium; assembly: GCA_905214925.1. Classification (GTDB taxonomy): domain Bacteria; phylum Bacillota; class Clostridia; order Lachnospirales; family Lachnospiraceae; genus Scybalomonas. Next base: position 5,045 of record CAJMOB010000020.1, on the reverse strand, counting down.
TACAGTATCAGGAATAATAACGTGTTCTTCAGTACCTTTATATTTCACTAACACGGTACCTTCGATTTGAAAAGATTGTTGTGCTTGTTCAGATTGTGCATTCTCTTGTCCTAATTCATTGGCAAATACAGAAGTGGGTATTAGCAACATACAACTAAGCACTATAAAACCAAAAATCTTTTTCTTATTTCTCACATAGCTCACCTCGTTTTCTTCTAGTTACGAAATATTAAAAATTTTTAATTCACTATTTGATCAAAAGCCGCCTTATTCGCATTATAATAAGTAGAATCAACAGCCTCTGCTTTATTCGAATAAGAAGGAATTTTAAATTTACCCAAATAATCTTCTAAAGCATTAATAAAATCTTCTAAACTCCCTTTTGTATTCCCTTTTATTCTTTTTACAACTTGTCTTGCCATTCTTTTTGCACAAGTAAAACGATTTGGATAATAATCATTATCATCAGCATCTGGGGTTTCATCCCCATCTTGATTTGTGGCGTGAGTGATATATTTCCATGTTCCATCTGCCCCTTTTATCGTTGTACTATGTGCAAATAAATCTGTAACTGTATGAAGAGCAACTCCATACATAAATAATCTTTTATTTCTATCTGTCACTGCATTATTTTTTAATACTGTACTCCAAGAAACTCCTCCAAATTTAGAAGCTGTTGCAATACCATTTATTTTATTATAATCATAATCTGTCATAAATGAAGGCTTGGTTGGTTTTGTATATGTATTGCTATTTGTCTTTGTATTTGGAAATCCTAGAGCCATCTGAGTTAAGTAAATATAAGAAGACATATAGTTAGCATAGATTCTTGATTCTCCATCTGCACCTAATTCATAGAAATACCCATGAAGTTGTGGATACTTTTTCATTCCTGCCAATCCATATGCAGATTGATCTGGTGCCGTTCCTCCTAATTTTACCACTGATAAATCAGCTGTTGTCAAAGCATATGCTGGATCTTTTTGTGTATTATCAAGAGCAGCATCATGCCCTGCACTTGTCCAAGAACCTACAACATAATTTTCGTCAAAGCTTTCCAAAGCATCTTCATTTTCCGGAATCTCTTTATATTCTACTTTTCCTGGTTCATATACTTCTGCAAATTGATCATAGATTTCAAAGGCTTTTGTAACATCTAAGAGACCATTGCCTGAATTTTCATCTTCTAGTTTTCTAGCAGATTGATTCAATAATTGACGAATAAAATCATTACTTTTCGTTGTATCCTTTGCCCAAAGCAAAGAGGCTGCTGCTGATACATGAGGAGCTGAGATACTTGTTCCATTTGCTACTCCATATCCGCCAAATAAACCACTTGTTAAAACTGCTGCTCCTGGTGCTACAATTTCTGATTTTGTTCCTGTTATAGAAAAATCTGCCACTTTATTTTTTTCAGTTGTTGCTCCAACTGCCATAACTTCATCATAAGCCGCTGGATATTCTACCACTCCATTATTACCTGATGCCGCAATTAATAACATCCCCTGATGATAAGCATTAGCAATTTTTTGATGGAAAATTTCAGAACTAACCGGTGTTCCAAAACTCATATTTAAAATATTTACATCATGTTCCATTGCACATTGAATCCCCTCTAAAATTCTGCTCAATGGTGCATTATTTGCTTCATCAAATACTTTAATATCATATAATTGAGCATTTGGATTAATACCAACTAGTCCATACTCATCATCCGCTGCACTGATGATACCGGCCACACTTGTACCATGTCCAGTTACATCTTCAAAAATCGGACTTACTACTTCTTTTTCTTCTCCCTCACCAAATGCTGGTGTCAAATTAATACGTTCTACGGGTTCTACTTCTCCAAGAGCATCTATACCTGAATCAATAATTGCTATTTTTATATTAGAACTATTATCCATTGTTTTTGCAATTGCAGACCCTGTAACTGTATTTAACTCTTCCGGAGAGGCATTTACTGCTTTAATATTCCAAGTTGTCTGCTGAGGATCTGATTCTTCTTCTAAAGTCTCTCTAACTTCATTTGACTCTTCTGCCATAGCAGTTACTGTCATATTTTCTTCAATAATGAGTCCATCATCATCGAAAGTGCTAACAATACTAGCTACTTCAGCTTCCGTCATATCAATTACTGTCATATTGCCTTTCTCTAACAAATCTGTTGACTTTTCTTCCACAATTTTATCACCATATTGTTCCATAAAAGAGTTAAGTTCTTGTCTATTTTCCGCCATAACAATATATTCTTTACTCTCTCCAGCGTATGTCATAGATGTCTTTGATACAACACCTGATGTTGCAATCATTGTAGTTGCTAACATAATCGATAATGTCTTGTTCCATAGTTTTCTTTTTCTCATGATTTTCCTCCTAGTCAATAAATGATACATGAAAAATTTAAAATATATATTTTAAATTTTCCATGTCTATATCCATTCATCACATAGGAATATATAATATACTCCCACATTCTTTTATCATATGTAAGACCTAAGAAATGTATTTCACAGCAATACTAAAAAATCTTCTTTACGAATTTTTCATATCTGTGAACAGTTATCACAAACTAATATAGATATTGTTTCTAACTTATCATTTTCTCATAAAGAAATCTAACTTAACTATAAAATTAGATTTGATTTACTTTAATATTATATAAAAATCATGATTTTTAACAAAATAAAAAAAATATTATCGTCATTTATACAATAATATTTTACAATTATAATTTAGCATAACTTTTCATAAATGTAAACATCTAGTTTGTATTTTTTTAAAAAATACAAACTAGATGTTTTTAGCCAATATTTATTCTGCCTACAACGCTTATTTTCTCACTTTCTAAATTCTTAATTTTCAACTTATAATCCCCTGCTGACTTTGCTATATAGCTAAATCTTACATCTCCCTCTACAGAAGTTTTACTAGCCTGTACTTTATTATTAAATATTACTTCTACTTTAAATTTATCACTGACTTTTTCTCCCATAAGAGTAATCTGTAATTGTTCCCCTTTTTTTACACTAAAATACTTAGATTCTGCACTTCCATTTCCTGCCATATCAAAACTTATTGTTGTTGTTCCCCTTTCCTCTATAGAAAATGTTACAATATCTGGAATAAATTCTGGTTCAACAAACTCTTTTATCTCTTGAACTTCTTTTGGCTGTTCATAAAACACTCCTGTATTTTCTAAAACTTTGTCATAAACGTTCGTAACTCCCACTGCTGATGCATAAGTCGCAGTTGGTGCTAAAACAACTCCTAATGCAACAGCAATCAATGATAGACCCTTTTTCCTCTTCGTACTTTTCATAATAAAATAAACTCTCCTTTTCATAAATTTTGTATCTTCATTTGTAAAGCTAGTCAATCCATATTTTCTTTTATTTGGTACTTCTGCTATTTTAATCAAAAGATTTGCATATAACTCTCTTACCCCTTTTGATGTACCATTTAATACGAATTGATCACAAGCAACTTCACAAAAATTATAAATTTGAGCAGTAAAAATCCATATAATTGGATTAAACCAATGAATTCCCCAGAAAATAGCAATTAGAAAATTATAAATAATGTCTCTCTTCTTATAATGATATAGTTCATGCTTTAGTAATAATTCTATTTCCTTATTGGAAAAGGAAACTTTAGGAAGAAAAATCTTTGTTTCTTTCCACCCTGTAATACACGGAGAACTCACTAATGTACTTCGATAGATTGGAATTTCTTTTTTAATTTTTAGTTCCTTTTGAATTCTATCTTGTATTTCAAGTATTTCTTTGCTTTCCTCTTTTTTTGCCAAAATTGACATCTCTTCAATCGCTCTTTTATCTTTTATAACGCCTCTTACAAATACAAAACAAAAACCAATGAGCCAAATAATAAAAAACAAAATAGTGAAATGACTCCAATCTTTTTCAAGAATATTGCTTATATTTGCTTCGTAAAGAGTCCAGTGTGTAAGATCATCTCCTTCCATAATCACTTCCTGTGGCTGCCTTTCCCAAAAATATAAAAAAGGAAATAAAACCGCTGGAACTAGAAAAAATAATAGCAACCCTTTCATAACTACATACTGCCACACAAAACTTTTGATACAACCCAAATGATCAAATAGCATAAATACGACAAACAGAAAACTTCCTGCTATCGATATTGTTATCAATCCAACAAAAACTTCATTCATCTTTTAACTGTTCTAAAAACTCCTTTACTTCATCAATCTCCTTGTCATTTAACTTCTTCTTTTGGAAAAATGATAGGATAATCCCTTCTAACTTTCCTACTTTTTGTTTTGAAAGTAATTCTTCATATTCTTCTTGTGACAACTTTGGAAAATAACGAGTATGTAATCCTTCCTTCACCACTTCTGCACAGCCTTTTTGCACAAGAGTTCTCAATACATTGCTCTGTGTTGTTCTCGCCTGTTTGAAATTTTGAAAAATACTTTCACTTAAAATACCATCTGGATTATCCCAAATCACTTTCATAAATTCCAATTCTGTTTTTGACAACCTTTTAAATTCCTGATTCATTATTCTCTTTCCTTTCCTTGTTTCCCATTCCCATTAATTTTTTGTACGCTTTTAAAAAACTGAGAAATACGCTTTGCAAACTTTTCACGTTTACAGGTAGTCTCCATATGTAAGCACAAATGCTCCCGTGTGGCTCGTTGCCTTTTTACAAATCAGTTTGTTATTTATATTTTTATACAAACTATTATATCATATTTAGGGAAATAAATAAATGTTTTCCCTAATATTTCCTTTTATATTTCCCAGCATATTTTTTCAGGATAACGTTCTTCTACTAAGTAAAACAAATTTTCCTCTAATGTCTCCCACTGATTCTTTTCAAAATATAAATCAGAAACTGAATATGGTAAAGTCATCAAAATTTCTTCTTTTGGTTTCAATATAATTTCTGCTGCTGGATTTCCTTCTATTGCAGTATAGAGTTCCATATCAAGACCGTTATAAAAATAAAGGCTCTGTCACAACAAATGGTTGATTTTTGACGAGAAATAGCGTATAATAATA
>CAJMOB010000019.1:0-62692 GCA_905214925.1 uncultured bacterium | reverse complement strand
AAGGTTGTTTCATTATTCAATTATCAATTTTCTTTTGTTTCTTTCGAAACAGCTTATTTATTATATCTTATTTATTCTATCTTGTCAAGAACTTTTTTTCATCTTTTTTTACTTCTTTAGATGTTTTTCGTTCTTTTTCAGCGATGTTTTATATGTTACCATATTCTTATTTTCATGTCAATATTATTTTTTCATTTTTTTTACCAATGAGAAACTCGTGAAACGAGTTTCTATGACTTATGTCAGTCATCAACATTATAAACCCTTTACACCAACCAAAAAAGGCACCTTTCCTTCTATGACTAATAGCTGAAACACTTCTATTCATAAAATCGGAAAGGTGCCTTTTATATAATCCTTTCTCTTAATAGATACAACACTTATAATGATTGATTATTTTTTTAATCTTATAATGTAAACCAATCTTCATATCCTAATTTTATTAGATTGTCACGACTAATTTTTAAACTTTCAAATGGATCTCTTCCATAAGTATCATCTTGCTCAATTAAGAAATACTCACTGCCACATGTTAATGCCGTCTCCATACATTCTTTTACTGGAAGGTTTCCTTCTCCCACTTCTGCAAATTGTACATTACTTGTAAACGCCTGCATAAAAGTATCTGGATCATAACCACCTTCTGGAAGTTTGACTTCCGCAATGCGATAGTCTTTTAAATGCAATAGACGAATTCTTCCATCATATTTTTTAATAAATTCAACTGGATTTTCTCCACCCCTATGAATCCAATGAATATCCAATTCAAATCCCATATATTTTGTGTTGTTTTTGATAATATCTAACAAATATTCTCCATCATATTTTACAAATTCAATATGATGATTGTGATAATAAAGATCGATTCCATGTTCTTTTAGTCTACCAGCCATTTCATCTGCTCTTCTTACAAAATCCAATGCCTTTTCTCTATTTCCCATGCAAGTCATTGGTAACATTCCAATTCGAAGCATATCGCAGTTTAATGTTTTACAATCTGCTACTATTTTATCAAAATCACTCATTAAAAACTCGCCTGGCATTCCTGGCATCGTTGGTTCTAAAGAAGCACTACAAGCAGCCACTTTAATCCCAAATTCATCACAAGCCTTTTTCATTCCTGCTACATTTTCAGGTGTCATTGCAACTTGAGAAATTTCTACGCAATGATATCCTAGTTCTGCACAGGCTTTCAATGTTTCGTATGCACCAAGTTCTTCTATTTTTTTCTTAATTGTACTCATTTGAATACCAATTAATCCTTTTTTCATAACAGACCCTCCCGTTTTCATAAATCTAAGCAATTTTTACTTTATTATTTTGATTTTATATTGTAACATAGTTTCCTGTTTTGCCAGCCATTTGAATGGCATCAATGAGCGCAATACTCATCTTTGCATCACTCACTTTCACATAAGTTCTATTCCCTGTTTCCAGTGACCGATAAAATTCATCAATTAATTTTCCATGACTTGCGCCATAATAAAATTTACTTCCAGGCATTTTATTATCTTCCATTAGTTTATTACAACTTCCGTCTCCCATAACTTGATATAAAATATTATCATAAATCCGAAATTCTGCTCGTTCTAACTGGACAACAATCTGTACGGATTCATTTTTGTGGTTGGCATTTGTTGCAAAAAATAATCCTTTTGCTCCATTTTTATAAAAAAGCTGTGCGGTTACTGTATCTTCTACTTCAATATCATAACCAAGTATTTGACTGACAGAGGCTCTTACTCCTTGAACTTCACCACCCAAATAATAGAGCAAATCAAGAGTGTGAATGGACTGATTAATCATACAGCCTCCACCAGCGGTTTCCCACTTTCCTCTCCAAGGCTTTGTTGTGTAATAAGAAACTGGTCGATACCATGGAACAATGCCTCTTGTCCCCACTACATCACCATATTTTTTGCTTTCAATAATAGATTTCAGCATTTCGACCGTTTCATTTCTTCTATTTTGTAAGCAAATTCCAATCTGAACTTCCTGTTGTTCTTCTTCTAATTTTACAAAGGCTTCTGCTTCTTTTGTATGAAGAGCAACTGGCTTTTCACAAAATACATGAATTCCCATTTTTACTAATTCTTTTGCCACAGGATAATGTAAATAGTGAGGAAGGCAGATATGGACACAATCAGGATTTTCCTTTTCTACCATCTCTTTATAATCCTTATAATAGGGAATTCCTATGGGAGCTTTTCCCCTCATAGATTCCTCTTTATCACAAACTGCACATAAAACGATATTGGGATTTTTCTCAATTGCTGCTAAATGAACATGAGAAACATCGCCTAATCCGATAACTGCTGCCTTTTTCATACGCTGCCTCCCATTGTTTCTCTGCTGTTAATGCGATTAACCCTCTCATTAACGTGTTGGAAACTTCCCTTCTTGTGCAATTTTCTTATTAAGTTCTGCTAAATATAAATCTTCATCCACTGGCAATTCCACTTCTTTTCCTAACCAGCTTGATAATAATGTAGCATTTGCTAAGTTTACTCCATTGATTCCATCCGCTCCTGGAGCCAATAATGGTGTTCCTTCTAAAATATGAAGTGCAAAATCTTCCATAACTGTCGTATGCTGTACACCCCATCCATCTGTATTTTCAAATGTTTCCGTTGTGTATAAACCTTCTCCTCCAGCAGAATTTCCAGATGTAATTTTTGCTAATTCCATCATAGACATGGTGCGATTTAATTCATCTTCTGATTTTTTCAAACGATATACTGTAGCTTTTGTGCTTCCCTCTACCACAATTTTACCATTATCCAAATCAATTTCTAAGCGATCGGTTCCATTTGGATCATGGGTACAAGTGATAAAACTTCCTGTTGCTCCATTTGGATATTCTGTTACAATTGTTACATCATTTTCTACTACAATATCTCTATGACAGCCGTATAAACATTTTGCATATACTTTATTTGGCACACCACAGATCCACTGCCATAAATCGAGTTGATGTGGAGCTTGGTTTACTAAAACACCTCCACCTTCTCCGCCCCAAGTTGCACGCCAATCGCTTTGACGATAATAACTATCTGGACGCCACCAAGAATTAATAATCCAATTGGAACGACGAATTTCTCCTAATTCTCCAGATTCTACAATCTCTTTGATTTTTTGATATAGTTTATTTGTACGTTGATTAAACATAATACCAAATGCCACATCTTTATGAGCTGCTGCACATTCGTTCATCTTACGCACTTCTTTTGCATAAACACCCGCTGGTTTTTCTACCAATACATTCATTCCATGTTCTAAGCAATAGATAGCAATCTCTGTATGTAAATAATGGGGTACTGTTGTAATAACGGCATCTACAGTTCCTGAATTAACTAATTCCTTCCAATCTTTAAAAAATGGAAGTTCTGGATACTTTTCTTTACACATTGCTTCTTTTTCTGGATCGATATCACATAATGCGCCTACTGTACAATGAGGAGGACATTCTGGTGCTGGCATTCCTGCCATCCCTGCCTTTCCAGTTAAAAAACCTGCATAAGCACTTCCTTGTGTTCCCATCCCAATTAAACCAAAACGAACTTTTTTCATTTTCTCTTCTCCTTTTTCAATGACATTATTTTCTATTTTTATCAATAGTTAATCGTTTTTTTCTATTTTTTTCAATATTTCCTGTAAGGCATGAAATTGCATTGCATAGGCTTCTGCACCATCTTTTGCTTTATTTTCCTTAATAATCTTTTCTGCATTTTCTACTTCTAATGTTTGAAGAGAGTCAAAGATTACAAGATGTGGCTCTAATGTTAAGAATCCTTCATATCCTTCTTCATTAATTGCCCGATCTAAAAGCTCTGGAATCTTTCCTTCTCCCGTTCCACATAGCACATTTTCTTTTTCCTTTGTAACGGCATCTTTAATATGAATATAAGCGATATGTTCCTTTAACATTTCAAAACATTGCTCTGGATCTTCCTTACACTGAACAAAATTTGCAAAGTCAAATGCGGCTTTGAAGTGCTCACTTCCTAATGCGTCCAAAATCACTTTACATCGTTCCTTTGTATCACCATAGATATCTTTTTCATTTTCATGGATCAAAATAACGTCATATTTTTTTGCAATTTCATCAAATTTTTTTAATTTTTTAATGACTTCCTCTTTGTAATCATCTGGATTTTTCCCATCTGGCATATAAAAACTAAAAATACGAATATAGTTACAATCTAGTACATGACATATTTTACATAACTCTTCTAATTGCTTTAATTGTGTTTGAAACTCCTCTTCTTGATCAATTTTAATTTTTCCAATTGGTGAGCCAAGAGAAGATACTTTCACACCTGCTTTTTGTAATCTAGGTAATATTGTTTCTTTGATTTCTTCTACTGTGTAGTCTGCAATCCCTTTACTGTCCGCACTTCTCAAAGAAATGTACTCCATCCCCAATTCTGTTACGACTCGTAACTGTTCATTAAAATCGGAACTAATTTCATCCGAAAACCCTGAAATAAAAATCTTCTTCATTTGCTATTTCCTCCATCCAAACCTAATCAACTGTACAAAATATACTTGCCGTCGTTTAAAACGATCTTACCACATTTTTCATCAATTCAAGGGTATAATTTTTGGACAAAATAGTAAAAATAACAGATTTATGCTTTCAGTAAAATAGAATTCCGATATTCTTTCGGTGTTTTTCCCACTATTTTTTTAAATAGTTTGATAAAATAGTTTGGATCTACAATTCCCACTTCACCTGCAATTTCTTGCACTTGCATTTGTGATGTATTTAAATAAAAAATGGCTTGCTTGATTCGTTTATGATTCACATAAGAAGTTAACGTTTCTCCCACCTCTTTTTTAAAAATATCGGATAAATAACTGGCATTAACGGCAAATTTTTCTGCAATGGCTTTTAATGTTAATTCCGCATCTAAATTCATTTCAATATAATTTATAATTTTTTGTATAAACGGAGAATATCCTTTTAAAGAATAATTTTTCACAAGAATACAGTATTTTCTTATCATTTGTATTTTTAATTTAGAAGCTTCTCTCTCGGAACAAATGGTTTCTATTTGCTTTGCAAATTTAGCTGATAACTCATCGATATACACAGGATGTACACAAGAAGATTCGACAAATTTTCTACAAAGTGTATTAAAGCTAATTAATAAATTCCGATAATTCCGATTTTTTTCCTTATACCTTCTTGAAATTTGGTATTTATTTAATTGCCCTAAAAACTCTAATGCTTTTTCTGTATTTCCTTGTGAAACCGCTAAAAGCATTTCCTGTTCAATTTGATATCGCTGTTCTAATAGATGAAAGGACAGCGCCTTCTCTTCTTGTGTACAGGGAAGAGAACTTTCACTCTCCGCTTCTTTTTTTATCCCTTCTAGAAATTGGACTTTTATCTGTTCTTCTCCATATAGCAATTTTAAAGTAGAAGAAATCATAGTAAACCATGCGTTATCATTTGTTATGATAGGGATAGAGTTATAATATTCTTCTACTTCTTTATAGGCAGAAGGAGTTATTTGATGATTTTTTAACAATTCATGAAATTCATAATGATCAAAAACGTTCTTTTTATAGGGCCCTATAACAACAAAATAAAGTGCCTTCTCCTCCCCTTCTGGTATTCGAAAAATACAATATTCTTCTTCAAAAAATCCTAATGCATAATATAAAATCCCTTGTTCAATTTCCCTTTCGATTTCCATTCTGTGAACCATCATAGGATATAAACTTTCCCCTATCCATAGTCTTTCGTCTTTTGCAACAATTTTCATATCCACATTATGGCTATTTACGACTAATTTCAAATACTCTAATATGTCTATTTTCATCTATATCACCCCAATAATTGTTATTCATTCGATTTTTTTATCATTATAACAACAAGTATTGCTAAGTTTCAAGCCACTTTCTGTGCATTCCGTTTCCAATATAAATTTTTCATTCTCTATTTTTCGTTATATTTTTTCTCTGCTTATTTTATTTTTAATAAGTTATCACTTTACAAAACTATCAAACTAATGTTAAAATCGTTTCATATTTTAAAAACTTATTTTAAATTGTATTTTCAAAGAAAGAAGGAGGATCAAATATGCAACATCTTATTATACCAAAAGACTATCATTCAGAACTTAACCTCTATGATACGCAAATTGCTATCAAAACGGTAAAGGATTTTTTTCAACAGACATTAACAAAACAACTTAACTTACTTCGTGTGACAGCACCATTATTTGTAGTACCACAATCAGGTCTCAATGATAATTTAAATGGTTATGAACGCCCAGTTTCTTTTGGAATCAAAGAACAGAATGATTCTCCAGCCGAAATTGTTCACTCCCTTGCGAAATGGAAACGTTTTGCTCTAAAAAAATATGGTTTTTCTCAGGGAGAAGGTCTTTATACGGATATGAATGCCATCCGTCGTGACGAAGATACTGACAACATTCACTCCCTTTACGTAGATCAATGGGACTGGGAAAAAATTATACATAAAGATGATCGTAACTTAGATACTTTAAAAGAGGCTGTTCGAATTATTTATAGTTGCCTGAAAAAAACAGAGAAATATATGGCGATTCAATACGATTATATTGAAGAAATTCTTCCAAAAGATATTTTCTTTATTACTTCTCAAGAATTGGAGGATATGTATCCATCTTTGACACCAAAAGAAAGAGAATATAATATTGCAAAATTAAAAGGTGCTGTCTTTATTATGCAAATTGGAAAAGAATTAGCTTCTGGCGAAAAACACGATGGACGCGCACCAGATTACGATGATTGGGAATTAAACGGAGATATTATTGTCTACTATCCTGTTCTTGATATTGCACTTGAACTCTCTTCTATGGGAATTCGTGTCGACGAAGAAAGCCTTATAAAACAATTAAAATTAAGCCACTGTGAAGAGCGGGCTAGCCTTCCATTCCAAAAAGCAATTTTAGAACAAGAACTTCCTTACACAATCGGTGGTGGTATTGGACAGTCTAGACTTTGTATGTTTTTCTTAAGAAAAGCTCATATTGGAGAAATTCAAGCTTCTCTTTGGCCTGATGAAATTGCAAAAGAGTGCGCAAAGCATGGAATTATACTTTTATAGCCTCAAATTCATATAAGCATAATTTCTAATTCGGTGGTTTCTTAAAGAGCATAGATGCTCTCGCATGGCTCATTGTGTTTGTGTAAATAAAAAGCGATGTAACAAACAAGTATCCTTTTCTTCATTTCTAGGTACTTTTTTGTTACAATCGCTTTTTTATATTATCGAATTACATAAGAAATTCAAAACATTTTCTATCGGTATCCATTATGATCCAAGAACAAAGTCATAAGTGATAGGCAATACATCCTTTATTCCAGATATTAAAATAAATCAATGGCCTCTTTTACATTGGATACACCGATTAACTTTATTTTATATTCTCCTTTTAAACTATCCAAGTTTGTCTTTGGAAGAATACAGGTTGTAAATCCCATCTTCTGAGCCTCATAGACTCTTTGTTCTGCCATATTTACCCCTCGAACCTCTCCTGTTAATCCCACTTCTCCAAAAATTAATGTATGAGAATCTATCGCTCTATTTTTATAACTAGAAACAAGTGCCATCACAATTCCAAGGTCAATGGCAGGCTCTCCTAGTTTCATCCCGCCTGTTAAATTTACATAGGCATCACATCCGCCCAATTGATATCCAGCTCTTTTTTCCAAAACTGCTAATAATAAATTAACTCGATTATAATCAATTCCAACGCTTGTCCTTCTTGGGATTCCAAAATTCGTATCCGTCACAAGCGCTTGAATTTCAATTAAAATAGGTCTTGTTCCTTCAATGGAACAAACCACAACAGAGCCTGAACTATCAAGTGGTCTTCCATTTAACATGACTTCCGATGGATTTGGCACTTCTTCTAAACCATTTTGTAACATCTCAAATACTCCGATTTCATTTGTAGAACCAAAACGATTTTTTACTCCTCGAAGAATTCGATAAGATGCATGGCGATCTCCTTCAAAATATAATACCGTATCCACCATATGTTCCAACGTTCTAGGTCCTGCAACAACCCCTTCTTTCGTTACGTGCCCTACAATAAAAATAGCCGTACCCGTTTGCTTTGCAAGCATCATCAGCTGAGAAGTTACCTCTCGTACTTGGGATACACTTCCTGGTGCTGAACTAATCTCTTCCGAACACATTGTCTGAATGGAATCAATGACAACCATATCTGGCTTGGCTTTTAAAATGGACTCGCAAGACACTTCTATATTTGTCTCACATAATAAATACATTTCTTCTTCAAATGTTCCCAGTCGCTCCGCTCTCATTTTAATTTGCTTTAATGATTCCTCTCCAGAAATGTAAAGAACCTTATGCTTTTTATTGGCTAAATTTCTGCATACTTGTAATAATAATGTAGACTTTCCAATTCCAGGATCACCACCAACTAAAGTCAAAGAACCTCTTACAATTCCTCCTCCTAGCACACGATCTAATTCTGGAATTCCAGTACCAATCCTCTCCTCTTCCTTTGAGGATACTTCAAATAAACTGGTAGGCTCTTTGCTTTCCAACTTAGATTTTTTTACCGTTCCCTTTGGTGTAGTCACTGCTTTTTCTTCCACAAATGTATTCCATGCACGACATCCTGGGCACTGTCCCATCCATTTTGATGACTCATATCCACACTCTTGACAGAAAAAAATTTGCTTTGTTTTTGCCATTTTCTCTTCCTTTCTTTGCCTCTTCTATTCGTTGCTTGACTTATGCCTTATATGGTAAAAAATGTGCGTTTCACACTCTTTACAGCTTTCAGTTACTACTAGTTTGTATGATAGGAAACACAATTTCCTATCATACAAAAAAAGTGCGTCCATTTTCCTTTGTCCGCACTTTTCTTTGTGATTTTCTTTTTCTATGTAGTAGACCAACGATGAAAATTCTTAAAATGCCTTCTACACAGATTATAATTTCTCAATTTTTACAGTAGCTTTTTCCTTATCTCCAAGTTCTACGCTTAATGGAAGTTTACCGCCTAAATTTGTTTTCATTTTACCAACATTAATATCATCAATGAAAATCTTATATTCTTTTTCTGCTTCTAATTCAAGCGTAATCTGTGCATCTTCTTTCGCCTCTACACAAAAACTTACAACACGATCGCTCGCTTTAAAATTATGAACAGCTGTTCCTGGAACAGATTCGTATACAAACATTCCGTTTCTTTCTAATTTGGTAATCTCTTGAAATGTTTTTACTTTATATAAATCTCCTTCATGTTCAAAATCAGAGACTTTTGATTTCGTTGTTAACTCGTAATTCCCGAAACTTAAACTATTATCTTGTTCTGCTCGAATTAATTCTTGTACAACTGCCATTTTATTTCCTCCTAAAATATGCATAACTATATCTTTTGACTTACTAATATTATATATTATTTTTCATCAGATTTCCAGTAAAACAAATGGAAATCCGACAAAATTACTCTCATTTTTTTTCTATCGTTTCTTTTCTTTCAAAATGTACCTTACCTTCTTCCATTTTCACTAAGATAACATTTCCTTCTTGCATACGTCCGCTTAAAATTTCTTCTGCTAATAAGTCTTCTAGCTCTGTTTGTACCGCTCTTCTAAGAGGTCTTGCTCCATATTTTTCATCATATCCTTTTTCTAAAATATATTCTTTCACAGAAATATCTACTTCTAATGAGATTCCCATTTGTAAAAAGGCCCGTTTCTTTAATTCATTTAATAACAATTCTATAATCTGCATTAATTCTTGACGTTCCAATGTATGGAATACAATAATCTCATCGATACGATTTAAAAATTCTGGTTTGAAGGAATGTTTTAATTCCTCCATAACATTAGACTTCATATTTTCATAATCCACTTTGGAATCGGAGTTTGTTTTAAATCCTAATTTTTTCGGCTCTACAATAGTGCTTGCCCCTGTATTTGATGTCATAATAATAACAGTATTTTTAAAATCAACCTTTCGTCCTTGTGAATCAGTAATATGTCCATCATCTAATACTTGCAATAATAGATTAAACACATCTTCATGTGCTTTTTCTATTTCATCAAATAACACAACAGAGTATGGATGTTGACGAACTTTTTCACTCAACTGTCCACCTTCTTCATATCCAACATATCCTGGTGGAGAACCAATCATTTTTGATACGCTATGCTTCTCCATATATTCTGACATATCAATTCGAATAATGGAATCTTCTGTACCAAATATCGCTTCTGAGAGTGCCTTTGAAAGCTCTGTTTTTCCCACACCAGTAGGCCCTAAGAATAAGAAAGAACCTACTGGACGGTTCGGATCTTTTAACCCAACTCTTCCTCGTTTAATGGCTTTCGAAACAGCAGATACCGCTTCTTTTTGACCAATCACCCTTTTGTGTAGCGTATCTTCTAAATGGAGAAGTCGTTCTGACTCTTTTTCATTTAAGCGCTCCACTGGAATTTTTGTCCACATAGCAACAACTGCTGCAATATCATCTTCTGTTATTTCAACAGCTGCCTTTTTCTCTTTTTCATATCGCTTCCACGCACGATCATATTGCTTTTGTTTCTTCTCTTGCTTCTCATTCCAAAGAGATGCCTCTTCAAAGTCTCCTCTTTCGATAGCATCTTCTCTTTCTTTTTCAATCGTCGATAATTCTTCTTCTAATTTTGACAATTGGGTCGGTGGAGTTAACACAAGCAATCGTTTTCTAGAAGATGCCTCATCCATTAAATCGATGGCTTTATCTGGAAGAAAACGATCATTGATATATCGTTCTGATAATGTTACCGCCGCTTTCATTGCCTCTTTAGAGATTTTTACTCCATGGTGTTTTTCATACTGTGGATATAATCCTTCTAATATTTGAATCGCCTGTTCTTCACTTGGCTCTTCTACGACAACTGGTTGAAATCTTCTTTCTAAAGCAGCATCTTTTTCAATATACTTTCGATATTCATTTCTCGTAGTAGCACCAATAATCTGAATTTCCCCTCTTGAGAGGGCTGGTTTTAAAATATTAGCCGCATCCATAGAGCCTTCCGCCCCACCAGCTCCAATAATTGTGTGAATTTCATCAATAAATAAAAGCACTTCTCCATTAGAACGAAGTTCTTCCAACATTTTCTTCATACGTTCTTCAAATTCTCCACGATATTTGGTTCCTGCCACCATAGCGGATAAATCAAGCGATAATAGTTTTTTTCCTGCAATCGTTTCTGGAACAGTTCCACGGCTTAACATCTGGGCTAATCCTTCTACGATTGCCGTTTTCCCAACCCCTGGTTCTCCTGTTAAACAAGGATTATTTTTTGTTCTTCGACTTAAAATCTGCATCAAACGTTGAATCTCATACTCTCTCCCAACCACAGGATCTAACATTCCATCTTTTGCTATTTGTGTCAAATCTCTGCTATAACGATCTAACATAGGAGTTGTAGATTTCTTTTTCCCTTGTGTTGCTTTTCTCTTCAAGTAATAATCACTTTTTGCTTGATTCGTATCTCTTCCAAGAGTTTTTACTAAATCCAAAAAGACTTTTTGAACATTGATATTCATTTGCTCCAATAAACGGCAACCACTATTTTCAAAATCTACAATAATGGCAAGCAATAAATGTTCCGTTCCCGCTTTTGAAAGCTTATCTTTATTTGATTCCACCACACTTTTTTCTAAAATTTCTTCTAACTTCGGACTAAAAACAGGTGATTTTACTCCTTCTTCTTCCATTAAAAAACTGCTAATGGCTTTTTGCACCCGCTCTTCTTCCACACCATTTCTTATTAAAATTTCTGCAGCGGTTCCTGCTTTTTCTTTTAATAATCCATAGATTAAATGCTCAGTTCCTACATAATTTTGCTTTAACTTTTTTGCAAATATTTGTGCAAGAGAGATTGCTTTTTGTGCTCTCTCAGTAAATAAATCTAATTGAAAACTCATTCGTTCCTCCCTTGATCTTTTTATTTTCTTTTTTATTTTTTCTTTTACAAGTTTCTCATTATTTTCCAAAAATATCATACATGCTATCTACAATTTGATAAATATCTTCTTTACTAATATTTTTACAAATAGCTTCGGCAACAATCATTTCCATACTCTCATAAATTGCTTGTACTTCCAACTGCTTATCGCAAGGTACGGAAACGGATACAACCGCCCCTTTCCTTCTATCCAATTGCAAATAACCATCTTGCTTTAATAGAGAATATGCCTTATTCACTGTATGCATATTAACACCCAAACATTCAGCTAACTGGCGAACGGAGGGCAAAGATTCTCCATCTTGGAGTTCCTCTTTTGCAATGGCAATAATAATCTGATTCCTAAGCTGTAAATAGATCGCCTCTCCACTTTGAAAGTCAATTTGTATCTCTTCAATTGCCATAAGGACTCCTCCTTTCTTTCTAATTCCACAAACATTTTTGTTATACTAATCATAGAACAATTATAATTAAAAGTCAAGAAATACTGGAGCCATAATGGCTTCTAAATTCTCATAAGTTTTCGGAATAAACATGCAACAAATCCAAACACGGCACACGTTCCAATCACTTTTTGATGTTCTATTAAAATTTCCATTGTTAATAAAAATCCTTTGATCACTTCATGGGTTTCTGGAACTACTCTTTTTAATTCAGGTGCTAATAAAACAAGAATGGCAATCAAAAGAAATGGTAACAATCCTCGTCCTGAGTCAAAGGATTTAATCCGATCTTCACTAGCTAATTTTCTTTTTGAAAAAATCCAAATACTAGAGAGAAGAACAAATCCTATGATACAAACCATAAGTGCTATAAAAAATGCCAATGGGTAGTTTCTATCTTCTATCATCGTCTGTAAAGCTCCTAGCGTATTTCTTTCTCTCCAAAAAGCAAAAACGAGTACAGCACCAATCCCTAACATCAGTAACACGGAAAATCCTTGTAACATTCTTGAAATCGTCTTTTTTACCGTCTTGACAGGCATAACTTTTGTTGGTAATAATCCTTTTCTTTTCGTCTTTTTTTTCTTAGTTTTTTTTCGATTTGAAGGCTTTGACTTACGATTCCCCATCTTTTTTGAATAATCGGTAGGTGATTTCTTTGCCTGCTTCTTTACAATTTGTACTTCTTGTCTTTTCCTAGTATCTTCTTTTTGTTGTTTTTGTTCTGGCTCTTCTTGCAATCTTTTCTCTTCTTTTTGTTGTCTTATTTCTTCTTCTCTTTGAAATCTCTCCTCTTGTAGCTGTTTTTTTTGCTCTGCCTCTTCTTTTTCTATATTTTTCTCTAATGGCATACCACAGTTGCTACAGTAGTTTCCACTGCTCTTTGTTCCACAGTTTTTACAAATCATATAATCTCTCCTTTGTTTTTCTCTTCTTTTTATAGGAACATCTATAATTATATAATGAACAAACAGCAGTTCTTATTTCATCCTTTTTTATTTTCTCTCATATTTTCATCATAAGGATTTAAGTATGCATTTCGCATTTGGCCACGAAAGAGCAATTTATGTAGTAAAACTTCTTATTTACGCGTAACACTTTTTTAAGATATAAGATGACTCGCTTTTCGAGAAATTTCCTATAAGATAAAAGAAGGGACACCAAAAAATGCTCCTCTCTATTTTTTGATATCCCTTTCTTTGTTATGAATTTCTCTTACCGATCATTTATTTTATTTTTTCTGTTACCTCGGCCATTTTAGAAACATCTCCAATTAAAATTGCTCCTTTTAACTGGTTATTTACGTAATAGTATTTCTCATACTGCTTTCTTGCATCATCTTTTATTTCCATTGTTCGATAAGCAAGTTTAGGATTTTTTCCATTATCCCCAATTGCATAAAGAGCGGTATTCATTCCATGGAAAGAAAGACCTAATGATGACACTTGATACTCAACTTCATCTCCTGTCGCATTAGCACCAGCTGTTTTTCCTTGTTCAGAAGCCTCTGGCCAAATCGCATAATTCATACCTTCATACTGCGCACAATCACCGCAAGCATAAATATCAGCAATATTTGTTTGCATCTTTTCATTGACTACAATAGCACGATCCACTTCGATTCCTGCTTCTTTTGCAACGGCTGTATTCGCACGAACTCCTGCAGATATAATCACTAAATCAGCTGGGAATACGGTTCCATCAGAAAGTTTCACACCTTCTACATGAGTATCACCTTCAATGGATTCAATCTGTACTCCTGTATGAATTTCAATGCCTTCTTTCTTAGCAATTGCCTCTAACATCTGACCTGCTGTTTCATCAATCTGTCTTCCCATAAGCTGTGGTGCTAACTCAAGAACCGTCACTTCACATTTTGACTTTTTAAACTCCCAAGCAGACTCTAAGCCTAAGACACCACCACCGATAACAACAACATTTTTTATAGTTGGTAGAAGAGCTCCAATCTTTTGAATATCAGATACTTTACGAATTGCAATTACTTCTTCTTTTTCTGCTCCTTGAATTGGTGGAATAAAGCATTCAGAGCCTAGTGCGTAAATCAATTTATGATATTGAAGTTTCATATCGCCATCTAAAACGATCATTTTCTCTTCCGTATCAATTTTTGTAACATTTTTACCTAAAATTGTTATAATCTCATTTTCTTCATACCAATTTTGATCATGAACTGCAATTTGATCTGGTGATAAACCTGCTAACATGGATTTTGTAAGCATTGGACGATTATAAGTGAGCACTTCTTCATTTGAAATCATAACAATTCTTGCTGCCTTATTTCTAGCCCGAATTGCCTCTGCTGCTGAAAGGCCTGCAATACCATTTCCAAGAATTACAAAAGCTTCACTTGTGTCTCTTCTAAAGGTTACTTCATCTTCCTCTACTTCTACAAAGTTTTCTTTCCCTACACCACAAACTGGGCAAACTTCAAGAGAAGAATCAAAAATCTCACCACAAACGAGACATTTTACAAGTTTTCTTGGTCCTTTTACTTTTCTTGGATTTTCTTTTTCAAGCACTTGGCATCCAAAATTATATCCAAATTCAAAGGCATTCATTAAATCCACTTCACTTGGTTTAAAGCGCACACGGAATCCTTCGTCATTTACTTTCATTTCTAATTGTTTTAAGCGTTCAATAAGATGTGGAACTGCTTCTCCACTCCAGCCATAACTTCCGAATGCACTGGCATATTTTCCACCATGAACTCCTGAAAACATAGAAGTTGTCACGTCCCAAATTGGTTTTAAAGCTTCACATAAAATCGTTGGACTTCCTAGTAAAATACCATCTGCAAATCCAATTTCTTCCATAACTTTTGCCATATCGGCTTCTACTAAATCATAGCTTCTTACATCAATCTTTCCGCTTTCACGAATTCCTTCTGCAATTTTTTCCGCTAATTGTCCTGTGTATCCATAAGCACTTACATAAGGAATGATAACGGTTTTTTCTTTATTTGGATTGATAACTGTACACCATTCTTCATAAATTTTCATTAGTTCTTCAATTTTTGTATCAAGAACGGGACCATGTCCTGTACAGATCATATCGATTTCTAGTTGTTTTACGCGATTTAAAGCAGTTAACATAAATGGTTTAAATGGTCCTAAAATATTATCAAAATAATATTTTGTAGCACGCATATACCCTTCTTCATCTGTCACTTTGCTTCTTAAAATCCCATGGAATCCATAATGAGAACCAAAAGAATCACAAGTAACAAGCACCTTATCTTCTTCAATATAAGTAAACATTGTATCTGGCCAATGAAGATTCGGAACATGCATAAAACGAAGCGTCTTATCTCCAATTTTCATTCTCTGATCATCTTTTACTGGAATACTATAAAAATCGCGATTCACAATCTGTTTTAAAAATCCAATCGCACAGCTTGTTGCAAGAATTTTCATATTTGGATTTAAATCAAGCAACATTTCAATGCTTCCTGCATGATCTGGCTCTGTATGTTCTACCACAAGATAATCAATATTTTTTATATCCGTAATGGATTTTAATTCCTCTAAATATTCATCAAAAAATTTTGCCTTGGCTGTTTCAAATAAAATTGTCTTATCACCTGTTTTTAATATATAAGAATTATAAGTTGTTCCAAATTCTGTATACATAATAATATCAAATACACGAAGTGTATCATCGACAATTCCAGTCCAATAAAAATCCTTTTTTAACTCTAATGTTTGCATAATAAACCTTCCTCCTAAAACCTTCACTTGGTGTATATCTTCACTATAGATCGTTGTTTTTTTAACACAACATATGCTACCTTCTCTATTTGATATACCCCATATATTGTACTACACTTTCTTATTTCCAACAAGAGTTTTTTACTCTTTTTTTTCCTCTTTTTTCTTCCTAAGTATTTGGAAACTTTAAGAAATATAGATATAGCTCTACGATTGTTTGATAGAGTTCTTCTGGAATTTCACTTCCTAACTCTAACTGCGCAAGAATGGTCGCTAACGAGCTATCTTCATAAACTGGTACGCCTGCTTCTACAGCTGTCTCGACTATTTTTTCTGCTAAATGCCCTTTCCCCGCTGCCACAATCACAGGAGCCTGATTTTTCTCTATATCGTACTTTAAAGCAACCGCTTTTTGATTTAATACTTTATTAAACTCTGACATGAATTCCTTTCTTCCTTTCATATAATTTTTGAAATACTTTTATGATATCTTGCTCCTTCTCTCCATATGCTACATGAAAACTTTGAATCGAAAGGTTATTTTTTTCTAAAATAGATAAAACTTCATCCTTTATTTTTTTATCTTCCTCTTGTAACTGTTTTGGACAAAGAAGTTCGGCACAGATGCTATTATTTCTATAAAGCAAAATAGCATGAACATCTCCCAAATCTTCAATAGAAAACTTTAATAATACTTTTATCTGTCGCTCCTTTGCCTGTACCCCATTTCCTAATTCATCAGGATCGAGCCAAAGCTCGGATACCATTTTTCTCCCAAACATTTCAATAGGTACCATGACGTGAATAAGAGGCATATAAACACTTTCATTTAATAAAAAAGAATGCATAAGAGACTCAAATATGTGTCGGTTTTCCATTCCCCCTGCACCTTTCGCTCCTTCACTTAATATCGAAAAAAATTGAGCTTGCATCTGCCCTAATGGTTCTTCTTCCTTTTCACATAAAAGAGAAAACAAAGTAGCTTCGTCTAAGTCTCCAAACACTTGATAAAATCCTCGATATCCTTTTAATACTTGAAAAACTTTTAATAATTCGTCTTTATTTCCATTTTCATATCGCGCCACTTGAATCATCAATAAAGAAATTTGCTCTCGTATCGCTCCAAAGTCATGGGTCTTTTTAATATACGCTCCTAAAAATGGAAGAATGGCTCTTTTTAATATTTGTTCATTCCCTTTTGTATCCCCTAATGGCGCTTCTTGATTCAGCTGTTGCTTTAACAATTCAAGCCTTTCTTTATCCGCACGAAACATATATTTTTGAATTTCTGTTAAATGATAAGACATTTGTTTTAATAAATGATGTCCACAAGTCATATCCACATAACGCTTCATAAAATCTAAAATAGTGGCTCGAAGTTCCACAGAATCTGTTTGATTCATAATCATACGAACTTTTTCGAAAAACTTTCCTTGAAATCGTGTTGTGCTTTTTAATTGTTCTTTTAGAAACCGATTTAAACTTTCTGGTGACTGTTTTATACTATCTAAAAACTTTGAAATCTCTTCTGAAAATCCAAGATTCATTCCGACATTTAACATTTTATCAAAATCTTGAAATAATAATTTTGAGACAATCTCTCCTTCTTTTGGAGTTTTTTTCATAGCTTCTAAAAAACTTCCAAAATTTGATTCTGCAAAATATTTTTTCTCTTCGGCATTCAAAATCTCATTGAGATTTTCCTTACTTAAGATCCCTTCTATATTCTCTCCTGTTTGTATCCCAATCTTTTTTTGAGTTGTTGGGTTATTTTTTACATTTGTATTTGTATTATCATATCCAATTTGTGGCGTTGTTACTTTTAAAATATTTGCCATTTATTTTCACCTACTATCATTAAAACTATTATTTTTTTTCATTTTATGTCGATATTACTATATATTAAATTTTTTTATAAGGTGGTATGCTATGAATCATAACATGGAACAGCTGATACAACTCTATTTTATAGAAACTCATTCCTTTCTTGAACAATTTGATGCAATTTTACTAGAAGTGAAAGAAAATCAATACTTCTCTTCTGAAAATCTTCAAGAATTATTCCGCATTTTACATACAATGAAAGGTTCCTCTTCTATGATGCCATTTTCTTCTATTACCGAAGTGACTCATAAAATAGAAGATCTTTTTTCCCACATACAGTCCCATGGAATCCATAGGATTTCTCAACCACTACAAAAAGAATTATTGCAACTTCTATATTCTTTTTCAAGTTTTTTACAAGCGGAACTTAACTCGATAGAAAATCAACAAACTCTTGGTTCAAATATCGACCATTTCGCTAAAAAAATTAAGAATATTTCGAATAAAAGAAAAAAGAAAAAAGAAGACGAATTATTCCGTTCTTCTTCCCTTCCTTTTTCTAGTTCCTATATCCTTCAATTACATTTTCCCGATGATATCGATATGGAACGAGCTCGCTCCTTCGTTATCATCGCCTCTTTAATAAAAGAAAAGTTTTCCTTTGAATATTATCCTACGGATTTGGAACAAATTTCAAATGAGATTTTAAAAAACCAAGGACTATTCCTTTGTTTTCCAACCAAAGAGGAGTTACAAACTGCAAGACAACATTTAGAACATAACCTTAATGTAACTGCAATTACGGAACTTCCTGTTTTAGAAGGAGAGACATCTTGTCCTATGTATGTTGAGACTGTTTTTGAAAATGACTTAGTATCTTCGAAACATTCTGATAGAAAAGCGAAATTACCTTCTTCTCTCGTCGTCCAAGCTAGCAAGTTCGAATCTCTTGAACAACTAGCCACTCAAATCATGCAATGTCAATCTACATTATATCATACTTTAAATGAGGAATTACCAAAAACTTCTGGCGTATTTCTTGAACTAGAGCATCTTCAAGAACTCTCTATGGAACTAGAACATCACGCCTCTTCTTTCTTTTTAATTCCTCTTTCATTGCTCTTTGAAAAAATGGAACTGCTTCTCCATACATTAGAAGAAAAACTCCAAAAAAAAGTACACTTTCTTACTTCTGGAGAAGACTTAATGATTACAAAACCTGCCTTTGACGCTTTAAATACCGCCTGTATTCATCTCATTCGAAATGCAATGGATCACGGTATTGAATCAACATCTCAAGAAAGAGTATCTGCGTGCAAAAATGAAATCGGGACCATCTCTATTTTAGCAACGCTAAATTCGTTTGGTCTATCATTAACAGTACAGGATGATGGATATGGGATCGATACTAATAAAATTTTAAATAAAGCAAAGTCATGTGGATTATTAAAAAAATCCCCTTCGCTTTACAGCCATTCTGAAATTTTAGAGCTTATTTTTTTACCTGGATTTTCTATGAAACAACAGGTATCAGAATTTTCTGGCCGCGGAATTGGCATGGATATTGTCTCTCAGATTATCACTTCTTTAAATGGCAAAATTTTTATTACAAGTGAACCTTTATCTGGAACAACAATAGAACTTTCCCTGCCTTACTCTTCCATTTTTTCTTATTAATAATGAGAAACACACTTTATGAACTTTTCACTGAAACATAGCGTCGAATAGAAGTACAGCTTTTCTACTCGACGTCGTCCTTAAAAACAATCTAAGAGCTTTAAAAACCACTCTAGGAACCTCCTTATTTATCGTGTATACTTAAAGCGTTCCATTCTTTTAAAATAAGTATCTTATCATTCTTCTTAATCTTTTAAAATTATCGGTCGATATTATTGGAAGAAGTCTTTTTAAGGAGTGTGTGACCAATATGAAAATTTCATTTAATCCGATTGTTCCTTCAAAAGAACAATCTACAAATGTCAACCAAACGAACTCTTTTTCAAATTGTGTTAAAAAAAATTTTGATACTGTTACGATCCATTCTAATGAAGAGGAAATTAACGATCAGATATTTACGAAAAAACTAACGACTTCTATGTTAAACGATATCAATAATAAATACGAAGAACCAGATCGGGAAGAAAAACTGCGTATGTTACAGCAAAAAATACAATCTGGCACTTATAAGCCAGATAATATTACAATTGCGAATAAAATTCTTTTATTAAAATAGGAGGATTCCATGGATCAATTTTCAAATTTCATAAAATTATTAAATGACTATATTGCCTTATTTGACGCTCTCATCGAAATTGAACAGGAAAAATTGATGGCAGCCAAAAAAAATCGTGTTACTTTTGTAGAAGAAGCCATGAAAAAAGAGCAAGTTTATATTTTAAAACTTCGAGGCTTCGATAAAAAACGAGAACAACTCCAACAAGAGCTTGGATTTTCCTCCTTGTCATTTCAACAAATATTAGAACAAAGTTCTGGAAAGGAACAAGAACAATTACTCCTTCTCTTTCCACGTTTTAAAGAACGAATGCTTCTTCTTCAAGAAGTCAGTGAAAATGCAAAAAAAATGATAGAAATCAATTTACATACCATTGAAAAAGCATTGGCCCAACAAAAAGTCCCTTCTAAAGCAAAGAAACAAACAGGGACTTTTCATTCGAAAAAAATTTAACGGAGGTTTTTATGATACGATCTACTTTTGCAGGTTTTACAACTGCACAACTGGCATTAAACGCAAGTCAGCGTGCTTTAGATGTTGCAGGGCAAAACATTGCTAATATTAACACTTCTGGCTATACAAGACAACGACTTGATCTTATGAGCTTAAACTTTCGCAGCAGCTCCACAAGTTCTACTTCCATAAACCAGCGCGCAGGTTTTGGTGTTGAAATCACTGGGATTTCACAAGTTCGAGATTCTTTTTTAGATATTCAATACCGAAACCAAATGTCCAAGGTGGGAAGCGCAGATGCCAAACAAAGTATTCTAGAACAATTAGAAGATATTTTCGATGAGACGGATCGAGATGCCATCCAAACGGCTTTTAATGATCTCTCCTCTCAACTTCAAAAACTTTCTCAAAACCCAGGAGAAAAGTCTTACGATAGTGCTACAAGAGCTTCTATGGAAGTGTTACTCAATTTATTTCATGTCAATGAAACAGAATTAACAAATACAAAAGAAATGACTGCTGAGAGCTTAAAAACGACGGATATCACCTCGATTAATGATATTCTCTCTCGTATTCAAGAGTTAAACGCTTCTATTAAAACAAGTGATATTATCGGTAACCCAGCCCTTGAACTTATGGATGAAAGAAACCTTTTATTGGATGAACTATCCAATTACCTTCCCATTCATGTAAGCTATTTAGAAAACGATGTTGGTTCTGGGCATAAAGTCAATTTATTAAATGTAAACCTACAGACGACGGATGGAAATACATTAACACTCATTCGAGACAATCAAATTGGCTCTATTCAGATTCAAGTGGAAGACTCCCCCTCTTGCAAAGTTACAAGCCTCTCTCTTACAACCGCACAAGACGATACAGGAAATAGTACGACAAAACAATTAATTTCCAATCAATCTGTTTTATTAGAAAGTGGCTCATTAAAGGGAACAATTGAAATGCTTAACTGTTCTAGTATTTTTGATGTTCCAGCGACAGATACAAAAGGCTTTGGTTATTATGAAACTTCGATGCAGGCAATGGTTTGCCAATTTACGGAACAGCTAAACGCTCTGAATATCGATGCTGCCAAACAACTAGGACTTAGCAATCCAGAACAATATGCCCTTTTTACAAAAATTGATGCAACAAAGGACTTATCCATTTCCAATATCCAAATCAACCCAGAATGGCGAAATGGAACAATCTCCATTATTAATACAACGAACAAAAACCCGGATGGAACTCCAGAGACAACCGATAATGAATGTATTTTAAATTTAATCAATCAATTAAGTAGCAATCAAAACTTTACTTTCCAGACTGGGACAACAAATTTAACATTTTTTACTGGAAGTTTTATTGATTGCTACAGTGATTTACAAAACACACTTGCTATTGATACAAAATCAACAACCACTCTGCTTCAAAGCCAACTAAATGTTGCCGATCAGATTTCAAACTCTCGTGATAATTTATCAGGGGTTTCTCTTGATGAGGAAGCGATTAGCCTTATGCACTATCAACAGTCTTATAGTGCAGCAGCTCGTCTTATGACAGCACTGGATGAAGCACTTGACATTTTGATCAATAGTACAGGTGTTGTTGGACGTTAACGATATTAACGATGAAAGGAGCTTTTATGAGAATTACAAACGGAAGTGTCATAAGAAATTATAAATCCCAGCTTGCTTCTTCTCTTTCCAATTTGGACTCCGCTCGTATGCAAGTCTTAACGGGACGAAAATTTAGCAAAGCTTCGGAAAACCCAACAGCTGCTTTTCGTGAAACGCAGCTCTATCGAAAATACACAGCAAACCAAGATTACCAAGATACAGTAAAAGATATGATTTCTCGCCAAGATGTGCAGGAAAATTCTTTAAGAGAAATTAATACGGAAACGCAAGAAATTTTAAAAGATTATCTTGTTCGTGTAAAAAGTGGCGGTATTACTTCTGCTGAAAGAAAAACTTATGCAACTGCTCTTAGAACAAAACAAAATTCTATGTTGCTCAGTTTAAATAGCTCTTACGAAGATAGTTATGTATTAGCAGGCGGAGACGGAAAAAATAAACCGTTTTCTCTCGATCCAAATACAAATACTCTTTTATATCGTGGAATTCCTGTTTCTACAACGGATCCAGACCAGCAAAAGACTCTTGACCAACTGGCAGACCAAAAAACCTATATTGATATTGGCTTTGGACTCTCTTTTAATGCCCAAGGGCAGGTCAATGGCTCTAGCGCTTTTAACACCTCTTTACCAGGAATTAAAGCCATTGGGTATGGTGTAACAGATGATGGTACTCCGAAAAATATTATTGATATTTGCGGGGAACTAGCCACTGAACTAGAAAAAGAAGATATTGACTGGGATCATTTTGATTCCTTGACAACCCAATTAGAAAACACTTATAACAGCCTTTTAAGCAGCATTACTGGAATCGGCGTCCAATCTCAATTCCTAACACAAACTTCGGAACGCTTAGAGACAGAAGAACTTGCTTTAACAGAACAAATTTCTAATGTTTCCGAAATGGAACTAACCGAAGGCATTACCAATTATTCTTGGATGCAATATGCCTATAATGCCGCTTTACAAGTGGGCAGTAATATTATTTCTAACTCTCTATTAGATTTTATGAGATAATGATATAACGATTAGAAAAACGATGAAACCATTGTTTTTTCATTGATAGAATTGCGAGGTATTAATTTATGAACTTACTTGCCAATTACTTTGGTAATATCTCTTATACAAAAGAAGATGTGGTACATTTTCCAAATGGTTTATTCGGCTTTGAAGAGGAAACTGATTTCCTTCCTCTTCCTTTTGATCCAGCCAATGATTTTATGCTCTCCCTACAGAGTATAAAAACTCCTTCTCTGTCTTTTATTATTATGAATCCTTTTTATCTTCTTCCTTCTTATGAACCATATTTATCAACGGAAGATCAAAAATTGCTACAAATATCAAAGGATTTTGAAAAGGAGATTTCCTATTATGTCATTTCTGTGATTCATGACGAAATAAAAGATTGTACCATTAATTTAAAATGTCCAATCGCAGTGAATAACCAAAATCGATATGCCTGTCAGATTATGCTAGATTCTAAAGACTATACATTCCGCCATGCCTTATCTACATTTCAAAAAAAGGAGGAATCTCATGTTAATTCTACAGCGGAAAAAAAATGAATCTCTCGTCATCGGTGATAATATTACAATTACCATCGTTGATTCCGGCTCCGATTGGGTAAAGCTAGCCATCGATGCTCCAAAAGATATTCCTATCGTTCGAACAGAACTTTTAGAAGCTGTCTCTACCAATAAAGAAGCTTGTACACCAGACAAAACTTCGGTTATGCTTTTAAAACAACTTTTGGAACAAAAAAATCCATAAAGAACTGACAAAAGATAGGATTATTAAGGAGAATACTGATGAAAAAATATTTATTACCCTTTTTTTTCTGCGCCTGTTTCCTATTCTCTAGTTGTTCAAAAACAGAAAGTCGACAACAAATTAACACTCCAAAACAAGAAACGGCCATTGCTACAACATCGTCTTCCTCTGAACACGATATATACGCCGCTATTTTAAATAGCTCTCTTGGCCCGATTACTTATTACAATCAAAACGATATTCGTTGGTATCAACATTTATATGGAGGGGAAGATGCCCTCTCCATTTACGGATGTGGACCTACTACATTAGCTTGTCTTGTTAGCAGTTTTATCGATCCACAAATAACACCTGATAAAATGGCAGATTGGGCAGCAGAAAATGGTTTTTGGGCGTCAAGAAATGGCTCTTATCATACAATTATACCAGAAGGACTCTCTTCTTTTGGTTTCCAAGTAGCAAGCATAAAAAATCCTTCCAAACAGACAATTCTCTCTTCCCTTAATTCGAACCATATTTTAGTCGCTTTAATGGGGAAAGGGCATTTTACGGAAGAAGGACATTTTATTCTTATTTTAGGAACAACCAAAAATGGAAAACTTCATATTGCAGATGTAAATAGCTATGATAATACAAAGAAAACTTGGAACATTGAGACTATCGTAAAAGAATTAAAAATGACGGCTTCTGCTGGTGGCCCTCTATGGGAAGTTTCCCTCCCAAAACCGACAAAATAGGACTCCTATTACTGAACAAAGTATGCTTTATGAAGAATCCTATAAGATAAAAATAGGACTGTTGCTCTATTTTAACAACAGTCCTATTTTCGTGCCTATCAAAAGTTTATTTTTTATAAAAGGAATCTTCTCCTGCGATTTTTTTATTTAATCTCTTATCTATTTCCAT
This sequence comes from uncultured bacterium, assembly GCA_905214925.1. Taxonomy (GTDB): domain Bacteria; phylum Bacillota; class Clostridia; order Lachnospirales; family Lachnospiraceae; genus Scybalomonas. The sequence goes on along the minus strand of CAJMOB010000019.1, from coordinate 37,705 downwards.
CGTTAGCTTCAGCTGATTTTGAATCGAATGATACAGTTCTGCAGACTTTCTTTTCATTTTATTCTCATCGACTAAGCTTTTTTCGGATTTTAACCATCGCTCTCTCTCCTGCTCTCCACCTTGAAAACAACAGTCTAATATATGAATCTTCTCTTCACAGCGATCATACTCGTTCATTTCCTCTTGTCTCATACCAAGAATTAATTGCACGGAAACCGTATCATCTCGTTGAAAAGCATCTCTCATTTCTTCTGTTAAACGCCGAATTTCACAGATGTGCCGATATTCTGCTTGTAGTTGTTTTGCAATTTCAAGCCATACTTCCATTTCTTCCATATCAATATCCTTATATTACTATGAATTTTTTATACTTATTTTTATTTTGCTACTTTTTGGCTTGCTTCGCGAAAAGCCTCTCTTAAATCTTGAACTAAAGGCTTTAATTCTTTTATGACTTCTACATCTCTTCCTGCATGAATACGGCTTAATTCATATAAGAAAAAATCATACATACGATTTAGTTCAAAACTAATTGGATACTTACGGTTTAATGTGTTTTTTAAATACTGTACAATTTCTCTTGCGCGTCCAATAGAAAGATCAAATAGCTCAAAATTTTTATCTTGTAATGCTAATTCTGCTCTTAATAATCGCTTCATTAATTCATCATATAGAAGATTTAATAATTCCCCCTGTGTCATTGTATAAATACTTTGTTCTTTGTATTGTTGATATCCTTGTAAATTCATTTTTTATATATCCTCACTTATTTCATTATTTATGCACTAAATTGTTGTGATAACCAACTGCTTTGGCTATTCATTTGAGCGATTACGGTTTCTAAGGAAGCAAACTTAGAGATATAACGATCTTGTTCTGTTGTTAGATAGGTTTGTAAACTCTTTAACGTTTTATCCATATCTTCCAACTGCTTATAAATCGTATTCGTCAATAGACTAAGAGGTGCTAAAGAAGAGCCTGCTTTATCTACCAAAATTCCTTTTGAAGAGCCTTCCTTTTTTGCATACTGATCAAATACATTTTTAATATTTGTCATTAAACCATTGCTCGTTCCATCTCCTGCAAATAACTTTTGCACTAACGTTGGTTCTGTCTCAAGAGCTGCGGTTAACTTATCCTCATCTAAGACAAGTTTTCCGTTATCGCTGGCATTTGTAGAAGCAGTTAATCCAATTTTCTCTAGATCTTGATAATCAAGTCCTGCATCCTTTAAAACAAAACGCATATGACTTGCTAAGGAGCTTAAATCCGAATCATTAAAGAGCAATCCTTCTTTTGCCTTTTCCTCCCATTTTTCAATCTGACTTTCAGACATTTCTTCTTTTTGTTCATCTGTAAGTGGCGTATAAGAGCGATTTGGTTTTGTACTAATCTCTTTGTTCACTGCCTCAATAATCGAATTATAAGCCTCTACCATCTCTTTTACTGAATTGATCACTTTTTCTGTATTGGCCTTTGCGGAAAAAGTAACCGCCTCTGCTGTTGTATCAAGGTTATCACCGGTATATCCAAATTCTCCCGATACGGTTACAGCAAGCCCTTCTAAATCAAAGGTATTGCTACTTCTACGAATCTCAGTTGCCACACCATCATAGCTTACGTTGATAATGGCATCTTGCCCTGATTCTTCAATCTTACCTTCCGTATTATCTCCACCAAATAGCTTCTTTGCAAGTCCATCAGATGTATTAATGAAAATTTTTCCACTGGCACCTTCTTCTGTTGATGTAATTTGAAAACGATTGGCTGTTTCTAAATAAGTGACTTTTACCTTCGCCTTTGACTCATTGATTTTATCAATCACATCTTGAATCGTATCATTTCCTGTAATATTAATTGGCTCACCATTAATTTCTAAAGAATATGCTGAACTTGTTCCCACATCTTTCATTAAACTACTTACTTTAGAGTTTAAATTCAAATGATTGGAATCTCCAACGGATAATCCTAATGCATCAAGAGGTGCTGTTCCGCCTGTCACTTTTAATACAGATGTCTTATCATCTTCTAATTGATTACTATCCTTTGTTCCATCTGGTATCTTTGTTTTAAAGACCAATTTTATTGGTTTCTTTTCAGAATCCACTTCTAATTCCACACTAATCCGATTTAGTCCAATTTTCTTATCAAAAGCATCTTGTAATGATTGTTGGATACTTTTTAACTGTTCTGCATTATCAGTGCTTTTGATATCACCTAACTCTACAGAAACAGAAGTTCCATTATACATAAAATCAATGGTTTTTCCTTTCCAATCAGATAATGTTAGATTTTTTTTATATTGGATCTCTCTTGAAGCTGTAACTCCATCGTTTTCTATTTCAGAACCATCTTGATTTTTTGCATATCCAAGATAATAAGCCGCACTTCCCCCAGTAATTTTGACTCCATTGCCTCCTTTATCCTTTAAAGTAAGAAGACCATTTTCTTCCCCAAATTCCATATATGTTGATAGAGCTTTCCCCTTTGAATCTTTTGTTGACTGTAAACACTCATTAAGTGCGTTTTTTACATCCTCTGCATTGGAATAATTTCCATCTTGCTTTAACGTAATAATATATGTTTCTTTATTATCTGCACCCATCTGAATTTCTAATGTGCCCCCTGCTAATGCACTGACTTCTTTTGTAAGATTAATATCACTTATCTCTAGCCCTTGGCTCGCAATCGTCCCTGTCGTATAAGACGCTTTTTTTGCCAGCTGCTTTACTCCATTAATTGCTAAGCTATCACTAATATTGGAGTAACCAGAAACTTTCACATATTTACTATTCGTTCCATTTACTGTGAGATCACTTTTTGCAAAAAAGCTAGAGCTAATTAAAGAATTTTTTGAGCTCATGGATAAATAATTGCTAGAGAACTCAATTAATTTTGAACTAATACTTTGATAAGCTTCTTGCCTCCACTTTAGACTTTGAATTTTTTGTTTTTGTTTGGCAATTTTACTTCTCGTTCCCGTTGTCATTGCCTCAATTAGAGAATCTCGATCAAGCCCACTGGCCAATCCTCCATACCCTTTTAATCCACTTGTGCTCGTACTTGATGAACTATTTGTCGCATAAATACTCGCCATATTTTTCACTCCTTTATCCAATCTATTCCTATCAACTTTTGTTAAAATTTATCTCTTTTTCTTTTTATTCCATCTTATTTGTACTCTTACTATCCTCTTTTATTAATTCCTATCTTTTCTCTATACTTATTTATCGACATATAGTATACTTAAATTAATAGCAGTAAGTGAAGATTCTTTTATTTTCACTTATCGTAAAAGCTGTTTTAGAAGAGTATTTATGCTCTTTTCCGACAACATGCTTTTGCGTAAATGATATGATACATAGATAAGGGGGCAACTTATGCAGAATCATTATTCTAATTTTTCCAAAGAAAAAGAGCTGATTCCATTAGAAGAACAGCCAAGCATCTCCATTGTGGATGCACAAAACGAAAACGATCCAGTAGCGGAACTCATCCGCTCTCATTTAGAAGAGGAACTCCTTGACACTTCTAACTCAGAACCATCTTCTGAGCCAAATCATATAAATGGAGCCAACAATTCGTCTTCCCTTTCTACTTCTTCAGTAGAAAAACAAGAAGAAAACGATGAATCTTACTATTATGTAAATGTTATGGAAGCAATTGTCCGTAAGAAAGCAGAGGAATACATGAACACACTTGGAATGTGCACTTGCAATCGTTGTTTTGTGGACACCATAGCTGTTGCTTTAACAAACTTACCTGCAAAATATGTCGTTGTTCAAGACAATAGCACATCACCATTGCTCAATTATTACTCCGATAAATTAGAGGGCCAAGTAACAATCGAAGTGATGAAGGCGTGTATGCTTGTAAAAGAACACCCACATCACAAATAACTTCATAATGAAAAAGGAATAAGTTTAAGTTTTATCACTTCTTATTCCTTCTCATCGTTTTTCTCTATCCTCGTAAATTGGTGATTACTGTTTCTATCTCATCGGATGTCTGCAACATTTTCAGTGCATAACTATAGGCTCTTTGGCTTTCTACCATTTTCATATATTCTTCTGCTATATTTACATTGGACAGTTCAAGACAATGATCTTGTACTGTGGCATTTTCTACTAACAATGGTCTTCCATTTCTCTCATTGGCTCGATATTCATTTTCTCCAATGTTCTCTAACCAATGCTTATTTGTAAAATCAGCTACCCCAATTTGATCTTTCACTTCTCCATCCACTAACACAATCGGCTTTTTATCTGTACTTAATACATATTTTCCATTTTCATTTGCTAGATAAGAATTTTCTCCATGCTTTGATAAGATAAAATGTCCATTTCTCGTATAAGTGATCTCATTAGTTTCTGGGTTTTGTAGCATAAAGAAACCATCACCAATAATCGCATAATCATACTGACTTTCGGTTTGTTCAATCGCTCCTGATTGAAAATTTGTTGTCACTGCTTTATAAGTGGAACCTGCCCCTGCTTGTAATTTTGTTTTCTCTTTTTCATCTGCATTAAGATTGTATCGCATTAACTCAATAAAGGATAAATCTTTTGTTTGATAGCCTTCAGTATTAATATTGGCTAAGTTATTTGCCACAACATTCAAACGCTCTTGTTGATTACACGCACCTAATGCTGCTACATAAAATGATGCATTCACAAAAACACCTCCTATAATTTTCCAATGTCTGAAACGATTTTTCCCATCAATTGATCATACATCTTTAGCATCTGAGCAGAACTTTGTAACGATCTTTGTCCGCTCATCATCATCGTCATTTCAATAACAGGATTCACATTGGATGTCTCTAACGCCTTCCATTGAATCAAACCTCTCTTTTGAATTCCTTCCTCACTTGATGTGTAAGTTCCATTATCATTTTTTAAAAGGCTATCATAATCGTCAAAGTCTCGAATGAATATTTGACCATAAAAATTTCCTTGGGTGTCATAAATATTCCCATGATTATCCGCAGTAATATTATCCTGTCCTAAATAAATCTCTCCATTCTCCCCTAGCACTCTTCCTACTCCTTGTAATGCTAAGTAGCCATCGTCATCCATATAAAAAGAACCGTTTCTTGTATACACAACCGTTCCATCTGGCTTTTGTATTTGAAAAAAACCAGAAGTTCCAAGAGCAAAATCAAATTTTTCATCGGTGAGTTCAAAACCACCTTGTGCATAATCTGTCGTTGTAACCTTTCCTGTTCTCATCATTTGAGTCGTTCCAATTTGCTCTGACATCTTACTACTATGTTGTGTACGATTGACCAATTGTTCCTGAAAGGTTGTGGCAACAAAGGTGTCCTTTTTATACCCTGGAGTCGTAGCATTTACGATATTATTGCCAATAACATTCATATTGCGCTTTTCACAGATCATCTGTGATGCTAAGTTATAAAATCCATGAAACATAATAATTCTCCTTTCAGTTTGCCATTTGCATGAATTTCTTCATATGTACTCTTAACTTCTTTAATGCAGAAGCATGAATTTGAGAAATTCTAGGTTCACTCAGCTCTAGAACCTTTGCAATTTCTTTCATCTGTAGTTCTTCTACATAATAAAGGGAAACAACTATCTTTTCTTTTTCTCCTAATTGATCAATCCCTTTTATCAGATATTCTTTCACTTCATTGTCCAAGCAATATTCTTCTGGTTGTTTTATACTGCTTTCATTTGTAATTGAAAAGTATTTTTTCTTTTCGTAAAATTCTTCTAATACTAAATCCAGTGATAATATATTAAAAACAGAGGATTTTGACATAAACTCTTTATATTTTTCTAATTCAATTCCATATCGCTTCGCAACTTCTTCGTCTGTTGGTTCTCTTCCAAACTCGTTATACAAATCAATTGTTATTTTCTCGATATCTTTTCCCATTTTTCTTACACTTCTTGGCACCCAATCTTGTTTTCTTGCAAGATCAATAATCATCCCTCGAATTCTTTTTGTAATATAAGTTTCAAATTTTACTCCCTTTTCCACTTCAAACTTATCCAGTGACTTCATAATACAAAGAACACCTTCATTAACAATATCTTCGATCTGTGTGAAATTTAAATATACCCCCCTCATTTGCAGAGCAATACTTTTCACTACATAAAGATAACGCAATACCAATTCATGTTTTACTTCCATTTCTTGCTTTTCTTTATACTGTAGCAATAGTTGCTCATTTGTCCAATTGTCAAATGAACGTTGCACACACATATTCCTCTCTCCTCTTCTCTCTTATATAGCTGTCTTATAACGTAATGGTTCCAATTGCTTGAATTTGAATATTATTCGCAATCTCATTAAAAGATAAGACTCGGACATTTGGAAAAAATTGCTCAATCAAACGATAAAAATGAATCCGTATCACTTGACTGGTTAAAATGATTGGCCCTCCTGACAGTTCATGAAACTTCTTAAACTGTTCTGTCATCTGACTTAACATGGATTGCATCACTTCTGGACTAAGTGCTAAGTAAACACCTTGTTCACTTTTTGAAATGCTCTGAACCATCATTTTCTCCAATTCTGCATCAAGTGTAATTACTTTCATCTGGCCGCCTTCACAATATTTTCTTGTAATGGTACGTTTTAGGGCGGTTCGTACTGTTTCTACAATGAGATCCGTATCTCGACTAAAAGAAACCGTATCAGAAATTGTCTCTAAAATTGTTTCCATATCTTTAATCGGTACTCCCTCTTTTACAAGAGCTGCTAAGATCTTTTGAAACATTCCATACGAACAGAGGTTAGGAAAAACCTCCTCGATTAATTGTGGTATTTTTTGTTTGTTATTTTCAATGAGATTCATAACCTCTTGGCGATTTAATAACTCGTGGGCATGTTGTTTTATCACTTCCGATAAATGGGTTACCATAACGGATAACGGATCGATTACCGTATATCCATAAATTTCAGCAATATCTTTATTTTCTGCTGTAATCCATTTACTTGGAATTCCATAAGCTGGCTCAATTGCCTCAATACCATCGATTTCACCACTTGGACTTTCTGGCTCTAATGCCAAATAATAATCCACAAGAAGTTCTCCTCTTGCTACCTCTTCCCCTCGTATTTTAATGGAATACTGATTGGTATTTAAGCTAGAACTATCTCTCATCTGTATGGACGGAATGACAACTCCCATCTCTTGTGCATATTGTCTTCGAAAAAGAACAACACGGTTAATCATCTTTCCACCACTTTCTTCATCGACAAGAGGAATCAAGCTATATCCAAAATTCATTTCAATAGGCTCTACATTAATTAAATCATAGACATGATTGATATCACGATACAGCTCTTCTTCCGTCACTTCTTTTTCTTCATTTACTACAGGTTCTACGGAAGACTCAACTCCTATTGTTGACATTTCTTTTACTGTTTTTGTTAAACGATATCCTCCAATTACTAAAGCAGATGCCATTAAAATCAATTGTACTTTTGGCATTCCTGGAACGAATACTAAAATCGTCAATACTCCACCTGTAATCATCATCGCCTGTGGCTGTGCTAAAAATTGCTTCGATACATCCGTATTTAAACTACCTTCGGATACAGCTCTTGTTACGATCATACCTGTCGCTGTAGAAATCAATAAAGCCGGAATTTGAGAGACAAGTCCCTCTCCTACTGTGGCAATGGAATAAACGGATAACACTTCTCCTATGGATTGCCCTGACTGTATGATTCCAATCACACTTCCTGCAATCAAGTTAATACCTGTTGTAATCAAGGACATAATCGCATCCCCTTTTACAATTTTCGTAGCACCATCCATCGCTCCATAAAAATCCGATTCTTTTTGAATTTTGTATCGTCTTTCTCTTGCCTGTTTTTCATCAATTAACCCTGAACTCAGATCCGCATCAATTGCCATCTGCTTTCCTGGCATAGCATCCAATGTAAAACGTGCCGCTACTTCTGCTACACGTTCTGCACCTTTTGTAATAACAATAAACTGAATCAATACAATGATTAAGAAAATAATCAATCCAACAACAACATTACCACTTAAAACGAAATCTCCAAACGCTTTAATTACTTGCCCTGCTTCTCCTCCATTTGTTAAAATATTTCTTGTGGAGGATACGTTAATTCCAAGTCGAAACAACGTTGTAATCAACAAAAGCGATGGGAAAATAGAAAATTCCAACGGTTCTTTGATATTCATTGTAATTAAAAGAATAATCAATGATATGGATACATTTGTTATAATTAATACATCAAGTAAAAAAGGATTCAGTGGAATGATTAACAGTAACACAATGGTTATGACGAAAAGAGATACTGTATTTTGCATTACTTTTTTCATAAATTTACACCATTTTCCTTATAACTGCATTTTTTTATTGACACGATATACTTCAACTAAAATCTCAGCTACCATTCCATAATAGTCAGGAGAGATTTCTTGATTTAGTTTTGTCGTGGCATAAATTCCTCTTGCTAGAGGTTTGTTTTCCACTACCATAACCCCATGTTCTTTTGCAACTTCTACAATACGAAGCGCCACCGCATCTTGCCCTTTTGCAATGACAACAGGTGCTGGGCTTTTATTCACATCGTATTGAAGTGCCACTGCATAATGGGTCGGATTACGAATAATCACATCCGCTTGTGGAACAGCTTGCATCATACGATTTCTTGCTCTTTGCTGTTGCAAACTCTTTATTTTTCCTTTAATCTCTGGATTTCCTTCCGTCATTTTAAATTCTTCTTTTATTTCTTCTTTTGTCATTTTCATCTGTCGCTCATATTCCCAACGCTGATATAAAAAATCAAGAAAGGCGATGGCAACAAAAGCCAATAGAACTTTCGGTATCATCTTCATCACAACCGATAGCATCCAGCTAGTGGCCTGTATCACAGACATATCCAAAGTTCGACTGCCATTTCCTATCTCGCTTTTTAACACTTGGTATACAACAATTCCAATCACAATAAATTTTAATATATTTTTTATCAACTCAACGAGATTCCGAACAGCAAACATTTTTCTAATTCCATTCAATGGATTTAAATTGCTAAACTTTGGCTTTATTTTATGAGAGGAAAATAAAAATCTTGTCTGCACCCCTGTCACTAAAATAGCAACAACAGCAGTTGTTAAAATAAGAGGAAGTACTGTTTTTATTAAAATAAGAATGATTTCTTTCACTAAACTTTTAGACATCACTCCCTCTAAAGAAGAAATACCACTAACCCCATCAATCATCTGCACTAAAAACGCTCTCATGGACTCATAAATCATAGGAAATATTGCTTTTAATAAATAAAAAATTCCTGCTAAAGAAACAACAGTAACAATATCTTGACTAAGAAAAATATTTCCTTTTTTTCTTTCATCTTTTCGCTTCTTGGGAGTGGCTTTTTCTGTCTTTTCTCCTGCCATATGATTTCACCTCTCTTTTATTAAGGAGCAAACATTTTCAATACATCGATAACCGTCTGTAACATCAGCTCAATAGTATTTTCTATATAATTTCCCATAGGAGAAAATAGAAGAATTAAAATCAATAGTCCTATCACTATTTTTATCTGTATGTTTACTACAAAAATATTAATCTGTGGTATCATCTTCATTAAAATTCCTATGGAAATTTCAATTAAAAACTGTGTTGCTAATAAAGGAAAGGCAAACTTTACGGCTAATGTCATACACTGTCCAAAGATTTCAAGCATGGCTTCTCCTAATCCAACAGGAATTTGAAACTGCCCAAAAGGAATTAATTGTCCTGAATGAATCAATAGTTTCATTAACATTAAATGCCCATCCACTGCAAAAAAAGTTAAAATAAAAAATGCATTATAAAAACTTCCTGTCAAAGGAATTGACGTTCCATTTTGTGCATCGTAAATGGTTGCCATAGACATTCCCATTTGGAAATCAATCAGACCACCTGCATAAGTAAAAATCATGGAAAACAGTTCCATTGTAAAACCGATAGCTAGTCCAATGACTAATTCTCTAAGCAGCAATACGCTGTATTCAATATTCGTTGTAACCGTTACTGCTGTTCCGTTCGAATATTGATAGACAATAATGGAAATCGCCATAATTATGGCTCCTTTTGCTACTGCAGGAATATTTTTCCTCCCTAAAATAGGATTAAAAAAGATAAAACCAGAAATTCTTAGAAATACGAAAGAAAACAACATCAATTGATTTTCTTCAAATAGCCATGCCCATTGTTCTTTCATAAATCGATCCTCATATTCCAGTCTCTATCAAATGAAAAATCTCTTTTAAAAACTGCTCTAGCAATCCCATCATTTTTCCACCAAATACGACCAATAAAATTCCAATTAAAATCAACTTTGGCACAAACGTAAGAGTTTGCTCATGAATCTGAGTGGCAGCTTGTAAAACAGAAATCACAATTCCAACGATCATACTAATAATAAGCAATGGCCCTGCTATTTTTAATGCTAAAATAAATACTTCTACTAATATATTTTCAATTGTTGTTAATTCCATATACTTCCTCCTTAGCGAAAACTTTTTGCAATGGATTCAAATAAAAGATTCCAACCATCTACACTAATAAACAATAATATTTTAAAGGGTAAGGAAATCATAGCTGGTGGTAACATCATCATTCCCATAGACATCAACGTTGTCGATACAATAATGTCAATTAATAAAAATGGTAGAAAAATTAAAAATCCTGCAATAAAGGCTCTCTTTAACTCACTGGTCATAAAAGATGGTATTACAACAACAAGAGAAAGTTCTTTTGGTTCTTCTATGGACTCGGTCCCTGATAATTCTTGAAACATATGAAGCGTATCAATTTCTGTCTGTTTTAACATAAATTCTTTGATCGGTTCTTCCATTCTTCGCAATGCTTCTTCATCGGTTATTTCTTCTTTTATGTATGGTTCATATGCCTCTGTTTTAATCGTTGAGATAACAGGATTCATAATAAAAAGCGTCAAAAATAAAGAAATCCCAACTAATACCATATTTGGAGGAGTCTGCTGAATTCCTAATGCATTTCTTAAAAAAGATAATATAATCACTGTTCTTGTGAACGAAGTCATCATAATGACAATCGATGGAAGTAACATTAGAATCGTTAACAAGAATAGTATCTCTAATGTTGGAACTCTGCCTCCATTAATTGTAATGAATGAGTCACTCATGTTTTTTTCCTCTCTTTATAAAATCTTGTATCTTCATTTTCTCTAATACAGCAGAAAAAGCAATTTCTTCTTTCGTCTCACAATCAGATATCTCATCTTTTGACAACTCTTTTAATAAACTAATACCACCTTGTGATATTCCCAGTAAATAATAGGTTTCGCTAATTTGAACAAGAGCAATTCCCTTTTCCTGTCCCATTGGTAAATATTCTAACATCCGCATATGTTTTGTCATTCTATTAGGAAGAAAGAATCCTTTTCCCAACTTCTTAATACACCAATAGGTCAAGACTAAAATAAGAATTGTAATAAAAAACGTCTTTACAATTACTTCAACATTTTCAAGCATCGTTTTTCCTCTTATGTATTATTCTTTCCATTCTGAAGAATCTCTGTAATACGAATTCCAAAGTTATCATCCACAACAACAACATCGCCCTTAGCAATACAACGACCATTAACAAATAAATCCACCTGCTCTCCCGCCAGTTTATCCAAAACAACTAAAGAGCCTTTTGTAAATTCTAAAATTTCTCGGACACTTTTCTTTGTTCGCCCAATTTCAACCGAAACTTCTAATGGTACGCCCATAATCAACTCTTTATTTTCTATTTGCTCCACTCCTTGTGATGGCTCCATGTCAAAAGCTACCGTATTAAGTGGCTGAACTGGTACTGCTTTTGGCGATTCTACCGTTTGCACATTTTGTCCATTTTGCATATTCTGCATTTGATTCATCATTTCTACCATCTGGTTCAATACTTTTTGTTGCATTTGCATCATCATCATCTGTTGCTGTGCAGAATCTTGATATTCTTCTTTTGGACGATTTTCTTGATTTATCAACTGTTTTGAAATCTCTTGTTCCATGTCCTGTTCCATTTTTCCTCCTTCACTTTGTTCCTTTTGTAGCTGGAAAATTTGAGGAACAATCGTTTCCTCTTCTTCTTTTTCTTTCTTCACCATTTCTTGTAATACTTCCTCTTCTTCGGAATATTCTGGCATACATTCTTCTACTAATTTTTTTACTTCTTCTAAAGACATAATATTCCAAAATTCTCCATAAAATCCATTTTCTGATTTCATAACAAACTTTGTCGTTACAACTGGTGTTTCTGAAGATAAGTATTGCTTTCTTATTTGTTCACTATTTTCTATTTCAAACGATATCGGTGTTGAAATATTCACCTTTCTTTCTAGGAAATCGGATAGCCCTGTCGCCATTGCTCCCATCATCTGATTCATCAATTCACAGGCTGCACTCATACTAATCTCTTTTGAAATTTCTTCCGATTGTAAATTTGTATTCATCATTAAATTTACAAAACGATTTTGATTCTCTTTTGTCAAAACTAGAATATTAGTTCCTGTCATTCCAGATAGATATTTTATTTCGACAATGTTTCTTTCTTCTTCTCTATCCTCTATCGATAGCTCATTGACTTTAACTTCTGGAACCGTAATTGTTATTCTGGAACGAATGAGTGTAGAAACAGCAGTGGAAGCGACACCAAAGCCTATGTTCACAATTTCACCTATGGCATCTATTTCCATATTACTTAAGTTATTAAAACTCATATTGCCTTTTCTCACTTTCTTGAATCCTATCCTCTTTGTTTTTATTTTCCAATTTCCAACGCTTTTTGTGCCATAAGTTTTACTGCATTAAAAGCTGTAATATTCGCTTCGTAAGAGCGAGTAGCCGACATTCCATCCACAGTTTCTTTCACTAAATCGACATTTGGCATTAAAACATAGCCTTCGTCATTTGCATCAGGATGTGTCGGATCATAAACGGGCTTCCCTTCTTTTTGATCTTCTAAAATCTTTGCCACTTTCACTCCTCCATAAGAGCTTCCATTTTTATTTGCTGTATTTTTTAAAATTTGCTGAAAGCTATTATTTTGGTTTGTCTCTAATACAACGACTTTTCTTTTATACGGCCCCCCACTTTCGGTTCTTGTTGTTTCAATATTGGCAATATTCTCTGAAACAACATCAAGGCGCATTCTCTGTGCTGTCATTCCCGAAGCATTAATATCCATTGTTCTTAAAAATGACATTGTTCCACCTCCTCATCACCCGATAATATTGGCCACTGTTCTTAAAAATCGCTCTGTTTTAAACGGTTTTACAATAAAATCTTTTGCACCTGCCTTAACAGCCTCAATCACAATGGACTCCTGCCCCATTGCAGAACACATCACAACGGACGCATTTTTATCTTTTTCTTTAATAGCCTTTAAAGCAGACAAACCATCTAATCTTGGCATTGTAATATCCATAATAATAAGATCTGGATGGATTAAATCATACATCTCGATAGCTTCTTCCCCATCCGATGCTTCATAAAGTTCTGTATATCCTTCTTTCATTAATGCATCCTTAATAATCATTCTCATAAAATTTGCATCATCTACAATTAATATCTTTGCCATGTTTATATCCTCTCTTCAAACTCCTCTGTTTCCTCTAGATCGAGCTCTGTTTCTTCCTTTCCTATTCTCTTTTCAAGCAAAACTGCCATATTTTTATTATGTCTTCCCATTTTTCCCAAAAACCATGGTTTTCCTTCAACAAAGACACAGACGCTCGAATCTTTCGGCTTTCCAAGATCAATGACATCTCCAATATTTAGGTTATAAATATCATTCATATTTAACTCAATTACTCCAAGTTGTGCTGTAAGCCCTAATAATGACTCTCGAAGACTATCCATAATCTCTTCTTGATTTGCTTTCCTCTCCTCTTCATTTTCTATTACAAAATATTGTTTTTCTCCTAAAACGCTAAATAAATTCATTAATAAATTACCAGAAATGCAAATCGTAATTTTTTCTTTTACTTTTCCCATTTCAACCCCTAATACAAGGATAATTACCGTCTCATCCACACGAAATCCATGGAACATAGCGGAATTTTCTTCCACCCGCTCAAATTCCAATTCCACATCAATATAATTATTCCAAGCATTCATCATCGGTGTGACTAAATATTGCATAATTCTTTTATATAGTGCTAACTCTATCTCTGTATACGTATAGGATTCATCTTCTATTTCTTCTTCTCCACTACCACCGAGCATACGATCAATCATAGTTAACATCAGTGCTGTTTTCACATGCAAAAGAATTGGCATATTTTTAGGATACTCTTTTAATTTCACATCAATAATACTGAGCACATCGTTATCGTTTAACGCATTGCAAAATTCATAGTATCTTTGCTCTTCCACACTTAATACCGTGACGATACTATTAGTCCGAAATAAACTATTGATTTGTGATGTAACAATCCTTGTATAATTATCATAAATGTTTTCTAATAGTCGAAGTTTATCTTTCGTAAATTTCTTTGGACTATAAAAATCATATTTACGATACTCATTTTCATTCACTTCTGTTTTTAAATGCTCTTTTACGGGAGAACCATCGTTTTGAAGAGAATTTAATAACGCATCTATCTGACTTTGTGATAATATCTCCGACATGGTCTCTATCCTACCTTTTCTATCCTTTTTTCCCCGTTCTTTTATTTTTCTTTATAGACTTCTTCGTAATACTGTTGTAAATTTTTTGCTACTGCATTATTTTCTGTAATCAAAATTTCAACTCTTCGATTTCTTGCCCTTCCTTCCTTCGTTTTAAAAGTAGCAATCGGCCGAAATTGTCCATAGCTGACACTCACTAGCTTATCAGGGGATATGACATTTTTTTCTTGTAAATAGACAGTCACTTCCATAGAACGAAGGGCCGAAAGAGTTCTATCATTTCTTACATTATTTGGAATGTCAGGATCACCTTGAGAAGTATGCCCGATAATTTGAACCTCTTGTACATGAGAACTCACCTTTTTTAATACTTTTGCGAATTCATCAAGAACAACTTCCCCCTCTTTTTTCAAATAAGAGCTATCTCCATCAAAAAAGATTTTGTCCCGAAAGGATATAAATGTGAAACCATCTCCCTTTGATATTTCTGTCTGATCTTCAATTCCAATTTCTTTCACTGATTTTTTCAAAATCGTATACAGTTCATCAAAGGTTAAATCTTCTTTTTTATCGGTATTTTTTGCAGCATCGCCTGCATTTTGACTACCTTTCATAACGAGTTCTGTAACTTCTTGTTCTGTTCCAGCATTTAAGCTCTTTACTAACGCTTTCCATTTGACTTCATCAACACTAGATATGGAATATAACAGTACAAAAAAACAGAGCAACAATGTTACCATATCCCCATAAGTATCCATCCAACTTGCCCCTTCTTCTGGAGCTTTTTTTCGTTTCATCTGACTGGCTCACCCCCATGCTATTTTGCTTCTTTTAATAGCTTCTTTTGGTGTTTTTTCGCTAAATAAGAAGTTAGTTTTTCTTTTAAAAACTTTGGATTATCCCCTGACTGAATGGATAAAACACCTTCCTCAATAATCTGACAATATAAAAGTTCCTCCTCATTGCGGATTCTTAACTTCTTTGCAATTGGCAATAAAATAACATTTGCCAACACACAGCCATAAAACGTAGTAACTAAGGCTACACTCATATTAGCAGTCAATGTACCTACACCATCATCCACATCCATAGAAGCTAACATATTAATCAGTCCGACTAACGTTCCTATCATACCAAAGGCTGGTGCATAAGCCGATGCTTTTTCGTAAATCCCCGCTGCTTCCTCATGTCTTGCCGATAAACTCTCCATTTCACTTTCCAGTATTTCTTGAACCTTTTCTTCTTCTACTGCATCAATAATCAACATAAGACTTTGCTTTAAAAAAGGATCTTTTACCTGATTTGCCTTTTCTTCTAATGCTAACAGTCCATCTTGTCGTGCAATTTGAGCAAACTCTACTAATTCATCAATAAGTTTATCTGGTTTAAATCGCTTTCCTCGCATTAGAATTAAAAAGTGATTTGGTATTTCTTTTAGCATACGAAATGGATAAGACGCTAACACTGATGCCAATGTTCCGCCGAATACAATGATAACACTCGGTATATCTATGAAATTATCAATATCACCAGATGTTACAATCCCTTGTATAATAATTATAACTCCTACTATAAGACCAAGTATTGTTGTTAAATCCACAATTTTGCCTCCTTTTTCTGAGTCACTTATTCCTATTCTTTCCTCTTTATCTTTTCTTCAAACGGTCTTATTTCCTTTTGAAATGCAATCACCCTTTGGATAATTTCATCAGCGGATTCTTTTACAATATGGAACTTTCCATTCATCATAATGACTTTTGACTCCGGAATAATCTCAATATATTCAATTTGTTCTTCATTCAATACAATTTGTGCATTGTTTAGCTTTGTAAGTTTAATCATAGTATTCCTCATCCAATTTTCTTCTCATTTATACAACATCAACGCTTTTATTCCTTCCTTCGTTATCGCTTCATATTAACGAGTTCTTGTAACATTTCATCGGTAACGGTAATAATCTTCGAATTCGCTTGGAACCCTCTTTGTGTTGTAATCATATCTGAGAATTCTTTTGCTAAATCCACATTGGCCATCTCTAAATAACCACCTTTAATATCCCCAAGCTGTCCACCTGCCGTAGCCTGTGGAACGATTGTTCCAGCATTATCTCCTGGTCTATAATAAAATCCAACCGTTTTTTCAAGGCCATCAGGGTTTTCTACAGAAGCTAACGCAATTTTTCCAAGAGTTACAACTTTATTTGCTTCATCTCCACCAACAATAACTCCACTAATGGTACCATCTTGTGAAATCGTATAGCTTTGAAGTTCATAGCGATCTTTACCATTTGATTGCAATGGAATCCTTAATGGCTCTAACTTATAATTATCCGCATTTGTCACAGAGGTATCTGGCACGGTATAATCTTCTGCTTTCCCTGTATTCCCTGTCTTTGTTGCTGGATATCCATATACATAGTTTCTTTGGCTATCCACTAAATAACCGTTGCTATCCACATAAAATTGTCCTACTCTTGATAGGGAAAGTCCAGAACTTGCCATTGTCTTATTAGTAACAACACTTGTTCCTGTCCCATCTTTCATCGGACCAACAATAAAAAATCCACTGCCGTCGATCATACAATCAAGTCCTCGATTCGTTGGACTAGCTCCTCCTTGTGAAAAGTTGGCACTAATACTTCCTAGCTTTACACCATATCCAACTTGAGAAGCATTCACACCACCATATCCACCATTGGTTGTAACACCTGCAGAAGAGTTCAATGCATTCATATACATAGAATCTTGAAAAGTTGTCGAATAGGATTTATATCCATATGTATTGACGTTGGCAATGTTATTTCCAATAACGTCCATTTTTTGTTGATGAAGGCGAAGTCCTGCAACTCCTGAAAACATTGATTTAACCATTTTTATCCATCCCTTTCTGCTCATTTATGAGACTTTATTTTTATTCCTCTTGCTTTACTTTTTGCTCAGAACCTTCCTCTTTTGGAGTCGTTGTTCCTACTATCATAACACTTGATAAATCAAACGATTTTCCATTGACATATACAACTGGTGACGAACTATAAAGTCCAACTCCCGTAACAACGCCTGTTTCTTTTTGAATTTCTCCAGTCGATTCATTAGCCGTCGCCACCTCAACTTCTTTTCCAACCAATCCTATGGCATAACTAGTAACACCTGTTGTTGATAATGTATTCATCGCCTCTACCGTTGCCATCTGTGTCAACTGAGCCATCATTTCACTATTGCTCATTGGGTTGCTAGAATCTTGATATCGTAACTGGGCAGCTAATAACTGAAAATAATCCTCCATTGTCAATGTATTTTTTCCTGTTGATTTCGTCGTTGGAAGAGAATAATCACTTGTTGCGGTTGTTGTGTATGTGTTAATTCCACCAATAGTTGCCATATAATCCCTCCTTTTTCTTTATCGTAGTCCAATTCGCAATTGCTGTAAGAAATCTTGACTCTTTGTTTCCTTTAATTTCTTATAATATCTTCGTTCTTGCTCTTCTCTTTGTTGCTGACTATTTTGATTGTCTCTTTGCTCTCCATTTTGTTGACTCCATTGGTCATCGTTTTGTTTTTCTACATAAACTTCCGTTGGATTTCCCAAATGTTTTTCAATCAACGCTCCCATGTGTTCCGCTTGCTGAGATAAAACTTTTAGCGTATTAGAGCTAGAACAAATAAGAGAAATACTTGCTTTCCCGCTTTCATAAGAAATCTTCATTGCAATCTTTCCTAAATTGGCTGGCTCTAATTGTAATTCCATCTCCTTTGATTCCGCCAGTATTTGATGTTCCAATTGCTTTGTTACCTGTTCTGGAAGTTGTTCCATGTCTTTCACAAATAGAATTGGCATCTTATTTTGCTCTTCTGCTTGCGTCAAACTCCTTCTTCCCCCTGCTTGTATCGATGACGCCATTTCTTGTAATGCCAATTGTTTTGCTTCCATAGTATTGCTTTCCAGCTTTTCTTTATTTTGTAATTGTTCGTTGTGTTCTATTTTTTCTTCACTTTCTGATTTTCGCTTTTCTTCTTTTCCTATAGAAGTATTTCGTTGTATTGAATTTTGTTCCTGCTTTTCGACTTGTTTTGTTCGAATCTTCTCTGAAACTCTTTTTATTTTTTCTTCCTTTTTCAAAGATGATTCCATTTGTACGGAAAGATGGTTGCTATCTTCCTGTTCTACTTTATGGAATTGTTCTGCTTTCTCCTCTTTTCCCTCATAGTAAGCGCTTAAGTTCTTCCCGTTTCGCTCTTTATCTAATGTGCTAAGACTAAAAGGAATCAAATCGTCTTCTTCTCCACTAACAACCCCTTGCTTTCCCATATCCTCTTCTGTTATTGTCATTTGATTCCATAAAATCCCTAATTTTGAAATTTCTAAGTTCCAATCACTTATTTCTTCTGTACAAGATTTCTCATTTTCTTTCTTCTCTTTTTCCCCCTGTGTTTTATCAACTAGCTCTTCTAGTTCTTCTTTCTCTTCCTCTTTTCTTTTATGTGCCTTTGTTTCCCCTTTTGCTCCTTGGCCTTTATACTGAACAAACATTTGTTCAAACACATTATCCTGTTTTGTTGTCCCGACAGATTTCTTTTGTCCCACGGGATTTTTTATTGTATTGTTTATTTCATGCATCGTTGTTTGAATCATATTATCTCCCCTTATTCTTACATTGTTATTTTAGTATCATTCTTTGATTCATCACAAACTCTTCAATCAATTGCTCTTCTTGCTTTTGTACCTGAGCTTGATACTGTGCCTTTTTCTTCTCCATTAACTTTTCTAACGACGAATATTCCTGTTTTGCAATAATGAGTTCTGCCTTCTTTTTTGACTCTTCTTTTCGACAAAGGACTAGTCGCTCTAACTCTGCATCTATCTTTTTTTCTATACTATCTAAATAAAGATTCATTTGATAGAGAAAGGAAATCGTCTGTCCTGTCTTTTGCATTTCCGCAATCTGTTTACCAACTTCCTTTTCCCGTTCCTTTAAACGGTCCACTTGTTTTTCTTTCTCCATCAATTTTTGTAATAACTGGGCGTGTTCATTTTTTAAATTATCTAGTAACTGTTCCTTATACGCTAATACATTATTAAGACTAAAATAAAACTTTTTCACTCTTATCTATCTCCCCTTTTCGTTTTCTATGCTAAAATTTCTCGCATTTTCTGTATCGATTGTTCATAAGTAAAACTTCCCCGAATTTCTTGCATAAGAAATGCATTCACTTGATCGATTTTAGAAATTGCAAAGTCAAGTCTTTGATTGCTCCCTCTTTTATAAGCACCAATGGAAATTAAATCTGCGTTCTTTTCATAGACACTTAAAATATCTCGAATTCCTGAAGCTAATTTTCTATGCTCTTCAGATACAATATTATTCATAAGACGAGAAATACTGGCATTGATATCAATGGCAGGAAAATGGTTTTCATTTGCCAACTTTCTACTCAGCACAATATGCCCATCTAAAATTCCTCGTACTGTATCAGCAACAGGTTCATTGGTATCATCCCCCTCTACTAATACCGTATACACGCCTGTAATAGAACCTGTTTTAAAATTCCCACTTCGTTCTAACAACTTCGGAAACTCCGCATAAATAGAGGGCGTATACCCTCTAGCAACTGGTGGTTCTCCAATGGCTAACCCAATTTCTCTTTGTGCCATAGCAAAACGGGTTAATGAATCCATCATTAACAAAACATCTTTCCCTTGATCTTTGAAATATTCTGCAATAGTAGTTGCTACTAATGGACATTTCATACGAAGCATGGCTGGTTGATCGGAAGTAGCCACTACTAAAATAGAACGTTTTAATCCCTCTTTCCCCAAATCTTTCTCAATAAACTCTCTCACTTCTCTTCCACGTTCTCCAACAAGGGCAATCACATTAATATCTGTTTTTACATTTTTTGCGATCATTCCAAGCAAGGTACTCTTTCCAACACCACTTCCCGCAAAAATTCCGATACGTTGTCCTTTTCCAATGGTATTTAATCCATCAATTGCCTTAATACCAAATTCCAATTTTTCATCAATAGGCGGACGCTCTAGAGGATTAATTTTTGGACTTTCCACATAATAATAACGCTCAGATTCAAATGCCCCTAAATCGTCAATGGGACGTCCCATAGCATCAATAATTCTTCCTCTTAAAAACTCTCCAACAGGAATTTTTAATCTCTTTTTTGTATTGCGTACAAAACTTCCTGATGAAATACCGCTCATGCTATCATATGCCATCAATTGCACTTTGTCGTCTTTAAATCCAACAACCTCAACGGGTAATTCTTCTTTTTTATCTTCATTATAGATATAAGCAATATCTCCAATACTGGCCCGTCCTCCAGAGGCTTCCATTGCCATACCAACGATATTTTCAATTTTTCCAATATGACTTGTTGTATCGGATTTCATAATTAAGTCTGGCAGACCTTTCAACATATCGTTTCTCCTTATTGTAATCTCGCATTATTGATAATATCTTTTATATTTTCTAATTGGGTAGAAACACTAAGATCGATAATCTCTTCTGGAACTTCCACAATACAAGAGCCTATTTCTTCTTTGTCCATTACAATAATTTTAATATTATCCGATAAATAGGAAAGTTCTGCGGCTAATACACTATCCACTTCTAGCAATTTTTCGTATCCAAAACGATCAATATAAATTTTTACCCATTCTGTTTTCTTTAATTTATCGGTAGCAGAGACGATCATTCTTTTTATAATCTCACCGCTTGATTTTAAACTGGTTTGAATAATTTTCTCCGCAATTGTAATTGTGACTGCTTTTAAATCATCCATATATTGCTCCATATAAAGAGCTTTTGCATATTTCATATCATCCACTATGGTTTTTAATTCATTTTGCCATGTGAAAATTTCTTCTTTCAGCTTCTCTTCTTGTGTTTGATAGGCTTCTTTTATTCCTTCTTCATATCCAGATGCAAATCCAGCCTCACGACCTTCTTCATACGCACGCTTCCGTATTTCCTCTGCCTCTTCTTGTGCTTCTTTTAAAATACGCTCTGCCTTTTCCTGTACTTCTTTTAGCATTTCTGCTCGCTTTGTCTCATCTTCTACAAAAGGTCGTCCTTCTTCGCTCCTTTTGATATCTTCATTCCCTTTTGCCTCTTCGCTACTGTCTTCATCATAAAATGTCTCTTTAAATTCATAAAGAATGATATTTTGATTTTTCGTACTTTTAATAATATTAGACAATCAACTCATCCTTTCCACCCTTATTCAGAATAATTTCTCCTGCCTCTTCTAATTCGCGAATTTTAGCAACAATTCTTTGCTGTGCTTCTTCTACATCACGCAAACGCACATTGACTGTGATTTCTAAATCCGCCTGTACGCTTTCTGCCATACGACTGGACATATTTGCAAAAATAACTTCTTTGATCTGTGGACTCGTACTCTTCATAGCGTAAACCAAATCTCTCATATCGCATTCACGCACAAATCTTTGAATCGAACGAGAGTCCATATCCGCAATATCCTCGAATACAAACATTTTTTGTCGAATCTTCTCTGCCAAAGTACCATCTTTCTTTCCCAGTTCATCAAAAATATATTTTTCATTTCCGCGATCCATATGGTTAATAACATCTGCAATATAATCTACCCCACCAATATTGGTAAAATCGGCTGTAACCATTCCAGAAAATTTCTTCTTTATTTCTTCTTCCACAATTTTAATCGCCTCTGGAGAAGCGCTCTCCATACGAGCAATTGCTTCTACCACTCGTAGACGTTTCGATTCAGGCAACTCAGCAATAATGCTGGCTGCCTGTTCAGAATCCACATATGATAAAACAAGTGCAATTGTTTGCGCACGCTCTCTTGCTAAAATTGAATACAAACTTTTCGTATCACTTCTTCGGATAAATCCAAACGATCTGGCTTGTAACGTACGATTTACCCGATCCAATAAATTATTCGCAGTGGATTCTCCAAACGCTTTTTGTAATACCGTTTTTGCATACTCCATACCGCCATCGGTTACTACTTTTTGTGTGACACAATCTTTATAAAAATCATCTAAAATATCTTCTGTTAATTCTGCAGTTAAATGTCCAAGCTGTGCCACTTCTACTGTCAATCGTTCAATCTCATCTTGATCGAGATATTTATAGATAGAAGAGGCATTTTCTGTTCCTAGTGATACAATAACTGCTGCCGCTTTTTGTTTCGAAGTCAAATCACTAAATTTCATTTACTCTTTCTCATCTCCATTTAACCAATTTTTAATAAGTTGTGCTACAATCTCTGGATTTTGTTTTGTAAAATCTCGAATATTATCTCGTAATTCAACTCCATGTTCATTTTTAAACTCTAAGCGTTCGTCGATTTCCTCTTTTCCTCTTTCTACTTGCTCCACTTCTTTCTCTTCTTCTAAACTGCTTTCTTCCTCATCTTCCTCCTCAAAAAGAAGGTTTTCTGCTCTTCTTCTTCGAATAAATCGAATCGTAAAAAGAAGTAATAGTATAAAAAGAACACCCATGCCTGTGGCATATACCCAAATAGGTATTCTATCCATTGCTTCTGTAACATCACTATTTGTATTTTCGTTTTCTTGTTGTTCTGTATTTTCTGTTTCTGTACCGTAAAATGGCACACTTACAACCATAACTTTATCCGCTCGATCCTCACCTGTAATTCCACTTGCATTACAAACCAATTCCACAAGCTTTTCTTCTGTCAAGCTCCCAAAATCCGATGCATTAATAACAACAGAAATCGTAACATCTTCTAAGACCCCAGGCATAATTTCTGACTGCTCTTTTACTTGATCTACTAAGTATTCTTTTGTTATCGAATTGCTATCATAGTGACTATCACTGTTATCTCCCGTTTCCTCATCATATTCAGAAATATCAGAATTGCTTTCACTTCCTGCTACTCCGCCTGTCCCTGACGAACCATCGGAAGACTCTGAACTGCTTGATTCTTGTGAAACAATACCCGATTTATCTTGCTTATTGATCTTATCTGGTGTCGTATATTTAATTGTTTCACGAATCAATTTTTCCATGTTAATTTGACCTTTTACTGCTACCCTCACGTTTCCCTCTCCATAGATAGGATCTAAAAGATCTAACACTTTTTCTTGGATTTTCTTTTCCACTTCTTGTGCAATTTCATTTCCCTCGCTATTTGTAGTGGTGAGACTAGAGTTATTACTACTAGAAACTTCAACTCCATTTCCATCAATAACAACCACATCTTCTAGTTCCATTCCTGGAACCGCCTTTGAAACGAGTCTTTGAATTGCCTTTACTTGTTTTTCCGTAGGAGAGCCACCATCTTGCATAATAACTGTAACTGCTCCACTGCTCTTTTCTGTCTTTGTATCACTTAATGCAAAGCGTTCCTTTTCTGCAAGCGCTAAAGTCACTTTTGCATCTTTTACGCCATTAAATAAACAAATGGTAGCCCCTATTCGATCTTGTAACTCATAGATAATATAGGTTTCTTTATCCGAATCGGTTGTCATCATATTTACATTATCTAACAAGGTACGATATGTAAAACCACTTTTGGGATATCCTTCATAGACCAAATCTGCTTTTGTCTGCTCCAAAATATCTTTTGGAACTAAAATGTCACCATTGCTCTTATATTGATAGCTAATTCCATCTTCTTTTAATTTTCCTATAATCTGAGAGGCCTCATCACTGCTTATCTCACTAAATAGCACTTCATATGGCTTATTATTTAATAAGAAGGCTACTCCAATAGAAAAGCAGATAACCAAAACAACAAGCCCAACTAACAACTTTTTTGTTCCTGCTCCTAGTTTTTCTAATACCTCTTTTACTTTAGTAACTACATTTTCCATCTTGATTCTATTCTCTCATATCCCTTTCCTTCTTTATTAGGGCCAAATTTTTATTGTTTATATACTCATTCGTATTAATTCATTGTAAGATTCTAATGCTTTTGTTCGCAATTGCACGAGCAAATCTACGGAAAGCTGCGCTTTTGCTGCTGCAATTGGCACATTATGAACATCATCTGTCTGGCCTGTAGCAAGAAGGTACTGCTGATATTCATATTCTTTTGAGGTATCTTTTACATTTTGAATGGCATCTTTAAAAATCCCTTCAAATGTAGAAGAGCCTGCTTCTCCTTCTACTGCCTGACTTTTTACCTTATCTGCTTGATAAATGCTATTATATCTTTGAATCGGAGTAATAAAATTCGTGCTCATAGGATTCACCTCTTTCTTACCATATTTTTTCTTGACTAATTTCCTCTTATTACTGTGCGAAGACGATTATAATCGCTATTAAAAGCTTGAACTAAATATTGATATTGTAATGTGGTTTTTACAAGCTCTACATTTTCCACATCGATATCAACTCCATTCCCATCAGCGCGCTTGGAATTACTGGAAGCCATCACTTTTCCCTTTGTCTGTGTAATAGCCTGTTCCATTGCAGAAGAATTTCCTGATTTCATCGCCTTATTTAATTGATTTTTAAATTCATTTTCAAATGAAATATGCTGTGTTTTATAATTTGGTGTATCCACATTAGCAATGTTATTTGCCGTCATCTGCTGTTGTTTCCACACAAAATCCAACGCCTTATTCGTCATCAAAAACTCATTTCCAAAAATAGAACTCATCTTTTACTTCCTCCTCTTTACTTTTTCATTAAATATTTTTCAAATCCTTATCACAAAATTCAGACATAAAAAAAAGGGGAATCGTATATTTTTCATTTAAAAATCAAAGAAAAAATATACTCTTCCCCCTCCACATATCCATTAAACTCGAAATTGATGATAAGAAAGCTCCTAGGAATTTTCCATATTGAAATATAAGTGCCATAAAAGAATCGATCATTCTAATATGACACTTTGCCTCCCTAAAAGCAAAACCTTCTAGCTTTCTTCCCTATAAATCCCTATTTGTTGTATTTTTATAAATTAATAGTAATTTCCCCTGAACAAAGAATATGTTATATCAAGCAAATATTTTCTACATGAATTTTTTTACATAAATTGTATAAAATCTACAAATTTCTGTTAAATTCGCTTTAATTCTTCTTTCAGTGTATCTAAATTCAGATTTTTTGTCAACTCGTTCTGGACTAAAATGCATATTCTAAACTATTTCTTAACACTTTATTAACTTCTTTTACTATTTATTATAACTTTTCTTCTTCTGTAAAAGAAATTGTTTGATAGAACGATGCTTGTATTTGATACTTCATAGATTCTACATAATACTGCAACAATTCTTTTTGTGATAAACTATTTTTCTCAACAAATTGATCTTGTCCTTCTACTGTCAACGGATTCCCTGCTAACACTTGGTTTTCTTGATCAAAACTTTCCATATTCACTTGATTCCGATTGGTTGGAATTTCTATTTCCTCACCCAAATAAGAGGTGATTTTTTTAATATAATTTTGTGTTTCTTGAAAGGGTGGAACTCCTCCATACTTTTGAACATTTCCAATACCAGCATTATATCCAGCTAGGGTCAGTGTTAAATCCCCATGATACCGCTTTAATAGGCTACTTAATTCCTTTGCTCCACCCATAATATTTTCTTTTACATCATAAATATTTTGAACACCTAATTCTTTTGCTGTGGCTGGCATAAGCTGCATAATACCAACCGCTCCTGCGCTAGAAACGACATTGGGATTGAAGTCCGATTCGGCTTTGGCAACTGCTTTTAGAAGAGAGAGAGGAACACCATAAATTTCGGATGCTTCTTGAAAATAATCATCAAGCGTGCCTTTGCCATTACTCTTTTCTTTTAACACTTGCTCAAAAGAAGTAACATTTTCTCTTTGCCTAAGTGATATCGCTTGATTCGTTTGTTCAATATCTCCACTTTTTCTCTGTATTGATTGTATTACCACTACTTATTCACCTCTTGTCTTGCTTTTGATTTCTTCTTTTTATTTTTCTCCCTGTTTTTTTACAATAAAAAGATACTTCTTCGTCATAAGATGATAGAAATTCATAGGATCCGATTGTATACCATTTGTTTTTTCCCAAACACTTCGAATAATCTCTTCTTCATCTTTTCCTACTGTAAAGAAGTGCATTTTAGAAGAAACTAAAGCTCCATATTGTTCGATTTGTTTTTGACATTCTTCATAGGGAATTGGATATACAAAGTCTCTTCGATAAATTTCTCTGCGCCCCAATATATGAAAAAACTCTAAATAGCTAAATGCATTTTCTAATGAAAATATGAAGTATCCCCCTTCTTTCACTCGCTCCATACTATCTTCTAACATTACCCACGGTTCATTATAAGAGTTTAATGACTTCCCTAAAATCACATAGTCATAATATTGCTTTGGAAAGGAAAGACGAAGACCTTCTTCTCGATCACATACGACTGCTCCATTACAAATACTACAGAGATCTTCTCGATATTTACTCTCTTGTACAAAAGCATCGAGCTGTACATCGAATATCCCTTGTGATCTTAAATGATTTTTCAACTCTAATAAGGGGCTTCCACACTTTACATCAATTCCAAGAGCAAAAAATCCTTGTTTCCCTTCTATCACTGGACACTCTCTTATGATCTCCTCTCCTTCTACGATAGTATCTTCCCATGCATCGACTCCAAAATACTTCTTTTTAAATTGTTCTCTTCCAAGATTCAAAGAATAAATAAATTCTTCCTTTTGTTTATCCTCAAAATTACGAAAATCATGGTTATGATGAATCCATGTATCGGTCGCTAATATAAGGCGATACCCATTTCTTCGCAAACGAAAAGATAGATCGTCATCTCCAAAATCATGGAGAAATCCAACATCAAAAATCGGAAAACCAATACTCATCAAGGCTTCTGTTCGAAAAAGACTTCCCAATGTAATCAATCGAAGCCTTTCCTCCCACTTTCTACTATCCGATTGATTATATAACGCGGCTTTTTTTTCCATTTCTTCCATACTGGAAAACGACAAAGAAACTTCTTGCAAATTACTTACATTGGAACTAACTGGATTGACCATCCCAATCCGTTCATCCGACTCCATACAAGTTAATAAGTTTTTCAACCAGTTTGGAGTACAAATTAAATCATTGGCTAAAAAAACTACATAGCGTCCAACATCCACACAGTTAAGCCAACAAAAAGCAAAATTTGTTCCCATAGGCTTTGTAATGCAAATAATACGTTTCTTTTTATATGGTACTTCTTTAAAATATTCTAATGTTCCATCACTAGAACCGTTATCAACAAGAATCAATTCATAATCAATTTCTTTTGTATGTTTTAATACGCTCTCAACGCATTGTTTCGTCTTATCCAAACGATTATAAGCTAGAATGACAATAGAAACAAAAGAATGATTAAGGCAACTTTGCTGTCGTTCCATCATCATTTTTCTTGCTCCGTAGAGATTTAATCCTGCAGGGATATTCTCTAGCTGTTCTGTATCGATATAAATGATTCCCTCTTGTTTTTCCATTCTCTTGTTTCCTCTTTCCTATTTGATTTCTTCTCTCTTTTTATCCTATTTGATTCATTTGTAATAAAATCTTTTGTTTCAAGCGGAGTAATTCCAGATCATTTGGCATTAAAGAAAGTAATTGCATTAAAATTGGCAACGCTCCTTCATATTGATTTTGTTTCATCATTTGCTTGATCTGTAGTTTGACTTGCGCTCCAAGCTGCTGAAACTCTTCATTTCCTGCTCTTTGTTTTTTATCATATTCCTGCAATAAATATTCCATATAACGTTTCACTACAACTAACATTCTTGGATAACTATCTTTTGCTTTCTTCAAACACTCAATTTGATCAAACCCTTCTTGGCATGACTCTTGATAATAAAGGGCAAAGGCATATTCCATTTGTAATAAGTAGCGGTTTTCTTCTCGTTTCATCTCTTCTTGATATCGATTTTTATAGTAATCAATGACCAATTTTGTATAGCGTTCAAGACAAACTTTTAACTCTTCCCCGCTCATTTGTCGATCCAATAAATCTTGTTCTAAAAAACGGAATAAAAGCTCTTTATAATAAGCACTATCTTCTCCAAGCAATTGTTTCATTGCCTTACAATATGTCTCATATTCTTCTACTTCCACTAATTTTAAAAGCTCAATTAAAAGCAGCTCCCATTGTCCTAGGTTCATCGTCTTTATCAATCGTTTTATTTCATAACGATAAATGCCTGCTAACCAAATGAGATAAAGGCGAACACGCACATCTTTGCTCTCTTTTAGTTTTTCATAATAAAAGAGAACTTCTTCTTTTTGTTTTTCTTCATGAGCCTTTAACATTCTTTGTAAAACGAGAAATTCATCATCACTCTGCACTTTAGCTAAACAATTTCTCAACATTTTTCTCTTATCGAGAGAAACAGCCTGTAATAACTCATAGACTTTACTATAATAACTTTCTAGCATCTTTGGAGTGCCCCATGGGAATAACTGTAAATAGGACAATAATTTTTCACTATCTTCTAAATAAAGAGTCGCTAATGCTCCTTGATAGCATAATTCTTCTTTTATTCTCATAATCTCATCGACAACAACTAATCCTCTCGTCTGTTGATGGCGGAGTTCTGAATTTTGTTCAAACATATGATAATATTTCAAATATTGATCTAATGCTTCGATGGCTCTTTGATATTCTTTTGCTATCATGTAAAAAGAAACTAACGTTCCCCAAAGCTGCATCTTACTTGCCTCTTGTAAACCACCATACTCGATTGCCTCTTTTGAAATGGAAATTCCTTCATTCACCCCATGCCTCGTATATCTTGTCTTTGCCAATATGGAATAGAGCCATCCATCATTTTGTGGGTTTCGATATTCTATGGGCAATAAAAGTCCTTGTCTGCAATAAAACTCTATTCTCTCGAATTCTTGGATATTCGCATACTCCTGCACAATTTGTACGATAGTCCCTTGATTATTTGGCTCTTTTTCCATCATCTGCAAAAGCAATGGAAGATTTCTCGATACTTTCTGGCTGCCAACCCCTCGTTTTTTTTGAATATAACCATAGTGATGTACAAATATTTTCAACTCTTTCATCGGCAAATAGAATACATTATAATGTTCATGAACTTTTCCTTCAAATAAAAGCTCCTCATTTCTTCTTACCAATCTTGCAGAACGGGACTCAAAATAACTTCTTCCTTCCCAATCACTATAATTTCTAACTCGATAAGTTGCACTATTGTATTGTTTTTCTTCTCCACTTATAAAAAACTCCACTAAAGGCATTACATCTTCAAACCATTCATCATCATCAATAAATAGAAACCATTCTCCTTTTGCGGCTTTTAACCCTTGATTTCTAGCATCGGCAAAATCATCTATCCATGTATAATCAATAATATGATCCGTATATTGCTCTGCTAATTTCCTTACTTTTGGGTCCTTTCCTGTAATTGTTAAAATCAGCTCACATGGTACTTGTTGCAACAATGGTACAATAGAATTTAAACACTTCTCAATGGTATTGAGTCGATCGGATAATAAAATAGAAATTGTTAATTTAATATTCATAAGTCTTTCCCTTCCTTATCACAGAGAACAAAGTCAGCTGTGTATCATTTGTACATAGGTTCTTGTAACTAATAGAAAATCCAATTTTCTATCAGTTAAAAAAGCCTCTGGAAAACAAGTTTCCAGAGGCTTTCCTAAATATCCATTGGTATCTTCGATTATTGTAATAACTGAAGCACACCTTGTGGAAGCTGATTTGCCTGTGCAAGCATAGACTGTGCAGCCTGTGTTAAGATATTGTTTTTTGTATAATTCATCATTTCTTTTGCCATATCAACATCACGAATACGGCTTTCTGCAGCGGATAAGTTTTCAGAGTTAACACTTAAGTTATTAATTGTATGCTCTAAACGGTTCTGAGCCGCACCAAGTTTACTACGGAATTCAGATACTTTATTGATTGCATCGTTAAGAGAAGCAATCGCAGCTGTTGATCCAGAAACTGATGTAATACTGATCGCACTAATTGCTAAAGCGCTTGCATCCATAGCAGAAAGACCTACAGTAATAACATCTGCTGTTGAAGGTCCGATTTGGAATGTCTGAGTTCCATCAGCTAACAATGTCTGACCATTGAATGTTGTATTCGTTGCGATTCTCGTAATTTCTGCATTTAATGCATCGACTTCTGACTGGATTTTTGTTCTATCTTTCTCTTCGTAAATACCATTGGCAGACTGTGTTGCAAGTTCTACCATACGATTTAACATAGAGTGAACTTCTGTTAATGCACCTTCTGCTGTCTGAATTAAAGAAACACCGTCTTCCGCATTCTTTTGCGCCGTATCAAGACCTGTGATCTGTGATCTCATCTTTTCAGAAATAGAAAGACCAGCTGCATCGTCGCCCGCACGGTTAATTCTATAACCAGAAGATAATTTCTCTAAGCTTTTAGAAATTGCATTGTTGTTTCCTGATAACTGTCTGTTTGCATTTAATGCTGCAATGTTGTGTTGAATTCTCATTCTTATTCCTCCTTGAATATGAACTAGGGATTTCCTTATCCCTATTTTTGTTACAAATAGTATATCGGTCGTTTTTCTGATTACTTAACTCTTTTTTTATTTTTTTATGTTAAAATTTCTTAACAGTTTTTTATCCAAATATTCATTGATAAAACACTCACCCTATGTTCTATCATAGATGGTATAAAAATTATCGTTCCAAACCCTTTAAATAATTTTTTAATCTTTCTTTACACTCTTGCCGTTCTTGACTTTCTCCATACAGCAAATAATCTAGCATCTGCTCTTTTATGAACAACCACTGTTCTTTCTGATCCAAGTTTTGCTCTTCCATTCCTTGATCTATCATATGATCCGCTTCTTTTATCAGCAGATTCCATCCCTTATCATCAAGAAATTGTTTTTCTAGCTCTGCCTTGATCTTTTGAATCAGTTGTGATTTCTTTTCCTCCCCTTTCTCTATTTTCTTCTTCCAATCAACATTCTTTTTCTTTCCTAACAATATTGCTTTCGTTGGTGAAAACCGATACTCTTCTCTCTTTTTAAAAAACAGCTGAAAACTACTCTCTAAAAAAGGAGTTTCTTGACTCATTACAATCAAACTTCCTTCTTCTTTCAAAAAAGAAAGAACTCGTTCTATTATTTGATATGGCTCTTTTGATGGAATAGCACCATTGAGCAAAACAATATCAAAGGCCTCTTTTTCCAAAAGCGCCTCTTCATAATCCGTAGCTAAAAAGCTTAAATGTGGTAATACCTTTACTTCTCCCATTCTTTTTAACCATTCTATCTCCATCTGATCGGACATACAATAAAATGTAGAATCTTTATGGAATTCGCCTAAGATAGTGGCAAACTGATAACTAATCTCTCCATCTTGACAACCAATTTCCAGTACTTTTAGCGGTAATGATGTAGAAACCAAATGACGAATCAATAACAAATTAAGCAATAAAAACTGTTCAATCTCTTCTCCCTTCCTTTCTAATCGTATCTCTTCATTTAATAACTCCTCTATTAGATCAAAAATTGTCCGAATCTCTCCCTGTATGGAGTGCATTGGAATACTACTTTTATTGCCCATCAAATTAGAACAGTCCAATAAACAAGTTCTTTCTCTTCCTCCTTCCCAATAAAAAATTTGATTTTCTAGTACAATTCTCATAGCTTTTTCCCTTTCTATTTTTCCTCTCCAAATAACATCCAATAAAGCCTTGCTACAATTCGTTCCATATCAAATTGTCTTCTTCCATAATCATAGGAATTTTCTCCCATTTGACGTAACTGTGGGCTATGGCATAATGTTAATAGTATTTGTGAAAACGCCACTGGATCTCCTATTGGTGCGCTCATTCCACATTTTCCATCGTCTATTATTTCTTTATAAGCATCCAGTTGTGTTACGGCCACTACCAACCCGCCAAAATAGGCTTCCGCCATAACGTTTGGCATTCCTCCCTCATAAAGAGAAGGCAAAGCAAAGATTTTTGCTCTATGAAACTCTTCATAGAGAGCTTTTTTCTCTAATAAAACACCCGTGAATTCTATTCGATTAACTAATTTCGGAAATTTTCTCCAGTACTGTTCTAAAAATAACTGAAATTCTTCTTCTACACTTCCCACTAATCTTAATTTCCAATCTGGTATTTGATCGGCAATTAAAGCAAACGCTTCTAATAGCACATCCGTTGCCTTTTGTTCTGTTCCAAGCCTTGACACCGTCAGAATAATATTTTCTTTTTGTTCAAAATTTGGTTTTTTCTTTTCCCCCACCCATGGATAATAACCGTTTGGTATGTATTCTATTTTCCAAGGCCACTTTCGATTCAAATGTCTTTGTAACATATAACATGAGGTAGCAATCACATCACATTGTTTCATAAAATTTATAAAATATGGCTCTCTAATTTCCATTCGGTCCATCCAAGCACTATTCGCATCTAATGCTAAGTAAACAATCCCATTTGGATTTTGCTGCTTATATGCCATTGTGATATAAATGCTAATTGGATAAATTCCCCACAAAATGAGACAGTCAATATCTTTTGCATTTTTCCTTATGTAAGAACAACTTTCTTCTATGTTATTCTTTTCAAGAAATTCCATCTGTAAACCTTTCACATACTGCTCCAAATATGGGTAATCCCCATTTTTTTCACCAACCATAATCGACTCGCAATTGTGGTTTTTATATAATAAGTAAGGAATCAATCCACAGTCCTTCGTAAGCTGTTGATTATTCCACCCAACCTCTAATGGAGATATGGAAACCACTCTCTTTTTCTTCCCATCCCTTTCTTTTATTTTTCTTTTGTTTTTCTTCTTTCCTTTTGGAATGGCATAAAGAACCGTTTCCCAATTTTGTTCCTTATGATAATGTCGAATTTTATATTCATAATTTGGATTCATCGCATCAATTAAACGAGGAATTTCCCATAGATCACTGACAATGTGATATAAACATATCGTCAACTTAGGATTTTCTTTTTGAATATGGTGCTTTGCCCCTAATAACGCTGGGATTTCAAAGCCTTCCACATCCATTTTAATCCATGTCACCGGTTCTTTTAATTGTTCATCCAGTGAAACGATAATTTGTCGCTTCCGTTCTCTTCCTTCTATTTTTATCTTATCTCCAAGGAAACTACTAGAAGAGCCTGTTCCCCCAAGCCATAACTCTTCTTTTGTTTCTCCTACTCCATAAGGAAATAGTTCAATATTTTTCTTATCTTTTATGGCCTCTTTACATTTTTCTATATTCTCTTCTTCTGGTTCAAACACAAATATTTTTTTGTATGGAAATCCTTGTTCCAAATAAGACTGTACAGTATCTCCAATAAATCCACCACAGTCAACAAACACTTCTTCTTCATCACACTGGATAATCTCTTTATCAAAATATTGAGGATTTTCCCCATCATAAGCACGCTCTAAAAACATTTGAACTGGTAAAATTCGGTATTGAATTAAATTTGTAAATACAAAGCGAGATTTCTCATCTTCTAGCTTTTCATAAAGCCAGTCATATTGATAACTATTTTTTATTAAATCTAAAAGCACGAATCGATAAGCACCACTTGTTTTCCCTTTTGAATATCCTCCCATTGGTCGTTGTTCTAACACACGGCTTTCTATTTGTAATAACGCAGAAGCCTGCGCAAGTATTTCTTCATAACCATATGATTTTAACATCTTCGATATTGTTGGATAACTGCTCATCAATTGAACAAACATTTCTCTTTCCATTATTTAACTCCTTAAAAATACAGATTTATAAAAAATTATCTTATTACACCTATCGACACATTACGTTATTTCATAAGGATAGGTACTTGACTTGTTAACTTCTTGTACACGATGAGAAACACACTTTATAAGTTTTTCATATTCACGAAAATAAAAATACACTTAGAATTAAAAACTCCCTGCTTTTCTATTCCAAGTGTATTTTAATTTGTTTGTAATTAATTTTTAAGATTCGACTTTTAAAAAATCCATATTTTCCTCTTAGGAAAACCTCTATTTTTTCAACACGAATTCCACTGCTTCTTTTAAATCCATAAAGACATAATCGGCTCCTGCTTGTCTAAATTTCTCAGCAACGGCTTTGCATTTTTCCTTTCTTTCTTCTTCTGAAAGAGCTTCATATTCTTCCTTTGTAAGTCCCATTTCAGAGCTTCCGACAATGACACCCGCCGAAACAACACCTGCATTTTTTCCTTCTTTTATATCAGAAGTCGTATCTCCAATTTTCATGACTTTTCGCACATCACTTAATCCCAGTTTCTCCATGTTTTTAAAGATCATGTAAGGATAAGGACGCCCTTTTTGATTGGTAGAATCTGGACTAAATAAACAGTCTGGTTCATATCCTTGCTTTTTTGCAATTGGCACTACAATTTCCATCATTTTATCGGTATATCCTGTTGTAGAACCTACTTTTATCTTGGCATCTCGTAATGCTTTTACCGCCTCTAATGTATCTGGTTTTAATTCCGCATGTTGATCTAATACATGAAATAAGTTTTCTTCAAATCCTTCAAATAATGTTTGGACATCTTCTTCGGTTGGTTTCTTTCCGTATTTTTCTTCCCAACACTTCTCAATTCTTGGCATTTTTAGCATAGTACGAATGTGATCGATTTTTAACATCCCCATCGGCTCGCGAACTTCTTCCATTGTTGGAGTGATTCCGAATTTCTTAAATCCTTCTACAAATGCCTGCACTGGTGCCATACATCCAAAATCTACGGTTGTCCCCGCCCAATCAAAAATTACTGCTTCAAACTGACTCATTTCTTCGATATCCTTTCTCTTATTCCCAAATTTTTTATCTTTTTCTTTATGTATTCCACTTTGTTTTCATGTCTTAAAGGAATATTATTTTCTATCAAAAGCGAAAACTACTGTTTCTCCATTCTGATTATAACTTTTTCACAGTCTAATATTCCAATTCGTCATCTAACGATTAATTGTATTTTTCTAAAAATTCTTTTATAATATCGCATACTTTTTCAATATCTTCTCGATAGATTTCTCCGATATTTCCAATACGAAATGTTTCTGCTTCTGTCACTTTTCCAGGATAAATCGCATATCCTCTTTCTTTAATATATTCATACATATCAGCGAATTGAAAATGGCATGGTTCTGGATAGAAAAACGTCGTAATAATGGGGCCTTGATGTATAGAATCAATATATGGTTTGATTCCTAATTTTCCGAGTCGTTCAATTAAAAGATGATTATTTTCTGTATAGCGTTTATTTCTAGCTAGGATTCCACCCTCTTCTTTTAATTCCTCCATGGCCTTTGCAAAGGCTAATACAACATGGGTTGGAGAAGTAAAACGCCATTTTCCATCCACATCCATCGTTTTCCACTGGGCATATAAATCCAAAGAAAGGCTTCTTGCTTTTCCTTCACTGGCAATTAATAACTCCTTTTTTGCAATAATAAAGGCAAACCCTGGCACTCCTTGGATACATTTATTGGCACTGCTAATAATAAAATCAATTCCCCAATCTTTGACTGGAATATCCACACCGCCAAAACTGCTCATGGCGTCCACAATGAAAACTTTTCCATATTGTTTTGCAACTTTTCCAACGGCTTCCATATCGTTTAAAATTCCAGAAGTCGTTTCACTATGTACCATAGCTACATGAGTAATGGCTGGATCTTCTTTTAAAATCGCTTCTACTTTTTTTGCATCTGGCACACAATTATAATGTTCATGGTAGATTGCATAAGGAATGTTTGCATAAGTGACAATGTCCTCCATTCTCTCTCCATAAGCACCATTGGCACAAATAAGCACTTTTTCATTTTCTCCAATGACACTTATAAAAACGGATTCCACTCCAAATGTTCCACTTCCTTGCATAAAAATGGTCGTATATTCGTCTTCCGATACATGAGCAAGTTCTAATAAGTCTTTCCGAAGCTTTTGTGTAATTTGTTTATAATCATCATCCCATGTACAATGGTCAAAAAGCATTTCTCTTTTTACAGAATCTGTTGTTGTAAGTGGTCCTGGAGTCAATAATTTATATGTTTTCATTGTTTTATCACCTTTCTATCTTTCCTCTTATCATAAATTAAATATCATTTTTAATTTTTTATCATTTACAAGACTCGGATAATTCCTGATGTTTCTTTAATAAATCAATTGTCAAAGGCTCTTCAAATACTTTTGGATTTCCTGATAAGTTCTCAGAATCGGTTGTCTCTCCTTCATAAAGAGCAAGTGGATAATAAGATTGTAATTCTTCTCGTCCATTTTCAATCATACATTGTGCCATCTCCATCGCTTTTGCCTTTGTCTTGTCCCCTTTATCGATCACTGCAACGGATTCTGTTAAACTAAAGTTTCCTTCTTCTGGATCGACAAAGTCTATTGGCAATCCATCTTTTTTATCTGCTACTGCTTGTTGGCGAAGACCAAATCCAATCGCAACTTCTCCTGCTCGTACTTTTTTTAACGGTGCGGAACCAGACTCTTCGATATGATCTCCTGCATTTTCATAAATACCTTTTAATACTTCTTTTGCCCCATCTTCTCCATAAGAGGATATTAATCCTTGAATTAAAATCCATGCAGTAGAAGAAGATGCAATGTCTGTTACCGAAATAAATCCTTTATATTCTGGACTTGCTAAATCTTTTAAAGAAGTTGGCATAGGAAGATTATTTTCCTTCATCATTTCTGTATTCACAATAATCGTTCCTTCTTGGGCGGTAATGGGTGCACAATAAGATGGATATTCATCAATAGTTTTTACATCAAACTCTAGATCTTTGAACATTTTATTTTGTTCTTGTGCACTGTCGATATAGAAAGTACTCATCGTTACAAGATCCGCTTCAATATTCGTTCCCTCTGCTAATAACTTTCCGCCTAATTCAGAAGTACCAAATGTCTGAAATAAATATTGATCTTTGTATCCATTTTCATCTAATGCGCGTTTCATCGCTTCCACGGCTTCATCATCTGCATTGGAATAAATAACAACTTTATCTCCACCGGCACTGTTTCCACAGCCAGACAGCCCTATTGTGGATACCCCTAAAGCTTGAGCTAT
>CAJMOB010000018.1:0-63405 GCA_905214925.1 uncultured bacterium | reverse complement strand
AAGAAAAAGGAAACTCTAGTAAGAATTTCAAAATCTACACTTCCTTCTGGAAATGGGTTTGTACTTGTGACAGATCTTGAGGAGGAAATCAATACAAAAGAATTGGCAGATTTGTATTATCAGAGATGGG
Organism: uncultured bacterium; assembly: GCA_905214925.1. GTDB lineage: Bacteria > Bacillota > Clostridia > Lachnospirales > Lachnospiraceae > Scybalomonas. The sequence continues at coordinate 63,275 of CAJMOB010000018.1, read as the reverse complement.
AAATCAAAAAAAATACCATACATTAAAAAATAAAATGAAATTTGAAAGTGTAACAGGGAAAGCTTCTATCTGTGTATATCAGGACTTTGGGGCTCTAATATTAGTTTATAATATGATTCAATACATTAGGAAGAGTGTAGATGAAGGAGCCACTAGTGCTAGATGGAATAATGGGAGTAAATATCCTATGCATACCAATGAAAATATAGCAATCGGTCTTTTCAAGGAATCTATGATAAAGATTCTTTTATAATTGGAAACAATAAAACGTATAAAGAAACTTGAAGAATTACAACAAGAGATGGAATGCTATGTGTTACCAATAAGAAAGCTACCAAGTAAAGAGCGTAAGAAAAATAGCTCTAATAAATACAAAAATAATCAAAAAATAGTTTTTAAAAAGCTAACATTCTATTTAAGGGGAGATTGTGAGCTTTTTTTTATGAAATAGACTTGACGAAAAGAAATTTCTATAAATCTCCTTTGAAAGTATAGTAAATTTTCTTAAGTTTATGATGTTGAGCTAAGCTGGTGGTTCTGATTTTTCTTTAAAATAGATACGGTTGAGCACGATTGACATAGTGAATATGGACGTTCTAAAACGAAATAAAAAATTTTTCAAAAACATGTACTTGAACCACCGCAGGCAGAAAGCACAGAAAACGCATGGTAAAACTTCTGTGAAAAAGCTGGTTGGCGAAGGTGTGGGAGTTTCGTCTATCGAAGTGACGGACGGCAATATCAAATCCTTTGAGTGGGTAACTCGTAAATATAATGTTGATTTCGCCGTCAAGAAAGACAAGACAACGGACCGCCGAAATATGTGGTATTTTTCAAGGGCAGGGATGCCGATGCGGTAGCACAGGCATTCAAGGAATTTGTTTATGGTAATGAAAAACGAAAGGGCAGGACTTCCGTGAGGGAGAAACTGAAACGCTTTAGATGCAGTATCACAGAATAAGAACAGAGAACGGAGTCGAGAAAAGAATAAGGACAGGGGGCAGAGCATTTGAGCAACATCATTGAAGGTATAACCAAAGACCTGAAAGCTATCCTGAAAAATCTGAAAGCAAAAGCAGGAGGTATGGATATCAAGAAGCTGGCGCTTTTGAATTTGCCCTATATCTTTGTTGGGTATTTCTGTGACAAGGTGGCATGGCTGTGGAGAGTATCGGAAGGTGCAAATGCTTCTGATAAGATGATGGCAGTCATGAATCGTTTTGATAAGCTGTTTGCCAATCCCTTGCCCAGCTTCTACCCAAGGGATTTACTGATTGGTGTGGCAGGTGGCATAGCACTTCGACTTGTGGTGTATTATAAAGCCAAGAATGCCAAGAAGTTTCGGCAGGGTGTAGAATATGGTTCTGCAAGGTGAAGTGCATAATCTTAACTGTAAAGAAAACCTACATGGACGCAGGAGGGTATGCACATGAATGATTACAACAAAATCACAGCCCTTTACTCCCGCCTTTCCGTAGGCGACGAGGACAGGGACGGCGACGAAAGCAACTCCATACAGAACCAGAAAAAATTTTTGGAAAGCTACGCCAGACAGTTAAAATTGACGAATATCCGGCACTACATTGACGACGACGAAAGCGGCGGCAGATTTTTTGACCGTTCAGCCTACTCCCGCATGATAGAGGACGTGGAAAACGGAAAGATAAGCGTCTGCATTATGAAAGACATGACCTGCTGGGGGCGCGATTATCTCCAAGTCGGCAACGCAATGGAGATTTTCCGCAGGAACAACGTGCGCTTTATCGCGGTCAACAACGGGATAGACAGCGAGAAGCCCGATACATTGGAGTTTGCGCCCTTTATCAACATCATGTCGGAGTGGTACGCAAAGGACATCAGCAAGAAAGTGAAAACGGGCATTAAGACCAAAGGCGTGAGTGGAAAGCCGATTGCTATAAATGTCAAGATGAAAATGTACATTTTCATCTTGACATTTATAACAGGATCGATAGATAGACGGCCATTCGTAATATAATATGGCGCCACAATGCCATAAATAAAGTAAAACGAAACCATCTGATTGATTTTCCGAAGCAAGTGATTTTCTGGAATCAATTCCGTCAGGTTCAGAGCCACCATACTCATTTGTTTGCTCTGCCGTCCCATCAGGCTCCATCCCTCCCCTGCTACTATTTTACCACACACTGAGGGGGGATTGGGGTTTTGTCAACATGCTCGCTATTATATGTTATTTTATTATTTGGCGGTTATTAAATAGTTGACTAAAAGAATATAAAGAGTTAAAATATTATTAGCAATCAATAGTAGAGAGTGCTGACAAAAAGAGGAGGAAATATATGGCAAATTTAAACAAACTTTTTTCTAAGTTCAATGACAAAATCACATTAACAAGTGCAAAGAGTAATAGTCTGAAGAAAAGTAGGGATGCCCTTCGGGCTGATATAAAAAAATGGTTTAGTGATAAAGGAAAGCTTCAACCTAAATTTTGCTGGCAGGGTTCGTATGCTATGAAAACGGTTGTAAATCCATTGGGTGATAAAGAATATGATTTAGATGACGGTGTTTATATACAGGGATATGAAGATCAAGATATGGATGACTGGGTTTCTGCTACAACAGTTCATTCATGGATAAAAGATGCGGTACACGATAGAACGCAAATTGATACTATTGATAAAAATACTTGCGTGCGAGTACCATATGCAGCAGGATATCATATTGATTTACCAATGTATATATGTAAGGGTGACGTTGCTTATTTGGCTCATAAAAGTAACGGTTGGACGGAGAGTGATCCGAAAGCTTTTAAAGACTGGTTTGTGGGAAAAGTAGTAAGCAGTGAGTATGGAGAACAGTTACGAAGTATAGTCAAGTATTTGAAAGCATGGCGTGATTATAAGAGTATCCCATTAAAAGGGATAGAGATTACAATATTAGCTACAAATAGTTTTGATAAGTACACAGATAGAGATGATAAAAGCCTACGGAATACAGTGGAAGATATTATCTCTTGCTTAGAAGAGGATTTTTCATGTGTGAAACCAGTTGCTCCCGGTGAGGATTTGTTTGATGGTGCAAGTGAGACGAAAAAGACAACGATTATATCTGGTTTTAAGTCTTTGAAAGAGACTCTAGATAAGGCAATTGTGGAAGATGATGAAAAGAAGGCATCTGAATATCTTAGAAAATCGTTTGGAGACAGATTCCCGTTAGGGGAAACAACATCAAATCAAGCCTGTTATGCGGCATCAGTTATGCCAGGAGTATTAAAGAATGATGGAAGATCAGCTTAGAAAATATGTTGACCATCTTGTCAATAATGGTTATAGAGCGGAGGAAGCGGATGGAAAAATAAAGCTTGCTGTTAATATTGAAGGCTTTGATATAGTTCTTTGGTGTTGCATAAGTAGATTTTTTCCATATGAAATACCAGAGGTTTATATTGATGGAGAATCTAGGAAAGTGTTACCTAAGATTCCACATCTTCACACAGATGATAGTATTTGTATTTTTGACAAGGGCAAAGTGATTCCAAACTTCAATGCTCCGGAGAAGTTATTAACAGATACAATAGATGCTACTATCTCTATAATTCAAGATGGCATACAGGGAAAAAATCAATATGACTTTATAGATGAGTTTTTAGAGTATTGGTCTGTAAAGGGAATTTTAAATGCGCAGATGTTTGTGGAAAAATTAAATGCCGCACAATCAATTTACTGGTGTTCGAAAAAAGAAGATATTTTAATTGCGGAAAATAGTCAAAGATTACAAGAAATTTCTCATGCAATAGATGGAAAAAGTAGCGAAAAATGTAATCAAGGAATGTTGATTCCGATAGACGGTAGATGCATAGATGAAATTCCCAAAAATGATATTGATATAATAAAACTAATTGAAAAATATTCTTCTTATAAATGGCAATATAGTTCGTTTATGCAGAAGAATATTAAAAACCCATGTTTGATTATATTCAATATAATGGTCTCAGAGGGAGATATGCTTGCAGGATGGATTCATCCGGGAACGGATATACCGAAAGGTTTTCGTAAGGGACATGTGGATTTGAAAGTAGCGTTTAAGATGACGAAGAGCAAAGGTCTTGCTGTTGCAGTAGAGAATTGTCATCAAAATCGATTGTTTACTCGTGGGGGGGATGGGAAAAAGGTTACTTGGAATAAAGTCGCTCTTATCGGTTGTGGATCTGTTGGTAGTTTTTTAACTGATGCACTAAAATTTTATGGTACGGAACAATTTATCTTAGTAGATAATGAACTACTTCAATATGAGAATATTGCAAGACATGTGGGAGGGTATTCTTTTGTGGGTGTGTCAAAAGTATCTGCTTTAAATTTTTGGTTGCAGAAACATAATCCCAACATAGTGTGTGAGACGTACAAAGAAAACGCACATGCAGTTATAGAAGATAAAACAGATAAGATTAATTCATGCGATGTGATTTTTGTTGCTGTTGCATCAGCTGCGGTAGAACATCATATTAACCGTTTGATGTTAGATGATAGAATAACTAAGACTGTTATAATTGTATGGGTAGAACCCTATCTGATTGGTGGACATGCAGTTATCGTTAAGAAAAAGCAGGATTTATATAAAGAAATTTTCGATGCGAGAACATTTGAATTCAAAAATGGTATTGTACAAAATGGCAGTGACTATTTAAAAAGAGAGGCTGGCTGTCAATCAACTTATATGCCATATTCAGGATTTATGTTGCAGCAATTTATTTATAGAGTTATGGATCATGTGATTTCAAACTGTTGGACACAGAAAGGAAATTATCTGCTGACATGGTGCGGTAAATTAAGTGGAGCGGATAAATATGGAATGAAAATAAACAAGGAGTATGAACAGACCGAAGATTATTCTTTGATTACACGTAGGATTGATTAAAATGATAATGGTTAAGTTAAATGAAATAACTGTAGAATTGACAGAACAAATGTTGATGACAGTTAAAAAATATATCCAAGGAAAAGGACAGAGTGAAAATGGTGGAATATTATTAGGTGGCTACATTCCAGCAGAAAATAAATATATTATTACTACTGCATCAGAACCGTGTAATAAGGATTGCAAAGGAACGGTATATTTTGTAAGAAACCGGGAAAATGCACAAGAAATCATAAATAACTATTGGAAAGCTAGTGAAGGGAAAATAAACTATTTGGGAGAATGGCATACGCATGGTTGCAAAAACCCATATCCGTCCTATACAGATAAGAAGCTGTTAAAATCATTAATAAAAGATAAAAGCAATGTTTGGGCGGAACTTTTCATGCTGATTGTTGGTAGAAATAATACGTTTTATCTCGGGATGACAAATGAAAAATCTAAAGGAAAAATTATTGCAGAGATACAAATAGAGGGGGACAAAGATGCATTCATATTCAATAGATAGAGATTTAAGAGTAAGGGTTGCTGTATACATTTTTATAATAAGTATCGTAATATCTGTAATTTTAAATGATTACTGTGCAGATATAATTGAAAACTTTATGGTAGTATTGGAAAATGGAAAAGCTGGCAATGTTTTGAAAGTATTGGAATGGTTGGAGGTTAATCAGAATATATTGGGTGTCTCGTTTTGGTATGGAATACTCACATGGTTTTATAATGATGTGGCATGGAAATGGAAATGCTTCAAAGCTTTACATGGTATCCCGGATTTAAGTGGAGAGTGGGAGGGGAATTTGAAATCATCATTTAATGATAAAGAGATACCAATGGAAATGAAGGTTAAGCAAACATGGAGTAAAATATCCATTCAAACTGATTTTACAAAGACGAATTCTTTATCAAGCAGTAATGTGGCAGCAATATATGTCGATGGAAGTAAGGGAACACAGATATTTTTCGGATATTCAAATGATAGCTATGATATAAGTAGTAAAATGCAAACCCATGCGGGGTATAATATATTAACCCTTTTAAATGATAATAAGATTAAAGCAAGGTATTTTAATGATAGACAGAATCCAGATCCTAAGATTAAAGGTGGAAATAAAGGAACATTTGAATTGACAAAAAAATTGTGAAAATGAGATTAGTACATAGCCAGGTGGTTTTCAAGAATGAAGATTACCCGGCTATTTTTATGCCTAGGAGACAGTAATAAATTGGACATAGCAGGATTTTGAAAAGTCCTGGAAAAGTCAGTAAAATTAATAGTTTTATGAAGCAGAAAGGAGCTTATTACACCACTACTACACTATTTTTGAAAGAGCCTTGATGTGATGAGTTTTCATAGAATAAAGCAATCAGAGATATTCCTAATCGGAGTATTGCTGATTGTTTTATATTTATTTGAAGTGAACATGTTCCTTGAACAAATGCTCATGTGATATAAAGTAACATAAGAATTGATAGATAGCAGTCCACTATTCCGTATTTGATTTGACTTTTCTTCACATCTTATACTATACTTAGCAGAAAATGAAAGGTGGTATCTATCTATGAGTTTGATTTTCTAATTTAGCACAATACAGATAAAGCCTAAGTATCCATATCTTTTTAAGATAATGGGCTTTTTGCCGCAAGCTCTATTCAGTCCCTTTATCAGTGGAATTGTTCAACATTTCGACCGAAAGAAAATTATGATACTTTCAGACACGGCAGTAGCGCCGGTGGCTCTTATCCTTGTTTTTCCGAGCGGTTAGTTCTGCATTTCATCAACCCTGCTTGCAAGCAGTCACACCGTTGATTGTTCCAAAAGAATCTCTGACGAAATGCAACGGCTACATCTATTTTTTTCAATCGCTATTCTTAATTTTAAGTCCTGTGATTGCAGCCGCCTTATATCCTGTTCTTCCCTTGCATTGGATAATTGCTCTGGACATTATAGGCACAGTTGCGGGTATCTCTCCTTTGATTTCTGTAAAAATACTGAAGCTAAAACAAGCTGAAACGGTTTCTTTCTCTTTTCTAGGAGAAGCAAAAGAAGGAATCCGTGTCCTTTATCAGAATAAGGGAGTGTTTTATCTTATGCTGAATGGTGGCTGTTCTCTTTCGCCTATGTTCCGGCGAACCCACTTTATCCGTTGCTTTGTGTGGAATGGTTTGGGGGAACGACGACACATACAGGAACGATAGAAACCCTCTTCTCGATCGGCACATTGCTAGGCGGCTTTGTGCTAGGAAAATGGGGAGGAACGAAAAATAAAATGTATACAATGGATCTGGCAGTCATTGGGATTATGCTTACCTGTATCGGCTTTCTTCCGCGCAATGGATTTATAATTATTTAGGCAGGATATTGGGAATCACGACCTCTATTATGTCGTTGGCTTGTACCGTTGGTTTAAGTTTTTCGGGAATTTTTGCAGATAAAATCGGCACAAATTTGTGTGTTAGCCTTAGCTGCTTGTTGACTATCATTTGTGTAATGTTGTGCCGCTTCATAAAAAGCGTGTGGCGTGTAGATTTCGATAAGTGAATTAGCAAATACGGACAGGCAGCTAATGGGCGACAGCAAGGAGTGCTACCACCACTACAATTATTCACACGAGGAGGAATCTATATGACCGAGTTTGAAGCCTACAAAGAAAATATCCAGTATAGCCACAATGCCTTTTGCAATATTGTCATTCGACACGCGGCCATTGATAAAATTTTGAAGCTACGTCGGAAATGGGAACGGGAAGTTTACCTTGACTATCTGATGAATGAGAAATTTACCCAGTTTGCCGAGTCGGAGCCGCCCGTGTCCTATGGCCGATATCAGAATATTTTTCTGTCACAAACCGAATACGACGAATTGTAGGCAGAATATCTGGACAGGCTGGAACGGTTCATTGAGGAAATGAGCCGCTACCTTTAAGGGCAGAAACGAGTATATTTCTCGCCTTTGCCATTATCCGCGGCTTATCATTGACGACTTCAGCATGGAGCGCGGCACCGAGTACGGATTGGAGCAAGTCTATAACGTGGTTGACAGCCATTACCACACCGACAGGCCGCTGATCGTGACAACGAACCTCACGCTTGCGGAGTTGCAACGTCCAAAGGACACAGCCCATTCCCGGATTTATGACCAGCTGCTTGAAATTTGTCCCCCTGGTACGCTTTACCGGCGGGAACTTCCGTAAAGGGAGGGCGCAGAACAAGCTGGAACGGCTAAAGCAACTGATGAACGAATGAAAGAGTATTGCCTATGAAAGAAGTCCCAATTTGGGAAAAGAGTAATTTGACCTTAGAAGAAGCCGCGGCATATTCGGGAATCGGTATCAATAAACTGCGCGACCTTACCAACGAACAGAATTGCCACTTTGTCTTGTGGGTAGGAAACAAGCTATTGATAAAACGCCGCCTGTTCGACCAGTATATCGAGAAGGAGTATTCCGTTTGAAATTTGTGATGTGAAAAAGGCCCTTGATATGATACAATGAATGTGTCATATCAAGTCTATTTCCAGCACGGAAGAGTTTGACAATGTCCGAGAAAAAAGACCATAGAGGAAGAATCCTGCGGACAGGAGAAAGCCAGAGAAAATCCCTGATTTATCAGTATCGCTATACAGACATTCGAGGAAAGTGACAGACCCTCTATTCCTCTGATTTTAAGGAACTGCGGGAAAAGGAAAAAGAAATCCAAAAGCAACCTGATGAAGGAATTGACTATGCCGTCAGAAAAGCCACCGTGATTGCCTTTGTGGAACGCTGTATCAGCTTGAAACAGGGTGTGCGCTACAATACCAAAGTCGGGTACAATTTCGTTTTGAATCGGATTAAGAAAGAAGATTTTGGATACTGGAAGATAAGGGGTATTAAGGTATCGGACACCCAAAAGTGGATTATAAAGGTTCATAGTGACGGGAAAGGGGAGAGCACCATTACCAGCGTCGGGGTAGTTGTGAAACCCACCTTTCAGATGGCATACAATGAAGATGTCATTCGTTAACTTCAAATTAGTGGTGTTGTTCCTAATGACTCACAGAAGCGGATTGTCATGACAGAGGAACAGCAGGTTATTTGGATGAGTTTTATCCGGGAGGATAATACTTATACCAAGTATTATGATGAATTTGTCGTTGTGCTGGGAACCGGTATGCGTGTCAGCGAGTTTTGCGGCCTTACAAAAAGCAATTTGGATTTTGAAAATCGGAGAATCCGGGTAGACCACCAGCTTGTCTGGGAACGGGGCGGGAAATATTACGCCGAGAGAACCAAGATGGAATGTGGATGTCGTTTTATTCCTATAACAGAGGAAGTCTATCAAGCCTGAAAAATGTGGGAGTGACGCTGAATGTCTACACCCATGCAAGCTATGACCGAGCAGCGGAGCAGATGGCAAAAATCATTGATTTGAGCGAGCAACTAGGAAAATTCGCTGCTTGCAGCTGAATTTGAAGACTGCCGAACAACGCAGCCAAATCCTGCGTGCAAGAAAGTCAGCACGTCGGAAAAGCAGAGAAGATCAGGTTGAAAATGCATCGAGTTACTACACCATTTGTCCGTGAATTTGCGTAGATTTATAAAAAATAACATAGGTTTGGTGCAAAATACAAAGATTAAAAAAGCTAAAAAACCCATAAAATCAAGGATTAAAGGTTTATGAAAGGATATAAGAAAGATGGTAAAAATTTTATTCGTGTGCCACGGCAACATTTGTCGTTCGCCAATGGCTGAATTTGTTATGAAAGATTTAGTAGAAAAAGAAGGGCTAGCAGAACAATTTTCTATCGCTTCTTCTGCCACAAGTCGAGAGGAAATCGGAAATCCTGTGCATCATGGAACAAGAAATAAACTTGCACAATATGGGATTTCTACAAAAGAGAAGTATGCAGTTCAACTGACGAAAAAAGATTATAATACCTATGACTATCTCATTGGAATGGAGCAGTGGAACATTCAGAACATATTAAAAATTGTTGGTTCCGATCCTGAAAAGAAAGTTCATTGCTTATTAGATTTTTCAGAGAATCCAAGAGATATTGCGGATCCATGGTATACAGGGGATTTTGACCGTACCTATGAAGACGTATTAGAAGGCTGTAAAGCCTTATTAAATTATATTTTAAAGGAAAATCAAAAATAAGAAACGAAAGAAAAAGCAATAAAAAGAAGAAGAGAAAGGAAGGAAAATGGAAGGAAATGATTTAATTTCCAGTTTAAAAGGCGTTGGAGATAAGACGACAGCTTATTTTCATCGATTGAAACTGGATACAATTGAAGATTTGGTACAGTTTTATCCAAAGTGTTATTTAACTTATGAAGAGCCAGTTCTTTTAAACGAAGCACAAGAAGGAGAGCGCATGGCATTTCGTCTTATGATATCCTCACCAATTCTTGTTCGATTAGTAAAAAAGTTTAAAATTGTAACGTGTACAGCAGAAGATTTATCTGGCAAGGTAACTTTAATGTGGTATAATATGCCTTTTTTAAAGAAAACATTGCATGCTGGACAGACGTGGATTTTCGTTGGAACGCCTGTTTATAAAAAAGGTAGATTGACTATCGAACATCCAGAATATTATACCGAAGAACAATATGAACGTATGAGAGTGACGCTTCAGCCAGTATATTCTTTAACCGAAGGTTTAACCAACAAAACGGTACAAAAAGCTATGACACAAGTGATGCCTTACATAAAATCCCAAAAAGAATATATGCCAAAAGCAGTAGTAGAGAAATATCAGTTTTGGAGTTATAGTGATGCGTTAGCAGAAGTACATTTTCCAGTAAGTAAGGAGCGATTAATTGAAGCGAAGAAACGATTGATTTTTGATGAGTTTTTCTTGTTTTTAAATGCCATGTACTTAATGAAAGAACAGACAATTGTTGTCCATAATCATTATAAAATCATGCCATCAAAGGAAACGAACGCTTTATTACAATCGTTGCCATATTCTTTAACTGGTGCGCAGATGCGGGCGTATGAGGAAATAAAAGGGGATTTAAGCAGTAAAAAAATTATGAATCGCCTTGTTCAAGGAGATGTTGGTTCAGGTGCGATGTGTTTCTCGTATACAAATTCTTAAAAGAAGAAAAACGAGACACCTTTCTATGGAAAGGTGAACTGATAAGTTGAAAATTGGAATGATGGAGTAACGCCCTGAAACAATTTCTCTAATACTCCGTTGTGCATGGAATATGAAAAGATATAAAATGTACAAAGCACGGTGAAGTCAGCAGAATGAAACCTAAACTTGAAAGACAACAAGGATAAATGGTACAAAAGTGGCCAGAGCCCGCCTGTTAGAAAGTTATCAAAGTAAAGCATGGTGACAGATATGCTGGGAGTCTATAAAATAACTATGGTTAGAATGTACATTAAACAAAGATGTACTGGCGAACACTCGAATGTACGAGTCTAAACTACGAATGCATAGAAATATGCATCACTTCCTCAGCGAAGTGGCACATGAGGTTGAGTAAAAATCTGCAACTATGAAAAACCTTATAATGTTATAGGCATTATCAAGTGTGCAGGCCCACAGAGTGAACCTAAAGTTATATGCAAAGATAAACTTATCGGAACGCAGAAAGCAAGAGACGTGGAGAACTTTTCTTCAGTGAAGCGTAAGAAAATATAAATGTATTATCATGGTAAAGATATACTACTAAATTTCTGTACTCTTGTGATAGTGATGCCATGGTACCTGTGAAACAGTGATAATAAGCTGCGGAGGGAAGGGCATTAGTCGATACTTAAAACACAATTAAATTGCTAAATGATTATTCAAGGGTTCGAGTATGACTAAGAGAAACATAACTTCCTTTCTTTGAGGAGGTGGTTGACCTTGACAACTAAAAACTCACGGAATTCAATCAAAAAACAAAAATTAAGAAACAATGAGTATTATAACTCACAAAAAATTTACGACACTTTATATGAACAATCCAAACAAGGTAAAAATTTTACTAATTTAATGGATATAATTTGTAGTGAACAAAATCTACTATTGGCATACAGAAGTATTAAAAAGAATGGTGGTAGCCGTACAAAAGGAACAAATAATAAAACTATATTAGATGTTGCCAAAATGAGTCCTCAAAAATATATTGATTATATGAGAGCAAGACTAAGGGATTACCATCCACAACCAGTAAGAAGAGTTGAAATTCCTAAACCTGACGGTAGAAAAAGACCACTTGGAATACCAACGATAGAAGATAGATTAATACAACAGAGTATTAAGCAAGTGCTTGAGCCAATATGCGAAGCAAAGTTCTATGAACATAGCTATGGATTCAGACCTAACAGGGGAGCCCACAATGCAATGGCAAGAGTACATAGGCTCACAAATATAGAAAAATTCTACTATGTAATAGATGTTGATATTAAAGGCTTCTTTGATAATGTAGACCATGGTAAATTAAAACGTCAAATGTGGAGTATGGGAATTAGAGACAAAAGTCTTATATGTGTGATTAGTAAAATGTTAAAAGCTGAGATAAAAGGTATTGGAATGCCAACTAAAGGAACACCACAAGGAGGTATCCTGAGCCCACTATTAGCCAACATCGTGTTAAATGAATTAGATTGGTGGATAGATAGTCAATGGAATAATATGCCAACTCATGAGCGTGTGTATACAAGAACAAGAAATGATAGAAACAACTCTATAGATAAAGGTAATAAATTCCAAAGTCTCAGAAATCGCACAAACTTAAAAGAAATGCAAATAGTTAGATATGCAGATGATTTCAAAATATTTTGCAAGAGTAAGTCAGATGCAGAAAAAATATTCATAGCAGTGAAAAAATAGAAGGGCTTCAGCATCCTCAAAAGGCTATAAAGACAAAACATATCTAAAATTCTATAAAGATTATAAGGGAAAAGAGTATTATATATCACAAAAAGCATTATATCCAATCAGATATATACAGACAAAACCCCCACCAATGTATAATCAAAAAATCAATGATTATACACAAGAGGGTAGAGCTCTAATACATAAAAGACAGGAACTTGTATCAAGTTATGAGTTAATGTACTTAGTACAAAATCCTATAATTAACGAAAGTATAGAATACAATGATAATAGAATATCAAAATATGTAGCCCAAAAAGGTAAATGTGCAGTAACAAAAGCAAGGTTAAAACCTTGGGAAATACACTGCCATCATATCAAACCAAGAAGTCTCGAAGGTACTGATGTATATTCAAACCTACTAATAGTCTGTAACGATGTGCATAAATTAATACATGCAACTAAACAAGAAACGATACAAGATTATCTAAATAAATTAAGTTTGAATAAAACTCAAATTGCTAAACTTAATGAACTAAGAGTTAAAGCTGGAAATCAAGCAATTTAAAATAAAATATTATTAAATTATGTGTTTTAAGTCGATGGAACGCCGTATGAGTCGAAAGGTTCATGTACGGTGTGAAGTGGGGGAAAAACTGGAGATAACATCAAAAGTTTACCTATCACTATGAAAGACGATTTTAGCAGTATTGGCATTGTTGGATACCGTAAAAGCTGGATACCAAGGGGCTTTGATGGTTCCGACAGAAGTTCTTGCAAGACAGCATTATGAGACGATTGAAGGCTTACTTGCCCCATATAACGTTCGTGTTGGACTGCTGACGGGTGCAACGAAGATGTCTGAGAAACGTGTTATTTATGAACAATTAAAAAATCATGAGTTAGATCTGATTATAGGAACTCATGCTTTAATTCAAGAGCAGGTGGAGTATGCGAATTTAGCGCTTGTTATTACCGATGAGCAACATCGTTTTGGTGTTCGTCAAAGAGAAGCATTAGCATCAAAAGGAAAACAACCTCATGTGCTTGTTATGAGTGCCACACCGATTCCTAGAACACTTGCCATTATTTTATATGGGGATTTGGATATTTCTGTGATTGATGAATTGCCAGCGAACCGTCTTCCGATTAAGAACTGTGTTGTGGATACAAGTTATCGTCCAAAAGCCTATCGTTTTATAGAAAACCAAGTGGAGCTAGGAAGGCAAGTTTATGTGATCTGTCCAATGGTCGAAGAGAGTGAAACGATAGAAGCAGAGAATGTAACCGACTATACGGTAAAATTACAACAGCAGTTAAGAGCCGGAATTCGTGTTGCCTGTTTAAATGGAAAGATGAAACAGGCGAATAAGCAAGAGATTATGGAGCAATTTTCTAGGCATGAAATCGATGTGCTTGTCTCTACGACTGTAATTGAAGTCGGAATTAATGTGCCAAATGCTACGGTTATGATGGTAGAAAATGCAGAACGTTTTGGACTTGCTCAGTTACACCAGTTACGCGGACGTGTTGGGCGAGGTGGATTTCAGTCTTATTGTATTTTTATGAGTGGTAGTAAAAAACAAGAGACAATGGAACGATTATCCATTTTAAATAAATCCAATGACGGATTTTTTATCGCAAATGAAGATTTACGCCTTCGTGGCCCAGGAGATTTTTTTGGAATTCGCCAAAGTGGAATTTTAGATTTTGTATTAGCCGATGTGTACGATCATGCAGATTTATTAAAAATGGCCGATGATGCGATAAAGTGGCTAATAAAACAGGGATGGCACCCGAGAGAATTGGATAGTGAAAAATTTAAGAAAAAATTAGAAGGCGCTTTACAGCTTTAGCAGATAAAACATATTGACAGCCAATTTTATTTGTGTTACTATTTAGTTAGTTTAAACTAACTTCGTAAAATAAAAGAAAAAGAGGTGTTTTGAAATGAGTGTTGTTATTGTAGGTGGTAATGAACGAATGGTATGTCAATATGAAGATATTTGTAGAAATTATGGTTGTAAAGCGAAAGTATTTGCAAAAGAAAACGGAATGTTACGAAAGAAGTTAGGATGTCCAGATCTTATGATTTTATTTACGAACACAGTATCCCATAAAATGGCGATGAGTGCTAGTAAAGAAGCAAAGAAAAATAATATACAGATTTTGCGTATTGCAACAAGCAGTGCCACTGCATTAGAACAGGCATTAGCAGAGCGCATTGGTCTGTAAGGAGGAATGAATTATGAATATGTCAACAGCCATTATTTGTTTAATACTTGTTATTATTGCAATTTTTGGAGTACGTAGTTATATGAAAAAATTGTCTCAAGGTTGTTGCGGTAGCGGGGGAGATGTAGAGAAGAAGATAAAGGTAAAAGATAAAGAATTATCTCACTATCCTTATCATCGCTTAATTCAAATTGAAGGCATGACTTGTAAAAACTGTGTCACTCGAATTGAGAATGCATTCAATATAGAAGATGGATGTTATATGAAAGTGAATTTAAAGAAAAATATGGCGGATCTTTATATGAAGTCAGACTGTGACGATGAAATGATCAAAACAAGAATTCAAAAATCAGGATATAAAGTACTTACCATTAAAAGTATTTAAGAAAATCTAATAGAAAAATGCACGAAAAAAGGAAGTAAATAGTGATACAAGCATATTTTAAAGGAAGAGATCGTACATTATTACAAGAGTAAAAATAGGAGATTTTCCTTTATGGAACGAAGATCTTTTTTTAAAAGGAAACGTATTTTTGTGGTTTGGATGTTTGTATTATCACTTTTTACTTCCTTTTCTTTTTCCAATATTGTCTATGGAAAGCCAAATTCTTTTGTACAATGGGAGGTAGAAAAAGAGGAAGAAAAGAAAGAGACAAATCAAAAGGAATCATCGACACAAGAAGTATTACAACTGGATGCACCTTCTTATCTTTTAATGGAAGAGACAACAGGACAGATTATTTGTGAAAAGAATAGTGATGAAATGAGAAGTCCAGCTAGTATTACAAAGGTTATGACATTAATTTTAATTTTTGATGCATTGGAGTCTGGTAAAATTCAATTGACGGATGAAGTGACCACAAGTGCTCATGCAAAATCCATGGGAGGTTCTCAAGTTTTTTTAGAGGAGGGGGAAGTCCAGACAGTAGAAACCCTTATCAAATGTATTGTTGTTGCTAGTGGAAATGATGCCAGCGTTGCGATGGCAGAATACATAGCAGGGAGCGAAGAAGCATTTGTGAAAATGATGAATGAACGGGCAGAAGGCCTTTCTATGAAGCAAACACATTTTGTGGATTGTTGTGGTTTAACAGAAGATGAACAACATTATTCTTCTGCAAAAGATGTGGCAATTATGTCACGAGAGCTTTCTTTGAAATATCCAAAAATTCATGAATATGCTTCTATTTGGCAAGAAGATATCACTCATGTGACAAAACAAGGCTCAAAGCCATTTACTCTTTCCAATACCAATAAATTGATAAGACATTATCAAGGTGCTACAGGTTTAAAAACTGGCTCTACCAGTAAAGCTAAGTTTTGTTTAACAGCAACAGCGGAAAGAAATGGAATTAAGCTTATTTCTGTTGTTATGGGAGCACCAGACTCTAAGGCGAGAGTGAGAGATTCTTCGAAACTATTGGATTATGGATTTGCAAACTGCGTTGTTTACGAAGATACCGAAGGAATTAAAAATTTACCAAAAGTTTTAGTGGCACAAGGAATGAAAAAGGATGTAGCATTAAAAGCCACAGAACCATTTCGTTATGTTTTTGTAAATGGGAAAAAGGGGGAAATTACAACAGAACTAGAAGTAAAGAAAAAAATAAAAGCGCCTGTAAAGATGGGGCAAGAGCTTGGAGTTCTTCATTATAAAGTAGATGGAAAAGAGATAGGAAGTGTATTGTTAACAGCGAAAGAAAACATCGAAAAAATGTCATATAAAATAAGTTTTTTACGAATTATAGAACAATATATTTCTTTATAAATAGGGGAGCAGCCTAAGAAGTAGTAAATCAATATAACAGAGTGTCTAATGACAGTCGTTTGCACTCAAATATAAAGAGCCTTTAGAGGAGAATTCTTCTAAAGGCTTTTTGTATTGTACCTTTAAAAACACAGTCATGTATGTTATAATAAGCGGTGATATTTGCCTTATTGCCGCTTAGATAGGAAAGGAGTGTTATGAAAACTATTTTTATTATTACTTTCATTGTGGCAGTTTTCATATTATGCCGTATTTTTTATGAAAATTCTACTTTTAAGATGAAACGATATGTCATTTACCATAGAAAAATTGGAAAGGAAGCAGACGGTGTAAAAATAGCATTTTTATCGGACTTGCATAATAACTGTTATGGAAGAGGAAATTCAAAGTTAATTCAAGTAATCCAAGATGAAAAACCAGATTTTATCTTAATTGGCGGTGATATGATTATTGGAAAAAAAGGAAAAGATATGGGGAATGCTCATACGTTGTTACAAAATTTATCCATGCAATTTCCAATTTATTATGCAAATGGAAATCATGAAACCCGAATGAAGTTTAATCCAGATGAATATGAAGATCGCTATCGAGAGTACGAACAGGAACTTCGTAAAATGGGGATTCACTTGCTTTGTAATGATACGGTTGTCCTTTCTGATAAAAAAATTACGATTACAGGATTAGAATTAGACGAGTATTATTATCAAAAGCTTCAAAAAGTACAAATGAGTGAGAAAGCAATGGAGGAATTTGTTGGACCAAGTGATGAAGAAAGATTTCAGATTCTTTTGGCGCATCATCCAGAGTTTTTTGAACGTTATACAGAGTGGGGAGCGAATTTAACGCTTTCTGGTCATAATCATGGTGGAATGGTAAGACTTCCATTTTTAGGAGGAATTGTTTCTCCACAATATCAGTTATTTCCAAAATATGATGGAGGGAAATATGAAAAAGGAGAAAATACGATGATTTTAAGTCGTGGTTTAGGAACACACACGATTAAAATACGATTTTTCAATGTTCCAGAATTATGTATGATTGAATTAAAGGAGAAGAGATAGGTGGAAAGTTTGGATATTAAATTGCAAGTATTTGAAGGACCTCTCGATCTTCTTTTACATCTTATTGACAAAAATAAAATAAATATCTATGATATTCCCATAGTTTCTATTACAGAGCAATATTTACAATATTTAAGAAGTATGCAAGAGTTGAATATGGATATTATGAGTGAATTTCTTGTAATGGCAGCTACATTAATACAAATTAAAGCAAAAATGCTTCTTCCAAAAGAAGAGAAGGAAGAAGAAGAGGAGGAAGGGGATCCAAGAGAAGAGTTGGTAAAAAGGCTATTAGAATACAAAATGTATCAATATGCCGCTGAAGAATTAAAAGAACTTCAAGTAGATGCTTCAAAAATGCTCTATAAGCAGCCGACCATCCCAAAAGAGGTGTTAGTTTATGAAGAACCTATTGATTTGAAAGAGTTAGTAGATGGACTGACATTAACAAAACTTCATGAAATTTTTCAATCGGTTATGAAGCGGCAAAAAGAAAAAATTGATCCGATTCGGAGTCGTTTTGGTAAGATTGAAAAAGAAGAGATTAGTGTAGAGGAAAAAATGGAAACGATTCGAGAGCAAATGAGAGGACTTAGTAGAATTCGCTTTCGAGCTTTATTGGAAGTTCAAGCATCAAAGGTACAAGTTGTAGTGACATTTTTAGCGATTCTTGAGTTAATGAAAATGGGGGTTTTGATCGTTCGACAAGAACAACTATTTGGAGATATTATTCTTGATTCTTTAGAAAATTAAGGAAGGTGTGACGTAATGACAATTGAGAAGATGGAGGCAGTGCTAGAAGGAGTTCTGTTTGCTATGGGTCGAGCAGTGACGTTAAGACAGCTTTCCATCGCCATTGAGCAGGATGAAAAAACAACAAAAAAACTGCTCCAAAACTTGATGGATAAGAAGGAAAAGGAAGGCTCTGGTGTTCGAATTGTGGCTTTAGATGGGGCATATCAGATGGGGACAAGCCCTGAAATATTTGAGGCTTTAATTCGTGTTGTAAAAGAACCAAAGAAACAAGTGCTAACCAATGTACAAGTAGAAACGTTGGCGATTATTGCTTATCGTCAGCCTATTACAAGGCAGGAGATAGAAACAATTCGTGGTGTTAAATGCGATCACGCGATTAATAAATTGCTAGAATATCGATTGATCGAAGAAGTAGGTCGATTAGACGCCATAGGGCGACCGCTATTATTTGGAACAACAGAAGAATTTTTAAGATGCTTTGGAGTTGGTTCTATGGAAGAATTACCAACGATCCATCCTGTAAAGGTGGAAAATCTTCGACAAGAAGCGGAAGAGGAAGCCCAATTAACGTTAGATCTATAATTTCTTTGGAAAGAGAAGGAAAAGATAAGGGATAGCAAATAATTAAAAAATTTTCAAGTCATTTTGTATTGAAGGGGTGAAAATCTAATACAATACAATGGAAGGAAGAGAAAATGGGTAAGGAACAAAAGGAAAAAATAATAAAAATTTTGATTGGAACCGGTATTGTTCTTGCAGTGTTATATTTGATTGGAGCGTTTGTGTTCCGCGATCGTTTTTATTTCCGTTCTTATATTAATGGGGTAAATTATGGTGGTAAAACCGTAAAACAGGTTGAAATGAAAATTGCAGATGATGTAAGCAAGTATAAGCTAACCATTAAAGAAAGAGATAAAAAAGAAGAGACGATTACAGCTGCAGATATCGGTTTAATTTATGTATCCGATGGAACGATTCAGGATTTAAAAGAAAAACAATCTCCATTGAATTGGTTATTTGGAAGTTTGAAAAAAGATACACAGGAAATGGAAGCTACCACGACTTATGATCGAAATAAGTTAACAAGTGTTATTGATAATTTAGTCTGTCTCGATGAAGAGAAAGTAGTAAAACCAGTGAATGCGTATTTAAATTATAAAGATGGAGAATACGAAGTAGTCAATGCTGTACAAGGAAATCAATTGGATGAAGAGAAGTTTCGTGCTCTTGTAAAAGATGCTGTAGAGAGTGGAAAAACTTCTATTGATTTAGAAAAGGAAGATTGCTATTTAAAACCAGAATATGATGAAACAAAGAAAGAATTGCTAGAAGCCCAAAAGGTTATGAATCAATATGTGAAGACAGAAATCACTTATGATTTTAGCGATCGTACTGAAGTGTTAAATGGAGATATCATTAAAGATTGGTTAAGTATTGATGATAATTTCAATGTGATAATTAGTGAAGAAGGACAAGTTGAATATATTAAAGGGTTAGAACAAAAATACAATACATTAGGACAGCCACGTCAATTCGTGACTCACGATAAAAAAACCATTATAGTTCCAAGTGGAAACTATGGTTATATGATTAATCGTTGGGAAGAAAAAGATGAAATGGAACAAAATATCAAAGATGGTGCAAAAATAAAAAGAGAACCAGTTTATCGTTATCGAGGATATGTTCGTGAAGAAAATGATATTGGGGATACTTATGTAGAAATTGACTTAACACAACAAAAAATGTGGTTTTATGTGAATGGAAAAACGTATGTGGAGACCGATGTTGTAACAGGAAATGTAAGTCAAGGAAATGATACACCAGTTGGGGTTTATGCTATCACTTATAAGGAGCGAGATGCTACTTTAACTGGAGAAAATTATAGTTCACCAGTGGAATATTGGATGCCATTTAATGGAAATATTGGTATTCATGATGCAAGTTGGAGAACAGATTTTGGTGGAGAACTCTATAAGACAAGAGGTTCTCATGGCTGTGTAAATACCCCACCAGCAAATGCAAAAAAGATATTTGAAAAAATAGAAAAAGGAATGCCAGTTATTGTACATAACTAAATGATAAAACCTCTAGAACGCTTAGAAATAAAGGGTTCTAGAGGTTTTATGGGTATTATAGGCATTATGAAGACGTTAATAAGACGTCTTTTTTTTCTTTTAAAGATATGATATAATATTGTCGACAAAAAGAGTAGTAGAGGATTGTTATGATACTACTTTGTTAATAAACAAAATAATTTGAAAAATATATTTTTAATATTTCTTATATTATGATATAGATATCCAATCTTTTTATAGAAGCAAAGAGAACTCGGGATTTCCAGCAAAAGAGATTCCGAGATTTCTTTATGTTTTATGATATGGTAAAGGGAATAAAAAGGATTAGTTTTTGGATAGAAAAATTAGTGAGAAAAGGATTTTAATGATGAATTTGACAAAAGAAGAGGAAAGATTAATACAAGAGAGTGCTATTTTTAATGAATTTTCATCAGAGGAGTTAAGAGAATTTTTTAAAAATATTGGTGCTTATGTAAAGCTATATGGAAAAGGAGAGTTTCTCTTTTATGAAGGGGATATTGTCGATCAGATTGGTGTTATTTTAAGTGGAGAAGTGGCTATTGTAAAATTATACCCAGATGGAGCCGAGCATTTATTACAAAAGTTAAAAGAAGGCTATATGACTGGAATTGAAATTGCTTGTACAGAAAAAAAGGTAAGTCCTTATTCCACTTGTAGTTTATCCGATGTAAAAATTTTAAAAATTCCATATCAATATATCGAAGAAGAAGGAACAATAGAAGAGAAACAACGTTTAAAGCTACAAAATAAAATATTAAAGTTTATTGCATCAGAAAATATAAGAAAGTATTATAAAATTAATATTTTATCGTCCCGTTCGTTACGAGAACGAATTTTACTCTATTTAGAAGTGCAAAGCAGAAAAAGGCAGAGCCTTTGTTTTGAAATTCCCTTTGATCGAGCACAGTTTGCCAATTATCTTTGTGTAAATCGAAGTGCATTGTCAAAAGAATTATCAAAAATGCAAGAGGCAGGATTGATTCGATATCATAAAAATAAATTTGAAATTTTGCGTTTATTGTAAAAAATGTTGCTATGACAACGGAAAAATGAATTTTCTTTCTATATAATAATGATTAGATTAATTAATCGAAGTAATTCTAACGATGAAAGGATTAGAGAGAAAATGAAAAAATGGAAAAAATGTTTAGCAATGGTATTGACAGGAGCGATGATGGTATCCGCTGTTGGTTGTGGAGCATCAAAGAGTAGTGATGGCACAACAGGTGGAGCTGTAACAGAAGAAAAAACAGATTCAGCTACACCGGATACAAAACTTTTAATTGCTGCGGCAGCTAGTTTGGAATATTCTATGAAGGAAAAATTAATTCCAATGTTCGAAGAACAAAATCCAGGAGTGACGGTTGAAGGCACTTATGATAGTTCTGGAAAATTACAAACACAAATTGAAGAAGGATTAGAAGCGGATCTCTTTTTCTCAGCAGCAAAAACACAGATGGATGCTTTATCTGAGGAAGGATATATCGATACAAATAGTGAAAAAGATGTATTGGAAAATAAATTAGTATTAATCGTTCCAGCAGATTCTAAGTTAGATATTACAAAATTTGAAGATGTAGAAAAAGGAACAACGATTGCCTTAGGAGATCCAGAGAGTGTACCAGTAGGACAGTATTCAAAAGAAGCCCTTACAAATTTAGGAATTTGGGATAATATTCAAGATAAAATAAGTCTTGGAACAAACGTAACAGAAGTTCTTAACTGGGTAGCAGAAGGAAGTGCAGATGTAGGAATTGTATATGCAACAGATGCTGCAACAACAGATAAAGTAAAAGTGATAGCAGAAGCACCAGAAGGAAGTTTAGCAGAAAATGTTGTATATCCAGCTGCTGTGCTGGATAAGAGCGCGAATGAAGAAGTGGCACAAAAGTTTATGGATTTCTTATGTTCTGATGAGGCAGCTGCTGTATTCAAAGAATATGGATTCACTCCAATTGCGAAATAAGGAATAAAAATTTTTATAAGAGCTCAGAAAAAGAGTAGAAAAGTAGGAGAAATTCGAGAGACGTTTTTCTCCTTTTTTTCGTTTTTTAAAGGAAAAGCTCGTACAGTAGGTTTTTCAGTGCTATAGTATAAGAGATAGGAAAGGGAGGAAAGAAAATGAATATATCGCCGATTTTGATTTCGATAAAGACCGCTGGAATTGCAATTCTAATTACTTTTTTTCTTGGAATTGCTTTGGCACAATGGGTAGTTTCATTGAAAAATGAACGATTTAAAATGGTACTGGATGGTATTTTAACGTTACCACTTGTGTTACCACCAACAGTAGCGGGCTTCTTTTTACTGTATATTTTTGGGGTGAAGCGTCCTATTGGAAAGTTTTTTTTAGATTATTTTAGTATTAAGATTGCTTTTTCTTGGGGAGCAACCGTATTAGCTGCTGTTGTTATTTCTCTTCCTTTAATGTACCGTTCGGCAAGAGGGGCTTTCGAACAAGTGGATGAAAATATTTTAAATGCAGGAAGAACACTTGGAATGTCAGAATGGAAAATATTTTGGAAGTTGAAAATGCCTTTGGCACTTCCAGGGGTGGCATCTGGTGGTGTGCTTTCTTTTGCAAGAGGACTTGGAGAGTTTGGAGCAACAGCCATGATTGCAGGAAATATTGCAGGAAAGACGAGAACATTGCCACTTGCGATTTACTCAGAAGTGGCAGCAGGAAAAATGGAACAAGTCTATGGCTATGTGGCTATTATCGTTATATTTTCTTTTGTTGTTGTGTTGTTGATGAACTATTTCACCATGAGCGGACAAAGAAAAAGGAAAAAGTAATTAGAAAAATAAAAGAGAAAGAAATTTAGGAGGAAAATATGAGTCTCCAAGTGAAGATCAAGAAGAGATTAAAAAATTTTGTATTAGAAGTAGAGTTTGATACAAGAGAAGGGATTGTTGGTATTTTAGGAGCATCTGGTTGTGGAAAGAGTATGACGCTAAAATCCATTGCTGGTCTTGTAACTCCAGATGAGGGAAGAATTGTTTTAAATGGAAAAGTATTTTTTGATTCTGAAAAGAAAATTAATTTACCACCACAAAAAAGACGAGTTGGATATTTATTTCAGAATTATGCATTATTTCCGAATATGACAGTAGAAGAAAATATACAAGCAGGGTTGTTTTGTTCGAAAATAGAAAAGAAGAAAAAGGTGCAGGAAATGATAAAACTTCTTCGATTAGAAGGATTAGAAAACCAATATCCAGATCAATTATCGGGGGGACAGCAACAAAGGGTGGCTTTTGCAAGACTATTGGCTTATGATCCAGAGGTTTTATTATTGGATGAACCGTTCTCTGCTTTAGATTCCCATTTAAAAGAGCAATTACAAATACAATTAAAAGAGATTTTATCTCATTATGATAAAACAGTTCTGATGGTATCCCATGATAGAAATGAGATTTACCGCTTATCCAGTGATATTATAACGATGAAAAACGGAGAAATTTTGCAGTATGGAAGTACCAAAGAAGTATTTCAATATCCAAAAGATCCAATAACAGCACGACTCATAGGGTATAAAAATCTTTCATTGGCAAAAAAGCTCGATGACTATCGGGTAGAGGCGTTGGAGTGGAATATGATATTTCACATAACAAAACCGATTCCATCTCATATCAGTTATTTAGGAATTCAAGAAAAAGGAATTTGTTTAAGAGCAAATAAGGATGAAGTCCCAAGGGGGAAAAAGGAATCCAATGTGTTTTTCATGGAAGTGGTAGATGTCTTAGAAGAACCTTATGAATATCATGTTTTAGCGCGAGCAAAAGAAGGGCATAAAGCCAATAATGAGCAAGAATCTATGGTATATCATCAAAGAGAGATTTGGTGTGTCGTAAAGAAAGAAGAAATCAAAGAGGAGATTGGAATAAAAAAAGGAGATTGTTGTACAATCTCCATTGAGGAAAGTCAAATCTTATTTTTTTAAAAACTGTTCAAATCCTTTTGTATAATGCAAAGTTCCATCTTCTGTAATAAATGCCGCATAAGTATTTGGAAGAGATTCAATAAGCTTAGTACCTTCTTCCAATCCTAAAGAGAAAGTAACGGTGCTAAGAGCATCTCCATCCACGGATTTGTCAGATAAAATAGTAACAGCTAATAGATGATTATTATATGGATATCCTGTTTTTGGATTTAAAATGTGGTGATAAAGAGTTCCATCCACTCGGAAGTATCGTTCGTAAATTCCAGAAGATACAACAGATAAGTCATGGATATTTAACGTTCCAACTACTTCCTGATGGGATTCAAATGGTTTTTGAAGACCGATTAAAAAGGCACTTTTATCTTCCTTTGACAATCCTAATTTTTGTTTTGTTTGTTCTAGAATAGAAACTGGTTTTTCTCCAACACAAAGGACATTACCGCCAAGATTAATAATAGCACTTTGAACCCCTTGTTCTAATAAGTATTCTTTCATTTTATCGGCAATAAAGCCTTTTGCAATAGCGCCTAAATCAATTTGAGTTCTTGGGTCATCAGATGTTAACACGTTTCCATCTAAATGAAGGTTGCGGTAGTCAATATCTTTTACTGCATTTTTTAATTGTTTTTCATCAGGGAGCGCTGGAGTTTCCGCTTTGAAGTCCCAAAGAGAAGAGGCGGGAGCAATGGTAATATCAAAAGCCCCATTTGATAATTTGCTGTAATATAGGCCTTTTTCTAAAAGTTCTGCTGTATCATCGGAAACGGTAAAAGGTTCGTTTGTTTTGCGATTATTAAATTGGTAAATTTCGCTTGACTCCTTTGTACGGCTTAATAGATCTTCATAAGACTGGCAAAGATCAAAAACACCGTCTAAAATAGAAGAACTATTTGAGTCATATAACGTAACCGTGACGACGGTATCCAGCATAAAACGTGTATCCGAAATTGTTTTTTGTTTTTGATTTCCTAACAATAATGCGAGGATACATAATACAACGGCAATAGGGATAAAAATCCATAATTTTTTTGTTGTTTTGTTTGAATTCATGTAAAATCTCTCTTTCTAAAAAATTCTTTTGTATGCAAAGTTCAAGTGAAATAATGGAGATACAAACCATATTATAACATAAACTGATTGTTAGGAGAAATAGTTTTATAAAAAGAGATAGAAGAAATGGAATCCCTTTCCTCATAAAAAACTCCTTGACTCCAACGTTTTAATACTTTTTTTAGACAATACCTATAGTCGATTTTTTTTACTGAATCCGCCGCATAAACAGAATAACACCGAAATTCATTCCCATCTAAATAATAAGAAATGGAGCCGATTGGAAGATCTTTCTTAATAGGAGCTTCTAATTGATTGGGAAGATTGATTTTTACTTCTAGTTTTTCGGTAGGAGATAGCAATAAGCGTTCTTTTTTTGCATCAGTGTACAGAGAAAGAAACGGTTTTTGTCCATTTAAAACTGAGATTTTTTCAAGTTTTGGATGTTCAATCCCAATTTCTTGGTATTCATAGTTTTTAAAGCCATAATCCATTAATTTTTTTGTATCCGACCATTTATAAGTTTTGTTTGGTGGCCAACCACTTGCTAGCACAACAGAAATAAAGGTTTTATCCTCACGTTTTGCTGCTCCTACAAAACAGTAACCAGCGTTTCCAGTAAATCCTGTTTTGACACCGAAGGCGCCTTCATATTGATCAAGAAAGGCGTCTTTATTATAAACGGAATGGGAAGTGCCTTTTGTTAGCTCAGTAAAAGTGTGACTTCTCGTATTGATAATGGAACAAAATTGTTCGTTGGCAATGGCATATTTTGTGATAAGAGCGAGATCATAGGCTGTTGTATAGTGATTTTGGCTGTCCAGACCATTTGGAGTTTCAAAATTTGTATAGTAAGCTCCAAGATCTCTTGCTTTATTGGACATATCATAACAAAATTGTTCTACACTACCTCCTAGATGTTCTGCAATGGCAACTGCACAATCATTATAAGATTCTAGCATAAGAGCATAGAGTAAATCTTTTAGTTTATATTGTTCTCCTTCTCTCATGCCAAGACGAACACGAGGTTGGTTTGAAGCATTTTTGGAAATTGTAACAGTATCATCAAGATTTCCTTGTTCTAATGTGTAAATACAAGTCATAATTTTCGTTGTACTGGCCATAGGAAGTTTCTTATATCCATCTTTTTCATAGAGTACCCGCCCGTTAGAAGCATCCATTAAAAGGGCCGATTTGGCATAAAGCTCGCTTTCTTTTAGTGAAAAGGGGAGAGCGGTCGTCTTGGTCGTTTCCGTTTGAGCTAAGATAGAAGTGGATGGGAAAAAGATAATGAGGCAAGCAAAGAGAAAGATAAATCCACGTTTTAAGATCCTATTTGATAACTTGATGTTTTTATTTGTCCATAATAACATAGTATTTCGTATCCTTTTTTATGGTTTTTTCTATTACTGTATGAAAAAACAGGACAAAATATACACAGCATGTAAAAAATAGATCTTTGGTGGACTTTTGGCATGATATTTGCTATAATATATAAATCTGATGATTCGAAAAAATACAAAATGAGAAGAAGAAAATAATGAGGTGGAACCATATGGATATCGGTTATCGCAATACATTAGAGCAAAAACAGTTATTATCACAAACTCAAATTCAATCTTTGGCGATTCTTTCCATGGACAACGTGGAACTCAATGACTTTTTACAAGGAGAGTATATGGAAAATCCAATGCTCGAGTTTACAGGTAGTAAAGAAGGCGTTATGGAGCAAGTGGAGTTTCATCAATGGTATGAAAGTCAAGGAGTAGCAAGAGATTATGAAGAAAATGAGTATTCCGATGAAGGTACGATAAAAAGAGATATTCCTGTGTATGAAGGAGATCCGTTAGAAGACTATTTACTCAGTCAATTAAATCCCCTTGATTTTACAAGTAGACAGATGAAGGCAATTCGTTTTATGATTGCTTGTCTTGATCATAATGGTTATTTTACAACTCCAATGGAAGAAGTTGTGAAAATGAATGGAATTTCTCTAAAAGAGGCCAATGATTGTCTCTTAAAACTAAAAGAATTAGAGCCTTTTGGCATTTTCTCCAAAGATTTAAAAGATTGTCTTTTATGGCAATTGAAACAAGAAGGAGAAGAAGAGCCGATTTTGCTACATATCGTAGAACATTATCTAAATGATATTGCAAACGGACGTCTTAGTAATATTTCAAGAGAAATGAAACTTTCTACAAGCCAGGTAAGACAATGTATCGCGCGGATTGCAAAGTTAAATCCAAGACCATTGGCTGGATTTGATTTTAGTAAAACGGAATTTATTGTTCCAGACATTATTTTTACATATAAAGATGAAGAATGGGAAATTTCTTTAAACGATCATTGGATTGGTGATTATAAAATTAGTGATTATTATATGCGTATGATGAAAGAGGCAAAGGATGAACAGCTTTACCAGTATTTTAGGAAAAAGTTAGAGAGAGTTCGTTTTTTAATGAATAGCGTAGAACAACGACGGAATACAATGCTTCAAATTTCAAAAGCAATTTTGGAATGGCAAAAAGAGTATTTTGAAGGAAAAGGTACTTTAAAGCCAATGACGATGTCAGACATTGCGGATAAAATTGAGATGCACACATCGACAATTAGTCGTGGGATTAAAGGAAAATATCTTCAATATCCCAATGGTACTGTTCTCATAAAAACATTATTTTCTGCTTCCGTAAATGCAAAATCAGAAGACGGAAGCGTCACAGCTATGGACATTAAAAAGGTGTTAAAACAGTTGATTGATGGCGAAAATAAAGCAAAACCTTATAGTGATCAAAAACTTGTAACCTTACTTTCCGAAAAGAATATTAAAATTTCTCGCCGAACTGTGGCAAAATATAGAGAGGAAATGGGGATTAAAGGCACGTTTGAACGGAAACAAGATGAATAATTAGGATAAAAGAGTTGCAAAAGTGCTTATAATTCACTATAATAAACCTATTGATTATGAAAGAGGAGTGTGTGAACTCAATATGGATAGCAAGCTAGAAAATCTTGATTTATTACAGCGGATTCAGGTGAAACAATCTGAGTTTAGCAAAGGACAGAAGCGTCTTGCAGCTTACATTATAGATAATTATGATAGAGCGGCATTTTTAACCGCATCAAAGCTTGGAAAAGAGGCTTCTGTAAGTGAATCTACTGTTGTCAGATTCGCTTATCAGCTTGGATACGATGGGTATCCAGAACTTCAACAGGCGATTAAAGTTGTTGTAAGAACCCAGTCAAATTCCATTCAGAGAATGGAAAGTGTTTTAGAACAGGTTGATGAGAACAACCTCCTTCCTTCTATTTTACAATTTGATGGTAAGAAGTTAAAAGACACATTAGATAACTGCAACGAAGAAGAATTTAATAAGGCACTTGATATGATTTTGAAGGCAAAACATATCTATATTTTAGGAGTGAGAAGCTCAGGATTTCTTGCAGGAATTCTTGGGCATTATTTCAATATGATTTTTGATAACATTCGTGTTGTGGATTCAGGCGGTATGCTTGACACGCTAGAACAAATTTATCGTATTGAAAAAGAAGATGTATTTATTGGAATTAGTTTTCCAAGATATTCAAAAAGGGCAGTAGAAACACTTGCGTATGCGAAAAAACAAGGAGCCAAAACAATTGCTATCACCGATAGTATGCAATCTCCATTGACACTTTATGGAACTTGTAATTTAATTGCAAAAAGTGATGTGATTGGAATTGTTGATTCTTTAGTAGCACCCCTTAGTTTAATTAATGCGCTTGTTGTTGGAAGCTGCTTAAAGAAACGGGATGATGTGTATACGAGACTTTCTGATTTAGAACGACTTTGGGAAGAATATGATGTATATGATACCGTAGAATCTATGCAAAAAAAGGAAGGATATCCACATGGCTGATGTCATAGTAATCGGAGGCGGAGCGGCTGGTATGATCGCTGCGATTACCTCTGCAAGAAGAGGAAGAAGAGTGATTCTTCTTGAGAAAAATGAAAAACTTGGGAAAAAATTATTTATTACTGGAAAAGGTAGATGTAATGTGACAAACGCATCGGATATGGAAGAGATTTTAAACCAAGTGATAACAAACAAAAGATTTTTATATAGTTCTTTTTATGGATTTACAAACTACGATATGATGGACTTTTTAGAAAGTCTTGGCTGTCCAGTAAAAGTGGAGCGTGGAAATCGTGTTTTTCCAACATCGGATAAATCAAGTGATGTTATTTCTGTGTTATCAAAGGAAATGCATCGTCTTCATGTGGAAGTGGAATTTCATAAAGAAGTGAAAGAACTTTTATTTGATGAGGAGAAGCAAGAAATAACAGGCGTTAAATTGACAAATGGAAAAAGCTTATTTGCACAATCGGTTATAATAGCAACCGGTGGTATTTCTTATCCACAGACTGGTTCTACAGGAGATGGCTATGATTTTGCAAAACAAGTAGGACATACGGTAACGGATTTAGCACCTGCTTTGGTTCCAATGAATATGAAGGAAGAAGATTGTAAGAAAATGCAAGGGCTGTCTCTTCGAAATATTGGATTTTTAGTAAAACGTGGAAAAAAAGTGCTCTATGAAGATTTTGGAGAACTTTTATTTACTCATTTTGGGATTAGCGGGCCAGTGGTATTAAGTGCAAGCTCTCACTTTCCAGCAAAACCTTCAAAAGAAGAAACCATTGTTGAAATCGACTTAAAGCCAGCTCTTTCAGAAGAGCAGTTAGATGCAAGATTATTGCGTGATTTTGAAGCGTATCGTGGAAGACAGTTTAAAAACTGCCTTGATAAGTTGCTTCCATCTAAGATGATACCAATTATCATTGAAAGGAGTCAAATCGATCCACAAAAGAAAGTCAATGTGATCACAAAAGAAGAAAGAAGAAATTTAATCCATGAATTAAAGCATTTCACACTTCATATGAACGGTTTTAGAAGTTTTAAGGAAGCGATTGTGACAAAAGGTGGAGTAGCTGTAAAAGAAATTAATCCATCTACAATGGAATCAAAAAAAATAAAAGGTCTTTATTTTGCTGGAGAGGTCCTAGATCTAGATGCGCTTACTGGCGGATATAATCTTCAGATTGCATGGTCTACTGGTTATGCAGCAGGGAGCCATTGTTAAGGAGGAAAAATTATGATTAATATTGCCATAGACGGGCCAGCAGGAGCTGGAAAAAGTACGATTGCAAAAAGAGTGGCGAAACAATTAGGTTTTCTTTATGTGGATACAGGAGCTATGTTTCGTGCTATGGCCCTTTATTTTTTAAGAAATCATATTGATTTAGAAAATGGTGAGCTATTAAAAAACGAGAGTGGAAAAATAACAGTGGAACTTCGTTTTGAAGGCGGAGAACAACAAGTATTTTTAAATGATGAAAACGTAAATCAATACATCCGAGAGGAGAAAGTCGGAAAAGCGGCTTCTGTTATTGCAGTAAATCCTGCAATTCGTTCTCGTTTGTTAGAAATACAACAAGAAATTGCAAAGAAAAATAGCGTTGTTATGGATGGTAGAGATATTGGAACTTGTGTGCTTCCAAATGCACAAGTGAAAATTTATCTTACCGCTTCTTCAAAAGAACGTGCAAGAAGACGTTATGAAGAATTAGTTGCAAAAGGTGAAATATGTGATATCGATGCTATTGAGGAAGATATCATAAAAAGAGATTATGCAGATATGCATCGAGAAATTTCTCCTTTAACACAAGCAAAAGATGCTGTTCTCATTGATTCTTCTGCTATGACAATTGAAGAAGTGACGGATGCTATTATTGCACAATATAGAAGCATAAAAGCATAAAATTTAGATAGGATAATAGAGAATGGAAATTAGAGTAGCACAAACAGCAGGGTTTTGTTTCGGAGTTGAACGAGCTGTAGAAAAAGTATATGACCAAGCTGGCAAAAAGAATGTTTATACTTATGGACCAATTATTCATAATGAAACAGTCGTTGAGGATTTAAAGAAAAAAGGCGTTGGTGTTATTGAATCAATCGATGAATTAAATAACATAAAAGAGGGAACGATTATCATTAGATCTCATGGTGTTGAAAAAAGCATCTATGATTTTATTGAACAAAAGGGACTACAGATAATCGATGCCACTTGTCCTTTTGTAAAAAAAATTCATAAAATTGTCTGGGAAAAGAGCGGCGAAGACAATCAAATCGTCATTATTGGTAGCGATAAACACCCAGAAGTAGAAGGAATTAAAGGTTGGTGCCAAACAACACCGATTGTCGTAGAAACGGTGGAAGAAGCAGAAAATTTAGTAGTGCCAAAAGGAAAAAATGTTTGTATTGTATCTCAGACGACATTTAATTACAAGAAATTTCAAGATCTAGTTGAAATTATTTCAAAAAAGGGTTATGATATAAATGTTTTTAATACGATCTGTAATGCTACAGAAGAACGACAGACAGAAGCAAGAGCTATTTCAAAAGAAGTGGATGCTATGATTGTCATTGGAGGCAGAAGCAGTTCGAATACTCAGAAGCTTTATGAAATAAGTAAAAGAGAATGTGCGAATACTTACTATATACAGACACTTGATGACTTGGATTTTAAAATGTTCAATGAATCCATTAATAGCGTAGGTATTACGGCAGGGGCTTCTACCCCAAATAATATAATTAAGGAGGTTCATAAGGGCATGTCTGAAATGAGTTTTGAACAAATGTTAGAGGAAAGTTTAGTAACAATTAGAAATGGTGAAATTGTAGAGGGTACAATTATTGATGTCAAAGAAGATGAAATCATTTTAAATATTGGTTACAAAGCAGACGGAATCATCACTAGAAGTGAATATTCAAACACACCAAATGTTGACTTAAGAAATGAAGTTAAAGTTGGTGACACAATGGAAGCGAAAGTTTTAAAAGTTAACGATGGTGAAGGTCAGGTTCTGTTAACATATAAGAGACTTGCAGCTGAAAAAGGAAATAAGAGATTAGAAGAAGCGTTCAACAATAAAGAAGTGTTAACAGCAAAAGTTGCACAGGTATTAGACGGTGGTTTAAGCGTTGTTGTTGAAGAAGCTAGAGTATTTATTCCAGCTAGCTTAGTATCTGATACTTATGAAAAGAATTTAGAAAAATATGCTGGTCAGGAAATCCAATTCGTTATCAGCGAATTCAATCCTCGTAAGAGAAGAATTATCGGTGATAGAAAACAATTATTAGTTGCTGAAAAAGCAGAAAAACAAAAAGAATTATTCGCTAGAATCAACGCTGGCGATACAGTAGAAGGTACAGTGAAAAATGTAACTGATTTTGGTGCATTTATCGATTTAGGTGGAGCTGATGGCCTTCTTCACATCTCTGAAATGTCTTGGGGACGTGTTGAAAATCCTAAAAAAGTATTCAAAGTTGGCGATACTGTAAAAGTTCTTATCAAATCTATTGATGGAGATAAGATCGCTTTAAGCTTAAAATTTGAAGATCAAAATCCATGGTTACATGCAGATGAAAAATATGCTGTAGGTAATGTAGTAACTGGTAAAGTAGCTAGAATGACTGATTTTGGTGCATTCGTAGAATTAGAACCAGGAGTAGATGCATTACTTCATGTATCTCAGATCTCTAAAGATCATGTAGAAAAACCATCTGATGTATTAACAGTTGGACAAGAAGTGACAGCAAAAGTTGTAGATTTCAAACAAGATGACAAAAAAATCAGCTTAAGTGTAAAAGCATTAGATAGCGAAAAAGAAGAAGAAACTACAGAAGAATAATTTTCTTTTTCAGTAGAAACCATGAGAAGTATGCTTTGCGAACTTCTCACGTTCACAGGCAGTCGCCATATGTGAGCATAAATGCTTCGCATGGCTCGTTGCCTTTGTGTAAATAAAAAACAGCTCTTTATGAGCTGTTTTTTTTATATTATAGGGAACACAGTTTGTTCAGGTTTCTCATGTTTTCTTTCAACGAAGGATTTGAAAATATTCCAATAAATTTTCAATCCAAAGTTGTTGTATTTGAAGAGGAAAAGAAGAATCGTAAGAAATCCAGCCCTGTTTATGATAATAACTTTCATAAAAAATAGGAATGGAGTGTTCCGTAAAAGCGGAGATAGATCCAAAAATAGGAAGAAAAACTCCCTCTTTCTTTGTATAGCAAGTGTCAGCAGTTGCTTTTTTCTTATGGTCTTTATCTACAAAAGAAGCAACACTTTTATGAATAGCGGTATCTTCTAATGGTAAATAGAAGTAATCTTTATAGTTTGGATAGAAAAATTTTAAAGTACCTTTAAAAATAGGACAACAAAAAGTTGCTTCCTTATTCTGAATGAGAAGGGAAAGTTTTTTACTTATCGGTAATGTATTTTCTGAAACTGAAAAAGAGAGTTGTCCTTGTAATGTCTGCGACTCTTCCACAGGAGAAAGGGATAGGATAGGTGGAGTCTTTTTCATTTTCTTTAGAAGAAAAGGGAAAAATTCTTTTTCAAATGGTAAATGAATGATTTTACTATTAGGAAAAGCAGTGGAGAGAGGGAGCGAATATGATATCGTAGAAGATTCACAAGTGATGGTGGCTTTTTCCAACTGTTCTTTAGAAAGAGGAAATCGATCTTTTAGATAAAAAAGGGAGGATAGGGACATTAGACCACATAAGTCATCAAAGTTATGTAACAAGAGTAGTTGTTCTTGTTGTTTTGTTTGTAATTTTAAGTAGAGAAAATATTGTTCGATTAACTTTTTCCCAGAAAGTGTATCTTGTCGCTGGAATCCTGCCAATTTTTCTAATGTGTGCTGTTTACCATTAGGAAGTGATAGGAGAGCTTTAAAAGGTCGAAAGTAAGAATAATAATCTTCATGAGAAAGTATTTCTAAAGGGGCAAAGGAGAGGGACAATTGTTGGCATCTCGTTTTTAAGTAAGGAAGATCAAAGGTTGTACCATTATAATGAATTAAAGTTGCATTTTTTGGAATTAACTCAAAAAAACGTAGAATAAGCTCTTTTTCTGATTTACCGTCTTCATTAAAGAGTTGAATTAAGTTCCAACTTCCGTTTTCTTTTTTTCCAATACCAATTAAATAAAGGATAGAACCTTTGGCGTTTAATCCCGTTGTTTCAATATCAAAAAATAAATGTTCCTCATGAAAAGAGGAAGGCATGGAAATCGGACATGGTGTTTTAATTTCTAACATAGGTATCCTCCAAAATAAATTTTACAGTTATAGTATAATACATTCATAATCAGAAGAAAAGAAGAGATTTAAAAATAAGTATTTAGAGAGAGAAAGTGGATACTAAGATTTTGTATTACTTTAGGAGGGAAAAGAACAACGAATCTACTTTATAACCTAGAAATCAAGAGGGGTTTATGATATAATTTTCGTAAGTATATTCGAACGGAGGAAACAAGATGATTTCATACATAAAAGGAACATTAGAAGATACAATGGAAGATGGCATTATTATAGAAAATAATGGAATCGGTTATGATATAAAGACGACAGGTCGCCTGTTAATGGGGCTTCCAAAACGTGGAAGTCAAATGAAAATCTATACGTATTTATATGTGAGAGAGGATGCCCTTTCTTTATTTGGATTTGCAGATAAAGAGGAATTGCAGACATTTCAATTGCTGATTGGAATCAACGGAATTGGACCAAAAGCAGCTCTTGCAATTTTGTCTACGTTATCTGTAAATGAACTGCGATTTGCGGTATTGAGCCAAGATGTTAAAACAATTTCAAAAGCTCCTGGAATTGGAAAGAAAAGTGCAGAACGCTTAATTATAGAGTTGAAAGACAAAATGAAATTAGAAGATGCATTAAAATGGGAAGAGGAACCAATGGAAGAAGAAAAGACAGAAGATAGTAAGACGGAAGCAACACTCGCATTGGTGAGCTTAGGATATTCCAATGCAGAAGCGTTAAGAGCTATTTCTTCTATTGAAGGCAGTGAAGCTATGGATACAGAAAGTCTTTTAAAATTAGCTCTTAAAAAATTAATGTAAATTAAGAAAAGGTGACAGCATGGAAAAAAGGATTATCACAACAGAACTGATCCAAGAAGATATTACAGTTGAGGGTAGTTTAAGGCCTCAAAAGTTAGTAGAATATATAGGACAGGAAAAAGTAAAAAATAATTTGCAAGTATTTATTGATGCTGCAAAACAGAGAAAAGAATCGCTTGATCATGTTTTGCTTTATGGGCCGCCAGGACTTGGAAAAACGACTCTTGCAGGAATTATTGCAAATGAAATGGACGTGAATTTAAAAATCACTTCTGGTCCCGCAATTGAAAAACCAGGGGAAATTGCCGCAATTTTAAATGGATTAGCAGAAGGAGATGTGCTTTTTATTGACGAAATTCATCGATTAAATCGTCAAGTAGAAGAAGTGCTTTATCCAGCTATGGAGGATTTTGCGATTGATATTATGATTGGAAAAGGGCCTACAGCCCGTTCCATTCGCCTTGATTTGCCACGATTTACTCTTGTAGGAGCTACAACGAGAGCAGGGATGTTAACAGCTCCTTTAAGGGATCGGTTTGGAGTTGTCAATCGCTTGGAATTTTATAAAGTGGAGGAATTGACGACAATTGTAATACGTTCTGCGGGTGTCATGAATGTAGAAATTGAAGAATCAGGAGCGTTAGAGATTGCCCGTAGATCAAGAGGAACGCCAAGACTTGCTAACCGTTTATTGCGTCGAGTGAGAGACTTTGCAGAGGTAAAATATGATGGTATCATTACATATGAAGTAGCGAAAGATGCTTTGAACGCATTAGAGGTAGATTCCTTAGGCCTTGATCATATTGATCGAGGGATTTTACTTACAATGATCGAAAAATTTCACGGTGGTCCTGTTGGACTTGATACGATTGCAGCGGCAATTGGAGAAGATTCAGGAACAATTGAAGATGTATATGAACCATATTTAATACAAAATGGACTTATTTTAAGAACACCAAGAGGAAGAGTTGCTTCTCTTGAAGCATATGAACATTTTGGAATGGAGGCAGCATATGGCGGAAAAGAATAATGTACAAGTAGTGATCAATGGACAAGTAATTACAGTAGCAGGAGACGAAAGCAGTGATTACATGCAACGAGTTGCTTCTTACTTAAATGAAAAAATTGAAGCGTTAAAAAATACAGATGTTTATCGAAAACAGACGAGAGAATATCAAGAACTTTTATTATCGTTAAATATATCCGATGATTATTTTAAAGCGACGAGAGAATTAGAAGAAAAAGAAAAAGAATTAGCTTCCAATGAGAAGAAACTATATGATATTAAACACGATTTTATTCAAAAGCAACTTCAGTTAGAAAATGCGAAGAAAAAAGAAGCAGAGCTTCAAGAGAAAATGAATGTTTCCAAACAAAAAGAAGTGGAAGCCTATCAGCAGTTACAGCAAGTACAAAAAAGAGAAAAAGAAATAGAAGCTCAGTTAACGAATGCGAAAAAGGTAGAGCAAGAGTATAAAGGAAATTTGGATGCTTCTTTAAAAAGAGAGCAACAATATAAAGAGCAGTTAAATACTGCTCAAAAGACGGAGAACGATTTAAAATCTCAATTAGGATTATTAAAAAAATCTGAGGGAGAATATAAGACTCAATTAGAACAAGTGAAAAAATCAGAAAATGATTTTCGTTCTCAGTTAGGCGTTGCTAAAAAAATAGAACTTTCTTTAAAAGAGCAGTTAGAGACACTGAAAAAATCAGAAATTACATTAAAAAATCAAGTGAATACGGCTCAAAAATCAGAATCTAGTTTACAACAACAATTGTTAGAGGTAACGAAGAAAAAGGAGAGTTTAGAAGAGGAAGTTCAGACATTAAAAAAAGCGGAACAAGAGTTACGCATGAAATTAGAAGATTCAAAAAAGTCAGAAAATAGCTTAAAATCCCAAATTGATACGATTCGAAAATCAGAATCTTATTTTAAGGAACAAGTTCGTGTATTAAAAGATGCTGAAGGAAAATTAAAGAATCAATTAGAGACAAGCAAAAAGACTGAGGTAGAATTAAAATCTCAAATCGAAGCAGGGAAAAAAGCGGAAGAGACATTAAAAAGTCAGTTAGAGGCCAGCAAAAAGACGGAAACAGAATTAAAATCTCAAATCGAAGCAGGAAAAAAAGCAGAAGAAACATTAAAAAGTCAGCTAGAGGTCAGCAAAAAGACAGAGACGGAATTAAAATCCCGAATCGAAGCAGGAAAAAAAGCGGAAGAAACATTAAAAAGCCAGTTAGAGACAAGTAAAAAGACTGAGACGGAATTAAAATCCCAAATCGAAGCAGGAAAAAAAGCAGAAGAAACATTAAAAAGTCAGTTAGAGGTTAGAAAAAAGACTGAGGTAGAATTAAAATCTCAAATCGAAGCAGGAAAAAAAGCAGAAGAGATATTAAAAAGTCAGTTAGAGGCCAGCAAAAAGACTGAGGCAGAATTAAAATCCCAAATCGAAGCAGGAAAAAAAGCGGAAGAGATATTAAAAAGTCAGTTAGAGACAAGTAAAAAGACTGAGGTAGAATTAAAATCCCGAATCGAAGCAGGAAAAAAAGCAGAAGAGATATTAAAAAATCAGCTAGAGACAAGCAAAAAGACTGAGGCAGAATTAAAATCCCAAATCGAAGCAGGAAAAAAAGCGGAAGAGATATTAAAAAGTCAGTTAGAGACAAGTAAAAAGACTGAGGCAGAATTAAAATCCCGAATCGAAGCAGGGAAAAAGATAGAAGAAACATTAAAAAGCCAGCTAGAGGTTAGCAAAAAGACTGAGACAGAATTAAAATCTCAAATCGAAGCAGGAAAAAAAGCGGAAGAAACATTAACAGAGCAGTTAGAGGCAAGTAAAAAATTAGAAAATAGTTTGAAAAAGCAATTAGAGATTAGTCGACAAGCCGAAAGCACGTTAAAAGAACAATTAAATACAGAGAAAGAAAATGAGAAAGTATTAAAAGAAGAATTAGAAACAAGAAAAGAAAATGAACTTGTATTAAAGTCTCAGCTAGAATCAAAAGGGCAAGTAGAAACGAAATTAAAACAACAGTTACAAGATTATGAAATTACAGAGAAGAACTATCAAGATACTTTAAAAGGAATGAAAGATAGGGAACTCAATTTAGAAGAAGCGCTTAAAAAAGCCCTTGATGAAATAAAAGAACTACAAGAAAAGAGAAAAGCGGATCAAGTAGTTCAAAACGAAATGAAAGGGCAATTAGAAAAAGCAAAGGAAAAAGAAGATTCTATCAAGAGTGAATTAAAGAAAAGCCAAGAAGTACAAGAAGAATTAAGAAAACAATTGAATGTTAGCAAAGAAAAAGAAGCTACTTTAAATAGCCAGTTGGACTCTGTGAAGAAAGAGGAAGTGCGTTTAAAAGAAGAAGTGCAGAGTAAGAATACTAAGGTATTACAATTACAGCAAAATTTACAAGTAGCAAAACAAGAGCAAAGTGTTCTTATGAAAGAACAAGAACAATTGAAAAATTCCAATGCTAAATTGCAAGAAACGTTGAAACATCACCAAAATTCAGAGGAAGATTTAAAAAATCAATTAGATAAAAATAAAGAAACAAATGAAGATTTAAAAGATCGTATTACAACATTAGAAACATCAGAACTTCATTTAAAACAACAATTAGACCTTGTTAAAAAGAACGAAAGTGAATTAGAACGACAAGTAAAAGAACAACAAAAGGCAGAAGATACATTAAAGGAAGAATTAAAACATACAACAGAGTCAGAACAATTCTTGACGATCCAATTAGAGACGGTAAAACAAGCAGCCAGAGAAAAAGAAGAGAAATTCTTGCAGCAGTTGGATAACCTAAGAGAAGAAGAGGAACGTTTAAAAGAACAGTTACAGAGTTCTGAACAGGAAAAAAATGTATGGAATGAGAAAGCGATCGCTCTTCAAAAAGAAGAGGAAAATCTTCAAAGACAGTTTGAGAGTTTCAAACGATTAGAGCGCAGTTTAAGAGCACAGTTAGAAGGATACCGAGTAAGTGAAGAAAGTCTAAAGAGACAATTAGAGGATAGTAAGAAAGAAGAACAATTATTAAAGGCGAAATTAGAACAAAGCCAAAAACAAGAAAGAGAAGGAAAGAGCCAATTAGATGATTATAGAAAATTGGAAACTAGTTTGAAACGAAAATTAGAGGATTATAAGAAAGCAAATATAGATTTGGAAGAAGTCGTAAAACATTTTGAAGAAGAAAAGAAAAACTTTATAATCCAGTTAGAAAAAGAAGAGGAAAGACGCGCTTCTTTGGAACAACAATCAGAAAAAGAAAAACAGCTCATTGCCTCTTTAAAACAGCAATTAGAAGAAAAACAAACACAAGAACGAGAGCTGAAAACACAAGTGACACAATTAGAGGATAAAATTGGGCAAGTAGATGCTTATTTACAAGCAGAAAGCACTTTAAAACAACAATTAGAAGATTTTGCAAAATCCGATGGAAAATTAAGAGAACAACTAGAAAGTTTAAAAGTGGAAATAGTACAAGTAAAGGGACAGTTAGAAATAACAAAACGTTCTGAACATGAATTAAAAGAACAGCTTCGTACGGCCCATAAATTAGAAGGAGAGTTAAAAAATCAGCTCCAAATTGCGAAGAAGTCTGAAAGTGATTTAAAGATACAAATAAAATCTTTAAAACGTTTAGAAAATCAGCGAAAGAAAGAGTATGATAAGAAGAAAAACTGAGAAATTCCTCCAAGTAAAATACAAATAAAATAGAAATAAAGAGAAAATAGGAAGAAAATAACATGAAAAAACCTGAAATTTTATCTCCAGCAGGTTCTTATGAAAGCCTTTTAGCAGCCATCGCAAATGGTGCAGACGCAGTGTACCTAGGAGGTCCTGCGTTCGGAGCTAGGGCGTTTGCTGGAAATCTTACAACTGAAAAATTAAAAGAGGCCATTGATTATGTTCATTATCATGGAAAACATATTTATTTAACAGTGAATACGTTACTAAAAAATCATGAGCTGGAAGAACAGCTTTATGATTATATCCTTCCTTTTTATGAACAAGGATTGGATGCTGTCATTGTTCAAGATATGGGAGTGCTTCGATTTTTACATGAACATTTTCCAGAGCTTCCACTTCATGCGAGTACACAGATGACCGTGACAAGTACCGAAACGGCAAGATTTTTAAAGAAGTGTGGAGTGACGAGAATTGTTCCAGCAAGAGAGTTATCTTTGAAAGAAATTCGAGCAATAAAAGAGGCTTGTGGATTAGAAATTGAATCTTTTGTACATGGAGCGCTTTGCTATTGTTATTCTGGTCAATGTTTATTAAGCAGTATGATCGGTGGAAGAAGCGGAAATCGAGGACGATGTGCACAGCCATGTAGACTCCCTTATGATTTAAAAGATGAAAAAGGAAATGCAATTGGTAAAAAAGATGAAACGTATCGTTTAAGTCCAAAAGATCTCTGTGCTATTGATGAAATTCCACAGATGGTACAAGCAGGAATTGATTCCTTTAAAATAGAAGGTCGAATGAAAAAGCCAGAATATGTGGCAGCAGTGACAGGAATGTACCGAAAATATGTGGATCAATATTTTGAGGATCCAAAGAAGCCATTTCATGTGGAAGAAAAAGATTATAAACAATTAATGGAGCTTTATAATCGCGGTGGTTTCACCGATGGTTATTATACAAAACATAATGGAAAAGATATGATGTCAATGAAAAGACCAAATCATCAAGGTCTCTTCCTTGGGAAGATTTCAAAAATAAAAGGAAATCAAATTTTCTTTGTAGCTGAAGAAGAACTTCACCAAAAGGATGTATTAGAAGTACGACAAGGTGAGGTAGCCCTTTGTGAACTGACATCACCTCTTAATAGTAAAAAAGGTGAGATGGTTTCGTTAAATGCTAATAATTTAAAGAAACTTCGAGTAGGACAGCCGATTTATCGAATGAAAAATAAATATCTCATTGAAGAAATGAAAAAAGAATGGAATGAGGAACAAAATCGAATTGGACTTTTTGGTGAAGGAGATTTTCAAGAGGGAAACACGGCAAAATTGACGATCTTTTCACAAGATATTTCTGTTACAGTAGAAGGTGAGATTGTCCAAAGTGCCCAAAAACAGCCAATGGATGCAGAAAAATTAAAGGGACTGTTAAACAAAACAGGTGGAACCGAATATTACTTTGAAGAGTTAAATGTCAAAGTAGGAGGAAACATTTTCTTACCAGTCCAAGCAGTAAAAGAATTGAGAAGACAAGGAATT
This sequence comes from uncultured bacterium, assembly GCA_905214925.1. Lineage (GTDB taxonomy): Bacteria > Bacillota > Clostridia > Lachnospirales > Lachnospiraceae > Scybalomonas. The sequence goes on along the minus strand of CAJMOB010000018.1, from coordinate 21,467 downwards.
CAAAAGTGGGAAGAAGAAAAAGCGAAGAGCTATCGAAGAGAAAAGAAAGCGCTTCCTAAAAATCAGGAAAATCAAATAGAAGTCAAGAAAGTAGAGAATGAAAAAGAAAACAAGGAAAAAGAAATTACCGTTTCTATTTTAAAAGAGGAACAGTTAGATGCTGTGCTTGCTTATGAAGAGGTTGGAATTGTTTCTTTAGAATTAGTATCAATTACAATGAAACAAGCAGTAGAATTGGCAAAGAAAATTCATAAAGCAGGAAAGAAATGTTATTTAGCATTGCCTCAAATTTTCCGATTGGAAGCACAAAGAGAATGGGAGAAAGAACAAGAAGCTATTTTTTCAGATTCGTTTGATGGATATGTGATTCGAAATTTGGAAGAGTATATTCGATTGTTGGATGGATACCAAGAGAGAAAGAACAAAAACGATGGATTTTTTGGAAGGGAAAAAGAATGGGTGCTTGATCATACCATTTATCAGTATAACCACGAAGCAGAACAGTTCTATAAAGAGAATGCTTTTGGGGAAAAAGTAACAACGGTACTTCCAATTGAATTAAATTATAATGAATTGAAACAGATGAACTATCAACAGGCAGAGTTAGTTGTATATGGAAGATTACCTCTTATGGTATCTGCACAATGTCAATGGAAACAGACCAAAGGTTGTATTGGAGAATCCAAACCAGTTGTGCTCATCGATCGAAAGCAGAGCGAATTCTTTGTAATAAATCAGTGCAAATATTGTTATAATACCATTTATAGTGATAAACCACTTTGTTTATATGATAAAAAAGAGCAGATAGAAGAATTGAATATTAAGAGATTGCGACTTCAATTTGTTGATGAGACAAAAGAACAGATAGAAAAACGATTAAAAGAAATTATTGCTATTTGGAGATATAACGAAGAAGTTCAAATAGAAGAAAAAGACTTTATTAGAGGACACTGGAAACGAGGAATAGAATAGGAGAAGCGTATGGTTACAATTATTACAGTACTTTCAAAATACATTATTATTATTATGGGTGCAGTATATACATTGTCTTGTTTTACGCTTTTTCGTCCCTCTAATGCAAATAGACAGCAGTTGTTACTCAATCGGCAGCTACGTCATCTATACGTCTTTCATTTTTTTTGTTATCTCGTGTTATTTTTACATGCAGAAACGTTAAAAGTGTTGTGGTTTTATTTGGCACAAGTTATTTTTATCGGTGCAGTACAGCTACTTTATGGAAAGGTTTATAAAGAAGGATCTCGGTTAATTACAAATAATATGTGTTTTTTATTAACCCTTGGTTTTACAATGCTCACAAGATTGAATTTTGACTTAGCAGTAAAACAGTATTTGATCGTCTCTGTCTGTATCGTTGCCTTTTCTTTTATTCCTCATGTGATTGGAACGGTAAAAGGTTTTAGTAAATATCGTATTTTTTATGGAACATTTGGACTTTTATTTTTATCCAGTGTATTTGTTATCGGTACAAGAAAAAATGGGGCAGTTAACTGGATTAACATTGCAGGAATTGCACTTCAACCATCAGAATTTGTAAAAATATTGTTTATCTTTTTTGTTGCATCCATGTTGGCAAGATCCATGGAATTTAAAAATATTGCAATTACAACAGCAATAGCTGCTCTTTATGTCATTGTGCTTGTATTAGAAAAAGATTTAGGAGGCGCTCTTTTATTTTTCATTATTTATCTTGTGATGCTTTTTGTGGCTACAGGAAAAAAAATATACTTTTTTGCAGGAATCTTATCTGGTAGCGCTGCCGCTTTTATCGCATTTAAATTATTTAGCCATGTGCAAACGCGTGTGAATGCTTGGTTAGATCCATGGTCCATTATTGATGGAGGTGGGATGCAAATTGCCCAGTCATTATTTGCTATTGGAACAGGAGGATGGCTTGGACTAGGATTAGGCGAAGGAATGCCATATAAAATACCAGTTGTCGTATCGGATTTTGTTTTTTCGGCAATTGCAGAAGAATTAGGTACAATTTTTGCCTTGTGTTTAATTTTAGTATGCGTAAGCTGCTTTGTTTTATTTGTAGATATTGCTATGCAAAATCGCGTTATGTTCTATAAACTGTTGGCACTTGGATTTGGGGTTTGCTATATTTTTCAAGTGTTTTTAACTGTTGGTGGTGTAACAAAATTTATACCTTCCACAGGGGTAACGCTTCCTTTTGTTAGTTATGGTGGAAGTTCAATTGCAAGCTCCGTTATTATATTTAATATTATTCAAGGATTATATATAAAAGCACATAGTGAGGAGGCAGTTAATGGAAGGACCGTTCAAAAGAAAAAAGAAAGAAGAACCAATGAATATGCTTGGGAAGAATAGGAGGAGAGGACGGTTAGAAGATAAGACAGAAAACTCTGGAAAGAAAAGAACAGAAGAAGAGGCGAGAATCTATGCGGAAAGCCATTTTTTACAAGAGGACCAAGAAAGTAATAATGGTAAAAATGATCAGCTAACAAAAGAAGACATTTTAAAAATTCGTCAAATTTTAGAAGCAGAAGAAAAAGAGAAAAAGCAACAAGAATTGCAAGAACAAGATGAAGATTTCGTGGATACGGAGCAAAAGCCAGAAAAAAGAAAGAGAATTTTATGGAAAAGACACAAAGGAAATGGCAATGAAGAAGTCATAGAGGAAGAAATTTCAAAATCAGTAGAAAAAGATCCAAGAGATCAAGCAGGAATCAATCGCCAAATCTTAAAAGTTGCCTATTTGTTTGCTGGTTTATTTCTTGTTTTGATGGGATATATCGGTTATTTTGTAGGAGCCGATAGTAAAAATATTATTACGAATTCCAGAAATGAACGACAAGAATTATTTGCAAAATCTGTGATTCGTGGAAATATTGAAACAAGTGATGGAGAAGTGCTTGCTAAGACAGAAGTAGCAGGAGATGGAACAGAAAAAAGAGTCTATCCACAAGGTCGTCAATATGCCCACGTTGTAGGCTATACGATAAAAGGAAAATATGGGTTAGAGTCTGCACAAAATTATAATTTATTGACTTCGAATGCCAATTTCTTTGAACGGCTGTATCACACATTGAGAAATGAAAAAAGTCAAGGGGATACGGTTGTGACTACATTGAATAGCCGTTTGCAAAAAGCGGCCTATGATGCCATTGGAGATCGAAAAGGTGCTGCCATTGTTATGGAACCTAGCACTGGAAAAATATTAGCAATGGTTTCTAAACCAGATTTTGATCCAAATACACTTAGTGATGATTGGGCATATATTAATAGTGAGGCGGAACAAGAAAACTCACGGCTTTTAAATCGAGCAACCCAAGGATTATATCCACCAGGTTCTACCTATAAAATTATAACAGCATTAGAATATATGCGAGAAAATACAAATTATAAAGATTATCATTACAATTGTGAAGGAGAAAGTGTATTTCATAGTGTCTCAATTGAATGTTACAATAAGCATCGCCATGGAGAACAAGATTTCTACCAATCTTTTGCAAATTCTTGTAATACTTCGTTTGCCAACATTGGAACAAGTCTGAATAAGAAAAAATGGGCTGATTTATGTGAGGAGCTATTATTTAATCAGGCGCTTCCTGTTTCATTTCCATATAGTAAAAGTAGTTTTGTTTTAAATGGAAAGTCAGATGACAAAGAAGTTCCTCAGACTTCCATAGGACAGGGAAAAACATTGATGTCCCCTTTGCATAATGTTATGATTACTTCTGCAATTGCAAATGGTGGAGTATTGATGAAACCATATTTAGTGGATCAGATTGAAAACTATACGGGAGGAAGTGTTCATAAGTTTACAGGAAAAGCATATGGTACGCTTATGACAGCAGGAGAAGCTGAAGAATTAACCGCTATGATGAAGCAAGTCGTAGAAGAGGGAACTGCCTCCTATTTAAGTGGAAGAAGTTATACGGTAGCTGGAAAAACGGGTTCAGCAGAATTTAAAGAAGGAGAGCCAGCACATGCTTGGTTTACAGGATTTGCACCTGCTGATAATCCAGAAATTGCAGTTTGTGTGATTATTGAAAATGTTGGTGCAGGAAGTACTTATGCAGTACCAGCTGCTAGTAAAATATTCGATGCCTATTTTTCAGGAAAATAGTAAGAAGATAGGATATTGTTTGATAAATAGTTGAAATGAATTTAGAAAAGAGGTATACTATTTATTAATTAACACACCAAAGTCCAAAGGGCTTTGACCAGGAGGGAGTGCAATGATAGAGGCAACAAGCTGTGGTGGTGTGGTTATATTCCGAGGGAAAATTTTACTTTTGTATAAAAATTATAAGAACAAGTATGAAGGTTGGGTATTGCCTAAAGGTACAGTAGAAGTAGGCGAAGAATACAAAGAAACAGCCTTAAGAGAGGTAAAAGAAGAAACCGGTGTATCAGCCTCCATTATTAAATACATTGGGAAAAGCCAGTATAGCTTTAATACAATGAATGATATTGTAAATAAAAATGTTCACTGGTATTTGATGATGGCGGATAGCTATTACAGTAAACCCCAAAGAGAAGAATATTTTATAGATAGCGGTTATTACAAGTATCATGAGGCATATCATCTTTTAAAATTTTCCAATGAAAAGCAGATTTTAGAGATGGCTTATGAAGAGTATATGACTCTAAAAAGAAGTGGCTTATGGGGAAATAAAAAATATTTCTAATAACAGATGTAATCGATAAGAGACTTTGTGCGAAGGATAAGGTGGGTATTATTACCTGCCTTGTCTTTTTTTCTTTCATAGGAAAGCTCCTGTTATATTAATTTACGAAAGTGCTAATTTTCTATGAAATAAAAATACTGCATACAAACGATGCGCAGATGCATGAAAGGCATAAATCAAGCAGAAATGCTTGTCTTGTTGGTTATTTATGATGAAATTTGGCAATACTCATAATAATACTGATTAAAAAGAACGATGGTATTTGAGAAAGCAATGGTTAGGAGCGGTGGTTTATGATTGAAAACATTGACTTAAATAAAAAGATTTCAAAAGAAGAATATCATAAGATGAAGGAGCAGTTAGAAGCAAGACTTGCTTCATTGCAAAGAGAAGCAAAGGAACAAAGAGTGCCAATTATTGTTGTATTTGAGGGATTTGGGGCATCTGGAAAGGGGTATTTAATTAACAAACTGATTCATCCTATGGATCCAAGAGGTTTTTCTGTTTATACGACAGAAAAAGAAACAGAAGAAGAGCGTTTGCATCCATTTTTGTGGAGATTTTGGACGAAAACACCTGCAAAAGGTAGAATCGCTGTTTTTGATACAAGCTGGTATCGTAAAGTATTAGTGGAACGAGGAGAAAAGAGAATTTCAGATGAGCAAGCAGAACTGGCATTTGAAGAGATTAAAAACTTTGAAAAGCAGTTAGTCGACGATGGGACCGTTATTATAAAAATTTTTTTGCACATTTCAAAAAAGGAGCAAAGGAAACGATTTGATTCTTTGTTAGCATCAAAAGATACGGCGTGGAAAGTTACAAAAGAAGATCAATATTGTCATAAGCATTTTAATCGTTTTTTAACATTAGCAGATGAAATGTTAGAGCGAACGACGAGTGCAGCTGCTCCATGGACGATTGTAGAAGCAAAACAAAAAGAATTTGCAGTAATAAAAGTGTTATCTACCGTTGTGGGCGTTTTAAGCACTGTATGTAATGAAAGAAGACAAGAGAATATCGAAAAAGAGAGTAAGGTGGTATTCCAACCCCCTTATGAAGAGACGATAAAAACATCGGTATTAAACCAAGTGGATTTATCATTAAAGCTTTCTGGCGAAGAATATAAAGAGCGTTTAAAAAAAGTGCAAAAGCGATTACAAGATCTTCAGAATAAACTCTATGAAAAGAGGATTCCTGTTGTGATAGCGTTTGAAGGATGGGATGCGGCAGGAAAAGGCGGTGCTATAAAGCGCCTTACAGAGCCGCTAGATCCGAGAGGATATCAAGTGAATCCAACTTCTGCTCCTAATGATGTGGAGAAAGAGCATCACTATTTATGGAGATTTTGGAACACGATTCCAAAAGGTGGACATATTGCTATTTATGATCGTACATGGTATGGACGCGTTATGGTAGAGAGAATTGAAGATTTTTGTACGGTAGAAGAATGGAGCAGAGCCTATGCGGAAATTAATGAAATGGAAGAACACTTATATGATGAAGGAACGATAGTGTTAAAATTTTGGCTTCATATTGATAAAGAAGAGCAAGAAAAACGATTTAAAGAACGAATGAACAATCCAGAAAAGCAGTGGAAAATTACAGATGAGGATTGGAGAAATCGTGAAAAATGGGATCAATATGAAGAAGCAGTCAATGAGATGATTGTACGAACGTCTACTACTTATGCTCCATGGGTTGTTGTGGAGGCAAATGATAAATATTTTGCTAGAATTAAAGTGTTAGAAACGGTGGCAGATACTCTTTCTAAAACTTTACAAGAACAACAATAATGACATGAAGTATAAAAAGAAGAAATACAGTTTGTAAGTTTTTTTCTTCTTAAAAATAAAAAGAACCTTTACAAGTGACAGAAAGGAAAACTGTTCTTGAAAAGGTTCTTTTTTTATGTTATAGAAAATTCCTGGCAAAGCGAGTCATTCTATAACATAAAAAAGCACTACGTGCGAACGATGCGCAGCTTGCGTGAAAGGCATAAGTCAAGCAGAAATACTTGCATTTCTATTTGACGACGCCCACGAACATGAGAAACCCGCGAAGCAAGTTTCTCATTGTATGCAAAGAAGATAATTTTGCTTCGCAAACTGCTCACGCGCGGCAAAGTGTGCAATGCACACTTTGTTCTAAAACTAGTTCATTTCATTTAAAGAAGCTAAAAGTGCATCTTTTAATTCCATTAATTGAGCATAAGATTCCTCTTTTAAAGAAGAGCGAATCGTAATTGTTGGCTCTAAAAGAGTCATATTTTTCATTGTCTCTAAAATTGCTTTTACCTGTTTTGTAGTTGTTGGAGCCCAAGAACCATTTTCCATAAATGCAACAGTACGATTTTGGATATTTAATGCTTGCATATCATGGATAAAGTTTAACATAGCAGGATAAATAGCGCCATTATAAGTTGGAGCTGCTAATACAATATGGCTACAACGGAATACTTCTTCAATTAAAGTGGAAACGTGAGTATTGGATACATCATGAATGACAATATTTTTAATTCCAGCTTCTGCTAAAGCAGTTGCAAGAACGTTCACTGCATTTTCTGTATTGCCATACATAGAACCATAGAAAATAGCAATTGTTTTTTCTTCTGGTTCATAACTGCTCCAAGTATTGTATTTGTCGAGGAAGTACTCAAAGTTATTACGCCAAACTGGTCCATGAAGAGGACAGATGAATTTAATACTAACGCCAGAAAGTTTCTTTAAAGCGTTTTGTACTTGAGGACCATATTTACCAACGATATTGCTATAGTAACGACGAGCATCAGAGAGCCAGTCACGATCAAAATCGATTTCATCGTTAAATAAGTTACCATTTAATGCACCAAAGCTTCCAAATGCGTCAGCAGAGAAAAGAATTTGTTTGCTCTCTTCATAACTCATCATAACTTCTGGCCAGTGAACCATAGGAGTCATAACGAAACGAAGAGTATGGTTTCCAAGGCAAAGGGTATCATTTTCTTTTACAATCACTGTATGTTCTGTAATATCCATATCATAGAACTGTTGGATTAAACTAATTGTTTTTGCATTACCAACGATTTTTACATTTGGATAGCGAAGCATAAGATCCTCAATGTTTGCACAGTGGTCTGGTTCCATATGGTTTACAACGATATAGTCTAAAGAACGTCCATTTAATACATGAGAAATATTTTCTAAAAATTGACGAGAAATAGAAGAATCAACAGTATCCATTAACGCTGTTTTTTCATCACAAATAAGATAAGAGTTGTAATTGACACCTCTTGGAATTGGAAATAAATTTTCAAATAAAGCAAGACGACGATCGGAGCCGCCTACCCAATAAATATCATCTGTTATTTTTCTAGTGCAATACATTTTTTTGCTCCTTTCACTTTAGAAAAATTAAAATTTTATCGCTAAATGGTAATTTAAAATGGAACAGGGGAAATTGTTCCTCCCATAAGCTGTTTATTAAAATATGCTATATAATTTATCGACTTATAGTATACCACAAAAAGGGGCGTTAGTTCTAGCTAACTGGATATATTATATCATATTTGGGAAAATATACAATATAATTGTGAAAATAACGACAAAATAAAAATAAATTTGCTGTTATAAAATTAAAGTTTTATTATAAAAATATAAAAACATACAAAAAATAAATAGAATAATAATAAATTTATTAGGAATCATAAAATTTATGTTTATCCAAGTAAGAATAGTTCTCCTAGACGCATAATATGATAACGTAGGTTAGGAGCGAGTTTTTCCATGTATTGTGCAAATAATAAAGGATTTTCTTCATTTCCTTTTACCATATCATAGTGGAGAGGAATTGTTAGCTCAGCACATAGTTCAGAAGCTAAAATAGTAGCATCTTTTGCATTCATATTTCCAATAATATTTTTACTATCTCTTAAAATATCACTTCCGTTAATTGGTAGCAGTAAAACATGAAAAGGAGTGTACTTTTTTAACGTGTCCAAAAGTTTTTGGGTGAGCATAGTATCACCAGAGTGAAATAGTTTCATGCCAGCAAAGCGAAACAAATATCCAAGAGTGAGAGAATTTCCCTGTTCATCATATTGGTAGCTATCATGAGCAGTTTCAATGCCAGTAACGGTTATATTTTCTTCAATTTCCAATGTTTTATTTTGAGATAACGTCAAGATATGGCGTTCTGGAATGCCCCATGCAATTAATTCATTTTTTAAAGGTGCTGGAATGATGATTTTTACATTTGGATTGGATGCAACCATTCCAAGAAGTGTTTCTTGATTCATATGATCTCTATGGTTGTGAGTGCAAAAAATGTAATCTGCGAAAGCATTTTCTGCTTGATAGGGAGCAGGATAATGCCGTCTTGTATTTCCTTTTTCATCGGTAAGATCGGTTAATACGGGATCGATATAGATTATTTTTTGCTTCCATTTTATGACGATTCCCATTTGTCCAATATACCAAAATGGTAGTAGATTCTCTGAAAATTCTTTTTCTTTTATTTCATTTAAAAGAGTATTTCCTGTTTTATACCATAACATAGTTTATCCTCCGATTGTTTTATGTATTGTTTTTATTTTAACATATATAAGAAAAAAGGGGGGAGTTTTTCTGGATAAATTATTATACGGTAGAAATGGTTTATTGCTTACCTAGTATATTTTAATATTTCATGATATGATAAAATACAATTGGATGAATTTATAAAAGTTTAAACTAGAGAGAAAACATGGATGTAGACGGTCTCTATATAGGAGCATAGATGCTCCCGTATAGAATCGTCTTTGGGTAAACTAAAATCATACATTTTTGAGATATTTAGATCCCCAGTTTCTCATTTCGATAAATACTTTTTCAAAATCTTTCCCTTGTTGTGTTAAAGAGTACTCAACAGTAACAGGTGTAGTTGGTTTTACATCGCGAATAATGATATCATTATGTTCTAATAATTTCAGTGTATCGGAAAGAGATTTCGTACTACATTTAATTGCTCTGTTTAGCTGATTGAATCTTTTAGGGCCATTATGTAATTCTCCTATAATAAGAAAAGACCACTTACCCCCGATGATTTCCAGTACTTTTCGAATAGATTCTACGCATATAGTATCCTCTGTTGGTAACATAGTATTCTCCTCACTTTACTTTAGTATAGTTAGTATAAAAAATTTGAGTACTTTAAAAAAGAAACTTGATTTAATATAATAATGCTAAATTATAGCATAGGCTAGGAGGTTTCACAATGAAAACAGTGTTGATAACTGGAGGAACAGATGGTATTGGAAAAAGTTTAGTAAAGTGCCATTTGAATAATGGAAATATGGTTGTAGCGGTAGGTAATTCTTTTGATAAGGGAGAACGTTTAAGGAAGGAAGCAGAAGAGATGGGGAAGGCAGAAAATTTAATTTTTTTACAAGCAGATCTTTCTCTCATCCAGGAAAATAAAAAGGTCGTTTCCTTTGTACAGAACAAATTTTCTCATTTAGATCTTCTTATTTTATGTGCGGCATCATTAAGACCGCAAGAAAGCAGCTATCAGGAAACAAAAGAGGGATTTGAATTTACATTTGCGCTTTATTATCTAAGTAGATACTATTTATCCTATCATTTGATTCCATTGATGAATCAAGCAGAAGATCCTATGATTGTCAATGTTGCAGCGCCTGGTATGAAGGGCGAAGTGAACGTAAATGATTTACAATTTAAAAACAATTATAATGGTCAAAAAGTACAATTTCATGGTAGCAGATTAAATGATTTGCTGGGAGTTAGTTTTTCAAGAAAGAATGAGACAAGCAAAATCAAATATATGTTATTTAATCCAATGGCAGCAAGGACAAATGGGGCAAAACAAATGTTTGATAACAATATAGTCATGAGATTATTAGTAAGGGTCTATTATAAGTTTAAAGGAAAAGAGCCTGACGAAATTGTAAATATCATAAGTAAGCAAGTGGATAGCGTTTCTAAAAAAGGTTTATCGGCATTTGTTTTGGAAAAAGAAGTGGATTTATCAATGAAGACTTTTGATGAAAAAAATGCGATGCTATTGGAGCAAAAGACAAAAGAAATGCTTGCAAAATATTTGTAACTGCTCTTTTTTTATAGTTCAAATAGAGGTTATGGTAAGTAGATGGGGTGTTTATTAGCAATGACAGATAGTATTATAAGGTGGGAAAAGAAATGAATAAAAGAACAATATCAATTATTTATGAGTTATGTAATCTTGAGAAAGAAATTACTTTGGCAGATTTAGCAGAGCAATTTCAAGTATCGCAAAGAAGTATAAGAAATGATATTAATACTGTTAATGAATTACTTCGAGAACATGAATTTTCGGAACTCATGTTACGTAGTGGTGGAAAAATTATAAGGGAAAAAGAATTTCCTGATATTCTTCCATTTATATCTGGTGATGATTTTTATTCATATAAATTGTCAAAAGGTGAGAGAAAACAAATTGCATCAGCTCTTCTTGTAAGTTCTTCGGAATATATTACTCTATCTTCGATTGCGGATACACTGTTTGTAAGCCGAGCTACCATTATTAACGATCTGGATGATATCAAAGAATATATTAAAGGGGAGAATCTTGAGGTGTTTTCTCATCCGAACAAGGGATTGCGAGTGGAAGGAAAAGAGAGTGATAAACGGCTATTTCTTCTTAAAAATAGCAATTTCAGTGATATGGGTAGAGAGTTGTCATCAGAACATACGATGGTACAGGCCGGAAATAAAATTATTTTGCAAAAAATTGTATATGAGCAAGAACATGTGCATCAAAGTTATTTAACGGATAGTTCGTTTCAGAAACTAGTCCGCTATCTTGGGATTATGGTAGATCGTAATATGCAAGGGGAATATATGGAATTGCGCAAGAATATTGATAATGATAGATATTCTATGGCGCAGGATATTTTAAAATATATTTCCCAGTATTGTCATATCAACACAACGAAGGATGAAGTTCAATTTTTAAGCGAGCTTTTGTGTATGGCAAAATATATGAAAAAAAAGGAACACGGAAAAAATACAGTAAAAGTCCAAATGATTACAAGGCAATTTATTGAAAAATTATCGGAAGAGTTAGAAATAAATTTGAATCGAGATTATGATTTTTTTGAAAACTTATCAAATCATTTAGAATCTGTGTTTTCTGAGGCTCCAGTTTCTTATCCTAATAATCCAGTGATTGATGAGGTGCTAGAAGAGAACCAAAGTGTGATGAATGCTGTTGCCAAGGAATTGCCTTTGATTCAGCAATACGCAGGAAGAGAAATTACAGAGAGTGAGAAAGGATATATCGCTGTTCATGTATGTGCCGCCATTGAGAGAAGGAAGAATAAAGAAATTGCATTTCATGTTGTAGTTGCATGTCATGCAGGGATCGGAACCTCTCAACTTCTTTTGGAAAAATTAAAAAAACATTTTAACTTCCAAATTGTCGATATTATTTCTGCTCATGAAGCAAAAAATATTACGCCAGAAAGAGCCGATTTTATTATATCAACCGTTCCTTTAAAGGGATGTAAGGTGGATTATGTAGTTGTTTCTCCTCTTCTTGGCGATGAAGATTATATACGAGTTGGAAGTAAGATCGATGCCTTGCGTGATAGTCGTCATTTACCATCGAGAGTAGGGGAAAATCGATATACTGCAAAAGGACTCTTGGAAAAAGTGACTCCTATTTTATATGAGGAGGTGCCAGAGGAAGCGGAGGTTCTTATAAAAAGGTTAAGAAGAGTATTCCGCCAATATTTTAATCAGTCAGTAGAGGCAGAGGCGGAAATCTTTGCACCATGTTTACACCATCTACTTACAGTGAAGCATATTCGGTTAGATGTCGAATGTAAAGACTGGAAAGAAGCAGTGCGGGAATCAGCTAAGAGTCTATTGGAGCGAGGCTATATTGAAGAGCGGTATATTGATGCTATGATTGCTAATATTGAGGAAAATGGACCTTACATTGTATTATCGAAAGGATTTGCAGTCCCTCATGAAGGAGTGAATCAAGGAAGTATTAAGGTGGGAATGAGTTTAATCCGCCTAAAAGCTCCTGTTTGTTTTGGAGATGAGGAGTTTGATCCGATTCGTTTTGTCTGTTGTTTAAGCGCAGTCGATCATAAGACTCATTTGAAAGCATTTTTTAATTTAGTGAATTTATTAAAAGATGAGGAATTCAAAAATAAGTTAGAGCAATGTGTCTCATCAAAGGAAGCGGCATTTATTATTGAACAGTATGAATACGGGCTAAGTTAAAATAAGAATAGAATCGATAAAATAGAGTGGTCAAAATCTTTCAAAAAAATGAGAAAGAATTTCAACCATTCTATTTTTTTGCAAAAAAGTTGCAAGATATTTGACTGTTTTTTATGCATAGAGCATGATAGGATGGAATCAGAAAAAAGATTGAGCCGGCATTCAGTCGAAAATAGAAGGAGGAAAATGGATGGTTTGGGAAGAATTAGATAAATCGCTGATTGTGCCTGAGATGGAAGCAAAGACATATGAAGATGTCATGAAGAAACTTGGAGGATTACTTGTAGAAGAGGGATATGTAAAAACGGATTACCCAGAAGCTTTAATAAACAGAGAGAAGGAATTTCCGACGGGACTTGATGTGGATGGAGTAGGTGTAGCAATCCCACACACGGATGTTAGGTATGTGAATAAGGCTGGAACAGCAATTGCGGTTTTAAAACAATCGGTGCCTTTTGTTCAGATGGGAACCGATGATGAACAGGTGGATGTAACATTAATTTTCATGCTTGCGGTAGTGAATCCAACAACACATATAGAACAACTTCAGAGAATCGTTCAAATAATTCAGGATAAAGAAGTTTTAAAACAAATTATGAATGAAAAAAATGCGGAAAAAATTATTGAGATTATAAAAGAAAAGGAGAAATCATTATGAAAAAGAAAGTTATTGTAGCATGTGGAGGAGCAGTAGCAACATCAACAATCGCAGCAAATAAAATTGTGGAGTTATGTAAAAAGAATGGGATTGAAGTCGAAATTTGTCAGGTAAGAATTTCAGAAATTGAATCCAATCTTCCAGGTACTGATTTGATTGTAACAACATCAAAAGTAAAGAGAGACTATGGGGTACCGCTCCTAACAGGAATGCCATTTATTTCTGGAGTAGGTGTAGAGAAAACAGAAGAAGCTATCTTAAAAGTTCTTCAAGGATAAAATAAAGAAGAAAATAGGAGGAGGAAATAATATGCTGAAAGTATTATCCGATGCGATTCAATACATTATCGATATGGGGCCATCTGTTATGCTTCCAATCGTAATCGCCATTATCAGCATTTGTATTGGTGTAAAGGTGGGAAAGGCAATTCGTTCAGGATTAATGATTGGTGTAGGATTTGTGGGACTTGGTCTCATTGTTGATATGATGAATGCAGAGCTTGGACCAGCGGCACAAGCCATGTCTGAACGATTTGGACTGTCGTTAAGTGTAGTAGATATTGGTTGGCCAGGAGCTTCTCCGATGACATGGGCATCCAATATCGCGACTGTTGCAATTCCAGTTGCAATTCTTGTAAATATTGTCATGCTTTTCTTAAAATTAACAAAAACAGTTAATATCGATATTTGGAATATTTGGCATATGACATTTACAGGAGCAATTGCCTATGCTGTGACAGGAAATTTTTGGATTGGTATTTTAGGAGTTGTTGTTCATGCCGCAATTTCTTATAAACTCGGTGATCTATGGGCACCATTGATGGAAGATTACTTTGAATTAGATGGTTTAACTGTACCTCATGGAACAGCAGCGTATATGGGACCTATTGCCTGTGTCATTGATGTAGTCATTGATAAAATTCCAGGGGTACGAAAGATTGATATTAGTGCAGATTCTTTACAGGAAAAAGTTGGAGTTTTAGGAGAACCGATTGTAATTGGTGGTATTCTTGGAACCGTTGTGGGATTTCTTGCAGGATATGGGCCACAAGAAGCACTTCCATTAGGCGTGAATATGTCTGCCGTTATGGTGTTAATGCCTAAGATTGTAAAATGTATTATGGATGGTTTATTGCCATTATCCGAAAGAGCAAAAGAACTGTTAACAAAGAAATTTGGAAATTCTGAGTTTTATATTGGACTTGATCCAGCAATTCTTCTTGGTGATTCTCAAGTTGTTACAGCAGGACTTATCTTTATCCCTTTGACACTTCTTATTGCAGTTATTGTACCAGGAAATAAAATCCTTCCATTTGGGGATTTAGCAACGATTGGATTTTTTATTGCCATCGCTGTTGCAGTACATAAAGGAAATTTATTCCGTACATTATTCTCAGGAAGTGCGATTATGTTTATGACACTTTGGATTGCAAACCAGACGATTCCTTGGATGACAACCTTAGCTGAAACAACAGGTGCTACTGATGGAAAAAATGCAATTGCAGCAATGGATCAAGGTGGATGCCCAATTACTTATATATTTACTCAGATTTTTACAAGAGAAAGTTTAGTAGGAGCAGCTGTAATTGCAGTTATTTATGGTATTTGTATTCTATTTGCAATTAGGTGTTCAAAGAAAAGAGCAGCAGAGTTGAAAACAGAGGAAGAGTAATAGAGTTGAAGTTCCGTAAAAAGCGGTGAATAGGAGGAAGTATGAAAGCAGGCGTTGTACATGCACAAAATGATATTCGGTACGAAGAGATCGAAAAACCAATGGTAGAGAAGGGAAAAGTACTGATTAAAGTAAAATATACAGGGATTTGCGGTTCCGACGTTCCAAGAGTAAATGGAGATGCATGCCATTATTATCCAAATGTATTGGGACATGAATTTTCTGGTGTTGTAGAAGAAATTGGAGAAGGCGTAACAGCGGTGAAAAAAGGCGATCGTGTATCAGGCGTGCCACTTGTTCCGTGCATGAAATGTGAAGATTGTCAAAAGGGGGATTATTCTCTTTGTAAACATTATAGTTTTATTGGATCAAGAGAATTTGGAAGTTTTGCAGAGTATGTAGTAGTTCCAGAGAAAAATGCTGTTCCATTTGAAGATTCTGTATCGTTTGAACAAGGCGCTTTTTTTGAGCCTGCAACGGTTGCACTTCATGGAATAAAAAGAGTTCCTTATGAAGGTGGAAAGACGGTTGCTATCTTAGGTGGTGGTACGATTGGAATGTTTGTCATGCAGTGGGCAAAGATTTTTGGTGCGGCCAAAACAGTTGTGTTTGATATTGCAGATGAGCGTTTGGAACTAGGAAAACGTCTCGGGGCAACTGCAGGAATCAATACTCTTGAGGATGGTTTTCTGGATAAGGCAAAAGAAATGACAGAAGGTAGAGGATTTGATTATGTATTTGAGACAGCGGGAAATACTATCACAATGAAAATGGCGTTTGAACTGGCTGCTAATAAAGCCAATATATGCTTTGTTGGAACCCCAACGAAAGAAATGTCTTTCTCAGTAAAAGAATGGGAAAATATGAATAGAAAAGAGTTTACATTGACGGGGTCTTGGATGTCTTATAGTGCACCATTTCCAGGAGAAGAATGGAAAATGACCGCTCACTATTTTAAGATAGGAGAATTGAAATTCGATGATTCCTTTATTTTTAGAAAAATTCCTCTTAGCAAGATTGATACGGCCTTTGAAATGTATAAGACACCAGGGGCAGTGAAAGGAAAGATATTGATTGATAGTGAAGCATAAGAAGGAGAGATAGAGAATGATTACAACCGTGACATTAAATGCATCTATCGATAAAGCCTATCACATGGAGCAGGAAATTAAAAATGGTACCGTAATGCGTGTGGCATCTTGCAGAAATAGTGCAGGTGGAAAAGGACTGAACGTAGCCCGTATTGTAAAGCTATGTGGAGAAGAAGTGAAAGCGACTGGATTTGTAGGAGGATTTAATGGAGCTTATTTAGAAACACTTCTTGATCAGGATCATATTCCACATCAGTTTGTTAAGATGGAAGGAGAAACGAGAAGTTGTATCAACATTCTTGATCCAAAGTATGGATCAACCGAATATTTGGAACCAGGGTGTGCAGTGACGAAACAAGAAGAAGAACGGTTTTTAAATCGCTTTGGAGAAATTATAAAAGATAGTAACGTTGTGACAATTTCTGGGAGTGTTCCAAAAGGCGTTGAAACAACCATATACCAAAAGCTGATTGAGCAGGCAAAGGACATGGGAAAACAGGTTATTTTGGATACGAGCGGAATTCTTCTAAAGCATAGTTTAGAGGCAAAACCAACGATGGTAAAGCCTAATAAAGATGAAATAGAGATGCTTTTTCAAACAGAGGTAGAAAAACAGTCTGATGTAGTCGACTATGCAAAAAAAATTCATGCAATGGGAATACCCTATGTGGTGATTTCTCTTGGAGGAGATGGTGCCATTTTGGTATGTAAGGAAGGTGTTTATCATGGAAAGCCACCGAAGGTAGAGGCAGTGAATACAGTAGGATGTGGTGACTCCATGGTTGGAGCATTTGCAGTTGCACTCAGTTGTTTCTATTCATCAGAAGAGGCATTAAAATATGCCGTTGCAACAGCAACTGCAGCAGCACTTTCTCCTAATACAGGAGATTTTGAAAAAGAGATACAAGAAACAATATTAAAACAGGTAAAAATTGATAAAATTTCATAGAAAAAATAGGAGGGAAAACAATGCCATTAGTTACGACAAAGAAGTTATTGTTAGATGCCCAAGCAGGTGGATATGCAATTGGGGCATTTAATGTTGAAAATATGGAGATGGTACAAGCTGTTGTGGCGGCAGCCGAAGAACTACATGCTCCAGTTATTCTTCAGACAACTCCATCCACTGTAAAATATGGTGGAATTGAGTATTATTATGCAAATATAAAGGCAGCTGCTGAAAAAGCAAGTGTGCCAGTTGCGATGCATTTAGATCATGGAAGTAGTTTTGAACTTGCAATGAAGGCATTCCGTATGGGATATACATCCATTATGATTGATGGTTCTCATGGAAGTTTTGAGGAAAATGTACAATTAAGTAAAGCAGTAGCAGAGGCTTGTCACTCTTTTCATATTCCCGTAGAAGCAGAACTTGGTAAAGTTGGAGGAAAAGAAGATGACTTAGATGGTGGTGATGAGAATCCTTACACAGATCCACAGCAGGCGAAACGATTTGTAGAAGAGACAGGAGTGGATTCTTTAGCAGTAGCGATTGGAACAGCACATGGAGTATATAAAGGAGTTCCAAAGATAGATGTAGAAAGATTGAGTGAAATAAAGAAAGTTGTATCCGTTCCACTTGTATTACATGGTACATCTGGAGTTCCTGATGAAGATGTGAAAGAGTGTATTCGTAGAGGAATTTGTAAGGTGAATTATGCCACGGATTTACGAATTGCTTTTTCAAAAGGAGTGAAGGTAGTTCTTGAAGAGAATCCAGATATTATTGATCCGAAAAAGTATAATGCAGCAGGAAGAGAAGAAGTAAAAAAATATGTAATGGACAAAATCAAAGTATGTGGTAGTGAGGGAAAAGCATAATCAAGAAATAGACAATAGATTCGGATTATAAAACTATATTTATGATCCGAGTCTTTTTTATTTACGAGAAGATAAATAGCCATGTGGAGTATTTATGATTAGATGTAGCAACTGTTTGGGAACGAACGTGAGAAATTACAATAACGTATTTCTTGTCGTTATACTAAAACAAATAATATAATTTTAGAGGTGATGTAATATGGAATATAGATTAGAGAATAAATGGTTATCTGTAAAATTTCAAAGTTTAGGAGGTGCTTTATCTTCTATACGGGATAAGGATGGTGTGGAATATTTATGGCAAGGAGACAAAAAGTATTGGGGAGGACAAGCCCCAGTTCTTTTTCCGATTTGTGGAAGTTTACGAAATGATCAAGGTAGATTAAAAAACGGAAAAAAGATTACAATGCCACGGCATGGAATTGTGAGAAAAAAAGAGTTTATATGCGAAGAAGAAACAAATGGTAGCATTACTTTTTGTATTGAATCAGATGAAGAAATGTATGCTCAATTTCCATTTAAATTCAAGTTACATATTCGGTATCAGATTGTAGGTAGAACAATCAAGACAGAATATAGGGTGGAAAATAGAGGGGAAGAAAAGATGCCATTCTTTATTGGCGGGCATCCGGGGTTTCAGTGTCCATTATTTCCAAATGAAAGTTATGAAGATTATCGACTTGTCTTTGAACAAAAAGAAACTTGCAGTGTGCCAATACCAATGACTGAGACTGGGCTAATTGATATGGAACATAGAACAGAATTTTTAAATGGACAAAATGAGTTAAAATTAAGCCATCAGCTTTTCTCAAAAGATGCTATTATTTTAGATGAGCTTAAATCGAAAAAGATTGCTGTCATTTCTAAAAATCATGGGAAAGAAATTCGACTAGATTTTTCTGATTTTCCGTATTTAATTTTATGGTCCAGTTCAAACAATGGTCCATTTATTGCATTAGAGCCATGGAGTGGTTTGTCAACTTGTAATGATGAAGGAGATCTATTTGAAGAAAAACGAAATGTGCAATATGTAAATGCATATAGTGATAAAAAGAGTGAGTTTTAGATTACAATAATAGAAAATGAGTGAAAGATTTTAGATTAAGAAGCACTCAAAATTAAGATAGATATGATATGCTTCAAGAAAATAATGAGAATTTACTATATAAATTATTAAGATTTAATACTGAAAATATAGGATAAAAACAATATGATATATCTGAAGATTTGAATCTATAATGATACACTTTATCCATGTGAGAAAAAAGAGATTAGAAAGGGAAATTTAATATGACAGAACTAGAAAAGTTAGATGCAGGGTTAGAATATTGTTTTTGGGACAAGGAGGTTAATGCTAGAAAGCTACACGCAATCAAGGGTTGTGAAAAATTAAACGCTATTTCTGTGAATGATGAAAGTGCAAGAGAGCTAGCAATTCGACAATTATTTGGTAGTGTAGGGAGATATCCTACGGTACTTCCGGTATTTAATTGTGATAATGGTAAGAATATTCATGTTGGTGATGAGTTTTTGGCAAATTATAATGTGACGATTCTTGACATTGCACCAGTATACATTGGAGACTATGTGATGATTGGCCCTAGTACACTTATTACTACTGTGAATCATCCACTATCTCCTAGTAAGCGTCGACAACATATGGGACAGGCAATGCCAGTGAAGATTGGAAATGATGTATGGATTGGTGGTAATTGTACTATTTTACCAGGAGTAGTGATAGGGAATAATGTTATTGTAGCAGCGGGGGCTGTTGTTACAAAAGATGTTCCAGATAATTATATAGTAGGAGGAGTTCCGGCAAAAATTATTAAAAGATTAGAAAATGATATAGAAGAAAATAAATAGTAATGTGCTGTTTACGAGTAATATGATAGATATGTATTGTTTTACTTATGAATAATAAGAGAAACAAGCAATTATCTAACAGATATCTTTCGATAAGAATCACTTTTCTTCAGTAAAAAACTTCGGGTCAGTCCTACCCGGAGTTTGAAACAAGTCATTCCAATGGCCTATAAATTATGTTGACATAGCTATCTAAAAGATTGTTTTCTAAATCATATACATCACAATACATAGTATTAAAATTTGTACCACTTGTTTTATGGTCAATCAAAAAATAATGATACCGATAACGATAATTGGGATCGCTATGATAATTAATAGAAATAAAATATCCGCCTTGCTTGTAGTCTTTATAAATTTCTTTCGTTTCAATATCTGTAGCTATAATTCCTTGTTGTTTAGAATATTCTTCATACTTCTTTTCAGCTATGACTCGTTGTAAAGGGAAATGATATATCCACATTAAAAGAAGAAGTGCCAATATAATTCCTAAAACAATCATTCCTTTTTGGGGAAATTTATTCATCAAAGTCCTCCTTTGAAAGTCAGTTCGAATTAGCGTAACATAAAATTTAGTAAATAACAATAACGATTGAAAATATTTTCAATAAATATATTTATTACTAGGCAGTAGTATGTGTAACTTGGAAACATCTTTTATAGTTTGTATGCGATAGTTATGAATCTTCTATGTTAGGGTCTAACTTTGTTATTTCTATTTACTTTTAAATCCATGAATTTTGAGATATAATAATTTTAATTTTTTATTAGTAATATCAAAACATAGGCATTACTATATAAAGATAAAAATAATATACTATGAAAAATAAAAAATTGAAATTATATATTGACTTAATACAATATTTATTGTATAGTATATACCGTAAGTGATATTTCAACTGAAAACGCCGGTGTGTCGGAATGGCAGACGATGCAGACTCAAAATCTGTTGTGGGTAACCACGTGCGGGTTCAAGTCCCGCCACCGGCATTATAAATTAGGTCACAAACCATTGTAAATCAAAGGTTTGTGATTTTTTTGTTTTTAAGTTTTTTATTCTATAATATAAAAAAACAGCTTTGCTCTTTATTACAAAGAAATCGAAGGGATTGTTCAAAATCCTAATAAAATGGATGAAAACATGATGAAAGACCATCAAGCATATACCATGTTGGCGATGAAGGAAGGAAAAGTTCTTTTTTCTTCTTTGAAAGAGGATATGAGCGCTTCTGTTACCATATTAAAAGAAGAGAATGAGCAAGCTGTTTGGGAGTTTTATCGTAACGAACCATTCTTTAAGAATGGCATTCTTACTTATAATATTTCTGAACTTCAAGTGCATTATCATTATCCCCAGCGCAAGGATTTGTTTATTGAATAGAGGAGAAAGACAAATGAAGCGAGATGATTTACTAGAGGTTGATTAAGCTAGTGT
>CAJMOB010000017.1:0-63439 GCA_905214925.1 uncultured bacterium | reverse complement strand
TGAGCAATTTCAATATCCAGATAAAAATGATTTAGAATATCATACATTCCACTTACCAAAGCCCGTACGCATCCTGTTTTAGAATGTTGATTGTTGCTATTTCCAAACGTTTCTCTATTTTCTTTTGAATTTGGCACTTCTGCTTTACTACCATCAATTCATTTTTTCCTATGAAATCAATATTTTGAATATTTTTCCCTTTGATTTTATTCTATGCTCACACGAGCATTTGCTTTTTCACTTTTCCAATCGCTATTAACAGCAGACAATATCCAAGAACTGTGCATCCCAATAACATAATCCAGCCCATACTAAATCCAAAATGATCGGTAACTGCGCCAAACAATGTTGAGCCTAAAGCAAAACCAATAGCAAAAAATAATTTTATAATAGCAAGTTTTACGTTGGAATCTCTTTTACCAAATACATCAGAAGCCATAAATGCTGGTGCTGACATATAGGAGAAAACGTTTAATCCATAGGCGATAGAAAATAAGAAAGCAAGTCCATGTATATCTTTTGCAAATAATAAAGCGATAATTGCAATTGCCTGAAGCACAAAAGAAATGGTCATCGTTTTAAACGAACCTATTTTGTCAAATAAATAACCACCTAGTACATTTCCAAACAAGCAGAATAAAGCAAAAACCGAGCCTAGCATGCCGACTAATGCAGAGCTCATCTTTAATTCACCTGTAAAATAAGTGGCGTATTGGGTGCTGAGCGCTGAAATACTGACGGAAATGATAGCAAACGCAGCTCCGAATATCCAGAAAAAAAGATTCTTTTTGATTTCCGCTATCCCTGGACCTTTCAGTTTTGATGCTTCTGTCGCTTTCATTTTTTCATCATTCTTTTTGACCTCTCCTTCTTTTGGTAATCTGATAAATAAAAGTATAACTGGCAAACTACTTATCAATGCAACGATACCGAATAAAATATAACTATAAGCAATACCCTTGCTTGCCAACATGTGAGAAGTAATACTCTGTAAAAATATATTTCCTATAGAACCACCGGCAAATGCTATTCCTAACGCCTTTCCCCTTCCTTCTTGCGGAAACCAATGATTGATCACATAAGGGACACCAAGACCAGAAAATATCGCACAGCCTATTTGCAAAACAGCAGAATAGAAATAGAATTCAAGTAAACTGTCAGCAAATCCAAAAGCCAAAAATCCAAGACTGGATAGAGTTGTACCTATTATAAATATAATTTTTATATTGATTTTATCAAACAGCTTGCTAAAAAAAGGTGCAAACACTGCCGCTGCAAGTGCGCCAACTGTAAATATAAGAGAAAACGCCGCAAGTGAAAAGTTAAATTCTTCAATTACATACGGAATAAACAATGGCTGGATGTTTTGTGCAATGCCAAAGGGAACTGCCTGCAAAAACATACAGATAAATATGATAAAAAAATTTTTTCTAACTGGATTCATTTTCTTCTCCCTTAGTTACTTTCTTAAATTTTATAATGCACGATACTTGTTATATCGATTTTATTTTATTTTTACCTATCTGAATTAATTTATTCAGAATGAATCCTTTGAACAAACAAAAAGAACATTCCTATAAGAAAAAGCAGGAACCCTTCTGGTTTCCTGCTCTGTAGTGCCGCCGATGGCAGCTGGTATTCAGTTGTGAAAGTTCGAACCAGATTGACCAGACGATGAGGCAGCTCGATAAATGGGAAATTATATATCCGTTTCTACAAAATGAATATTAGAGTTATCCCAGTATTTTTTATAAACTCTATCTTTCCGTTCGTCAAAATTTAATTGGTACATGGCTTCTATGTCATTTTCAGTAAACTTTCTTGATATTAACCGTTCCGTTTCAAGTGTTAGTGTATTCATTTCTCCTGTAGATTCCGATTTATGGTTGACCTCATTATACCTCATGCAGACAGACAAGTGTAGCTGGATTTCGTAAAATATCTTATCCTCTTTTTGGTTACGGACTTCTAACCTATGCTTGCTATAAAAAGGTTCTACTTACTCTCTCTAATTCTACTCCGCAAATATCGCAACAAATCTTCTCTTACAGCATGTCTCATTTTTGCCTTTACTTTTGTAATATCCCGTTCTCTTCCGCTATTATCTTTCTTTTTATCTGGTTTCATCTCTTCTATATCAAAGAGACCCATATGATAAAAACTACTTTCTGCGTCACTCTTTTTCACTAACAGATGTTTACGAGGTGCTGTCGCAACTTCCTTTATATAGGAACTATCAATTCCTTTTCCAATTTGAGAATCCCACCAAAAAATCTGATTATCTTCAAAAGTATCCGCATAGTCTGGTTTGCCATCGATATAATTTTTAGAGCTATCATTGCTTTCTTCTTTATGATAGGTAACAAAAATAAAGACATCTTCTCCAATTCGTTTCATTCCATACATCGTAGATGACAAGTCTTTTCCGCAGTTCATCAATAAACTTACATCTCTTCTAGAATATTTTTCATACAAAATAAATGGAGTACCCACTATTTGTCCCGTGGCAAATTTGTCCTTATATCTCCTTAATCCTACCTCGATAATATCATTGACTTGTTTTTGAAACTCTGTATGCAATAGTTGTCTGGCGAAATTTTCCATTCTCTGTAACTTATTTTCCTCATCGTTTTTAACAATTTCAATTTGGCGGTATTTTTCATACTCTTCTTTTTTACTTACAAACTGTCCTTGTAAAACACTGACTCCATTATATAAAGAATCCATATCAATGACATAACCATATGTTTCTTGAAACTCTTGTTTCATATGATCCACATAAATGACTTCATCGTGTAAAAATCGTTTTAAAATTTCCAGTTCATATGGTCTTATTCCAGAGAGAACGGTTTTTGATAAATACTCCAAAATAATTCGTTCTTTCTCGGAGATTTGATCAATGTATGATTCGCCTTCTACCGATTCTAAAAATGATTGATATGTCTTATATTCTCGAATGATGACAAGAGGATCTACCTCTCCATTTTCATAAAAATCAAGAAGATATGGAACTTTGCCAAGACGATTTTTTAAAGTAATATAACTTTCTTTTATAATCGACTTCATCCCTTTCATCCGATCAATGGACTTAAAAATCTTCTCCTTAGCCACCTCACCAAAATGTATCGTGGAGGCACCAGGAATCACATTATTTCCACTAATCACATACTTTCGAATCGTATCTGGGTTATATGTTCTGTCCCCTGACAGTGCAATTGGAATCATAAAGTTATTCTTATAGTTTCCGATAAAATCAAGCACGATCACATACTCTTTTCCCTGCGCTTTACGCAATCCTCTGCCAAGTTGTTGGATAAAAACAATTGGTGATTCTGTTGGTCTAAGCATAATGACCTGATTCACTTCTACAATATCAACACCTTCATTTAGTATTTCTACCGAAAAAATGTAATCAAGTGGCTGCATATTTTCGGTAGCATCCTCTTCATTCATCGCCAAACGTTCAAATGCATTTGTTCTCTCGTCTTCCGATGCGCTTCCATTTAAAGCAATCGTTCGATAGCCTGCTTCGTTAAATTTTGCGGAAAGCTCTTCTGATTCATCAATTCTGCTACAAAAAATAAGACCTTTCACACGATCGCCACTATATCCATAATACTTCGCCTGCTGCATAATGTGTTTGACTCTTTCATCACTTGTTAATAAATTAAAATCCTTTTCTGTTATCTTCTTTGATTTTATTTTCTTCTCATCTAATAAAGAAATATCACTAATTCCAAAATAATGAAATGGACATAGAAATTTTTCTTCCATTGCTTGTTGTAATCGAATCTCATAAGCGATCTGATAATTAAAAATCTCATATATATTTTTCCCCTCAATTTCATCATCTCGCTTATCTGGAGTGGCTGTCATTCCTAACCATAATCTTGGTTTAAAATAGTTCATCACTTTCTGATAAGTATTAGCTGCACTATGATGTGCCTCATCCAAAATAATACAGTCAAACTCATCTGGTCTATATTTTTTTAAATGCTCATTACGATTTAATGTCTGAACCGTAGCAAACACATAATCTTTTTCATACTCATCATATCCAGCCCCTACTAATCCCATAGAAACAGACTCACCAAAAATTCTTTTATAAGACTTTTTCGTCTGCTTTGCCAGTTGTCCTCTATGAACAAGAAATAATACCCTTTGAAATCCAAGCTCTCTCATGGCAAATGCCGATGCATATGTTTTTCCTGTTCCCGTAGCAGAAATCAAAAGTGCTCTTTCTTCTCCAGCCTCCATAATTTTTCTCAAATTGGCAATAAATCCAATTTGCATTGCATTTGGTTGCAAACGATATGTTTCTATGGATGTAATCGTTTCCTGCTTTGCAATTTCCCGCTGATGCTTAATGATTTGGTATTTTTCTTTATACTTTTCATAAAAAACATCAAATGGTAATGCATAGTTCGAATTCCAAAGTTCTCTAAATTCTGCTACGATGCATTGGGCTAATTCTCCTTGTTCTGTGGATACTACTTTTGTATTCCATTCCCGATTGCTAGTGAGCGCTGCACTTGTAATGTTAGAACTTCCTATCATGATTCGATAAATCTCTTCCTTTTTAAAAATATAACCTTTTGTATGAAATCCTTCGCCAGCAACTTCTACGTCATACATTTTTAATGTTATATTGGAAAGACTGTTTAATCGCTCCAAAGCTCTAGGCTCACTAAAATTCAAATAATTCGTCGTTAGAATTTCACCCGGAATCCCTCTTTTTTCTAATTCTTTTAATGTCTGCAACAGAGGTGCGATACCACTCATCGTAATAAATGCAACGCTTATTTGAAATTGATCACAGGTCAAAAGTTCATCTTCAATAAAGGATAAAACTTTCTTTCCTTCTTTATGATTATTGGATACAAATTGTGGTCTATATGCAAGATTTGATGTGTATGTTCCATCTATGTACGCTGTTTTTAAACCAGCTTTTAATTCTAATAGTTTTTCTTCTGCCATTTTTTCCTTCCCATCTTAACTATCTATTCTTTTATTTTCATCTTTTCTTATACTTTGCTTTCATTTCATCTAATCCTAGTCCAATTACTTCATATTATATATAATATCACAAATTTTTCTATTATTTTATAATAGTTTAACTTTAACCTGGTATTTCTTATAAATTCAAAACTACCTTGAATGTTATTACTTATTGTTTACAAACGAAAGAGAAAACTGTTAAAGAAATTTTATAAAAAAATATGTATTACCAAATACATCTCAAATCAGTCTTCTATCATAAATCTCCATTCCAATTTGATTTGTAACTTTTTTATCCTTTAATCTCTATTTTACACTTATATTCTTTCTACACCTCTCCAATATACACTACTGTTTGATTCTCCACCATTATAACTCCATCATTGGCATATTGTTGAAACAAGGCATTTAATTCTTTGATATAATTTTCATACTCCATATCCCCTTCCTTTAAAGAATAGGAGGAAGAGAGACATCGACTAATAAACTTTTCTCTATCAAAATACAAT
Source organism: uncultured bacterium (assembly GCA_905214925.1). Taxonomy (GTDB): domain Bacteria; phylum Bacillota; class Clostridia; order Lachnospirales; family Lachnospiraceae; genus Scybalomonas. The sequence goes on along the minus strand of CAJMOB010000017.1, from coordinate 57,932 downwards.
GGATTTTCAAAAGCAATAGACTCATATTCATTATTAAAAAAATCTCTAATTCGCTGATCATCCCGTTTGATTCCATTGCTAAATCCTTGAAATTCAGGACAATATTTTGCACATATCTCATGCCATTCTTTGTTAAATGGATTCTGCATCTCTCGAATATTCCATATTAAAAATACTTTTCCACCTTTTTTCATAATTCGTAAACATTCTTTTTTAAAGTCCTGCACATCAAACCAATGAAACGCCTGTGCCACCGTAACATAGTCAACAAAATTTTCTTGTAATGTTGTATTTTCTGCTCGTCCTGCTATAGAATGAAACTTTTCATACTGATAGAACTCTTCTTCTGCAATATGACGCATTTCATCGTTTGGTTCAACACCGTATACATGGCTTCCTCTTTCCAACAACTGCTTTGTAAACTTCCCAGTTCCAGAGGCGATATCTGCGATAATAGAATCATTCGTAAAATAATGTTGATATAAATAATTGATTAACTCCAATGAATAAGTCGGTCTACTTGCCGTATAATCTCTTGCTCTGCCATCAAATTTCTTCGTTGTATCCATACTACATCTCCTATATTTTAATCACAATTGCCCCCTTATTGTTCTTTGTCGGATTGAAAAAAACTTTTATTACCGATGCAAAATAAATTTTACGCATTCTTTTATTTGCAAATAGTACGAAAGATATTCTGATTCTCTAAATTCGCTATTTAACTCGTTGCCTTCGCGTAAAAAATAGATGTTATTGTAGACATATACTCTCTACAACAACATCTATTTTTCAACTACATAAGGATCAAAAAGTATCTTTTAAAACTTCATTTCCTTTTATTTACTTTCCAATCCTAAACCTTATGCTAAAAGTTCCTCTTTCTTTTCAAGAATTGCAGCTACTGCCGCACAAGCTGGGCAATCACAATACTTTGCACCAGCTTCTTTTATCTCTTTTGCATGAGCTTCCACTTCTTTTACCTTTTCTTCACCAAACACCTGAGCGCCAGCTGGAGAACTAGCAAAAGCGATCAAGCCATCAATTGGCACTAAATCGAGCTCTAACTCCGCAATTAAATTTTTCGTAGCTTCTGCTTCCTTATCCGTTCCAACAGCTGCTAACCAAGCATTTCCAGCAGCCTTTGCTTCTGCACAGCAAGAAGGAGCTTCTATTAATTCCTTCACTTTTTGAGCTACATAATCTTGTACATTTTTTTCCATCATTTATTCCTTCCTTTCTTAACAAGGGTAGCATACTCTTTGAAACCCATCATCATTGTTAATTCTTTTTTTATAAAACAACATTTTCTCTTCAAACCATGAAAAGTGACGCAAAGCAACATTGACTTTTCCATTTATGGATTACCTCGTATCATCCTTCCATTGCGAAGCCAAATCAATTTTATTGATTGGAAGTGCATCTATGTAGTTATTATACCACATTTTTCCTATCATGAGCATCAAATTTTTTTAATCATTACGCTATCTCTTTACTGATATCAACCCACGCAATATACCCGGAACATTGCTCCAACTCTGATATTGTTAATTCAATAGCACTATTAGAACTTCCACAAGCCGGAAATACCGTTTCAAATCTCTTTAAAGATTCATCCAAATAAACGAAAACTCCTTCCTTAATTCCAAACGGACATACTCCGCCAACGGCATGTCCCACTAATTCGATGACTTCCTCTGGTGTGAGCATTTTCGCTTTTACATGAAACTGATCTTTATACTTCTTATTATCAATTCTTGCATCACCAGCAGTTACAATTAAAATCGGCCCTTCCTTTGTCATAAAAGACAATGTCTTTGCAATTCTACATGGCTCAACTCCAACTGCCTTTGCCGCAAGTTCTACCGTTGCACTGGACACATCAAACTCTTTTACTCTATCTTCAAATCCATATTTTTTTAAGTGTTCTCTTGCTTTATCAATTGCCATTTGCTATATCCTCCAACTCTATTTTTTTTAATATTGTTACTTTCCCAGTTTCTGCTAGTTCTAAGTATGTAAAATTCGTTAAAGTAATAACTTTATCCACTCAATACTCTACTAAAAAATAAAACATCAATAACTCGTATATTTTTACCAGTTATTATACTATAATTCATAATCTTTATCAATTAATCTATCTATCTTTAAAATAACGATAAAAAATATATTTTACGAGTTTCTCATATTTACAGACAGTCATCCTATGTGATGTCAATGCTCTCGTATGGCTGGTTGTCTTTGCATAAAATAAAAAAAGACCCCTAAGCCACTATCTTAGAGGTCTTTTTTATTAAATTAAATATTTATGTAAAATCATGATTTCCTCATCATCTACATAAACTTTTTCATGCTCATTTTGATAATCAAAACGATGTCCCAATTTTGTCCAATCTTTTTCGCATTTTCCTTGTAAAACAACGATTGATCCGTTTAAAGTAGCCAAATTAAAGATTGTATCTAAAATTGTCTTATATCTTGCATTGTCAATACATTGATCTACAAATACCGAATCAACGGATATGTATTCTGTCGGGAAATCTAATAAAATCTTAAACGAATCTAATTCTTCTCCAAAATCTCCTAACATAAATTTCAGCCCCGCTGCCTTCGCTTCTATAAAATTTAAATGAGCTTCTTCATATCCTTTCAACTTTGACATCTCTATAATCTTAAAGAGCACTCGTTCCTTTGGACAATGATTCCTCTGCAATATCCTCGGCACTCTTTTCATAAAATTACCTTTCTCTAAAAGTCCAATCGGAAGGTTGATGCATAAAATATAATTTTCACTCTCTTGTACAAATGTAAAATATTTTTTTAGTATCTCGTCAATAAGACTTTCATAGATTCCTTCATCCACATATCTTGTAATTTCTTGTTCTTTCTCAATCAAAAATTTACGCAAATTTTCGGATAATGTAGTCAAATTATAATTTGGCTCTAAGATTTCTTTTTTTTCTTTTAAATTTCTTTTTGTATAAGGTTCTAAATTGATTAAGTTTGCATCATGTTTAATATACCATTGAAATTCTTTTACATAAAACTGCTCAAAAGAATTCCGATCAAGCATTCCTGCCTCATAGATCATATGTCCATGTTTCCCATTATGCTTTGCTTTATATAAAGCAATATCCGCATATTTAAATAAAGTAGTATATTCTATACTTTCTCCATTAGTAGAAGCAATCCCAATGCTATACGTTACATAAAATTCATGTCCTCCAATGTAAATAGGCTCTTTTGTAAAATTCATAATCTTTTGAATACAAAAATGAATTCTTTCTCTTTCACACGTCTTCAAAAGCAAAACAAATTCATCGCCTCCACAACGAGAAGCATAATCTTCTTCATGTAACAATCCAATTAAACATTTTGCAACTCTTTTAATTACCAAATCCCCTGCATCATGACCATAAATATCATTGATCGTTTTAAAATCATCAATATCAATAATAAATAGCGTCATATCAAAGTTCTCTTTTCCAAGAGCCCTTTGCTCTTTATAATAATTTTCAAACATCGTTCGGTTAGGCAAAGCAGTCAAAGCATCATTTTGCTTCATCAAATCTTCACTTACCTGCATGATACTGATAATCTTTTTCTCATGATCTAAAATAGGCACAAGATAATTCTTCTCATGTCCAATAATAATATCTTCCTCTTCTTGAAAACGTGTTTCATAACTAACAACTTGTCCTAATAAAGCCTTTTTCCAAACTTCTCGGAAATTCTGTCCAATAATATGTCCTCCAACAACACATTCTAACAGATTCCCTTCGATTGGCTCTTCGTTTAAATATTCACAATTCAATACCTCAGTATTTACATAGTCAATCTTTTGATCGGATGAATTAGCAATCATAATCTTATTCGGAATATGATCTAAAATCCACAATAATTTCTCCATTTGATATTGAATTGATTTTTTCTCTGTAATATCCATAATAACAACGTAGAACGCATCATGTTCCTTTTCATAAACAGCAGTATCATGAATCCACATAATCGTTCCATCTTTTCTTCTCATGCGATATTCATAATCTAAATGCTCTCCTAGCTCTACTGCTCTCTTTACTTTTACTAAAATATCTGGAACATTATCAATAACCATCTCTGCAAAGCGATTTTGAAATAGTTGTTCTACTTCTTCTCTTGTATAGCCAATCATTTCAAAGAAATAATCATTTGAATATAAAATTGTGGAGTGAGGATCATTCTTACAAAATAAAAGTCCTGCGTCCACATTGGAAATTAACTTTGTAATCATAGAATAATTCATCTTATCTATCATTTTATAAACCCACTTTTTCTCCTTTATCCTTTATTCAACATCCCCTGCCATCAAATTATACTGTATTCTAAAAAAAATTTCAAATTGTATCAAATAAAAATTTTATAAAATTTAAATTTTTATAACTTCTAAATTTACCCTATTATCCCATTGTTTATCATCTCTATATAAACATAATAAGACAATAAAACTACAAAAATTTTCTCCCAATTTTTCCTCTTTTTCCAAAGAAAAAAGATCTTTGAATTCTGCCTTTTATAGCTAAAATTCAAAGATCTTTTTTGTGAAACAAACTTTTACTTTTTAATCAATTATAGTTTAATTATAATTGCTCTCCATTTGCCATTGCTTCTTCTTGACGTCTAATCATTTCTTTTACCATATAGCCGCCAACACTACCATTCTGATAAGAAGTTAAATCTCCATTGTATCCCTGTTTTAATGGAACACCAATTTCATTTGCTACTTCCATTTTAAAACGTTCTAATGCACCTTTTGCCTGTGGAACTTCTACTCTGTTTGAACTTCTACTCATAATAAAACGCCTCCTGTTCAATTTTTTGCTTTCGCAATGTTTACTGTGACAGATATAGTACGAAACAAACTCTTTTTTTAAAAGTTTTTGTTTTGACTACACGGTTATTATGTGCAAGGATAACATTATTACGCTAGTAATTTTTAACAACAAAAGATTTTTTATCTCCTTATTCTCCTTTCATTCGGAGTAATCGCATAGCATTTAAAATTGCAATAACAGAGACACCAACATCTGCAAAAACTGCTTCCCACATATTCGCATCTCCAAATGCTGCAAGAATCAGTACAAGTGCCTTGATACCTAATGCAATTACAATATTTTGTTTTACAATTGTAATTGTCTTTCCTGCAATTTTACGAGCGATTACAATTTTTGATGGCTTATCATCCATAATAACAACATCAGCGGCTTCAATTGCTGCATCAGAACCAAGACCACCCATTGCAACTCCAACATCTGCTCTTGCTAATACTGGTGCGTCATTCATTCCATCACCAACAAATGCTAATTTTTGTTTTCCATTATTTTTTTCTAACCAATGTTCTACTTGTTCTGCTTTATCCGCTGGTAAAAGCTCCGTATAAACATAATCCATACCAAGTTCTTTCGCTACTGCTTCTCCTGTTTGCTTTAAGTCTCCAGTCAACATTACTGTTGTACATCTTTGAGCTTTTAAAGCTTGCATTGTTCGCTTTGCATCTTTCTTTAACTCATCGCCAATAATAATCGTTCCACAAAAGACTCCATCTTTTGCCACATAGACAATCGTTCCGATTTCTTTACTTTCTATATAAGAAATATGGTTTTTTTCTATGAGACGTCGATTTCCAACAAGAACTTCACTATTATCAATCGTAGCTATTGTTCCAAACCCTGCATGTTCTTCATATTTTGCTACACGAGAACGCTCAATTTCTTTTCCATATGCTGTTTTAATAGAAATACCAATTGGATGACTGCTATCCATTTCTCCATAAGCAGCATAATATAATAACTCTTCTTCTGAAAATCCATTTTGAGGAACCATAGAAAGAACACGAAAACTTCCCTTTGTCAATGTTCCTGTTTTATCAAACATGAAAATATTAGTATGAGCTAATAACTCTAAATAATTACTTCCTTTTACTAAAATTCCCTGTCTAGAAGCAGCACCAATTCCTCCAAAGAAACTAAGAGGAACCGAAATAACAAGTGCACATGGACAAGACACAACAAGAAAAATTAGTGCTCGATGAATCCAGTTTCCAAAATCATAACTACCTAATACTACTGGTGGTAAAAAGGCTAATACTACTGCAGCAATTACAACCGCTGGTGTATAATATCTTGCAAATCGAGTGATGAAATTCTCACTTTTTGCTTTTTTAGAACTAGCATTTTCTACTAACTCTAAAATTTTTGCCACAGTTGAATCCTGAAATTCCTTTGTAACTTCTACTGTAATCGTTCCACTTTGATTTACACATCCACTTAATGCCATCTCTCCTACTTTAATCTTTCTTGGAACTGGCTCTCCTGTTAACATAGAAGTATCAAGCATAGAACTTCCTTCGATTACGGTTCCGTCAAGTGGAATTTTTTCACCTGGGCGAACTAAAATCTTATCTCCAATGCTAACTTCTTCTGGCATTACCGTTTTTACTTCACCATCGACGACAATATGAGCTTCTTCTGGATACATTTCCATTAAAGAACTAATCGATTTTCTAGAGCGCTCAACTGCAACACTTTGAAATAACTCTCCAACCTGATAAAACAGCATAACAGCTACTGCTTCTGGATATTCTCTCGTAGCAATGGCTCCAATTGTAGCAAGTGCCATTAAAAAGTTTTCATCAAACACTTGCCCTTTTTTTATATTTCTTATAGCGTGCAGTAAAACATCATATCCTGCTAATAAATAAGCTCCTAATAGCGTTATTATTTCTAAAATTTCCAAATTTGGTTGTGCTCGAAAAATCAATCCAATGATATAGAGACAACCACTACCTATTAAACGTTTCAGCATCTTTTTTTGCTTTTTCGTCATAGTCATCATCCTCCTCACAATGCCTCTTTATTGCATTTTCTCTTATTTCATGTTAGACTATATACGATAATTTCTAATTCATATTATCAAACAATGAGAAGTAGATTTTGCAAACTTCTCACGTTGGCGGACAGTCGTCATATGTGAGCATAAATGCTCCAGCATGGCTCGTTGTCTTCGCATAAAACAAAGAAGAGCTCTCTTATCGCCGAATTAAGTGCCAACTCATTTCATGATAAGAGAGTTTTTCTTTTCTAATATTATTATCGTAAAATGCAACAATCTCCATCAACTTTCTGACATGCCTTTTGTGCTTTCTCAAGAATTTCTTCTAGTCTTGTTTCATCAAATTCCATTGTTAATCTCTGTGTCATAAAACTAATTGTGGCTTTTTCCACTCCATCAATTTTATTAATTGCATCTTCCATCTTTGCTGCACAGTTTGCACAATCAAGGTTTTCCATTCTAAATACTTTTTTCATTGTCTTTTCCTCTCTTTCAACATCTATCTTCTAATATATGTTCCATTCCTTGGTCTACAATCGTTCTTACATGATCATCTGCCAAAGAATAAAAAACCACTTTTCCTTCTCTTCTCGCCTTCACAAGTTTCGACTGTTTTAACACTCGAAGTTGGTGTGAAATAGCAGACTGGCTCATATTCAATAATTGAGCAATATCACATACACACATCTCAGAGGCAAAAAGCACATACATAATTTTCATTCTTGTACTATCGCCGAATACTTTATATAATTCGGCTAAATCATATAATACTTCTTCATCGGGCATCTGCTCTTGTACTTTTTGAATAATATCTTCATGGATCGATAAAAATTCACAACATTCAATTTTCTCTTTTTCCACACAATCTCTCCTTTCTTCTATTTTAAATACAAGACTCTTTTCATAATCAATAAGTCTTAGCTTTATATATGAACAACTATTCATATGTTCATTATATCATTTATGAATAAAAAGTCAATTATATTTTTTATAATTTTTTATTTATTTTTTGCCTATGTTATTCAATTATTTTTCCATATTTACACTTTTATGGTATAATTTTATTATAAGAATGATAGAAAAGGATAAAAATACAAAAATAGAATAAGAAAGGAACGATTACATGAAACTTACATGGAAAAAAATGCTCTTTACCTCTATTATACTCTCCATTTGTTTTTCTACTCCTACTCCTATATTTGCTGCTACTCAAACCTTTCTTGGAATTGATGTTTCGAAAAACAATGGGACGGTCCAGTGGGAGCTAGTAGCCAATGCTGGTTATCAATTTGCAATGATAAAAACAGGAAATGGTCAAGATACTGCCTCTCACACGGATCAAGATTCGCAATTCGAATTCAATTATAACAATGCGAAAGCGGCCTATCTTTCTTGTGGTGTTTATCACATGATTGCAGGTAACACTCCAGAGGACGCGAAAAAAGAGGCCAACTATTGTCTTTCTATTATCGATGGCCGCCCCCTTGATTTACCAATTGCCTACGATATTGAATCAACAAAATCCTTTGAAAATAGTGCTCTTTTTCAGTCTGGCAAAAAAAATATTACAGATATGGCCATCGCTTTTTGTGAGACAATAAAAAAAGCAGGATACACTCCTATGATTTATACTTCTTCTTATATTTACAATACTTATTTGGATTCTTCCCGCTTAACAGACTATAAAATTTGGATTGCTCACCATGATGCGAAAAAACCGAGCATTGATTCTCCCTATCATATGTGGCAATATAAGACAGATTCTGTTGAAGGTGCAAATACTTCTTCTGGAGTCTGTGATATCAATCGGATAACAGAAAAACTTTCCTTTCCCCAAAATATAGTGACGATTGGAAAAGGAGAAACTCTTAGACTCACTCCTACTTTATTTTCGGCATTTACGGACACTTCCATCGCTTTCTCTTCTAGCGCCCCTAATGTTGCTACGGTATCCAAGACAGGCCTTGTTGATGGAAAGAAAATTTCCTCTTCTACAATAACTGCTACATCCTCTCACAATACACGAGCAACCTGCAAAATTATTGTTAAGAAGGCACCCACTTCCATTTCTTTTATTGAGAAAAATAAAACATTGAAGAAAAAGACATTAAAAAAAGGACAGTCTTATTCTGTAAAAACTGCCCTTAGTAAAAATTCTGCAAGCTATTCTCTTACTTATTCTTCCTCTAATAAGAAAGTAGCGACGATCAATTCTAACGGTAAAATTACTGCTAAAAAAGTTGGCACTACAACGATTAAAGTAAAAACTTATAATGGAAAAACCACTTCTTTAAAAATCACTGTTAGAAAATAGCTGATTTTGCCAACTGATCGGCGATATCATTATATTTATCACCTGAATGTCCTTTCACTTTATGAAATGTGACATTTAGGTGATTTTTAATGCTATCATAATATGCTTTGTATGCTTTTGTCCCTTCTTTATTTGTCTTCCAATCTCCTAAGCACCAACGAGCAATTCCTTCATAATCATGATAAATCCATAATTCTTTACACCCTTTTTCTATGGCATATCGCATTGCCATTTCGGCCCCTTTAATCTCCCCTGCAACATTTCTCATAGAGGCTAACGATGGATTTTCTACTTTACTGGCAAATCGCATTTCTTGCCCTTGATATAAGATAACCATCCCATAGGAAAATTCTTTTGTTTGAATATTATAACTACCATCCACATAAGCGATCATCCTATCTTCTGTTGATACTGCTTCTTCACCCTTTTTTAATACCTCTTGTATTTCCTCCCCTCTCTTTTTTGTATTCGTTTCTTTTTTTACATTCTTTTTTTGCTGTCCTTGTCCTTCTACAAAAGCTGCTGCTTCTTCTGGTGTTGGAAAACTTTTATAAATAGCTCCTGAAAATTTATCAATTTGTCTTTTACAATCTTCCCATGTAAAATAAACTCCTGGAACTCTTCCTACTTTTACTGCATAATACTTTTTTCCTGCCATTTTTTTCTTCCTTTTCTCATTATTTTCGTTTTCTTATTTTTTATCACATAAAAGTTCCCTATATTTTATAAAACTTTTCTGTTAATAGAACTTATAAATTTTTCTTATTTTGCATAGCAATCCTTTTATTTCTAAAAGCTATTGAACAATGGAACGTTTTTCATCCTTTATTAAAAATTTCTTGACGATTCCTTTTATCACTTTATTTCGCTATCTTTTTAAACTTTTTGAAAGATAAATATATATTTTTTTCAAAATTTAATGGTTTTTCTTCTTTTTTTATGCTAAAATACATTTTTAGTAGAAACCATATTTCATAATGGAAACAAAGGAGAGTAATATTATGGGCTATAAAAAAATAAAACCTATGTTGTCACCAGAGGAAATTAAATCTCGTATTCCTATGACAGAGGAACTGTTAGCAACAAAAGCAATCAGAGATCAACAATTAAAAGAAATTTTCACAGGACAGTCCGATCGCTTTATTGTCATTATTGGACCTTGTTCCGCAGATAATGAAGAACCAGTAATGGAATATTTATACCGTCTTGCAAAGGTAAATGAAAAAATGAAAGATCGCCTTATGATTGTTCCTAGAATTTATACGAACAAACCTCGTACAACAGGAGAAGGCTATAAGGGAATGTTTCACCAACCAGATCCAGAAAAAGCTCCTGATATGTTAGAAGGTGTTATGGCAATTCGTCACTTACATATTCGCTCCATTGCAGAAACTGGTTTTACCGCTGCCGATGAAATGCTATATCCAGAAAATTGGCAATACCTTGATGATATTTTATCTTATGTAGCCATTGGTGCTCGTTCTGTAGAAAACCAACAACATCGGTTAACCGTAAGTGGTATGGACGTGCCAGTTGGAATGAAAAATCCAACAGGTGGTGACTTAACCGTCATGATGAATTCTGTCATCGCTGCTCACGCAAAACATACATTTCTTTACGGCGGCTGGGAAGTAGAAACCGAAGGAAACCCTCTTGCTCATACGATTCTTCGTGGAGCTGTAGATAAACACGGTCAGAACATTTCTAACTATCATTATGAAGATTTAATGCACGTTCAGCAAATGTACGAACATTTAGAACTTTCTAATCCAGCTTGTATTGTAGATGCAAACCACGCAAACTCTGCAAAACATTGGGAACAACAGCCTCGTATCGTCAAAGAAGTCCTTCATAGCCGTAAATTTAATTCCGATCTTCATTCTCTTGTAAAAGGAGTTATGATCGAAAGCTACCTTGAAAATGGAAATCAAAAAGTAGGAGGCGGCTGTTTTGGTAAATCCATTACCGATCCTTGTCTTGGTTGGGAAAAAACAGAACAATTACTTTATGAAATTGCTGATTTAATTTAATACACTCTATTTCTTTTCCAAAATAGAGAAAACATTTCATTGAAACAAGAGACTTCCGTTTTGCTTTCGAAACAGTAGTCTCTTGTTTTTCCTTATTATTCTTTCATTTCTTTCCAATTTATTTTCTTAAAAAGATCGTTTGCCTCGTTTCCATTCCATCCTTTTTGTAATAAATGAAAAGAAAATGAGGTTCTTAGTACATGAGGAGTAATTTCTTTTTTAATTCCTGCTTGACTGGCATATGCTTTTATCATCTTCCAAAGTCCTTGGCGTGACATGGTTTGTCCACTTCGATTTAAAAACAAAATATCCGTTTCTCCTTTTTCTAATTGTGGTCTTGATTCCTCTATATATTCTGTTAAAATCTCTTTTGCAATCGTTTCAAAAGAAATGACCTTTGTTTGCTTTTCTCCTTCACAAACCAAATACCCCAATTCTAAATTGACATTCTCTTTCTTTAACTGAATTAATTCATTCACATGGATTCCCGTCTCATAAAGCAACTCTAAAATAGCCCGATCTCTTATACCTTTTGCGGTTCTTTTCGATGGCTGTTCAAAGAGTAGCTCAACTTCTTCCATTGTTAAAACATCAATTGTTTTTTTCTCGACTTTTGGACTTTGCAATTGTTCGGTTGGATCCATAAAAATCCAACCACTTCGAACTAAATATTGAAAATATTTTTTTAATACTGTAATACTTCTAGAAATGGTAGCTGTTGAAAATCCTTTTTTTTCTAAATATAACAAATAGGAAGTCACATTTGTAGCTGTTATTTCTTTTACTTCTGTTATTCCAGATTGTTCAAAATATGCCTTTGCTTTTCTTAAATCTCTTTCGTAAGAAATTTTAGTATTATAACTTGCTCTTTTTTCTTTCTCTATGTATGTAATAAACTGTTGTATTTTTTCCTCCACCTGTTTCACTTCCTCTGTATTTTTTATTCTTATCTTTTAACACTCTTAGCTATTTTCCAATAAGAAGCATTGTTATCTTTTGTACAAGCGTTGGATTCCAATAAGCTTCGATATAACAGCCAAGTCCCCAAATTCCAATAATACAAATGAGTTGTAACAACATTTGATAATCCTTTTTTTGTTTTTCTCCAATTTGAAATAACCCATAAAGAGCGCCACCATATACAAAATAATGGGGAATTAAATATACAATAGATACCAATACCCCTATAATCCCGATTCGCATTGTCTCTAAAGCGAATAAAGCACTTGTTGAAAAAGAAAACAAAAAAAGTGGGACGCCAATTCCAATAAAACGATTTGTAAAAAAAAATAATAATAAAATTCCTAATAATTGCTTTCCTCTTCGAAATAACAAAAATATAAAATATTGCTTTTGTGGTAACTCTCCATCAGCGATTGTCCGATATTGATCCAAATTCCACAACTCAGATATCCCTGCCTGATTTTTAAAAAATAGGTTTGTTAAGAAAGCCCCTAATATAATTCCTGTAAAAAAAATCACTTTCCATATCTGATATACTTTTTGATTTTGTTCCATACAAAACTCTCCTTTATCATAAATAAGCACTCTATCATAACTTCGGCATTATGTAATACTATATGCTTATTTCTAAAAAAAGAGAACTCTATCCTTTTATCTCATCTATTTTTTATCAATATACTTTGCTTTATATGTCAAAACCCCCGCAATTGTTTTCGCATCTTTTATTTTCCCTTCAATAATCATATCTATTAGTTCTTCTACGGAATATCTTTCGATTTGAACAAACTCATCTTCGTCTAAATGCTGTTCTGTCTCTACAAGATCGGTAGCTAAATAAATATATACAACTTCATTACAAAAACCAATTGCCGTAATCGCATCTACAAGATGTTCTATTTTTCCTGCCTTTTGCCCTGCTTCTTCTTCTAGTTCACGAAGGGCACTCATCTTTGGTTCTTCCCCTTCATTGATTCCACCTGCTGGTATTTCAAGGCTCATGCGTTCTAAAGAATTTCGATATTGACGTACCATAATAATCTTTCCGTCTTTATCCACTGCTACAACAGCTGATGCACCTTTATGCTTTACCAAATCCCATTCCACTTGTTTTCCATTTGGTAACTCAACAATATCTTTATATACATCAATAATATGACCTTTATAGGCTAATTCTTGTCTAACTTTTTTATATTCTTTTTCCATAATGTTTCCTTCCTTTCCTATACGAAACAAAAAGCTCTATGTTCTTCTAAAATTATTGTTTTTTGTAAACGATAAAAAGCGCTCTTTCCAAACTTCTCCGATTCACAAACAGTCATCCTATGTGAGCATAAATGCTCTTACACGATAACTGTCTTTGCATAAAAATATAGAAAACCCTACAAATGGCTTATGATTCTTTTCATAAGTTTGTAGGGTTTTCACTTTCTCGATTTGATATTTTATTTTGTCATGTTATTACTTTGCATAATCCGTAGCACGAGACTCACGAATTACATTAACCTTTATCTGACCAGGATATTCCAATTCACTTTCAATCTGCTTGGAGATATCTCTTGCTAATAAAATCATATCAGAATCGCTTACCTGTTCTGGAACTACCATTACACGAATCTCACGACCCGCTTGAATTGCAAAAGTTTTATCAACACCTTTGAATCCATTACCAATGTCTTCAAGTTGTTTAAGTCTAGTTGTATAAGAATCCAATGTCTCTCTTCTTGCTCCTGGACGAGCAGCTGAAATTGTATCAGCAGCTTGTACAATACAAGAAATAAGGGAGGTTGGTTCTACATCACCATGATGAGATTCCACTGCGTTAATAACAATTGGAGATTCTTTATATTTTCTACATAAATCTACACCAATTTCAATATGAGAACCTTCCATTTCATGGTCCACTGATTTACCAATGTCATGTAATAAGCCTGCACGTTTTGCCATTCTTATGTCTACACCGATCTCAGCAGCTAATAGCCCACTGAGCTGTGCAACTTCCATAGAGTGTTTCAGAGCATTTTGTCCGTAGCTTGTTCTAAATTTCATCTTTCCAAGCAGACGAATTAACTCTGGATGAATACCATGAACTCCTACTTCAAGAGCAGCAGCTTCACCTTCTTCACGCATCATCACTTCTACTTCTTTTTGAGCCTTTTCTACCATTTCTTCAATTCTCGCAGGATGGATGCGTCCATCAACAATTAACTTCTCAAGAGCAATTCTTGCAACCTCTCTGCGGATTGGATCAAAACTTGATAAAATAACAGCTTCTGGAGTATCATCAATAATTAAATCTACTCCTGTCATTGTCTCTAAAGTACGAATATTTCGGCCTTCACGTCCAATGATTCGACCTTTCATCTCATCATTTGGAAGCTGTACTAAAGAAATTGTTGTTTCGGCAACATGATCTGCTGCACACTTTTGAATCGCAGTTACAACATATTCTTTTGCTTTTTTGTTGGCTTCTTCTTTGGCTCTGGTTTCCATTTCCTTTACCATCACCGCAGTCTCATGTTTCACTTCATCTTCAACCGTTTTCAAAAGATATTCTTTTGCTTGTTCAGAGGTTAATCCAGAAATTCTTTCTAGTTCCTGTAAGCGCTTCGCCTCAAGCTCTGCAACTGCTACTTTTTGTTTTTCAAGACTTGCTTCTTTTGATGCAAGGCTTGACTCTTTACGCTCTAGCATTTCTGCCTTGCGATCAACAGTTTCTTCTTTGTTGATCACGCGTTTTTCATAGCGTTGTAATTCTGTACGGCGTTCTCTTGTTTCTTTTTCGAAGTCATTTTTTGCCTTAATAGACTCTTCTTTGGCTTCTAAAAGAGCTTCGCGTTTTTTCGCTTCTGCTGTTTTTACACCTTCATCTATAATCTCTCTAGCTTTCTCTTCTGCGCTTCCAATCTTAGCTTCAACAATTTTCTTACGATATGCTGTAGCCCCAAACCAAGATACAAACGCTGTAAGCACGAAAGTAATTAAGACAGCAATTACAATTTCCACAGGAGCACCTCCTTATTCAATTTTCGTTGCCCTCTTCGTCTCCCACCAATAAACATAGAAAACTCGTGATTTATGCAACACTTAAATTTTATACTTTTTTTAGTGCTATGTCAAGTATAAGGTACTCCTAATTTCAGAAAACTGTCCACAATTCCAACACAATTTCTTTTTCTTTCTACTCGATTTCTATTTCTTCTAAATACTCTTCTACTACTTTTCGCACAAGACTATACGAATATCCTTTTCTCAAAAAATAACTATAATGCTTTTGCATTTCTTTTGGTTCGCAAGGAACTTTCCCCTGCAACCGCTTTTTGACAAGCTTTCGAAGAACTTCTCCTTCATCCCATTCATTCTCTTCCAAATAGGCGGTAACTTCTTCTTTCTTTATTCCCTTTTGAATCAATTCCATTTCTATCTGTTTTTTACTTTTTCCATCTTTTTTAAAAACAACGTAGTTTTCCATATATCGATTATCATTAATATATCCATAGGATTCTACATACGCAATCGCCTGTTCTGCCATAGATGCGCTAAAAGAGGCTTCTATTAGCCTCTTTCGCAATTCTTCACGGGTGCGATCACCGTGTTTTAATAATAACATAGCTTTCTTTTTCGCTCTTTTTAAAATAATCTCTTTCTCAATTGTAAAAGCTACTGATTCCTCAATCTCAATTCCTTCTTCTAAATGGAACATTTTTATCTCTTTGCTATAAAGAGCAAACGCAAATTCATAATCTAAGTCAATTCGATAAAATTCTTTTTTTATTCGTTCCATTTTCGTAATCAGCATTATTCTTCCTCTTTTACTTCTTTCTCTTCTTCTACTTCTCCACCAATATTAAAGTGTGCACGAACAAGAGCTTCGATTTCTTCCATTGTCTCTGGATGTTCTCTTAAATACTGTTTCGCATTTTCACGGCCTTGTCCAATTTTATCTTCATTATAAGCGTACCAAGCACCAGATTTATTGACAATTCCAACATTGGCTGCTAAATCAAGAATATCACCTTCTCTTGAAATTCCCTTTCCAAACATAATATCAAATTCTGCTTCTTTAAATGGTGGTGCAATTTTATTTTTTACAACTTTAATTCGTGTACGGTTTCCGACAATCTCCCCACCTTGCTTTAAGGCTTCAATTCTTCTTACATCCATACGAATAGAAGAATAGAATTTAAGAGCACGTCCACCAGTTGTTGTCTCTGGATTTCCAAACATAACTCCAACTTTTTCACGAAGCTGATTAATAAAAATAACGGTACAATTAGACTTACTAATAACAGCAGTTAATTTACGAAGAGCCTGTGACATTAAACGAGCATGAAGACCCACATGAGAGTCTCCCATATCTCCATCAATTTCCGCCTTTGGTACAAGAGCAGCAACCGAGTCAACAATTACAATATCTACTGCGCCAGAACGCACCATAGTCTCTGTAATCTCAAGCGCTTGCTCTCCATTATCTGGCTGTGAAATATAAAGGTTATCGGTATCTACCCCTATATTTTTTGCATAGACAGGATCTAATGCGTGCTCTGCATCAATAAAACCAGCAATTCCCCCGCGTTTTTGCACTTCTGCAATCATATGGAGGGCAACTGTTGTCTTACCACTGGATTCTGGTCCATAGATTTCAATAATACGTCCCTTTGGAACCCCTCCAAGTCCAAGTGCTAAATCAAGACTTAAAGAACCTGTAGGAACGGTCTCAATATTCATGTTAATATTGGAGTCCCCAAGTTTCATAACTGAACCCTTTCCATATTGTTTTTCTATCTGTGAAAGAGCGGCATCTAACGCTTTTAACTTTTCTTCTTTTAACATATTTACTTCTCCTTTTCTACTTTTCGAACAAATGTTTGCTATATGTTCTTATTGTAATATATGGCTTCTTATTTGTCAATAGCGTTTCTAATTTTTCCTCTTATTTCTTTTATAATATCATATCAATACTTATTTTTCAATTATTATAACATTTATTTTTAATGTTATTTTTAATATCAGATAAAGAAAAGCCGATTAACTTCCTTTTTAAGATTAACCGACTTTTCTTTCATTTATTCTTCTTTTTCTCCTGCAAATCCACCTTCATAATATTCGATTATCGCGTGATGCAATAATGTTAGAGCACTTGCAACAGAGCTTTCACGAATTTTTCTTCTATTCCCTGTAAAATGAAATTCTTTCGCAAAAACTTTATCACGAATATAACAACCGATATAAACTAACCCAACAGGTTTTTCTTCTGTACCGCCTGTTGGTCCAGCGATTCCTGTTATGGACACTGCCACATCAGAATTATAAAGCAAAGCAGCACCTTTTGCCATTTCCTTTGCTGTCTGTTGTGAAACAGCGCCATATTCTTTTAACGTATTTTTCTTTACACCTACTAATTTTCTTTTTGCTTTGTTAGAATACGTAATAAACCCTTGTTTTAAAACATCAGAACAACCAGATACATTGACAATTCTTCCAGCCAGCAATCCACCAGTACAAGACTCTACTGTACAAAGTTTTAACTCGTGTTTTTTCAAAAGTTCTACCACACTGTCTTCCAAGGCAATATTCTCTTCTTCTGTAAACACGAAGTTTCCAAACCGACTTTTTATTTCCTTCACTACTGGAGCTACAAGATCTTTTGCCTCATCCTCTGTTTTTCCCTTCGCGGTAACACGAATATGAACTTCTGCCTCTTTTGCATAAGGGGCAATCGTTGGATTTGTCTGATTTTTCATAAGATCCGATAACTTATCTTCCACATAACTTTCTCCAAGTCCACCAATTTTCACCATGGCGGTATAAAAAACGCTATCTTGGAGTTTGGAAAGATAAGGAATTACCTCTTGCTCCATTAACGGAATCAACTCGTTTGGAGGACCTGGGAGCAAAATAAATTTGCAATTATCTGTCTCTACAATTAAACCAGGAGCAGTTCCATTTTTATTATCAAGGACAATGGCTCCCTGTGGAATATACGCCTGTTTCCAATTATTATGTGTAATATTAGCTAATTGGCGTTTTGCAAAATATTCTTGAATTCGCTCTCTTGTCCGAATATCCTCCACTAGTTCTAATTGACAAACTTTCGCAACCATCTCTTTTGTAATATCATCCATAGTAGGCCCTAGCCCGCCTGATAAAATTACGATGTCTGCTCGTTCTCTTGCCTGTTCTAACGCTTTTATAAGTCTCTCTTCATTATCTCCCACTGTTGTTTGATAATAAATAGAATACCCAAGAGATGTACATTTCTCTGCCAAATAAGCACAGTTCGTATTCACAATGTTCCCCATTAAAATTTCTGTTCCAACAGAAATTAATTCCACTATCATTTCTTTTCGCTTCCTTCCATCATAACAGCTCTATTTTTATATAAATAATCCATTAAAGATACAACCGTAAGAACTAATGCGATATAAGTAAAAATTGTTTCAAGTGTTGCAAAAATACCGCCTAGGTCAACAATTAAAAGTAAAATTAAAATCATCTGTGACACCGTCTTAAATTTTCCCCAATAACTTGCTGCGATTACAACACCGTTATCGGATGCAACTAAACGGAATCCACTAATAATAAATTCTCTTGCAATAATGATAATAACAATCCAGCCAGCTAATCTACCAAGATCTACAAAAGCAATCAAAGCAGAACATACTAATAATTTATCTGCTAGCGGATCCATAAATTTCCCAAAATTCGTAATCAAATTCCATTTTCTTGCAAGATGACCATCTAAATAGTCAGTAAAACTTGCTCCTGCAAACAAAAGAAATGCAATCCATTTTCCATAAAAAAGTTCATCACTCATGTAAAGAAATACTAAAAAAAACGGAATCATGACAGTTCTTAATATTGTCAGTTTATTCGGTAAGTTCACGATAAATCACCTCTCCAATTAAGTCATATTCAGACGCACCAGTGATTTTTACATCTACGAAATCTCCAGAAATAATTTCTTCTTCTGATTTCACAAAAATGCATCCATCTACTTTTGGAGCATCTTTATAAGTTCTACCCACATAAATATCTTCTTCAAATAAATAGCCTTCCACTAACACTCTTACTTCTTTTCCGATCATTTCTTGATCTTTTTCATAAGAAATTTCTTGTTGAAGTTCCATTAATTCATTTCGTCTGCTTTCTTTGATCTCTTCTGGAACTTGATCTGGAAAACTAGCTGCTGGAGTATCTTCTTCTTGAGAATACGTAAAGACACCTAAACGATCAAATTCCATTTCGTCTACAAAAGCTAACATTCCTTCATGATCTTCTTGCGTCTCTCCTGGGAATCCTGTAATTAACGTAGTACGAATCGCAATATCAGGCATAGCTGTTCTCAGTTTTTTCACAACTTCTACTAACTGTTCTCTACTTGTTCTTCTTCCCATACGTTTTAAGATCGTATTTTCTGAATGCTGAATTGGCATATCAATGTAATGGCATACTTTTGGTTCTTTTACCATTGTTTCAATCAATTCATCGGTAATTTCTTCTGGATAGCAATAAAGAAGACGAATCCATTCAATTCCTTCTACTTGACCTAAACGATGGAGAAGCTCTGGTAATTTCTTCTCTCCATAAATATCTTTTCCATAAAGTGTTGTTTCTTGTGCTACTAATACAAGTTCACGAGTTCCATTTTTTGCAAGACGTTCTGCCTCTTTTATCAACTGTTCCATTGGTACGCTACGGAATTTTCCTCGAACACTTGGAATAATACAGTATGTGCAATGTTTGTCACAGCCCTCTGCTATTTTTAAATACGCAAGATAACTGCCTGTTGTAACAAGACGTTCCACATTTGATGTATCTGGGAGAGAATCTACGTTATTAAAGATTTCCTCGCCATGGCCTGCTAATGCTTCATCTACTGCTTCTACAATCTTATCAAAACTTGTTGTTCCAAGCACCGCATCTACTTCTGTTAATTCCTTTCGAAACTCATCTTTATAACGCTCAGAAAGACATCCTGCCACGACTAATGCTTTTAACTTTCCTGTTTTTTTAAGTTCTGACACCTCAAGAATCGTTTCAATACTCTCTTCTTTTGCATCGTGAATAAAACAGCAAGTGTTAACTACGATAACATCTGCTTCTTGCTCCTCATTTGTAATTTCATATCCTCTTTGGGATAAAAGTCCTAACATCACTTCGCTATCCACAAGGTTTTTATCACAACCAAGGGAAATAAATAATACTTTCATAAACATCTCCTTTATTCTTTATTTTTTTCCTATTTTTTATTCCATTTGTTTTGAGCAGATTTTACACAATTATGCATTAACATAGCAATTGTCATAGGTCCAACTCCGCCTGGTACTGGTGTAATCGCAGATACTTTTGATTCCACCTTCTCAAAATCGACATCCCCACATAATTTATTGTTTTCATTTCGATGCATTCCGACATCAATCACAACGGCACCGTCTTTAATATAGCTTTCATCAAAAAATTTTGCTTTTCCAATGGCAGCAACAAAGATATCCGCTTGTTTTGTAATTTCTTTTAAATTCTGTGTATGTGAATGACAAATCGTCACAGTTCCATTTTCTTTTAATAGTAATAAAGCCATTGGTTTTCCAACAATATTGCTTCTTCCAACGACAACACAGTTTTTTCCTGCTATTGTAATATCAGAACGCTTTAAAAGTTCAATAATTCCTGCGGGTGTACAAGAAATAAATCCTTCATTTCCTGTTGTAAGTGCCCCCATATTTTGATTATGGAACCCATCTACATCTTTTTGTGGAGAAATTGCCTGTGTAATCACATCCTCATTGATATGAGCTGGCAATGGAAGTTGTACTAAGATTCCATCGACACCATCCTCTTGATTCAATTCATGAACAAGATTTAAAAGTTCCTCTTGTGTTGTTTCTTCTGGAAGTTTATAAGTTCTTGATAACATTCCAACATACTCACAAGCTTTTGTTTTATTTCTTACATAAATAGAAGACGCTGGATCATCACCTACTTGCACAACGGCAAGACATACTTCTTTTCCTTGTTCCTTTAATTGTGCTACTTTAGCCTTACATTCTTCTTTTATTTCCGTTGAAATTTTCTTTCCATCAATTATCTTTGCCATAGTTTCTTCCTTTCATAAGCTGCCATCATCCTTTTGGTGCCTTTTTCTAATTCTAAAGTACTTTTCCTTCTCTATCTTACACTCCTAGCCAAAAAAAGGCAAGGAAACAATCAAAAATCATCTCCTTGCCTTGCTTTTATTGCAATCGCTTATCATTGTCTAGCAGACGTGAGAATCCTTCTAACTTAAATAATTCCCCGTGCTTTTCGAATCCATTTAGAATAATCCTGTAATGACTCCATTTAGATCCACATCAATATTTTCTGCTGCTGGTTTCTTTGGAAGCCCTGGCATCGTCATAATAGCTCCTGTAATCGCTACTACAAACCCTGCGCCTGCGGAAACGTACGCTTCACGGACATGAATTGTAAAACCAGTTGGTCTTCCAAGTTTCTTCGCATCGTCGGATAAAGAGTATTGATTTTTTGCCATACAAACTGGAAAATTACCCATACCAAGACTTTCTATTTTATCAATTGCTTTTGCAGCCATCGGTGAATACGTAACACCTTCTGCTCCATAAATTTCCCTTGCAATGGTTTCAATTTTTTCGCGGATTGTTAAATCATCTCCATAAAGTGGTTGAAAATGACTTTCTTTTGTCTCTAATGTTTTAATAACAGCTTTTGCAAGCTCTTCTCCACCTTCTCCGCCTTTTTCCCAAACATTTGCAAGAGCAAATTCGCAATTTCTTTCTTTACAAAATTCTTCAACAAAAGCGATTTCTTCCTCTGTATCAGATACAAATTGATTTAATGTTACAATGACTGGAATGTTATACTTTTGTACATTTTCAATATGCTTTTCTAAATTGACAATTCCCCTTTTTAAAGCATCTAAATTTTCTTCTCCTAATTGTTCTTTTACAACACCACCATTATATTTTAAAGCTTTAATAGTGGCCACTAATACAACGGCATCTGGATGTAAAGAAGCTTTTCGACACTTAATATCAAAAAACTTTTCGGCACCTAAATCTGCACCAAATCCCGCTTCTGTTACAAGAATATCCGCTAATTTTAATCCCATTTTTGTAGCCTGCACACTATTACAACCATGGGCAATATTAGCAAATGGCCCACCATGAACAAATGCTGGTGTGTTTTCTAATGTCTGGATTAAATTTGGTTTTAACGCATCCTTCAAAAGAGCTGCCATAGAACCAACTGCTTTTAAATCTTTTGCAGTGACCGGCTCTCCTTGATAGTTATAAGCTACAATAATATTGCCTAAACGTCTCTTTAAATCGTCCATATCATTGGAAAGACATAAGATTGCCATAATTTCTGACGCTACTGTAATAACGAATCCATCTTGGCGAACGACTCCATCCATCTTATTTCCCATACCAATAATAATATTACGAAGAGCGCGATCGTTCATATCCACACATCGTTTCCATACAATTTGCTTTGGATCAATTTGTAATGCATTTCCTTGTTGTAAGTGATTGTCAAGCAATGCCGCTAATAAATTATTTGCGGAAGTGATGGCGTGAAAATCTCCTGTAAAATGTAAGTTTAAATCTTCCATTGGAACAACTTGTGCATAGCCACCGCCAGCTGCTCCGCCTTTGATACCAAAACAAGGTCCTAAAGATGGCTCACGAAGAGCAATTGCGGCTTTTTTCCCAAGGCGACTTAGCGCTTGTCCAAGCCCTACACTAATGGTTGTCTTTCCCTCTCCTGCTGGAGTTGGATTAATCGCTGTTACAAGAACTAATTTCCCATCTGGTCTCTCTTTCAACTTATGCATTAACTCACTGGATAATTTCGCTTTATACTTTCCATATAACTCTAAATCATCTTCTACAATGCCAAGCTTTGCTGCCACATCTTTAATTGGAAGCATATTGGCTTCCTGCGCGATTTGAATATCTGTCTTCATTGATTTAACCCAACCTTTCTACCTTGTGCATCTTTGGCTCTTTCATAGCACTCCATAAGGCATCTTATTCTTTTTCACTCTACTATGTAAGTAAAATTTCTCCTATGTGTGCATTATAGCAGAAATTTCACTTGTTTGTCTATACACGATTCCCATTTTTACTTGCCTTCATCTTCAATGTATGTTAGTATTTATTTTGAATATCAAACTTTTATATTAAATATATAAATATACTATCTGAAAATTAAAGGAGAATGGATAATTATGATCATTGAGCCAAAGGTTAAAGATTTTATCTGCACAACTGCTCACCCAACTGGATGCGCAGAAAATGTAAAAGAGCAGATTGCCTATACAAAAAGTCAAGGAAAATTAGAAGGACCTAAAAATGTATTAATCATTGGTTGTTCTACTGGATACGGACTTTCTTCTCGTATTGCAGCAGCTTATACTTATGGAGCTTCTACATTAGGCGTTATGTTTGAAAAACCTTCTAATGGCAGAAGAACGGCTACGGCTGGTTATTATAATACAAAGGCTTTTGAACAAATAGCCACAGACGATCACCTTTACGCAAAAACAATTAATGGCGATGCTTTCTCCCGTGAAATAAAAGAAGAAACCATTCAAACAATTAAAGAAGATCTAGGAAAAGTCGATATGATTATCTATAGTCTTGCTGCCCCTAGAAGAAAAACGGAAGATGGCACTTTATATTCTTCTGCTTTAAAAACAATCGGCGAACCATTTACAAATAAATCTTTAAACCTTCGTAATAACGAAGTCACATCTGCCTCTATTGAACCTGCAACGGAGGAAGAAATTGCATCTACCGTAAAAGTTATGGGTGGGGAAGATTGGATGGATTGGATCAAAGCACTGTATGATGCAGGTGTTATGGCGGATAACGTGATGACTCTTGCTTATTCTTATATTGGACCCGAGCTTACTTATCCTGTTTATTATGGTGGTACCATTGGAACAGCAAAACAACACCTTTATGCTTCCGCTTTCCAATTAAATGACCTTTATGCTTCGAAAGGATTAACCGCTTATGTTTCTGTTAACAAAGCTCTTGTCACTCAATCAAGTGCCGCGATTCCTATTGTTCCACTTTATATGGCACTTCTTTATAAGGTGATGAAAGAAAAAGACATTCATGAAGGATGTATCGAACAAATCAATCGTCTCTTCCATGAAAAACTTATTGGAACTCCAATTGTTGATTCCGAAAATCGTATTCGACTTGATGATCTGGAATTAAGAGAAGATGTACAAGAAGAAATTAAAAAACGCTGGAACGAAGTTACAACGGAAAACGTAGAACAACTTGCAGATATGAAAGGGTACTGGGAAGACTTCTATCATATTTTTGGTTTTGAATTTTCCAATGTGGATTATACAAAAGACGTGGATCCTGTTGTATAACTATTTCCTATCATATAAAAAAAAGCAAAGTGTACATCATTTGCGCATAGCGCTTTTCTATCTTATAAGATAACTTACTTTGTAAGGAATTCCCTATTATATTAAAAAAAGTCGTAAATTCTCATTGATAACTCAAGGGAATTTACGACTTTTTTGATAAATCAATAAAAATATACTAGGAATCTATTGTTCTAAATACTGTTCAAACTCTTCAAAAGTCATCATAACTTTTCTTGGTTTTGTTCCTTCTTCTGGACCAACAATTCCGGCTGCTGAAAGCTGATCCATAATTCTTGCTGCTCTGTTAAATCCAATCTTAAACATTCTTTGTAACATTCCAATCGATGCTTTTTCTTTTTCAATTACAAATCGAGCTGCATCAATAAAGTATTCATCTTGTTCCGAACTAGAAGATCCTCCCATAACAGTTGCATTATTAATCTTTTCTTCAATAGCTGCTGATGTAGATGCTCCTGCTTCTTCTCCTGCATTTTCTTTTAAAAATTCTACAACTTCTGATACTTCTTCGTCCGAAATAAATGCCCCTTGCACACGAACTGGTTTTTGATAACCAGATGGATAAAAGAGCATATCTCCTTTTCCTAGTAATTTTTCCGCTCCATTCATATCGATAATCGTTCGGCTATCCACACCTGAAGAAACGGAAAAAGCAATTCTAGAAGGCACATTTGCTTTAATTAAACCAGTGATGACATTTACCGATGGTCTTTGCGTTGCAATAACGAGGTGGATTCCTGCCGCACGCGCTAGCTGAGAAAGACGAACAATCGCATCTTCCACTTCTCCTGGAGCTACCATCATTAAGTCTGCAAGCTCATCTACAATAATGACAATTTGTGGAAGTTTTTGTAAATCTCCATCTTCTCTCGTATCATCTTGTGCTAACACTTCTTCTACTTTTTTATTATATCCTTTTAAATTACGCACACCATATTCAGCAAATTTCTTATAGCGATCGGTCATCTCCATAACCGCCCAATTTAAAGCGCTCGAAGCTTTCTTTGGATCGGTAACAACAGGAATTAACAAATGTGGAATTCCATTATAGGTACTTAATTCTACCACCTTTGGATCGATCATGATCATCTTAACATCGCTTGGCTTTGCCTTATATAAAATACTCATAATTAAAGTATTGATACAAACGGATTTACCAGATCCAGTGGCACCTGCAATTAAAAGATGAGGCATTTTTGCAATATCGGTTACAACTGTTTTCCCACCAATATCCTTTCCTACTGCAAAAGCAATATCGGATGGGAATTTTTTAAATTCTTCATTCTCAATCAGATCACGGAACATAACCGTTGAATTTGTCTTATTTGGCACTTCAATCCCAACTGCTGCTTTTCCTGGAATTGGTGCTTCAATTCGAATATCCGCAGCAGCCAAATTTAACTTAATATCATCTGCTAGTCCGACAATTTTACTAACTTTTACTCCCTGTTCTGGTTGAAGTTCATATCGAGTAACCGCTGGCCCTTGACTCACATCCGTAATCGTTACCCCAACTCCAAAGTTTTCTAACGTCTGTTGTAATTTTAACGCAGTGGAACGCAATTCCTCTTTTGTATCGGAATTATCATTTCTCGTTCCACGATTCAAAAGATCGATTGGCGGAAATTGATATTCTTTCTTTTGCACCATAGGTTTTTCTATCGGTTCTATTTCTTGTTTTTGTAGGAAAGCACTTTCTTGTTCTTTTGTTCCCATTGGACGCTTTGATACGACTCTTTCGTTAGAAGCTAACGCTCTGTTCTTTGGCTCTGATTGCACTTTTGTTGCCTTTTTCAAAACAAATCCATCCATATCTGGCATTTCTCCAAAGTCATCTTCCTCTTTTTGATTGAGCCTTTCTGGTGATAATTCAAGCATCGGATTTTCTTTTTTTACTGCTTTTTGGCCTTTCTCAAGCCCTGTTAAAAGCAATTCTTCTTCCGTTGGCAAGGAATCAAAATCCCAGCCACCGACTGTGCTTTCCGATTCGACTGGCGCTTCTTTTTTCATAGCAGTATCCATTTCTTTTTTCTCTGGCTCTTTCTTTATAAAAAAGTCTTCTTTTACTTCTTTAATATCGTCATTTAAGAAATGGAAATTGGGTTCTCTTCTCTTTGGTCTTTCTTCCGATGTTCTTCCTTGCATCTTATTTAAATCGAAATTAATTCCATCGCTATGATAGGTGAGCTTTTGAATTTCAGGCTTTTTCTTTTCCTTCTTTTCCTCACTATCCTCCATTAAAAGAGGGGATTTTTGAGGCAATGTAGCGTTCTCTGGAAGCACCATTGTTTTTTTATAAAGTTCTGGATCTTTTACAAGATTTTTTCTCTCTTCTTCCAAAAATACTTTCTTAATCTGCTTTTTATTGGCTAACTTTTGTTTTCTCTGTTCCCGAATCTCATCTAAGTTTTTCTTAGCAACCACACTATTTTCTTTTACATTAGTAGCTACAAATTCTCCACTTTCTTTTACAAAAGAGACAAAAGAACGCTCTGTAATCAATACAAAAGAAATTAGTAAAAGGGCAATAATAGCTACATAAGCACCAAAAGTACCTAAATATTGATAGAACAGACGACTAAACATCGCCCCTAAATAACCACCTCCAATATGATGTTTTGCCGAATATGTATAAGCATCCTCTAATTTTACCACATCAATTTCTACTATCATTTGCCATAGTGTGGACAAACATACAATCGCAACTGCCCCTAAAATTACTTTTTTTATGGCTAAACTGCTAAAATCATTTGAGAGTAACAACGCAATTGCTAAACAGACTAAAATTGGCAAAATATACTGAATTCCCCCAAATAATCCAAACATTGTATCACTGACTGCTTGCCCAATTTTTCCACATAGAGAAAAATTGCTGAGCATAAAAAATAACATGAGCGCAATTGATGCTAATAAAAAAATCTCTCCATAAAATTGGCTAAAATCTTTTCTCTCTTCCCCCTGTTGTGGTGTCTGCTTTTTTGTCTGGCTTGTTGATGTTGTCGTTCTCTTTCCTTGCTTTGTTTCAGTTTTATTTGAACCACTCGGCCTTTTCTTTGTTTGAGACGACTTTGGTGTTGATTTCTTACTCGCTGCCATTCCAAATACTCCTTTCAAACATAACTCTAAAAAATGCTTACCACCTTTTTTGATTGTAACGAATTTTTTATCCATTCTTCCATTCAAATAAATGGGCATAACAATAGCTGTTGTTTTATCAATTCCAACAGCTTATAAAAATATTGTACTATTAATATAAGAAGAAGTAAAGTTCATTTTTATTGCTTTTTTAATTATCCTTTTGTATAATTTAATAAGAAAATAAGGGCTTTATAAAAATAACGAATTTCCTTATTAAAAATGATGAAATAAAAAGAGAGGTATTGTTATGGTTAAGAAAAAAGTTGTAGTGGCACTTGGACATAGTGCTTTAGGAGTGACTCTTCCAGAACAGATGGCAGCAGTAAAAGTTGCTGCAAGCTCTGTTGCTGATTTAATTGAAAATGGGTGTCAAGTTGTTATTTCTCATAGTAATGGACCACAAGTGGGAATGATTCACCGTGCTATGAATGAATTCAGTAAAATTCATGGCGATTTTACAAATGCCCCTATGTCAGTTTGTTCTGCTATGAGCCAAGGATATATCGGTTATGATTTACAAAATGCTCTTCACGAAGAATTACTTCGTCGTGGTATTTTTAAGACAGTTGTAACTGTCATTACTCAAGTTGCTGTTGATCCTTATGATGATGCTTTCTTCCAGCCAACGAAGACGATCGGGCGCATTCTTACAAAAGAAGAAGCGGAACTGGAAAAAAAGAAAGGAAATCATGTCGTTTCTGTAGAAGGTGGATTCCAACGTATTATCGCCTCTCCTGAACCAAAAGAAATTATTGAAATCGATGCGATCAAAAGCCTTGTAGATGCTGGGCACATTGTAATTGCTTGTGGTGGCGGTGGAATCCCTGTTCTCCGTCAAGATGTTCATCTAAAAGGCGCTAGCGCAGTTATTGAAAAAGATTTAACAAGTGCCGTGCTTGCCAATGCCTTAAACGTAGACGAGCTTATGATTTTATCTGGAATCGAGCATTTAACGATTCATGAAGGAACAGAAAAGGAAGTTGTCCTTAAAAATATTTCAACAAAAACTGCCAAAGAATATGTTGAAAACGGGTTCTTTCCAAAAGAAACAACGGGAGCAAAATTAAGTGCTTCTATTGCCTTTATTGGAGAAAACAAAGAACGCCGTGCGGTTATCACAGAACTTACAAAAGCATTAGAAGGTCATGAAGGAAAAACAGGAACTATCATTAGGGCTGAATAATGAATCACGATAAGAAACACGCTTTGGAAACTTCTCACGTTGGTGGGCGGTGTTAATATAAAAAACAGATCTAATAAGAAACAGAATTTTTAGTCACATAAAAAAGGAGCTACAACATACAATCTGGAAATCTTATCCTTTCTTGTATTATAGTAACTCCTTTTTTATTTCTTTTATGATATCTTTGTCTGCTCAATCATATCATATAGCTTTTCCATCGCGTCTTTAATTCCTCCAATGGAATCAATTAAGCCTTCTTTTACCGCTTCTTTTCCATCAAGCATTGTTCCAACATCTTTTACTAATTGGGAAGTATCAAGCATTAATTCTTCCATTCTCTCTTGACTCATACCAGAATGGTTTGATACAAACTCTGTAATTCTATCTTGTATCTTTTCAATATTGCGATAAGACTGAATCACCCCAATAAACATTCCACCAGAACGTACTGGATGAATGACCATCGTAGCACTTGGTACAATAAAAGAATAGTCAGAAGATACCGCTAAAGGAACGCCAATGGAATGTCCTCCTCCAAGAACAAGAGAAACTGTTGGTTTACTCAAAGAGGCGATCATCTCTGCAATGGCAAGACCAGCCTCCACATCTCCTCCAACCGTATTTAAAAGAACTAACACTCCATCTATTTCATCGTTATCCTCTATCATAGCAAGTTGTGGTAAAACATGCTCATATTTTGTTGTCTTTTGAGAAGAACCTGCATTTTCATGCCCTTCAATTTCCCCAATGATATTGAGTAAATGAATTTTGTATTTCTTTTTATTTCCATTTAATGTCACCTGTCCGATCTCACCGATGCGCTCGAGATCTTTTGCCTCTTTTTCTTGTCGTTCTTCTACTTCTTTTTCATTCTCCATTGGTTGCATTTTATCATTCCTGCGATTTAATCGCATATCAGGAATTGAAGAACTTCTATAGCTTTGTTGTATTCTGTACATTATTATTTCCTCCAAATCGTCGTTTAAAAGGATTCCACCTCTTATCATTATTCCATTTGTCTTTTCTTATCATGTACAGATTTTTTATTCTTATGCGAATTTCTATCAGATTCTATTCTTCTTTACCCTATCTTTTACATAGGAACAACAAAAATGATTCCATCACTCCATAGATGACATATTTTTTTATCTCCACTCAATAACAGTTTTGGAAGGAAGTTGTTTTCGAATTCCATTTATCATTGTTTCTGATGGCTCAAATAAAAGTTTAATTCCTTTTCCATCTTGCTTTGTAATAACTGCATATACATTTTTGCTATTTTGCCCTGATGTACAATCGATCACTTTAAGTGCATTGGATTCTGCATCTTTTACTTTTTGATGGGTAGCAGGTCCAATAATATCTGCTTGTTTTAAGTCCAATGTTAATAATTGTTTTCTTTTTTCTTTTGACATAATTTTTGCCACATCCAAATCTGTCATTGTAAGCGCATACTCATATTCTATGTTAAGACGCTTAAATAAGAAATAATCAAACGCAATTGCCGCTGCCACAACTAAAATACCTACAAATGGGATAAATGGAGAGGCAACAACAAGAATAATCGTGAGGACAATTGCCCCCACTTTTTTCATCAAATCCTTGCTATCTGGTTTTTTCTTTACGATTGCTTCACAAAAAATATCACTCATTCTTCCTATACCCTTTCTGTCTTTCCTATAACTCTTTATAATCTTCTGTATTTATCGACATTTTTTTCTTTCGCAAGCCATGATTGACAAGTCTTGATATAATATCGTAAATAACAGCAAACGTTGGCACTCCAATAATCATACCAACAAATCCAAACAGTCCCCCAAATAAAAGAATGGAAAACAATACCCAAAAGCTAGAAATCCCTGTGGAATCACCAAGAATCTTTGGTCCAAGAATATTTCCATCAAACTGTTGGAGAAGCAAAATAAAAATTAAAAAATAAACACATTGAATTGGACTTTCCATTAAAATAAATAATGCTGTTGGAATTGCTCCAATAAATGGTCCAAAAAATGGAATAATATTTGTCACACCGATAATAACACTAATCAGCATAACATATGGCATTTTTAAAATTGTCATAACAATGAAACAAATAATTCCAATAATAAGAGAATCTAATAACTTACCACTGATAAATCCACCAAACATTTTATGGATAAAACGGACTTCTTCTAACACTAATTTTGCGTGTTCTTCTTTCATTGCACTATAGACAATTTTCTTTCCTTGCGCTACAAAGGTATCTTTACTATTCAATACATAAATTGCCACAATAATACCAATAATAATGTTTTTAATTAAGTTCAAAACATTACTAATAGATAGCAAAATTCCTGTTGTAATTCCATTTAATAATTTTTGAATATTTGGCATTAAAAAGCTATTGAACCAATCGTTCATATTGCTAGTCATATCACTGCTAATAATAAAGTTTTTTAACTCTGGATTATCCTCCGCAATTTGTTGTACCCAGTCAATAAAGTTGCGATAGCTATCGGGCGCCATCTGAATAATACTCGTGAGACTTTCAAGCACTTGTGGAATTACCATTGCAATCAGCCCTGCAACGACTGCAAGTGCCAGTACAATCGTCAAAGTAATACTAAACACTTTTCCTAAAAAAAGGATACGCTTCTCACTCTTCAGCCTTTTTTTCAAAAATGGAATTATTTTTTTCATAAAATAATTATAAATAGGAATGGTTAAATACGCAATCACAAGACCATAAATAATCGGCATTAAAATTCCAATAATCGTATGAATTACTTGTTGGATCGCTTCTACTTTTTGAATGATAAAATAAAGTAAAATCCCAAATCCTATGATGACACACCCTGTAATCCCTGCATAAATATACTTCTTCAACTCCTCTTTATTCAAGACATCGACTCCTTTTTTGTAACATATTACTGTCATATGCTGTTTTATATTCTTTACTATTGTATCATTTTCCTTTTAAAGATACAACCTTGGTTTTTTAAAGTTTTCCTTTTATGAATTCTATACTATTTGTAGACTATTTTTAACTTATTTTAGAAGGAAACAGCATAGTCCTTATTGAACTATGCCGTTTCCTTTAGCCTTCGTATCCGTTTGGATTATTAGACTGCCATCTCCAAGAGTCCTCGCACATTTCATCAATTCCTCGTTCTGCAACCCAGCCTAATTCTTCTCTTGCCTTTGTTGCATCTGCATAGCACTGAGCAACATCACCAGCTCTTCTTGGCTTAATTTCGTATTTAATTTCATGACCACAAGCTTTTTCATAAGCTTTTACAACTTGAAGTACAGAATATCCATTTCCTGTTCCTAAATTATAAACATGAGTTCCATCCTGATCCTCTAATTTTTGAATCGCTTTTACATGGCCAATGGCTAAATCCACTACATGAATATAATCACGTACTCCTGTTCCATCTGGCGTGTCATAATCATCTCCAAACACACCTAAACACTCTAGTTTTCCAACTGCCACTTGTGCAACATAAGGAACTAAATTATTTGGAATTCCTTTTGGATCTTCTCCCATAAGCCCTGATTTATGAGCTCCAATTGGATTAAAGTATCGAAGAAGAATTACATTCCACTCTGGATCTGCTGTATGTAAATCTAGTAAAATTTGTTCTAACATCGCTTTTGTACGCCCATATGGGTTTGTAACTTCTGCAATCGTACAAAGCGGACATTCTTCTGTAATCGGAACAAATGCTGGATCTCCATATACCGTTGCTGATGAACTAAATACAATATTTTTCACCCCATGATTTCTCATAACATCACAAAGTACTAATGTTCCTGTAATGTTATTATGATAATATTCTAGTGGTTTTACAACAGATTCTCCAACTGCCTTTAAACCTGCAAACTGAATAACGGAATCAATCTTTTGTTCTTCAAAAATCTTTTCAATTGCTTCTCGATCTAATAGATCTGCCTCATAAAATGTTACTTTTTTTCCAGTAATCTGCTCCACTCTTTCTAAAGCTACTTTACTGGAATTGTAGAGATTATCAACAACTACAACTTCATATCCCGCATTTAATAACTCTACACATGTGTGGCTACCAATATATCCTGCACCGCCTGCTACTAAAATCGCCATCTGTTTGCCCTCCTATGTTTTACAAGTTTTTACTTTGTGTTCTCTCTTTCTTTTCTACAAAAGAATCCGTCATATACAAGCATAGATGCTCACATATCACTTCTTCCTCTATTATAACACAAATTTTGTTTTTATACATATTTTTTGTTGATATTTTTCATTATTTTTTATTTTTTTATAGAATTTCCTTATTCTAGTTTCATAACGATAACAATAGAGGCCTTTTCTTCTTTATCTTTTGATTTCTTCCCAAAGATTTTGAGGATAGACTCCATCATCTTTTAATTTTTGAATAGCCTTTACCACTTGCTCTTTATCTTCTTTATAAGTCACTCCATACCAACGTGCACCAGAATATAATACCGTAGCTGTTGCTTTTCCTTTTTGAATTAATTTATCAACGACTGTTGGCAAGAAATACTCACATTTTAGTGGATTACTTTTGATATTTTTTGCTAAGAAACGTGGAAAGGTATCCTCTAATTCATGAATCAAACTTTTAGAAAATCCCCACATATTCATAGAAACTGTACTTCCCCTTGGAATCGAAATCCAAGTTTCTCCATCGTCTTCTGTGTACGCTACCCCTTCTTCTCTTTTCTCAATTCTCGTTCTCTCATGAATCGTAATTAACATATTGTCTTGATCGATTTCGCAAATACCTCTTGCCACATGACCATTCTCTGTCAACGTATTTTCCAACTGGTATCCTACCATACAATAACGATATTTTTCATCGTCTTGTTGTGTAGAAAGAAAATGATAAAGCACTTGATAAGCCTCTTGCCCATAATAATCATCTGCATTGATCACCGCAAATGGACCATCGATGATATCTCTACAACTTAAAATTGCATGTCCTGTACCCCAAGGTTTCTTTCTTTCTTCTGGAACACAAAATCCTGCTGGAATATCTTCTAGATCTTGAAAAACATAATGTACTTTAATATGTTTTTCTATGCGATCTCCAATGGCCTTTTTAAATTCTTTTTCATTTTCCTTCTTTATAATAAAGATCACTTCTTCAAATCCCGCTTTTATGGCATCAAAAATTGAGAAATCAATAATAATATGCCCTTGTTCATCGATTGGATCAATTTGTTTTAATCCACCATATCGACTTCCCATACCTGCTGCCATAATAATTAATACTGGTTTTTTCATTTTTATAAGCCTCCTTACAATTTTTTATCTCATTTTTTATAGAAGATCACGACTATCTAAAACAATAGTAAATGGTCCATCGTTTAATAATTCCACTTTCATATCTGCCCCAAAAGAACCATGCTCTACCTTTTCTACTTTTTCTTTTGCAAGTTCAATAAAAAATTCATAAAGTTCATTTGCAAATTCTGGATCCCCTGCATTGACAAAACTAGGCCTTCTCCCTTTTTTACAATCCGCATAAAGCGTAAACTGAGATACGACTAATAATTCTCCTTTTATATCTTGTAAAGATAAATTGGTCTTTCCATTTTCATCTGCAAAAATACGAAGTCCTAGGATCTTATTCACGAACTTTTTCACTTCTTCTTTCGTATCCTCTTTACTAATTCCAAGAAGCACTAACAGACCTTCTTGAATAGCTCCAATTACGCTTCCTTCCACTGTTACCGATGCTTTTTTTACTCTTTGAATAACCGCTTTCATCTGCTTCTCCTTTCGCTTTTCTATTCCTCATATCCATGGGACCAAATGGATTTTAAAATTTGATCATTTCGTTTCGTACGGTTTCCTACAAGAACAAGACTCGTCTTTTCAAGCTGAATATACTGTTTTATGTATCTCATCACGTCGTCTTTTGACACCTGTAATGTTCGTTGTAATAAATCTGGCATTGTCTCTAATTGCCCAAAAAGCAATAAACTCTTTCCATTTTGCGCCATGCGATTTTCGCTAGAATCAAGACCAATTAATAAATCCGACTTTACTCTTTCTTTTGCACAAAACAGTTCTTCTTTCGTAATGCCTTGTTGCCTTAATTCCTTTAAAAGCATTCCTATTTCTTTTACCGCCTTTTCTACCTTTTGTCCATTCATAGCACCATAAATTTGGAATAATCCCATATCATAATAAGAATTGCAGAAAGAATAAATAGAGTAGACAAGTCCTAAATCCTCTCGCAACTTTTGAAACAATCTAGAATCATCGCTATCGCCAAAACATTGTTCAAAAATGTCTTGCGCATATTTATCTTCACTTGTATAAGAACACCCTTGAAATCCTATTGTTAAATGTATTTGTTCGGTATCTTTATGGATGGACGAAAAGGCTTTGGAAAATCTTGTTTGTGTTCTTACGATTTTCTTTCCAATCGGTTTTATCATACCGAATTGTTTTTCTAATAATGCAAGTACTTTTTCTGAACGAAAATTACCGGCAACTGAAACCACCATTCGTTCTGCTGTATAAAAATCTTCCATAAAACTTTTTACATGCTCTCTTGTAAACTGAGATACTACTTCTTTTTTTCCTGAAATTAAATATCCAAGGGAAGAATCTGGCATGCTAATTTCTTGTAAATGCTCAATTGCTAAATCCTCTGGGGAATCTTGATACATATCAATTTCCTCTAAGATTACTTCTAATTCTTTTTTTAAATCCTCTGAATCCAATTTGGAATTTACAAGCATATCTCCCAATAACTCAATCACTTCTTCTAAATGCTCATCTAAAACCATTGCATAATAGCAAGTTTCTTCTTTGGCGGTGTAAGCATTGACTCCTCCACCTATTCTTGCAAAGGCAGTTGCTAGTTCCTTTGCCGTTCTGTTATTCGTCCCTTTAAAAAGCATATGCTCCGTTACATGAGCAATTCCATTATTTTCTCTCGTTTCATAAGCAGAACCTGCTTTTACATAAATACCAATGGATGCTGAATGTACATATTCCATTGGCTCTAATACAACTCGTATTCCATTGGATAACCGATGGACTTTTACCATAGACTATTTACTCTTCCTTTCTTTTCTCTTTTTTCTTTCAATCCATCGCCTAAGCGATAGTATCCTCTTTCATCACCGATTACTTTTCAAAATGAAATCCCAACGGCAAAAGTTCTTTTAATAAATAACTTTTCACCTCTCCACTTCCTCGATATAAAACAATTTCAAACTTATTCGGATCACAAAATTCTGCCATCACCTGACGACACACTCCACATGGAGAACAAAATTCCCAGTCTTCTTTTAAAGCATCTTTTTTTGCTCCAACAATAGCAATTGCTTGAAACTGCCTTTCTCCATCTGAAATAGCTTTAAAAAAGGCCGTTCTTTCTGCACAATTGCTTGGAGAATAAGCGCCATTTTCAATATTACATCCACGATAGATCTTTCCACCTTCTGTTAATAAAGCCGCTCCTACCATAAAATCAGAATATGGCGTATAGGCATTTTCCCTCGCTTTTATAGCTTCTTCTATCAATAACTCTCTTTGCTTTTGCTCCATAGTATCACTCCTCCAACTTTCTAACGCTGAAAAAGCCACTTCTCTTTTTAAAGAAATGACTTTTTCTCATAATAATTCCATTTTCCTACAATATTTTATGGATTAATTTCTACATAGCCATAATTATAGCTATCAATATTAAACTCTCCTGTTGGATCCGCAACTCCTTGTAAAGCATATGTTTTATATTGAAAACCTAAACTATCTTCAATTTCCACTGCCAATTGGAATTGTTGCCCTTCCAAAAACTCTAGTTTTTGATCCACTTCACATACATATTCATTACCGCCAGTTGTATTCTCATCTTGTTCCATTGGTATTACCGCAATTTCTTCTCCATCTATATAGAGATGAGCATTAACACTTCGAATATAGTTATCTTCTACTCCTGTAATTGGATTGCTATCACTTGGATTATATACATCAAGATGAACTGTACCACTGACCTTTAATCCACTATCCGCACTATAGTTATAATCTCCGTCTAAATAAGCCCCTGTTACTTGTAGTTGTAACTGAGATTCAATATTGTAAATCCAATCTAAATATTCTTGAATTGTCTTATTATTTTCTTTAATGAGAACTCCAATATGATAATCTTTATTATATGGTATTTTCAATTGGGCTTCATATAGATTCTCACCTTTTCTTGTAGCTGGAGCTGTTGAATACTTTCCTTCTGTCTCCTCATAAGTCACAATAAGACTTGTACTTTGTTGACTTTCTTTTGGAATCACTCGAACTGTCACTTCTATTTTTCCTGTTTTTGCATTTAAGTCACCATAAATAAATTCAAAAGAAGAGATCGCACGATTTTGTTCAATTAATGTCTTTTCAAATGTATCACTAATATTCCCAATCTGGCTTTCTAAATTACTTTGATTATTTCTAATGATTTTATTCATGTTTTTTACAGTTCCTTGTAATTGCAAAACAGAATAAATTAAAATTCCATTCATACTCATCAATAAAAGAATAATAACACCAAACAGTAACCACCGATATTTATTTTTCTTCATGAAAAAACACCTCTTACATTTTGCAACCCAATGTTTCTTAATTAATAGCGAAGAAAGCTGTTGCAGAAAATATAGCAATCGCTCTTTCCACAACAGCTCTTTATGCTTCTTATTCTTCTACATCTTTTAAGCTTAAGTTAATTCTTCCCATCTTATCGATTTCGATTACTTTTACTTTTACTTCATCTCCGATATTCACAACATCTTCCACTTGTGAAACTCTTTCTTTTGAAAGTTTAGAAATATGAATTAAGCCATCTTTATTTGGTGCTAACTGAACAAATGCTCCAAATTGCATAATGCGAACAACTTTACCTTCATAAATCTTACCTTCTTCAATCGGCTCTACAATAGAGCGAATAATCTGAATCGCACGATCAATGTTTTGTTGTTCAAGACCACAAACAGCAATTCTTCCATCATCATCAATATCAATCTTTACGCCTGTTTCATCAATAATTGCGTTGATTGTTTTTCCTTTTTGTCCAATGACTTCGCTAATCTTTTCTGGATCAATTGTGAGCTGAGAAATTTTTGGTGCATATTCTCCAACGTGATCTCTTGCTTTATCAATGACAGGTGCCATAACTTCATCTAAAATATAAAGTCTTGCTTCTCTTGTTCTTGCAATTGCCTCTTCAATAATTGGTCTTGTTAAACCATGGATTTTAATATCCATCTGAATCGCTGTAATTCCTTTATGAGTACCGGCTACTTTAAAGTCCATGTCTCCAAAGAAATCTTCTAATCCTTGGATATCGGTTAATACAATATAATCGTCATCACTATCGCCTGTTACAAGTCCACAAGAAATACCTGCAACTGCAGATTTAATTGGAACACCAGCTGCCATTAAAGATAAGCTAGATGCACAAACACTGGCCTGTGATGTAGAACCATTGGATTCCATTGTTTCTGATACGGTACGAATCGCATATGGGAATTCCTCTTCGGATGGAAGAACTGGAATTAAAGCACGTTCTGCTAATGCACCATGTCCAATCTCACGTCTTCCTGGTCCTCTTGATGGCTTTGTTTCTCCAACTGAGTAAGAAGGGAAATTATAGTGATGCATATATCTTTTTGATGTTTCATTAACATCAAGTCCATCTAATCTCTGTGCTTCAGATAGCGGTCCTAATGTACAAATATTTAAAATCTGTGTCTGTCCTCTTTGGAACATACCAGAACCATGAACTCTAGGCAAAACATCAACTTCTGCATGAAGATGACGAATTTGATTAATAGCACGTCCATCTGGTCTCTTTTTATCTTTTAAGATCATTTTACGAACAGTTTTCTTTTGATATTGATAAAGAGCTTCTCCAACAAGAGGTAACCACTCTTCATTTTCAGCAAACGCTTCTTCTAAACGTTCGCGAATTACACGAATATTTTCATCTCTCTTTTGTTTTTCATCTGTAAAGACTGCCTCTTCCATTTCAGCTGGAGGTACCATCTCTTTTATCGCTTCAAATAACTCTTCTGGAACTGCACAGCTTGTGTACTCATGTTTTTCTTTTCCACATTCTGCTACGATCGTATCGATAAATGCGATCACTTCTTGGTTCACTTCATGAGCTTTAAAAATTGCCTGTAACATAACATCTTCTGGAACTTCATTAGCACCTGCTTCAATCATAATAACTTTTTCTCTTGTAGAAGCAACCGTAAGCGCTAAATCAGAAACTGCTCTTTGTTCCGATGTTGGGTTAATAACAAACTCTCCATCAATTAAACCAACTTGTGTTGCTGCTGTTGGACCATCAAATGGAATGTCTGAAATTGCTGTAGCAATGGCAGAACCAAGCATTGCTGTAATTTCTGGTGCACATTCTGGATCCACAGACATAACAAGGTTATTTAATGTAACATCATTTCTATAATCCTTTGGAAATAATGGTCTCATTGGACGGTCAATCACACGAGAAGTTAAAATTGCATGCTCAGATGCCTTTCCTTCTCTTTTATTAAATCCTCCTGGAATTTTACCAACTGCATATAATTTTTCTTCATATTCTACGCTTAATGGAAAGAAATCGATTCCTTCTCTTGGTTTTTCAGAAGCAGTCGCTGTTGATAGTACAACAGTCTCTCCATAATGCATAAGTGCTGCCCCATTTGCCTGCGCTGCAACTCTTCCAACTTCTACAAGCAATGGTCTTCCAGCAAGTTCCATTCTAAACTGTTTTGTCATAAATTTTTTCTCCTTATTCCTTTACAATCGTTCGGTCATCCGCCGAAACAACTGAAAAATCCACCCAATTCTTACTAGGATGCACTTTTCAGAAGTCTCGGTATA
Source organism: uncultured bacterium (assembly GCA_905214925.1). Taxonomy (GTDB): domain Bacteria; phylum Bacillota; class Clostridia; order Lachnospirales; family Lachnospiraceae; genus Scybalomonas. The sequence goes on along the minus strand of CAJMOB010000017.1, from coordinate 18,143 downwards.
CGGTTGACCGTAATGGTGAAAACACCTATTTTAATTAACTAAAATATTATAACATCTTTATACTATTTTTACCATAGGGAATCTTTCTTTTCTTAACAAAGTAACTTTTCTATAATAGATTATGTGTAAAAAAGTAATTTTTAATTTAGATATTTTTAAAATAACCTTGTAAAAGTTTCTTATATGTGAGTTACATATCCCTTGCACATAATACTTTTTTGCATTATTTGGAATATTTCTTTCCTAATAAAACAAAAAAGGCACCGCTATCACGCGGTGCCCAATCAATAATCTTTGATTATTTTCTTAAACCTAATTTTTCGATTAATGTACGGTATCTTTCGATATCTACTTTCTTTAAGTAAGCAAGCATATTACGTCTCTGACCAACCATCTTTAAAAGACCTCTTCTTGAATGATGATCTTTTTGATGTGTTTTGAAATGTCCTTGAAGCTCGTTAATTCTTTCTGTTAATAAAGCGATCTGAACTTCTGGTGAACCAGTGTCATTTGCTGTACGTCCGTAAGTTTCGATAATTTCTTGTTTTCTTTCTTTTGAAATCATTTTCAAATTCCTCCGTTTTTTTTATTTCATTTTTAGACATAACGCCTATCACTGAGAGAAGGTTGGAGTCTTCCAGACTCTAAGTGACGGCTTTTATACCTTGATTAGTCTAACACATTTATTTTTAAAAGTAAAGGATTTTTACAAAGAAAATGGCTTTATTTGATTTTCTTTTTTTGATACATATGCTTTCCCAAAAGCACCATCTTTATGCATCTGTTCTGCTAATTCCTCAACACTATTAAATTTCATTTCAGGACGAACAAATTCCATCAATTGAACCGATACTTGTTTTTCATAGAGATCATCATGAAAATCAAAAATGAAAGTTTCAGCACCAGTGCAAACCGTATCATCCACCGTCGGCTTCACTCCAATATTACAAATTCCATAATATTGTTTTTCATCTCCTTTTATGCGAACTCCAGCCACATAAACACCATTTGGTGGAAGATATTTCTTGTCCGATGGAACGATATTAGCCGTTGGCATACCAATGGTCCTTCCTAGCTGTTTTCCATGCACAACTTCACCTACAATCGTATAAGGATAGCCAAGCATTTTATTTGCAAGTGCCAAATCCCCCTCTTTCATAGCCTCTCGTATTCTTGAACTGCTAATATCACTTCCTTGATATTGAAGTTTTGGAATCACCTTTAATTCATATCCATAAAGCGTAGAAAGTTCAGAAAGGAGAGCTACATCCCCTGCTCTTTGATATCCGAATCCAAAATCTTCACCAACAGCAATGGCTTTTACATCCAATCGATCAACTAAAATCTCTTTTACAAAAGCTTCTGGAGAAAGGGTACGAATTTCTTTAAATGGATAAGCAATCATAAGATCCATTCCCATTTCTTCTAACAAAAATTGTCTCTCCTCTTTTGTATAAATGACATTTTCTTTCTCTCCATTGATCAAAAGTTTTGGAGGCATATCAAAAGTGAAAACCACACTCTTTCTTCCTTGTTTCTTCCACTCTTTTAATTCATGAAATAAAAGCTGATGTCCTCTATGAAGCCCTTCAAATTTTCCAAGAGCAACTGCTGTATTTTTAAACTGAAAATTTGTCTGTTTGCTTATGTATTTCATGTTATGCTCCTATGATAAAAACATTTTTTGTGGATAAAATTTTTTCTTTTGTTCCTGATATTGATAAATGCCAATAAAAACCCCTTTGCTATCGTAAACACGAAGAGGATCTTTTTTTGCATTTTCTTGATCCACTTCCAATAGATCCTGCTTTTCAAATGGATTGCCATTATGAACAAGTTTATCCGTTTTTTCTGTTGTATGAACGAACGGATAATCAGCAAATACTTCCTCAATTCCAATGACACTTTCTTCCAGTACGCCTTCTTTTACTTTTTTTTCAATTTGTTCTAATGTCATGCTTTCTTCTATAAGAAACTGTCCGACTCTTGTCCGAACTAAAGAGTCCATACAAGCTCCACAGCCTAATTTTTCTCCAATATCTCTGCAAATACTTCTAATATAAGTTCCTTTACTACAAGACACTTCCATACGAACAAACGGCAACTTTATCTCTAATATTTGGATTCCATAAATCGTAATCGGTCTTCCTTTTCGTTCGATGACTTTTCCTTCTCTTGCTAATTCATAAAGTTTACGACCGTTGACCTTTAGAGCCGAATACATAGGCGGAATTTGTTCCATCTCACCAACAAAACTTGTAATTACAGCCTCTACTTCATCTTCTGTACAATTCACTTCCGATTCACTCAGTACAGTACCTGTCATATCTTCCGTGTCAGTTGTAATGCCCAGTCGCATTACAACTTCATACGTTTTATTGTGATCCGTTAACATATCACAAAGCTTTGTTCCTTTTCCAAGACACACAGGCAATACCCCTAGTGCCTCTGGATCAAGAGTCCCTGTGTGCCCAATCTTTTTTTGTTTTAAAATACCACGCAACTTTGCAACTACATCGTGAGAAGTGAATCCTTTTTCTTTATAGACATTAATAATTCCATCGATCACTGTTCTTCCTCCGCCTCTAGCTGACTTATAATATGCTCCATTAAATTATTCACAACATCATGAACGGTTCCTGTCATCGTACAACCAGAAGCCTTAATATGACCTCCACCACCATAGAGCTTTGCAATACTGCTCACATTGACATTGTGATTGGAACGCATGCTCACTTTATATTGTTGAAACTCTGTTTCATAAAGAAAGATGGCAACTTCAACACCTTTTGTCACACGAAGTTGATCAATAATTCCGTCCAAGTCACTTGGATTACATCCATAAAACTGCATCACTTCTTTGCTAATAGCAGAATAGATAACTTTTCCATCAAAAAGACGTGTACTTTCCATTAATGCTCTACCTAAAAGCTGATTTTGTAAATAGGTTTTTGCATAAAAAGTTTCATCAATAATATAAGAACTATTAACGCCCTTTTCCAGAAGTTCTCCCGCTTTTATCATCGTCTCTTTTGTTGTATTACTATGTTTAAACACACCCGTATCATGAACAATTCCTAAATAAAGAGCTTCTGCTGTCTCTTTACTTACTTTCTCTCCTTCCATAAGGCCAAAGAGAAGTTCACAAGTGGAACTTCCCTTTGGATTAATATGGCTTATTTGCCCAAATCCATCATTGCTAATATGATGATCAATGCACATAGTCTGTTTTGCATTTTTATATAAATTGCCAAACGTACCAAGACGTTCTACATCACCACAGTCACAACAAACAAAGAGATCATACTTCTCATCAGAAGTTTCATGACATACTTGATTCGAACCACTTAAAAATAGAAAGCTATCGCGAATCGGCTCTAAATAAACTTGAACCGCTTTTTCTTTATAATTATCGCGAATATATTGCGCAAGAGCCAATGTAGAGCCCGTACAATCACCATCTGGTCGAACATGCCCACTGATTGCGATTGTATTCGCTTGTTCAATGGCTTCTTTAAATTCTTTCTTCGTCATCATGCTGGTTCACCTCATCGATCATCTTAGACATATTAACGCCATATTCGATGGATTGATCCATAATGAATCGAATTTGTGGAGTATTTCTTAAATTCACAGTACGAGCCAATTCTTTACGGATAAACCCTTCTGCACTTTTTAATCCTGCTAATGTATCAAGGCGCGCTTCCTCGTCTCCATATACACTAATATATGCTTTACAGCTTTTTAAATCTGGTGCCACTTCAACAGCTACAACAGATGTAAGCGGATGAATTCTTGGATCTTTAATCTCACGACTAATAATACGACTTAATTCTTTCATCACTTCCCCATTAATACGGGTATTTTTAATACTATTCTTTCTCATCGTTATTCCTCCTAATTTCTTAAGGATTTTAGAAAAGGCAGGCAATCACGCCTGCCTCTATACCATTATACTAATGCATAAACAGTTTTGTGTAAAGTCCTATCTAGGCACTTCTACCATTTCATATGCTTCAATAATATCTTCTTCTTTTGCGTCATTGAATTTCTCGAATACGAGACCACATTCATATCCAGCTTTTACTTCTTTTACATCATCTTTAAAACGTTTTAAAGAAGCTAAATCGCCTTCAAAAATCAATTCGCCTTCACGAGTAATACGAACACGGCAACCGCGCTTAATAACTCCATCGAGAACATAAGAACCTGCAATTGTTCCAATACCAGATGCTTTGAATGTCTGACGAACTTCTGCATGACCAATTACTTTTTCTTCATAAATTGGTTCTAACATACCTTTCATCGCATTTTCAATATCTTCAATGGCATTGTAAATAACACGATATAATCTTAAATCCACTTTTTCGCGATCTGCGATTTCTTTTGCCATATTGTCTGGTCTTACATTGAAACCGATAATAATCGCATTGGATGCAGATGCTAAAATAACATCGGACTCATTGATTGCACCAACACCACCATGAATTACTTTTACAACAACTTCCTCATTGGATAATTTTGTTAAACTTTGTTTTACTGCTTCTACAGAACCTTGTACGTCCGCTTTTACAACTAAGTTTAATTCTTTTACATTACCAGCTTGAATTTGACTAAATAAATCATCAAGAGATAATCTAGCTTTTGTATCAGCGAGCATTTTTTCACGGTTATATGCAATAAATTCTTCTGCCATGCTTCTTGCAATCTTTTCATTATCGGTTTCAATCATAATTTCACCAGCATTTGGTACATCATTAAGACCGATAATTTCTACTGGGGTAGATGGACCAGCTTCTTTCACACGGCGACCTCTATCATCTGTCATAGCACGCACTTTACCATGAGCGCTTCCAACAACGATAGCATCTCCTACTCTTAACGTACCTTTTTGTACTAAAACAGTGGCAACGGATCCACGTCCTTTATCAAGTTGTGCTTCAATTACAATACCACGAGCATTTCTCTTAGGATTTGCTTTTAATTCTAATACTTCTGATGTTAAAAGAATCATTTCAAGAAGTTCATCAATTCCTTGTCCTGTATGAGCAGATACTGGAACAAAGATTGTGCTTCCACCCCAATCTTCTGGAATTAATTCATATTCTGCTAATTCCTGTTTTACACGATCCACATTAGCACTTTCTTTATCCACTTTATTAACCGCTACAATGATTTCAATTCCTGCCGCTCTTGCATGGTTAATTGCTTCCACTGTCTGAGGCATAACACCATCGTCTGCTGCTACTACTAAAATAGCAATATCTGTTGCTTGTGCACCACGCATACGCATAGAAGTAAAAGCCTCATGCCCTGGTGTATCGAGGAATGTAATTTTCTTATCATTGTATGTGACAACAGATGCACCGATGTGCTGTGTAATACCGCCAGCTTCTCCTCTTGTTACATTAGTAGAACGAATTGCATCAAGAAGAGAAGTCTTACCATGGTCAACGTGTCCCATAACACAGATAACAGGTGGACGCTCTACCATTAAGCTTTCATCTTCTTCATCCTCGCGAAGTAATTCTTCAATGACATCCACTTTTTCTTCCAATTCAGCGATATAGTTATATTCTAATGCAATTTCAGCGGCTTGTTCAAACTCAATTTCATGGTTTGGAGTTGCCATAATCCCTTGCATAAATAATTTCTTAACGATTTGAGCAGCAGGTGTTTTAATCATATCTGCTAATTCTTTAATTGTCATTGCTTCTGGAAGGATAATATTTTTAATGGTTGGCTCTTCCTTCTTTGGAGGTTGTTGTTTTGGAGCATTATTGCTTTTGTTATTCTTATTGTTTTTATTATTTCTATTATTGTTATTATTATTCTTGTTATGGGAACGATTATCTTTTTGTCCATTTTTATTATCGCGATTTCCGTTATTTCCTGAGCGATTCTCTTTTTGTCCCCCACGATTATTTTCTTTATTTCCACCATTATTGGAACGATTTTGTCCATTTTTGTTATCATGGTTTCCTTTATTTTCTTTTTTGGAACTATCTTCTTTTGCAAAATGGTTTTTAATTAAATTAACATGCTCCTCGTCTAAATTGCTAGCAGCTGTTTTTCCTTCCACTCCATTTGCCTCTAATACTTCCATAATTTCTTTATTATTTTTTCCTAATTCTTTTGCTATTTCACGCACTCTAATTTTTGACATCCACACTACCTCCATTTTCTATACTGTCAAGTTGTTTCATTATTGACTTAGCAAAGCCTTCATCTAGTAGTACAAGTGATGCCCTTTGCTCTTTTCCCATGGCATGCCCAAGTTCACTTTTTGTGCCAAAGAAATAAAGCGGTACTTCATAAAACGTACACATATTTGTAAACATCTTCTTTGTATTGGCTGATGAGTCTTCTGCAACAAGCACTAAAAATCCTCTTCCAGATTTCACCGTCTTCTCAACAGAGAATTCACCGCTTTGCAGCTTTCCAGCCTTTGTTGCTAACCCTAATAATGAATAAATTTTTTTCTTATTCAAGGTTTTCTAACTCCTTTGTCAATTTCTCATAAATCTCTTTTGGTATTTGTACCTTTAAAGAACGTTCTAGACCTTTATTTTTTTCTGCTTTTTTAAAACAGTCAATTGATTTGCAGATATAGGCTCCTCTTCCATTCTGCTTGCCAGTTGCATCCACTACAATTTCTCCTTCTGGAGTTTTAATGACACGAATAAGTTCTTTTTTATTTTTCATTTCGTTGCAACCAACACATTGTCTTAATGGTAACTTCTTAGCCAAACTATCACCTCATCTCTTACTGTTTTTATTCCATATCTTCGCCATCAAACTCTTCAAATTCTTCATAATTTTCGTAGTTTGTTGTTTCTTCTACTGACTCCTCACTTACAGTTTCTACCTCTTTAGGCATCTCTTCTCCAAGCTCTTTTGCTTGAGATTCACTCTTAATATCGATTTTATATCCTGTAAGTCTTGCAGCAAGTCTTGCATTTTGTCCTTCTTTACCAATTGCTAAAGATAATTGATAATCTGGCACAACAACTCTTGCACTTTTTTCTTCTTCATTAACAACAACAGAAACTACCTTTGATGGGCTTAATGCATTTTCAATTAAAACCGCTGGATCTTCATCCCAGTTAATAATATCGATTTTTTCACCCTTTAAATCATTAACAATCGCATTCACTCTGGCACCATTTAAACCAACACATGCTCCAACTGGATCCACGTTTTCATCATTAGACCATACAGCAATTTTTGTTCTAGAACCAGCTTCTCTTGCAATGCTTTTAATTTCCACTGTTCCATCTTGAACTTCTGCTACTTCCTTTTCAAAAAGGCGTTTTACTAATTCTGGATGTGTTCTTGAAACTAAAATCTTTGGTCCTTTATTTGTTTCTTTTACTTCAATAATATAAAGTTTAATTCTATCTGTTGGCTTAAATACTTCTCCTGGAACTTGTTCATTTTCTGTTAAAAGCGCGTCCGTTTTATCATCTAAACTAATGCTAATATTATTACCAACATATCGTTGAACCACACCTGTTACGATGTCTTTTTCTTTACAATAGAAATGATTAAATACAACTTTTCTTTCTTCTTCTTTAATCTTTTGAACGATAACACTTCTTGCATGTTGTGCTGCAATACGTCCAAAATCCTTTGGTGTAATTTCCACATTTACAACATCGCCTAACTGATATTGTCCATTGATCATTCTTGCTTTTTCTAAGCTAATTTCAACAACAGGATCTTCTACATGATCAACAACTGTTTTTTCAGCAAATACAGAAATTTCAGCTGTTTCTCTATCCATACTCACTTTTACATTGTCGGCTTTTCCGAAATCTCTTTTACAGGCTGCAACGAGAGAATTTTCGATCGCTTCCATAATTACTTCTTGACTAATTCCTTTTTCTTTTTCAAGCTGTTTTAAAGCTTCTACAATTTCATTCATTTTCTTCTTTTCCTCCTAAACGTTAAAAATCTAATGCTAAACGAATTAACGCAATATCACTTCTCGTAATCTCCATATTAGCGCCATCTTCTAATGTAATTGTAACGGAATCATTATCATAAGAAACTAAAGTACCTTCCCATTCTTTTTGTTTCTCAATTGGACGATATAATTTGATTTCTACATCACGCCCAATGCTTCTTTCAAAATCTTTATCCTTCTTTAAAGGTCTTCCAAGCCCTGGTGAACTAACTTCTAATATATATGCTTCTTGAATAAAGTCATCTTCATCTAACTTAGCTTCTAATGCACGACTAATTAAAACGCAATCATCAATGTTGATTCCACCTTCTTTATCCGCATACACACGTAGATACCAGTTAGCGCCTTCCTTTACATATTCTACATCTACAAGTTCAAAATGATTTTCATCAATAATTGGTTGTACTAATTGTTCTGTACGAAGTTCAATATCGGTTCTTTTTGCCAAAATAATCCCTTCTTTCTCTTTTTATTTTATTATTTAACTGTAACAATTGCTTCACAGTAATTGGAAATTTTTTCCTGAACAAAGAAGAAGAGTGGACGAACGTCCACTCCTTTCTGCTTTGTCTTATCTAATCGTATTTCATTATAGCACCATTATATAGAATATGCAAGTGGAAATGTTGGTTGGGTTCAAGAATAACCATAAATCTCCAAATTTATTTATAATTTCGACTAATAAATGGAACTTCTTCCACATTCTCATAAAGGTTAAACACTAGGGCTAAAGAAAAGAAATACCCAGATAAAAGATTTGCTATATCCAATAACAAATTCGGAACTTCATTTCCGTATTCGATATAACGATAAATCAGTCTTACCAATTTCTTAGCTTCTACCCGCAACCCATGCGCCTCACAAGCAAGTTCACCACCAATTGGAAGTACAAACTTCTTACATCTATCTTTCGCTTGATTTTGTAATCGATCGATCTTCTTTTTTAATTCCTCACATTCCTCTGTTGTTACGGTTAACTGTGTGCGCAGAGTTGGATTTAAATGATAAATTATTTCACAGATCCAGCATAATTCTTCACATATTTCTATGTTGATATCAGGATTTATCTCAGCGCATTTTGCTACTTTTGCTCGAAGCAACCCTGTATGACTGGCTAATTCATCTGTCAAAAGTTCAAAATCACATTTTAAATCATCCTTTGTATCGCATAAAAAAGGATATGCTTCATAAGGACTTCTATATAATTGCTTCATCTTATCGCTCCATTCTTTTCTAAAACATTCCATTTTTTTAAGGAAGTCTTCATATAGTTTCCAATGTCTATTTCATACACTTCATTTAATATAGATAGTGAAAATTCCTTTACCGATGTATTCATGACACTTTTTCCATCTTCTATAAGAAGAATTTTATCTGAAAAATTAAGCGCTAAATTGATATCATGTAACACACTAACTACACATCTTTGTCCCTTTTTCACCCATTCATTCAAATACTCCATCAATTCTATCTGATATTTTAAATCCAAATGATTGGTAGGCTCATCCAATAAAATAATATTTGGCGACTGAGCAAACACTCTGGCAAGCATTACCCTTTGAAGCTGTCCACCTGATAATTCTGTAATCAATCGATCTTTCAATTCCCATGCTTTCGTTTGTCTTAGACTTTCCTCTACAATTTTTTTATCCTCTGCATTCTTTGTGCCAAAAATTCCTTTCTGATAAGCATATCTTCCCATCATAACGGTTTCATAAACAGAATAAGGGAAATAAAGGGAATTCATTTGGCTCATTAGCGATATTGTTTTTGCAACTTTAATTCTTTGTGCCTTTTGAACTGAAAAATCACAAGCAATTACTTCTCCTGTAAATGGAATCATATTAGCGATTGCTCTTAAAAGGGTTGTTTTTCCACATCCATTTGGACCAAGAATACAAAGTTTTTCGTTTGGAAACACCTCAAAGGAAATTCCATGTAAAATTTCTGTATTCCGATACCCGCAGCTAATTCCTTTTACTGATAAAATCGGATTTCTTTCTATCATAGCTACCCCTTTCTTGGTGATAAGAAATAAATATAAAGAAAAAACGGCGTCCCAAGCAGTGCTGTAATAGAACCAACTGGAATTTCACTCGGAGAAGCAATTGTACGCCCTGCAAGATCACAGACTACCATAAACGCACCACCAAATAATGCACTCATAGGAAGCACCCATTTATGAGATGAGCCAAAAAATCTCCTGACAACATGAGGTGCGATCAAATCAACAAAACCAATAATACCCACAAAAGATACGGCTGTTCCAGTTAGAAACGATGTTATAAGAATAAGAAGATTTTTTTCCTTTTTTAAATCCACACCCATTATCAATGCTTGCTCTTCTCCAAAAGTCATAATATCAAGCTCTTTGCTATGCTTTTGAAAAATAACAAGGCAGATAACTGTCACAACTGCCAGTATCCCAATAGAATTCCATTCCTTCCCCGAAAAGGTTCCAAGCTGCCAAAGTAAAATTTTATTTGTATATTCTGAATAGGCTGTTGCGAGCATGTTCATAATGGCATTTAAAAATAAAGATATTACCATTCCAGATAAAATAATCGTGTTGTTCGATTGCAATCGATCCATACGAGCTGCAAATCCAACCGCGATCATGACAGCCCCAAGCCCAAACACGGTTCCAACTACTGGAAGAAATAAAGCTCCAAACCAACTAGAAGTAATCCCAGTAATCATCACAATTGTGGCCCCAAGACCAGCTCCTGAAGAAACACCTAGTCCATAAGAAGATGCTAAGGGATTTTTCAAAACAGACTGCATAACAGTGCCACTGACTGACAATGCCGCTCCTGTAAGAAACGCCATCAAAACTCTTGGAAGCCTTATTCCTGTTACTACCCCATAATAAATATGGTCTATTCCTTCTGGTAATTTTGTACCAAAAAGGAAACTCTTTAAAATTTGGATGATGTTCATAGGAGAGATAAAGACACTTCCGATTCCAATTCCAATGATAATCGTCACACAAGCAAGCACCAATAAAAAAACTGCCTTTACTGAATTTTTTATAATAGCTTTTTCATATTTATTATTTTTCATAAACATCTGGATAAATAGCAACCGCTATTTCTTTTAATGCTTTTACAATATTTTCATTTGGTAAGGAGGATGACTGGTTATCAATATAATAAACCTGTTGATTCAAGATTGCATTTACTCCATCCCACCCTTTTCTTGAGAGAATTTCATTTACAGAATCTTCAATATAGTTTACATTTGTCAAAATGACATCTGGATTTTTTGAAACAACACTCTCTGTTTCCACGGAAAGCCATCCATCTTGATCGGCAAGCACATTTTCTGCCCCTACTAATTCAATCATTTCATTTAAAAATGTGTTCTTTCCAAAACTATAAGCATTTGGTGCTGCTGCAATTTCAAAATATACTTTTTTCTTATCCGTGATCGCTTTTCCGATTTCAGCAATCTTATCAATTTCTTCTGTCATATTAGCAATGATTTGTTCGCCTTCTTCTGTCTTTCCTACACAAGCAGCAATAAACGTAATATCATCCTTTACTCCTTGAATACTATCAGAACTTGGAATACTGATAACACAGATTCCCATGTTCTTCAAATCCCCATATAAGTCTGTACCACCAACAGATGTCATACCAGAGATAAATATTACATCTGGCTTTAATGCTGCTAACTGTTCTGTATCAGGTGCCATCATATCAAAGGCTGGTAAATCTTTTGATAGCCCTTCATATCCATAGGCTTTTGTCTGTGTATCAATTCCTATAATCTTATCTGTGCACCCAAGATCCATGAGCGTTTCTGTAATAGAAGGTGCTAATACCACAATCTTTTCTACATTTTCTGGAATAGAAATCTCTTCACCACTGCGATCTTTCGTCGGTTTTTGAGCACTAGTTGTTTCCATAGCCGTACTTGTGCCTGCTGTAGAATTGGTTTTTCCATTTCCACACGCAACTAACGAATACATCATAACCAATGCCAGTAGTAATGCTATAATTTTTTTCATTTTCTTCATCTTATTTTCCTCTCTTTTGTTATAGAGCTATGGATTTGACACTTGACCGCGCGCGTAACGCTTTTTTATCTTATACACTAGCTCGCTTTGTGCAGAATTTCCTAATAAGATAAAAAAAAGCACTCTCCACATAGGAAGAGTGCGCGCATATTCATATTAAAAACAGCATGTTCTTACAAAAATGCCCTTTTAACAAATAGATAGCACATAATCCATCTCTCGTAGATTTTGCACATGATAAACGTGGCGATCTGACTTATGTATAGCGCAACGACATACAATTACAGTAGCGGGACTGTGCAGGATTCTCACCTGTCTTCTCCACATAATGTTTATCAACTACAATATTTTTTTGACTAAATTCAAGCTATCATTCTACTTTGTTTTCGCAGATTTGTCAAGAAAGAAACTTCCAACCATCTAATTTTGATAGTCATAGAACTATTTTGATTCCTAACATTTTCTCTTTATCAATCCTATCTTTTTACATCATACACGTAAAAACTTATGATTACTCTAGTATTTTTTCAATACTGGAGTTTAAAAATTCTTTCGAAATAACTCCCATATAATCATAATATAATGTTCCATCCCGATTGATAAAGAGTGTTCTTGGAATAGAAGAAATATAATACGTGTAAGTAGCATCTAAATCTAAATCGTAAACGATATCCATGTCATACCCTGATTTTTTTATGAATTTATCCGCTTTTTCTACTGTTTCTCTCATTCCATCTGTTAAATTCACCATAAGAAATTCAACTTCATCACCATATTGCTCGATTGCCTCTTGAAAATATGGCATTTCTTCTTTACAAGGATCGCACCAACTAGCCCAAAAATTCACAACAACTGGTTTTTTCCCTTGGAAATGGGATAACTTAATTTCTTCTCCATCTTTTCCATAGACGGTAAAATCCATTGCCAATTCTTCTTCGGTGGTTGTGCTAGTTTCCTGTTCTTCCTGTTCTTCTTGCAACTTCTGCTGGTCTTGTTCTTCTACTTGCTTTGATAATTTTTGATATAAAATATTTCCACCAACTAAAAGTGTCGCAAATAATACGATAATTACAATTAATATAATACTATTTTTTTTCTTCATATTACCTCCTTTATCACTGGGTCTACTGAGCCTTTATATAACCTAAAATGTCAATAGAGATAAGAAAACATTCAAATATCCAGTTGCCATACAGATTCCAATTACAATAAGTAAAGCACCTGAAATTCCTTTAATAATAGAATAATGAGATTTTATAAATTGAAATACCCCTGCCAATAAATGAATAAGAAGGGCCGATAATATAAAAGGAATCCCAAGACCGAGACTGTAAACAATTAACATAAGAACGCCTTCCACAATTTTAGTTGAATTAGAGGCAATCATAAGGGCAGAACCTAAAAAAGGACCTACACAAGGAGTCCATCCAATCCCAAAAATACTTCCAAAAACAAAACTTCCCAATATTCCCATATTTTTTGTATCTTTATTCCAACGGATTTTATATGTATTGTTTAAAACTTTAATCGGATATAGCCCTAAAAGATTAATACCAAAGACAATCATAACAATCCCACAAATAAAATTGATGATTTTCATATGCTGTTGAAAAAATACTCCCACTGTACTAGCTGCCGCTCCCATCAATGAAAAAATAATGGTAAAACCAAGTACGAACGCGATTGCATTGCGAAACGCTCGAAATTTTTGATTTCCTTCTGCTCCTGCAAAGTAGGATATATAAATCGGCAACATTGGTAAAATGCACGGAGAAATGAATGTAATAATTCCCTCCAAAAATAACAGTAAATATCTCATATACTCTCCTAACGTTTCTTATTTTCCTATAAGACGCTCCATATGTCTCCACCTATTCTCGCCTATTATATCCTATCTTTTTATGGAAAGCAATCGCCTACTACCTCAAATCTATTATTTTAATATTTTTGTAAGAAATCAAATCCCTATTTTAAAAAAGAAAAACAACTATTTATTCTTGTAAACCATTGGAAATATTTGTATAATGATAAAAAGAAAAGAAAAGGGGTTATGCAAATGGAACGAAAAGAATCGCATATGCTTTGGAATAACTTAATGGAACATATGATAGAGGATCATTGCCCTGTCTGCTCGCTAATGAAAGATAGGACACATAGTGCTATGGATAATTTCCTTTATGAATGTGCAAACTTACCCGATATTCGCTTGAAAATCAAAAAAGAAGGCGGATTTTGTGAACGCCATAGCAAAGAGTTGCTTTTATTAGGAGATCCACTCGCTCATGCAATTATCTATCAGGATCTTTTTGATGAAGCATTAAAAAATTTAAACTCTTCCAAAATAAAAATTAGCCTTTTTAATAAAAAGGAAGAAAACCAATGTTTCTTTTGCACCCGTGAAAAAAAGGGAGAGGAACATTATACAAAAGCTATAGCAGAAGCTGTCTCCGATCAAGAATTTTTATTAAAATACAAAGAAAGCGGTATGCTTTGTCTTCCTCATCTTAAAATGGTATTGTCAATGAAAGCACGAAACCCAGAAAAAGTACAGCAGATGAAAGAAGCCACACTCAAAAAATATGATTCCATGTTAGGAAGTCTTAAAGAAATTATGAGAAAACATGACTTTCATTTTAAAAATGAACCGTTAACAGAAAAGGAAAAAGAGGACTGGAAAAAAGCGGTTACCATATTCCATGGCCTTGAAAAAGACGCTACCACATAAACTATTGCAATAATTTTAAAAAAACAAAAAATATTTCTTGACGACAACAAAAACTTTTGCTATAATAATTTTTGTCGTTAAGACATGGCCTGTTGGTCAAGAGGTTAAGACGTCGCCCTCTCACGGCGAAAACACGGGTTCGATTCCCGTACAGGCTGTTATTAAGCACTAGAGAATTTCTCTAGTGCTTTTTTTATTCTAAATGAATCTCTATCGATATGCTTTTTTTACTGCCTTTGCAAGGACTTTTGGATCTTTATAATATGGTGTCACTGGACAGATTTTTTTATTCTTCACTCCCATTAATTGATACACTGCCATTCTAGCTGCCCGAACGGAATATTCTTCTGTAAATACCATATCTTCTGGAATCTCGACAAACTGGGAAATCATTGCAAAATTAGTCGATCCTTTTGGTACCACCTTTGGTCGATCAGACATAGCTCTTGGTTGGAATTGTGCATCGATATATGGCATCATACACGGAATCACATTGACAACAGAATCTAAAATTTCTTCCTGCTCTGCTTCCATATGAAGATGATGGATCAGTTCAATGAATAACTCTTCACCCGTGCATTCTCGCATCGGTTTTTTTACATAATTTCCGACTCGATCGGTATAAAGGCCATATCCCCAGAAAATTGTCGTATCCATTGGCTGATTTTTAAAATGTGGCTGAGCAGCTACTACAATACTCATTAACCAATTAGAATCTTTCAATGTCATCAATGCACCACTCCCAGGAATATTACCACTAAATTTTTCAATCATTTTAAGAAACTTATTTCCTTTCATTGTCACTGTAAAACTTTCCCAGTTAGTTTCATCTGGATGATTAAAAAATGGTTCTGGGTTTCCAAGTCCTTGTTTTTTCTTGGCAACTTTTGCCCAAAGATTTCCTGAAATTGGGTTTTCTGGACAATATTTTGGTGCTGTATTCCGATCTCCTAATGTTGCACAATCAGTCATACAACCATTTGTCATAATACAAAGATCTTTTTCCTGTAACGAAATAATCTCTTCCTTTCCATTTTTGTCCAAATGAATGGCTGTAGCTGTAATTTTTTCTCCATCTTTAAAATCAATATCGGTAACCGTTGCTTGAATACTAAAATCCACATCATGCTCGGATAAATACACTTTTAAAGGAAGAATTACCGATTCATATTGATTATATGGTGTTCTTGTTACACCTTCTAGTGTTTCAATCCTTGAAAATTCAAAGATCATACGATTCATATATCGTCTTAATTCAAATAAACTTGACCATTTCTGAAAAGCAAAGGTAGTCTGCCACATATACCAAAAATTGGTTTCAAAAAAGTGGGGTGTATCTTTAAACCATTCTTCAATGGTCATTCCATCTAACTCTTCTTCCCGTGTGCGCATTAATTTAAATAGCGCGATACGATCCGCTGTATTAAATCCCATACTTTTTACATCGAGTATTTTTCCGTCTTTATCAATTAAACGAGCTTGTGCATACGTCGGATGTAAATGATCAAAATTTAAAATCTCTTCTGTGACACTTTTGTTTGGCATATCAAGAGAAGGAATATCTTTGAATAATTCCCAAAAGTTTTCATAGGTTTCTTCATTTAACATTCTTCCTCCTCGACATACAAATCCACTACTTACATCACCCGCACCATCATTACTCCCACCTAATACAGGCATTCCTTCTAAAATATGAATTCTTTTCCCTTCCATATGACAATCCCGAATTAAATAGGCAGCTCCTGCTAAAGAAGCTAATCCTCCACCAATAAAATATACTTGTCTCTCTGTTGATTTACATCCACTTTCCTGTTTATTTTCTTGCTTTCCTTGTTTATTTTCTTGCTTCCCTTGCTTTTCTTTCCCTTTTTTATCTGTCTGCTCATTCTTTTTTTTCTTTGTTTGATTCTTGCTATTTAACATGACAGCGGCCATTGTCGCTCCTGCTAAGGCACCTGCACCAATGATAAAATTTTTTGTCTGTTTCTTCTTATGCTTTCGTTTACCCATTGTAAAATCCTTCTTTCCTTTTTTCTAATACTTTTCACTTTCTTTGCCATTTCTATTCGCATCATTGATAGGAAAAGAATTACCTTTACCAAAAAAAGAAGTAGCTTCTCAATTTTTATGGAAACTACTTCTTTTTTATCCCTATTAATATATTTTTCTAATACTCCCTCTATTTTTTATTATAATAATTTTTTCATCTCATCGGCAACAAATTGAACTTTTGGTCCAATAATAACTTGTACTGATGTCTTAGAAGGCCTCATAACCCCTGCAACTCCTGCAGATTTAATTTTCTTCTCATCTACTTTTGTATAATCATTAATTTCTAAACGAAGCCTTGTAATACAATTATCAAGAGTTTTAATATTTTCTTTTCCTCCAAGTCCTTCTAATATGGTTTGAGCCATTCCTGTATAATCATTATTTGCTAATTCTACTTTCATTTCTGCTTCTTGATCATCATCTTCTCGCCCTGGTGTTTTCAATTTAAAAGCAGAAATGACAAGGCGAAATACGATATAGTAAATAATTCCAACTACAATTCCGACAAGAATCAATAACCAAGGGTTTTGCGCCAACGGTGTAAAAGAACTTAATAATAAATCGACTCCACCACCAGAAAAAGAAAATCCTGCACGAATTGGAAGCGCCACTGTAATCCCTGCGGTTATTCCTGCTAAAAGCGCATGAACTAAGTAAAGACCAGGAGCTAAAAACATAAAAGAAAATTCAATTGGCTCTGTAACACCTGTTAAAAAGGCACAAAATGCAGCAGATGCTAACAAACCAAAAACAACTTTCTTTTTGTTTGGCTTTGCAGTATGATACATAGCCAAACAAGCAGCTGGAAGACCAAACATCATAAATGGGAAGAAACCTGTCATATACATACCTGTTTCTCCAAATACGCCTGTATTTGCCCAGAAATTTTGTAAATCATTAATCCCTGCCACATCGAACCAGAACACAGAGTTTAATGCATGATGTAAACCAAATGGAATTAACAAGCGGTTAAAGAACACATAGAGTCCTGTACCAACAGCTCCAAGACTCATAATACTTTCTCCTAATGTAACAAGTGCATTGTAAATAATTGGCCATACAAAGAATAAAATACCAGCTGCAATAATAGAAAAGGCAGCCGTTACAATTGCTACTGCACGTTTTCCACTAAAAAACGCTAATGCATCTGGAAGTTTTGTATTTTTAAACTTATTATAACAAGTAGCACCAATTAATCCTGCTAAAATACCAATAAATTGATTTTCAATCTTTTCAAATGCAGCAGGTGCTTGCACTCCCATCAGTGCGGTTACCGTTGCTACACTTAATAATTTTGTAATCATTAAAAAGGATACAAGACCTGCAAGACCAGAAGAACCATCTCCATCATCTGACATACCAACTGCTACCCCAAT
>CAJMOB010000016.1:0-75351 GCA_905214925.1 uncultured bacterium | reverse complement strand
TTAAATTTATTTTTTCTAGTCTTTTAAAAGATTTTTATAAAAGTTTGCCAAAGGAGAGGGAAAACGAATTCAATAAAGATATTGATCGACTCTATCGGGCGGATCAATTTTCTACGGTGATGGAAATTATTAATGGAACCATTCATTACTTAGAAGAAGAGTTTCTAAGAAGTCCTTCTAATTTACATAAAGAAGTAGAGATGATAAAAGAGTATATAGCAAATCACTATGGAGAAGAGATAGGGGTAGACCAATTAGCGGATATGGTTCACATGGCACCTAGCTATTTAAGCCATTTATTTAAAAAGGAAACAGGACAAAATTTAAGCAAATATATCAAGTCTTATCGTATGGAGCAAGCAAAAGAAAAGTTAGAGAAAACAAAGGAAAAAATTGTAACCATTAGTTGTGAAGTAGGCTATCCAAATGTATCCTATTTTTGTCAAAGTTTTCGTGAGTATTTTGGGGTGAGTCCGCAAAAATACCGAGATATTGGAGGTGGTGAAGAGTGAGGCAACCAAAATGGTTTAAAGATATGAAACTTCGCAATAAGTTGATCTTTAACTATTTTTGTTTTGGACTTATTCCTTTGCTTCTCATTGGAACTGTTGTTATGATTCAAGTGCAAGAAATTTTATATCGACAAGAAGCCGTTCGAAATGAAGATTATTTAAAACAGGCGATTTCTAGTCTTGATGGACAGATAAAAGTGTATAATAATTTAAGTGATTATATTTCCTTTAGTAGTACCGTGGAGAGAATTTGCAATGATTCTTATAATTCCAATTATGAAAAATATTTGGATTATAGTGATGGATTTAATTCTTTAGTTGGCTCTATGAAATACTTTCATAAAGAGATACAAAGGATTACGCTCTATGTTGACTCCAATGAAGCCGGATTTGAAAATAGCATTATGCCTGTTTCTAAAATTAAAAATAAATCATGGTTTTCTGAAATTAAAAACGATCGTCTTCCTCACTGGGTTTTTCTTCCAAATCAAAAGAAGGTGTTTTCAGCAAGACGAATCCCTTCATTACAACAAGAAGAGAAAGTAAATATTATTTATATTGAAGTAGATTATCATAAATTATTTGAGCAGTTTCAAAATATGACAAACACTGATTATGGTATTTATATGCTTGATCAAAATGGCAGGATTCTTTATGATACACAGAAGTTTTCAAAAGACAAAGAATGGCAACAAATATCGTTAGAACAGGTGATTGAAGAGGAGAAAAAGCAAGAAGATTATATTGTGACAAAAAAGAAAGCGACAGAAAATGATTGGACAGCCTATTTATATCGTTCTTCTCAAAGTATTCAGATGGAAATTGAAAGAATTATGAAAGATGTTATTATCGGCGTTATTCTCTGTATTTGCTTATCCTTCCTTTGTATTCGAATTATCACTAATCGCACAATTAAAGGAATTGAACAGTTAAAATCTAATATGGAATCCGTGGAGCAAGGAACGTTGGAAATGAGAGTGCATAGCGATGCCCAAGATGAAATAGGAGAGTTAATTCGGGGGTTTAATAAAATGCTCACTCGCATTAAGCAACTGATTGAAGAAGTGTATGAGAGTAAAATTAAACAAAAAGAATATGAAATGCGAGCATTACAGGCTCAGATTAATCCCCACTTTTTATATAATTCTCTTTCTTTGATCAATTGGATCGCATTAGAACAAAATAGCGAAGAGATTAGTAAAATTACATTAGCTATGTCTTCTTTTTATCGAACAGCCTTAAATAAAGGAAATAATATTTTATCTTTAAAAGATGAAATTGAGAATATGAAATCTTACTTACAAATCCAGTTAATTATGCATGATTATGAATTTGATACGGAGATTAAAGTGGAAGAGGGGTTAGGAGATTATCTTGTTTTAAATTTAATTTTACAGCCTATGGTGGAAAATGCCATTGACCATGGAATTGATTTAAAAACCGATGGAAGAGGAAAGTTAATTGTGACAGCAAAAAGCGATGGAGCCGATATTTTGATTGTGGTGGAGGATAATGGAATTGGGATGGAGCAAAAAATCATTGATACGATTTTGACACAGCAGTCAAAAGGATATGGTCTTCGCAATGTCAATGAGCGAATTAAATTATATTATGGACAACAATATCATCTAACGATTGAAAGTCAATTGGGGGTTGGAACAAAAATTATAACAAGAATTCCAAAGCAAAAAAAAGAAGAGTAAAAAAAGAAACAAGAGATGTTGTTCTCTTGTTTCTTTTTTTACCGTATAAACAACGGATACCATCTATTTTTTATCCGATTTAAAAGAGGATTATACATTAAATTTGAATAATACAACGTCTCCATCTTGCATAACATACTCTTTTCCTTCAGAGCGAACGAGTCCTTTTTCGCGGGCAGCAGCCATAGAACCGTTTTCTACTAAATCATTGTAGTTTACAACGTCAGCACGGATAAAGCCGCGTTCGAAATCGGAGTGAATTTTACCAGCAGCTTGAGGTGCTTTTGTGCCTTTTGTAATTGTCCAAGCGCGAACTTCTTGTTCTCCTGCTGTTAAATAGCTTAAAAGTCCAAGAAGAGAGTAGCTTGCACGGATTAATTTATCAAGACCAGATTCGGTTAATCCAAGATCTTCAAGGAATTCTTTTCTTTCGTCTTCATCTAATTCAGAAATTTCTTGTTCCATTTGAGCACAAACTGTGAATACTTCGCAGTTAAACTGTTTTGCATATTCTCTTACTTGTGCAACAAACTCATTGGTAGCTCCGTCGTCGGCCATACTATCTTCATTTACGTTTGCAGCAAAGATCACTGGTTTTGCAGTTAAGAGATTGCAAGAATTGAAAATTTCTTCTTCGTCTTCATTATCAAGCTCAAATGTTTTCGCAAGTTTACCTTCTTCAAGATGTGTTTTAATTCGATTTAATAATTCAACTTCTTTCGCAAGGTTTTTGTCATTTTTTGCCCCTTTGCTTGACTTTGCAATACGGCGATCTAAAATTTCAATATCAGAGAAAATTAATTCAAAGTTAATTGTTTCAATATCACGAAGAGGGCTAATGCTTCCATCTACATGGACAATATTACTATCTTCAAAGCAACGAACCACATGGACAATCGCATCTACTTCACGGATGTTTGCTAAAAATTGGTTTCCAAGACCTTCTCCTTTGGAAGCACCTTTTACAAGTCCAGCAATATCAACGAATTCAATAAACGCTGGAACGATTTTCTTTGTATTATACATTTTTCCAAGCACTTGTAATCTTTCATCTGGAACGGTTACAACACCAACGTTTGGATCGATTGTACAGAATGGATAGTTTGCAGATTCTGCTCCTGCTTTTGTTAAAGAATTGAATAATGTACTTTTACCGACATTTGGTAATCCAACAATACCTAATTTCATAATTGTAATCCTTTCTTTCTCATAAGTTCTATCATTCTTTTTCTTTTCTAGTACTGTGTCATCATAAAGAGACGATAAAAAAGAAAAAGGAAAAAGTTCAAGTATCCATAAACCATTCTATATTCTAGCACACATTTTCTTAGAAAGGAAGAATTTTGTTCCTTTCTAAGAAATTCCTGCCATACGCCGTTCCATGTGCTTTTTATAAAACAAAAAGAACACAAGGGTTGAAGCAATCGAAGCGATGAAATCAGAAAGTGGTTCGGCATAAAAGGCAGAGCGAGCAACGAAGAGAATTGGCAATAGGATTGTTAAAATGAGATAAAGAGCTTTTCTTGCTAAAGAAAGACAAAGAGCAACTTTTGTTGCACTTAAAGCCGTAAAAGTATCTACAAACGCATATTGAAAACTTAATGGAATCACACTCAATGTAAATACTTTAATTCCCCAGATGGATAAATCCATATAGTTTGGATCCGAAGTGAATAGTCTAACAAAGTATTGAGGGAGGAAACGGGAAATAAAGAACATAATGGTTGTGAAAATTAAGCAAAAAACGACAACCGTTTGAATTCCTTTTGTCACCCGTTTTTCTTCTTTTGCCCCGTAGTTATAGCTTAAAAGTGGTTGGGAACCGCCAGTAATTCCAAGCATTGGAGAAGTGATCAATGTCATATAACTTTGTACAATGGTAGCTGCAGCGATGAGCATATCTCCATCCGAACCGCCATAGTGCTGAAGCACCGTATTGAGTGCAATAATTAAAACGCTATCGGTAGCGAGAATAACAAAAGGTGAAAAACCAATCATAAGAACTCTCTTTATAATAAAAAAGGAATATCCAGAAAAAGTGATTCGAACTTTTGGTTTTTTGCTAAATAAAAAGCAAATAACAAAAAGACAGGACGCGAATTGGGAGATAACAGTTGCAAGAGCGGCACCAGCAACTCCTAGTTGAAAAACAAAAATAAAAACAGAGTCTAAAATAATGTTTAGAATCGCGCCGATTAATACAGTTAGCATACCGATAGTGGAATAGCCTTGACAAATAATGAAATAATTCATCCCAAGTGCCATTAAGGCAAAAAAAGTACCTGCAGTATAAATTGTTAAATACGTATTGGCATAAGGAAAGGTGATAGAACTAGCACCGAACCAAATAAGTAATTTTCCTTTTAATAAAAGGAAAAGGATAGTTAAAATAGCGGAAAGAATGACCAACATCAAAAAACAGTTGGCAAGAATTTCTTCGGCTTTTTTTTGATTTTTTTCTCCAAGTCTCATAGAGACGAGAACAGAACCACCGATTCCCACTAAAGTACCAAAGGAAGTGAGCAGTGTAATAATAGGGCTGCATACGCCAACGCCTGCTAAGGCAGTATCTCCAATTTGTGGAATATTTCCAATGTACATACGGTCGACAATGGCATAAAGAACGTTGACAAATTGAGCGATCATTGTTGGAATTGCCAGTCGAATGACGAGTGATACGATAGGATCTTGTCCTAGATCATTTGTTCTACCCATAATAAAAAAACCTCATTTCTTTTTTGTTCCCTCATTTCATTCATTTCCTTTATCATAGCATATTTTTGAAAGAAAAGAGAGGGAAAATATTGGAGAGAAAAAATTCAGTGGAAATTTTAAGGTGTCTTTGTTAAAATGGGAGGAAGGAGGAAAAAATTATGAATCAGTTAATAGGAACTATTCGATTTCCAAACTTAAATATTGTATTGGAACATGTCGGAAAAGAAATTACAATTTTAGGATTTTCCATTCATTTTTATGGAATTGTTATTGCACTCGGTTTTTTAGCAGGGCTTGCTATGGCAATGCATGAAGCTAAAAGAACCGAACAAAATCCAGAGGACTATTTAGATTATATGCTGTGGGTGGTTATTCCAGCAATTATCGGAGCAAGGCTTTATTATGTTATTTTTTCATGGGAAGATTATAAAGATAATCTTTTAAGCATTTTTGCCGTTCGACAAGGAGGACTTGCTATTTATGGTGGGGTAATTGCAGCGGTTCTTGTGCTAATTATTTTTTGTAAAAGAAGGAGAAAATCCTTTTTCTTAATGGCGGATACAATGGTTATGGGATTATTGATAGGACAAATTATGGGAAGATGGGGAAACTTCTTTAACCGAGAAGCGTTTGGTGGTTATACAGATGGTCTTTTGGCTATGCAAATTCCGATAGCCGATGCCAGTTATACCACTCCAGAACTTTTACAAAAGGCGGTAACAATCGGAGGAATTGATTACATTCAAGTTCAGCCTACTTTTTTGTATGAAGGGCTTTGGAATTTGGCCGTTCTTCTCCTGATCTTTTTCTTTTGGAAAAAGAAAAAAAAGTTTGATGGGGAATTACTCTGTGTTTATTTAGCAGGCTATGGCTTAGGGCGCTGTTGGATTGAAGGAATGAGAACCGATCAGTTATTGCTTGGTAGCACTAGCATTCCAGTATCTCAAGTATTAGCTGGAGTTTTGGCAGTTATTGGAATTAGTGTAATTATTGTAAAAAGAATAAGAATGAAGAAAACAGGGCTATCTTTCCGAAAGAGATAAAAAGAAATAAGAAAAGAAAGTTTCTGTAGAAAAAAAGAGAAATTTGTAAAAAATTTGTAGTGTTTATAAAAATTTTAAAAATACTTTGTATAGTGGGAGAGACCAAAGAATACAACAATATGTTGTGGGAGAACACTTGGTCTGTACTCCATATGGAAAACGAGGCGTAAAAAACGAAAAGATAAGGTCTAAAATGGCGGAAATCAAACGTTTTTTACGCCTTTTCTTTATTAATTTTCTATTGCAATCTATTAAATTATATAATACAATAAAAATACAGTAAAAATTGGGAAAGTTTATATCGAAAAGAACTTCAAACATATTAGCTGCGATTATAAAAAAGTTTTGGTGGCTATCTTTTATCATGTCATGGGGGAGAACCCAAAAAAGACTGTAAATACGAGAACAGGAGAAAAAAATGGAATTTAAGCATAAGTCGGTTTTATTAGAGGAAACCATCGCTCAATTGAATATTAAACCAGATGGCATCTATGTAGATGGAACATTAGGGGGAGCGGGCCATGCATTCCATGTCTGTGAGCGACTGTCAGAGAAAGGGAGATTCATCGGAATCGATCAAGATGAGGCAGCCATAGAAACAGGAAGAGAAAGACTCAAACCGTTTGGTGATAAAGTAACAATTGTGAGAAGTAATTATGTGAATATGCCAAATGTTTTAAAAGAACTTGGTATAGATCATGTGGATGGGATTTTATTGGATCTTGGCGTATCTTCTTATCAGCTTGATAATGCAGAAAGAGGTTTTACATATCGAGAAGAGGATGCACCTCTTGACATGAGAATGGATCAAAGGCAAGCGATGACTGCAAAGGATATTGTCAATGAATATAGTGAACAAGAGCTTTATCGCATTATTCGTGACTATGGAGAGGACAAGTTTGCTAAGAATATTGCAAAACATATTGTACGGCAAAGACAAATCGCTCCAATCGAAACAGCAGGACAGCTCAATGATATTATAAGAGCTGCGATTCCAGCAAAAGTTCGAGCAGTAGGAGGACATCCTGCCAAAAGAACGTATCAAGCAATTCGAATTGAATTAAATAAAGAACTTGAAGTATTAAAACAAAGTCTTGACCAAATGATTGATTTATTAAATGATGAAGGAAGGCTTTGTATTATTACGTTCCATTCTTTAGAAGATCGCATCGTAAAAAGTAGCTTCAAGAAAAATGAAAATCCATGTACTTGTCCGACGTCATTTCCAGTTTGTATGTGTGGTAATGTATCAAAAGGGCGAGTGGTAACAAGAAAGCCAATTATTCCAACCGAGGAAGAAATCGAAGAGAATAAGAGAGCAAAGAGCTCTAAGTTAAGAGTGTTTGAAAGGAAAAAGTGAAGTGAGATTTAATTAGCAAAAGGGGAAGAAACAATGGGAGAGAAACAGCATGAGTATTACGATGGTAATGCCGTTAGAACGACGAAACCAGCAAGACAACAACCTGTAAGAAGAAATACAGAAGTTGAAAGAAAAAGAAAAACAAATAGAAGAATTCGTAGAAATCAGGAAAGAGCATTAGCGTTTGGTAAGGTCTATACAATGATTTTGGCTGTATCAGTTCTTGCGACATTGGCAATTTGTGTCTACTATATCTCTGCCCAAAGTAGAAACGTTGCCCAAAGTCATAACATCGCTTCTCTAGAACAACAGTTAAACGACCTAAAAGATGAAAACAATGCTACAAAGGAACGTCTTCAGAGTATGATGGACCTTAATCGCATTTATAAAATAGCCACAGAAAAGCTTGGTATGGTCTATGCGGGAGATGATCAAATTATTTATTATGATAGTGCTAGTAAAGATTATGTAAAACAGTATCAAGATATACCAAAAGAATAAAGGCTAGGTGAGAAAATGGCAAATAGAATAAGAAAACGAGTTTTTACAAATAAAATGCGTTTTAAACTTATCGTTATGTTTGGATTTATACTTTTGGGATTTGGATTTGTAGGATTTCGGTTGATGAAGTTTAATGTAAAAGATGGAAAACGTTATGAAAAACAAGTGCTTTCACAACAAAATTACCGAAGTACAACGATTCCCTATGCAAGAGGTGAGATAACCGATCGAAATGGAACACCACTTGCTACAAGCGTAAAAGTATATAATTTAATTATTGAGCCAAAGAATATTATTGATGCCGATGAACAAAGGAATAAAGGTCTTGCAAAAGGGCTAGAAAAAAATGTTTATCAAAAATCAACGGTATCTGCTTTGGCTCAGTTTTTTGGTCTAAAGGAAGACGAGTTAAATAAGATTATTGAAGATAATCCGAAATCTTATTACCAAAAACTATTAAAACGGATTGAATATGATAAAGTGAAGCCGTTTCAAGAGTTTTTAGAACAAGATTTAGTTATACAGACGGCTGATGGAGAAGAACAGACGATCAAGCAAGGTGATAGAATTAAAGGGGTATATTTTGAGGAAGAATATAAGAGAAGTTATCCCAATAATGAACTTGCTAGTAATATTATCGGATTTGCAAACAGTGGAAATGCAGGCTTTGGTGGATTAGAGCAACAATATAATAGTACATTAAATGGTATTAATGGACGAGAATATGGGTATATTAATGGTGATACACAACTAGAGCGTACCGTTCGTTCTGCACAAAATGGGGATAATTTAGTGACAACCATTGATATCAATGTGCAAAGAATCGTAGAAAATAAAATTCAAGAGTTTATGAAGGAAATCGGTGCATCAGAAGGTGTCAATGTGCTAGTTATGGATCCAAATAATGGCGAAGTTCTTGCTATGGCAAGCGATTCCACCTATGATTTAAATAATCCAAGAGATCCAGAACTTCTTGAAAGAGAATATACAAAATCCGAGATTAAAAAGATGACAGAACAAGAGCAAGTGGATGCGTATAATAAAATATGGAGCAATAAGCTTGTATCTAAAATTTATGAACCAGGTTCTACCTTTAAGCCATTTACCATTGCAGCAGGACTTGAAGAGCATACTTTGACAGGAAATGAGACTTATTATTGTCCAGGATATCTCCAAAAAGAAGGTTGGCCAAAGCCAATCAAATGTCATAGTTATGCTTCTGGTGGAGATGGGCTCATTACATTGAGTGGTGCGTTAGAACAATCTTGTAACGTAGCATTAATGGAAATTAATGATGCCAACGGAAAAGAAGTGTTCACTCGTTATGAAAACGACTTCGGATTTGGAAAGAAAACAGGTGTGGATCTTCCAGGAGAAGAGTCAGGGCTTTTAATCAGTGCCGAAAATATGGGAAGCACGGATTTAGCAACCAATAGTTTTGGACAAAATATTAATGTGACGATGATTCAACTTGGAAGTGCATTTTGTTCTCTGATCAATGGTGGATACTATTATCAACCACATCTTGTAAAGCAGATTGTGAATGAAGATGGTGGTGTTGTTAAAAATGTAGAAAAAGTTCTTGTAAAACAAACTGTATCAAAAGAAACAAGCGATTGGTTAAAAGAATCCCTTTATCAAACAGTGGAAAGAGGGTTAGGACAAAAGGCTAAAATCGAAGGATATAAAATTGGTGGAAAGACAGGAACAGCGGAAAAATTACCTCGTGGTAACCAGAAATATTTAATTTCTTTTATTTCTTTTGTTCCAGTTGAAAAACCAGAGCTTATGATTTATGTAACAATTGATGAACCAAAACTCGAAAGACAAGATCAGAGTGGTTATGCGGTTACTTTAAGTAAAGAAATTATGGAAGAACTTGTGACTTACATGAATATTCCACAAACAGGAATTACAAAGAAGACAGATACTTCTAAGTCATAGAAGAGAAATACATTCATAACCTCATGAAAATACTAATAAGATATAGTAATATTTTCATGGGGCTATGTTTTTATGTATCAAAAAAAGACGTTTCAAAAACGAAAAATTGTTCTCGTTGGTTGTATCTTTGCATTATGTGGAGTTGGTCTATCAGTAAGGCTTGGCTATTTAATGGTAAAAGAAGCAGATCACTATCAAAAACTTGCGTTAGAACTACACCAAAGAGAGCGTTCCGTAAAGGCGGAAAGAGGAATTATTTACGATAGAAACGGAGTTGTTCTTGCTGGGAATAAAGCTGTTTGTACCATTTCTGTTATTCACAGTCAATTAAAAGAGCCAGAAAAGGTAATTGAAATATTGACAAAAGAGTTGGGATTATCAGAAGAAGAAGTACGAAAGCGTGTGGAAAAAGTTTCTCTTCGTGAGAAAATCAAAAGTAATGTTCCAAAGGAAACAGCGGACAATATTCGTTCTTATAAATTAGCAGGTGTCATGGTCGATGAAGATTATAAACGATATTATCCCTATGACACATTAGCATCCAAAGTGCTTGGGTTCACTGGAAGTGATAACCAAGGGATTATTGGATTAGAGGTAAAGTATGATAAATACCTATCTGGAACACCAGGGAAGATATTAACACTTACTGATGCAAGAGGAGTTGAGGTAGAGAATGCGGCAGAAGATCGAGAAGAATCCATTCCAGGAAATAGTTTAATCACTTCTCTTGATTTGAATATCCAAAAATATGTAGAACAAGCTGCGAAAAAAGCGATGAAATCTCATTCTGCAAAACAAGTATCCGCCATTGTAATGAATCCACAAAATGGAGAAATTTATGCCATGGTCAATGTACCGGAATTTAATTTAAATGAACCATATACTTTGATTCCAGAAATGGGAACAGCCACAACAAATGAGGAGAAACAAGAGTTATTGAATCAGATGTGGCGAAATAACTCGGTGAATAATACGTATGAACCTGGTTCTACCTTTAAAATTGTAACAGCGGCGGCGGGCTTAGAAGAAAAAGTAGTATCTTTAAACGATACCTTTTCTTGTCCAGGATTTCGAATTGTAGAAGATAGAAAGATTCGATGCCATAAAACAGGAGGGCATGGACAAGAAACATTTAAACAAGGGATTATGAACTCTTGTAACCCTGTGTTCATGGATGTTGGTGCAAGAGTTGGTGTGGATGCCATGTACAAAAATTACAAAAAACTTGGATTATTTGAAAAAACAGGGATTGATGTTCCAGGAGAAGCGACTTCTATTATGCATAAAAAAGAAAATGTAAAGGCAGTTGAACTTGCCACCATGTCTTTTGGCCAGTCATTTCAGATTACACCATTGCAATTGTTAAGAGCAGCTAGTGCGGTTATTAACGGAGGCAATTTAGTGACACCTCATTTTGGAATGGAAGTAAGAACAAGGGAAGGTCAGCTTGTGGAAAAGCTTTCTTATGAAGTGAAAGAGCAAGTGATTTTAAAAGATACATCAGATACGATGAAGGAACTTTTAGAGGCAGTTGTTAGTGAAGGTTCTGGAAAAAATGCTAAAATAGAAGGATTTCGCATAGGGGGAAAAACAGCTACTAGCGAAAAACTTCCAAGGAGAAGTGGAAAGTATATATCAAGCTTTCTTGGATTTGCACCAGCAAACGATCCAAAGGTGATTGCGCTTATTATGATTGATGAGCCAGTGGGAACTTATTATGGAGGAACCATCGCAGCACCAGTGATAAAAGAGGTATTTGAAAATATTTTGCCGTATCTTGGCATTAAACAAGAGTATACAGCAGAAGTTTCGACAGAAGAGATTGTACAATAAAAGAAGACGAAACGGGAAATACTGTAAACGGCAGAGCCAATATGAAAAAGGTGGGCAAGAAGATGAGATATGAGATACTATTACCAATTCTAATTGCATTTTTTATTAATGTACTATTGGGACCTGTTGTGATTCCATTTTTGAAAAAACTGAAATTTGGGCAGTTTGTTCGAGATGATGGGCCAGAGTCTCATTTGAAAAAATCAGGCACTCCTACAATGGGAGGCTTGATTATTTTGGCTGGCATTGTAGTTACTTCTTTCTTTTATATGAAAGAATATGAAGAAATTGTTCCAATTTTATTTGTGACACTTGGATTTGGGTTTATTGGGTTTCTTGATGACTATTTAAAAGTGGTGATGAAACGTTCCTTAGGACTTAGAGCATGGCAAAAAATGTTTGGCCAGATTATTGTAACTGCAATTTTTGCCTATTATTTACAAAACAATACAGAAATAGGAACTGCAATGATCCTTCCCTTTAGCGGAGGAAAACTATTAGAGACAGGTTCTCTTTTTATTCCAATTTTATTTTTTATTGTGCTTGGAACTGTAAATGGAGCAAATTTTACAGATGGGCTTGACGGATTGGCATCAAGTGTTACAGTATTAATTGCAGTATTTTTTACTGTAGTTGCGATTGGAATGGACTCAAATATAGAACCGATTACTTGTGCAGGAGTTGGAAGTCTTCTAGGATTTTTAGTATATAATGTTTATCCAGCAAGAGTTTTCATGGGAGATACTGGTTCCTTAGCACTTGGAGGTTTTGTTGTCTCTACCGCTTATATGTTACGTATGCCGTTATTTTTAGCGATTGTTGCGTGCATTTACTTAGTAGAAGTATTATCGGTTATCATACAAGTTTTTTCTTATCGAATGACGAAAAAACGTGTTTTTAAAATGGCGCCAATACACCATCATTTTGAATTGAGCGGGTGGCCTGAGACAAAAGTCGTAGCGATTTTTTCGATTATAACAGCTATTATGTGTTTTATAGGGTTGCTTGGATTATAAGGAGGAAAAAAGAATGGAATTTACACAAAAGAAATTTCTTGTGGCCGGAACAGGAATTAGTGGGATAGGAGCGACGAAATTGTTGCTCAAAAAAGGAGCTGATGTTGTATTATATGACGGAAATGAATCATTAGATCAAAAGAAAGTACTGGATCAGTTCGAAGAGACAAATAAGATTACTTTTGTTCTTGGAAGTTTAAAAAAGGAACATTTAAATGGAGTAGAAGCGATGGTTATCAGTCCAGGGATTCCTTATGATGCTCCGTTTACTGAGATAGTAAGAGAAGAAAAGATTCCAATTTGGAGTGAAATTGAATTGGCGTGGCAGGCAGGACAAGGAAGGGTACTTGCAATTACAGGAACGAATGGGAAGACAACAACAACCGCTTTAGTCGGAAAAATTATGGAAGATTATTATAAGAGTACCTTTGTTGTTGGAAATATTGGAACTCCTTATACAAGCATTGTAGAAGAGACCACAAAAGAAAGTGTAATTGTAGCAGAAATTAGCAGTTTTCAATTGGAGACAATAAAAGAGTTTCGACCAACCATCAGTGCTGTTTTAAATGTAACACCGGATCATTTAGATCGCCATAAAACAATGGAAAATTATGCAAATGTAAAAATGAGTATTACAAAAAATCAAACAGCCAATGAATACTGTGTTCTAAACTATGATGATGAGATAACGAGAACAATGGTGGAGAAAATAACAGCAAAGCCAATTTTCTTTAGTCATACAATAGAGCCAGAGGAAGGTGTTTTCTTAAGAGGAGATGCCATTTACATAAAAAAAGAACAAAAAGAAGAAGTTGTTTGCAAAATCGATGAATTAAATTTACTCGGCATGCATAATGTGGAAAATGTGATGGCAGCAGTTGCCATGTCTGTTTGGTTTGGAGTGCCTCTTTCTTCTGTGGTAAACTCTGTTAAGGCGTTTCGTGCAGTAGAACATCGAATTGAATATGTGGATACGGTTGGTGGCGTTGATTATTATAATGATTCAAAAGGAACCAATCCAGATGCTGCTATCAAAGGAATCCAAGCAATGAATAAAAAGACATATTTGATTGGCGGTGGTTATGATAAAGGAGTGCCATTTGATGAATGGATTCAGGCATTTAATGGAAAAGTAAAACAGCTTGTGTTACTGGGGCAGACAGCCACAGTTATTGCGGATACTGCAAAGAAATATGGATTTACAGATATTGTGTTCGTAGATGATTTATTAGAAGCAGTAACTCATTGTGCAAAGGAAGCAAAAGAAGGGGAAGCCGTTCTTCTTTCTCCAGCTTGTGCAAGTTGGGGAATGTTTAAAAATTATGAAGAACGTGGTAGAATGTTTAAAGAATATGTAAGAAATTTAAAGGAGTGAAGTAGATAGATGAGTGCAAAAACTCCTGCAAGACGAAAAAAAAGGCGTGGGATTCAATTTTACTTGCGACAACTATTTACAAAAGGTAATTATTTTGATTTTCCAATGCTATTTATTGTTATATTTCTTGTTTGTTTTGGACTTATTATGATTTATAGCAGTAGTTCTTATGTGGCTAATTTAAATATGGGGGATCCAGCCTTTTATTTAAAGCGGCAGGCGATGTGGGCCGTAATCGGTATGATTGGACTATTTGTTATTTCTTATATTAATTATCATTTTTATATGAAATTTACAAAAGTCTTTTATATAGTGGCCTTTCTATTACAAGGCATTGTATTGTTACTGCCAAATTCCAGTCATGGTTCGAAGCGATGGATTCAAATTGGACCGATGCAGTTTCAGCCTTCTGAAATATCAAAGTTATTTTTGATTTTATTTCTCGCTTATATGATTACGAAGCATGTAAAAGCGGTAAGAAGCTTAAGAGGGATTATAGTAATCTGGATTTATACCCTTCCAATATTTGCTTTGATTGCGGTTGCCAATATGAGTACCTCTATTATCATTATGGGAATCACATTTTTAATGCTTTTTGTAGCCAGTCCGAAATATAAACCATTTATTATTTTGGGAATCGCTGGTGTGGCTTTGGGTGTTATTGTTCTATTAGGGGCTTCCTACCGTGGGGCTCGTATTACTGCATGGTTGGATCCAGAAAATAGTGAAAATGGTTGGCAGATCATGCAGTCATTATATGCCGTTGGTTCTGGTGGCTTTTTTGGAAAAGGACTTGGTCAAAGTATGCAAAAGATGGGATTTATTCCAGAGTCTCATAATGATATGATTTTTTCAATTATTTGTGAAGAGTTAGGGTTGTTTGGAGCTATCTGTATTATCGCAATGTTTATTATGTTATTGTGGAGAATTATGATTATTGCCAATAATGCTCCAGATCTTTATGGGGCATTAATCTGTGTTGGTGTTATGGCACAAGTGGGAATCCAGATTTTAATCAATATTGCGGTTGTTACTAATACCATTCCGAATACGGGGATTCCACTTCCATTTATTAGTTATGGAGGAACTTCGCTTACATTCTTGTTAGCAGAAATGGGAATTGTTTTAAGTGTTTCAAGACAGATTAAAATGTCGAGACGATAAGAAGAAAGTAGAACAAAAGTCATGGGAAAAAAAGAGCAAGTAAAAAAGAGAAAAAAGAAAATTTTAAAATGGAAATACTTACTCCTGTTCTTTTTTCTTCTGATAGCAGCAGGAGTCTATGTGATTTTGACACAGTTTCATATAGAGAAAGTGACGATTGATGGCAATACGCGCTATACGGATAAAGAAATTCGAACAATGCTTGAGAGAAATGCATATTTTGATAACAGTTTGATTATTTGTCTTATGAATCGAATTCGACCGATTAAAGGAGTTCCATTTATCGATAAAATTGATGTTACTTATATCAATGCAAAAGAAATCGGTGTGGATGTCTATGAAATGGCAGTAGCTGGCTGTGTGGAAGATATGGGACGTTATATTTACTTCGATAAAGATGGGTATATTCTTGAAAGCTCTGAGGAACGTTTTACAGATGTGCCATGTGTGGAGGGACTTACGTTCAATAAGTTTGTTCTCCATGAAAAGCTTCCAGTGAAAGATAAGAAGAAATTTGAACAAATATTAGAAGTGACACAATTAATCCGAGAAAACGGATTGAACATTGATCGGATCCGCTTTAGTATTGCTGATGAATTGATTCTTTATAAAGATGATATTATAATTCAGCTTGGAAAGAATGAAAATTTGGAAGATAAGATGATGAATCTTCCAGGAATTTTAGAAGAGGCAAAAGGAATGAAAGGGACTCTTCATATGGAAGAATTTACACAAGGCAGTAAAACTGTCACATTTATACCAAAAAAGGAGAAAAAGGTCAATAAAAAACAAATGAAAGCGGAAGAAGACGGTTGAAAAAAGTAAAAAAGTAGATTATGCCACTTGATTATTTGCCAAAAAAAATATATTATAGTATAAGAGTGTATACATAGTTTAGAAATCAATCCATATTTGCGGATGAAAAAATAAAATACGAAAATAGGGAGTAAAAGGAGGAAGAACTTTGCTTGAAATAAAGTCAAATGCAGAGAGCATGCCAGCTAAAATTCTAGTAATTGGTGTGGGTGGAGCTGGAAATAATGCGGTAAATCGAATGATCGATGAGAATATAGAAGGTGTAGATTTAATTGGTGTTAATACTGATAAACAGGCTTTAGCACTATGTAAAGCACCTACGAAGATTCAAATTGGTGAAAAGCTCACGAAAGGATTGGGTGCTGGAGCAAAGCCAGAGATTGGCGCTAGTGCTGTCGAAGAAAACAGAGAAGAAATTACAGAACTTATTAAAGATGCCGATATGATTTTTGTCACCTGTGGAATGGGTGGAGGTACTGGTACTGGTGCTGCTCCTTTAATCGCTGAAATGGCAAAGAGTCTTGGTATTTTAACAGTCGGTGTTGTTACGAAACCTTTTATGTTTGAAGGAAAACCTCGTATGAACAATGCCAAATCAGGAATTGAAAAGCTAAAAGAGAGTGTTGATACATTAATTATTATTCCAAATGATAAGTTACTTCAAATTTGTGATAAAAGAACAAGTATTCCAGAAGCACTGAAAAAAGCAGACGAAGTTCTTCAGCAAGGTGTGCAAGGTATTACAGACCTTATTTATAAACCGGGTCTTATTAACCTTGACTTTGCCGATATCCAAACAGTTATGAGAGATAAAGGAATTGCTCATATTGGTATTGGTACTGCTTCAGGAGAAAGTAAAGCTGTGGAAGCTATTAAACGTGCAATGGAAAGTCCATTGCTTGAGACAACTGTTTCAGGAGCAAGTGATATTATTATTAACTTCTCAGGTGAAATTGGAATTGTCGAAACATCAGAAGCCGTTGCTTATTTATCCGAAATTGCTGGAGATGATGTTAACATTATTTTTGGTACCGTTAATGGTAGTCATATGATGGAAGATGAAGTGAGCATTACGATTATTGCAACAGGATTAAGAGATGTTAGTTCAGGGCTTAGTCCTCAGGCAAGACAGACGGTGCAATCAGTGCAGACACAGACACCTGTACAGTCACAGAGCTATCAGGCAGGACAAGCAACACAGCAACAAGTACCAAATCAATTTTCAAATAATAATGTAGGATATCAGCAACAAAATCCTTATCAAAATCAAGGAGTACAAAATACTGGTGCCACTGGAGTGCCAAGACAAAATAACTTTGGAGCTACTGGAATGCCAAATATACAACCAATGTTTCCACAAAACTCTCAAGGACAAAATCAAATGCCACAGGGACAAAATGGACAAGCTCAAAATCCTAACAATGGAAACAATAATACAACGATTAGCATTCCAACATTCTTAAAGAAAAGAAGATAAAAAAATGGAGTTATAAGAAAGAGTTTTTTCTTATAACTCCATTTTTTATGTGATAGGAGATATTTCTTATCACATAAAAAGTATTATGTGGAAAGCACGCTTTATTGATTATAATTTGTATTGACTAACGAGAAGTTAATTCTGTATCAATAATCGTTGTGTTTCCTTTTTCAGAAAGGGATTGTTTGACTATTGTAATGGCCTCTTCTAACGAGATCACTTGTTGTTCTCCTGTTGTAAGATTTTTTAAAGCCACTTTTTGCTGGGCTAATTCATCTTCGCCTAAGAAAATTGCAAAAGGAATGGATAATTTATCCGCATATCCAATTTTTGCTTTAAATTTCTTTTTCTCAAAATAAATCTGTGTATTGATATTAGCATTTCTAAGCTTGTTTGAGATTTGAATAGAAGGAGTAACGTCGTCAGTCATTGGAATTACGAGAACGTCAGAAGGAGCACTCGTATCGGTTCTTAAATATTCTTTCTCATTTAAAATATAGAAGAGTCTTGTAAGACCGATAGAAATTCCAACCCCTGGAAGTTGCTTCTCTGTGTAGTAGCCGGCTAAGTTTTCGTAGCGACCACCAGAACAAATGCTGCCAATCTCTGGGTGCTTATTGAAAGAAGTTTCATAAACAGTTCCTGTATAATAGTCAAGTCCACGAGCGATTGTTAAATCAATGTGGAAATTTTCTTCAGGAACACCATAGGAAGCAATAGCAGTACGAACAAAGTCTAATTCCTCTACACCTAAATCAAAGATTTCATTATCCGCTTTTAAACTATTTAAAAAAGCGATGGTTTCTTCATTCGTTCCTTTAAAGTTGATAAAATGTAGAATGTTTTGGCAATGTTCTTCCGATACACCTAATTCTTTTAATTCTTTTTCAACCGCTTCTTCCCCGATCTTTTCTAATTTATCTACAATACGCATAATGCCTTCTGCGTTATCATCAAGACCTAACATAGCAAAAAATCCAGTTAATACTTTACGATTGTTAATGCGAATTGTGAAATCTTTAAGGCCTAAACGATTGAAGATATCATAGATAATACTAGGAATTTCTGCATCATTCATGAGAGCTAAACTGCCATCACCAATAATATCAATATCGGATTGATAAAATTCTCTAAAGCGTCCTTTTTGTGCACGTTCTCCACGATATACTTTTCCGATTTGATATCTGCGGAATGGGAAAGTTAAAGCGCTATAATTTTTTGCAACATATTTTGCAAGAGGGACTGTTAAGTCAAAACGCATCGTAAGATCCGTATCCCCTTTTGAAAAACGATAAATTTGTTTTTCTGTCTCTCCACCTGATTTTGTTAAAAGAATCTCAGAGTGTTCAAGTACAGGTGTGTCCAATGGCAAGAAGCCATATTGGCGATAAACCGCAGATAATGTATCACGGATCTGGTTAAAAATAAGCTGTTCCTTTGGAAGCAGTTCCATAAAACCAGATAGAGTTCTAGGTTTTACAATTCCAGTCTTCATATAATTCCTCCATATATTGTATTGTCCAGTGTAATAAGACGAGCAGAATTTATAAAGTATATTTTACATCGCCTAAAAAGGACCATTAATTATATATTTTACTGGATTCTATCATATCAGTCAATTGTCTTTTCAAGAAAGTAAAAAAAGAAGAAAACGGTGTCGATTCCATTATGATCGGATAGAAAAAAGGAAACTATTGGAAGAAGAAGGAGATAAAGAAAGAACATTAGAGGATTTCAATGTCATGTTTTGACATGGATTTTTTGGAATATTTTATATAATGAGGGAAGTTCAGAAAAAGGAGGAACAGGAATGAGGGTATATCTCGATGTACTGTTTTTCATCAATGGAACAATGGATTTTCTGATCCTTACGTTATTATCTGTTGTCTTTGGATTTTATGGGAGTCCAAAGAGGCGAGTGTTAGCAAGTTTGATAGGAGCTTTACTTGCCTGTTTATTTTTTGTAATTGCCCCGTTTTCAAATGGAATACAGCAGATAGTAAGCTCTCTTATTATCAGTGGGATTTTAGTTGGAGTTGCCTATGGATTTACGGGAATAAGAGGGTATGTAAAGAGGTTATTCTGTCTTTATTTTATGACGGCCACAGTAGGAGGAATGATCGTTTGGATTGTAGAAAAGACAGAAATTAGTTATTACATATGGTTATTTTTAAAAACACCTTCGATTCGCAATCTCTATTGGAAGAGTTTTCTTATGATAGGAGGTGGAACGTTTTTATTGCTTTTGCTTCTTGGAGGAACTGGAAAAATGGTGCGAGAAGAACAACAGTTTCTCTATCCCGTGACAATGCAGTTTGGTGAAAAAGTAGTGCATACCGTGGGATTGTTGGATACGGGAAATCGTTTGAAAGAACCAAAAAGTCAAAAAGGAGTGCTTGTGGGGGAATTCCCTATACTCTATGGAGTGTTGAGGGAAGATGTAAAAGATTGGATGGAAGGATATTTTCAAGGCAAAGGGAAGGAAGGCAAGCCAGAAGATGTGTTAATGATTCCTTTTTCATCGGTAGGGAAAAAAGCAGGAGAGATGCCAGCTATTGTATGTGATAGTATCCTAGTGGCAAAGGAGGGGAATGTAGAGAAGAAAGAGGTGATTGTGGCGATTACCAATCAACAATTATCACCGTCAAAAGAATATTTTTTGTTGCTACATACAGAACTTTTTAAATGAGAATAAACCAAAAATAGGAGGACGAAACCATGATGTTAAAGTATGCAGGAGTCAATGATATTAAGTTTAAAGTGGTGGAAAGTGTAAAAGGGATGTTATTTCCGCAAAAAAATGAAGTACATTATATTGGAGGTTCGGATATTTTACCGCCGCCTCTAGAAGCAGAGGAAGAAGCAGAAGCTTTGTTACGATTAGAAAATAATGATGTAGCAGTAAAAGCGCTTTTAATTGAAAGAAATTTACGTTTGGTTGTGTACATAGCAAAGAAATTTGATAATACAGGAATTGGAGTAGAAGATTTAATTTCCATTGGAACGATTGGTTTAATTAAAGCCATTAATACATTTAATCCAAATAAAAATATTAAATTGGCTACCTATGCTTCTCGATGTATTGAAAATGAAATTTTAATGTATTTAAGAAGAAATAATAAAACCCGCTTAGAAGTCTCCATTGATGAGCCATTAAATGTGGATTGGGATGGAAATGAGCTTTTATTATCGGATATTTTAGGAACGGATGAAGATATTATTTATAGGGATATTGAGGATGAGGTGGATAGAAAATTATTGCGTACTGCTATGGAGATCTTAACGGATCGGGAAAAGTTGATTATTGAACTACGCTTTGGATTGAATACAAAAGATGGAGAAGAAAAAACACAAAAAGAAGTGGCCGATATGTTAGGAATTTCTCAATCCTATATTTCAAGATTGGAGAAAAAAATTATTCGAAGATTAAAAAAAGAGATTGTAAAAATGGATTAGAGAGAGAAGATGGCTTGTAAGAGAAGAGAAACAACCGTATAATAAAAGAAAGAAGAGCACGAAAGAAAAGGAAGTGATCTTATGGGAAAAAAACGATATTATGCAAAAGTCACTGGACGGGTACAAGGTGTTGGGTATCGTTATCGAACAGTGATGATTGCAAAGGAAAAGGGTGTGACAGGTTGGGTTAGAAATTGTGAAGATGGTTCCGTAGAGCTAGAGGCACAAGGAGAAGAAAGTGTCTTAGAACAGTTTTTTAAAGAAATCCAAAAAAGTAATTGGTTTATTCGAGTAAAACATTGTGAGAAAAGAGAAATTAAGATAGAGCAACAAGAAAAAGGATTTCGGGAGCGATATTAGCTTCCGAAATCCTTTTTTCTGTTATAGGAAATTCCTATCAAAGCGAGTTGTTCTATAACAGAAAAAGCACTATGTGCGAACGATGCGCAGCTGGCTAAGAAGTTCTAAGTATTGTTAATGAAAACGCAGTAGCATATCGTTCCAAATAGCTCCACCATGGGTGGAATTTGATACTCCTTGATGTTTGTATCCGAATGTTTCATAGTAATGAATTAAGTGATCTTTACAAGTGAGGATCATCCCTTTTTTTTGGCGTTTTTTTGAAATCTCGATGAGATGATTCATTAAAGCTGCTGCAATCCCTTGTCTTCGATAGGCAGGAAGAACATCAAGTCCGAAAATAGTTTGATAATCTCCAGCTGGATTATGAAGAGAAACATTGTGGTAGAGTTCATCTTTTAAAACAGATTCATTGGTCATACATCCATTGATAAAGCCTATGATTTGGCCATCTATTGTTTCTGCCAGAAAAAAACTTTCTGGGAAAGTCTTAATTCGAAGTTTAAAACTGTTTTTATCTGCGGCTTCAGCAGATGGAAAACAAGTGGACTCAACGGCTGTGATAGCATCTAAATCTTTTAATGTAGCATTGCGAATTTGATAGTTCATAAGTATTTCCTTTCTCTTTTAGATATTAGGTGTCAGCTTATTCTTTCAAGGGCCTGTGGACTTAATATTTTCTTTCTTGTAACAAAAAATAAAATACCAGCGATTGTTGCAGAAAGAATGTCAGAGATTGGTTCTGCATAATAAATGGAAGTGACAGTTCCATAAATAAGTGGTAAAAGAATTGCGAGGGGAACTAATAAAATTACTTTTCGAAGAAGTGCTAAGAAAAGAGAAATTTTTGCTTGTCCAAGCCCCATAAAAGCGGTTTGACAACCCATTTGAATTCCAAACATAAAAATGCCAGACATAAAGATTGGCATAACTTCTCCTACAATAAAGATGAGAGATTCTTTATCGGTAAAGAATCGGGCAAAAAATGTTGGAAATTTGGTTGTTAAAATACAAGAAAGAGTCGTCAATAAAAAGGTAGTAATCACCGTATAAAAAAAGGTTTTTTTAACCCTTTCGAATTGACTCGCTCCAAAATTGTAGCTAATAATCGGTTGCACTCCTTGCGTAAATCCTTGAATTGGGACTACAATCAATTGCATAACACTTTGAATAATTGTCATAGAGCCAACATAAATGTCGCCACCATAAAGCTGTAAACTATGATTCAACACAATATTAATGAGACTTTCGGTGCTTTGCATAATAAAAGGAGAAATTCCTAAGGATGCGATATGTTTTACAATTTCAAAGTCTGGCTTTAGATAACGAAGGCGAATCCGAATGACAGAACGTTTTGAGCTTAAAAAAGAAACAACCCAAATAGCACTGAATGCTTGAGAAATTACGGTAGCAGTTGCAGCACCACGAACGCCCATATGCAACCCAAAAATAAAAATAGGGTCTAGTACAATATTTGTAACAGCACCGATAAGCACAGAGAGCATAGCGGTTTTCGCCTGTCCTTGAGAGCTAATAAATAAGTTTAACCCTAAAGAAAGTTGGACAAAAATCGTTCCAAGCAAATAAACATCTAAATAGTCATTAGCATAAATAATTGTGCTATTACTTGCTCCAAATAAATATAAAAGAGGAGTTTTGAAAAAAAAGAAAAAGAGTGTTAGTACAATAGAAAATAAGATTAAAAGGCTTGTACCGTTTCCAAGAATTTGTTCTGCTTTTTCTTTATTTTGACGGCCTAACTGAATAGAAGCAAGAGGCGCACCTCCTGAACCGACAAAATAACTGAAAGCAGAAATCAGCATAATAATTGGGAAAGTAACACCAACTCCTGTTAAAGCGATATCACCTACATCTGACATATGCCCAATATAAATGCGATCTACAATGTTATAAAGAACATTAATAATTTGGGCAATGACAGAAGGGATAGCAAGGCTTAGCATGAGTTTAGGAATCGGAAGTGTCCCAAGTCTTTGCTCATTTGATTGTTCCATAAGTAAAATCCTTTCTGTTTTGTCAAAATATATTCTGATAATTATAAGGATAGTATTAACCTGCTTTCTTGTCAATGATTTCTTCCAAAATAAGGTATGTATAGTTTACTTAGAAATAGTGAATCATTAAAAGTAGACACTACTAATACAAAAGGAGAAATCGATTATGGCTCTGAATAAAGTGGAAATTTGCGGTGTGAATACAACTGAACTCCCTCTTTTAAAGAAAGAAGAAAAACAGGAATTGATGAAGCAAATCAAAAAGGGAAATAAAAGAGCGAGAGAACGCTATATCCAAGGAAATTTACGCTTAGTACTCAGCATTATTCAGCGATTTTCCAATAGCAATGAAAACTTTGATGATCTATTCCAAGTAGGTTGTATTGGTTTAATGAAGGCAATTGATAATTTTAATGATGAATTAGATGTACAGTTTTCGACCTATGCTTGTCCGATGATTATTGGAGAAGTCAGACGCTATTTAAGGGATAATAATAGTATTCGAGTGAGCCGTTCTTTAAGAGATATTGCTTATAAGGCAATTTATGCAAAAGAAAGCCTAACAAAGCAATTAAATCGTGAACCGACGATAGAAGAAGTGGCGGAACAGATCGAGATGAAGAAAGAGGAAGTCATTCGTGCGTTAGATGCGATTGCCAGTCCAATGTCATTATATGAGCCCGTATATCAAGAAGGTGGAGATACATTATATCTTATGGATCAAGTAAGGGATAAAAAAAGTGGAGAAGAAAACTGGATCGAGGATATCGCTTTAAAAGAGGCTATGAAGCGTCTTTCTAGAAGGGAAAATGAAATTATAAGGTTACGTTTTTTTGAGGGAAGAACTCAGACCGAAGTGGCAGATGAAATTAGCATTTCCCAAGCACAAGTGAGTCGTTTAGAGAAGACGGCATTAAAAAATATGAAGCAGTATTTACAGTCATAAAAACAAAGGAAATTTTACAAAGTGTCCATTGCAAAAAAGCAACAAAAAGTTCCAAATCGGGTGCAATGGACACTTTGTTCTTTTATGTTATAATAAAGAGAGAAAATAGAAAAATGGAGAATGTTGTATGAAAAAGTTATATTTTGATTCTGCTGCCACTTCTTTTCCAAAGCCAGAGAGTGTAATAGAAGCGGTAACGGATTATATGAAAAACTATGGAACAAATGTGAATCGAGGAGGTTATCAGTCCGCTTATAGTACGGCAAGTGTTATCTATGATACGAGGGAAAA
Organism: uncultured bacterium; assembly: GCA_905214925.1. Lineage (GTDB taxonomy): Bacteria > Bacillota > Clostridia > Lachnospirales > Lachnospiraceae > Scybalomonas. Next base: position 50,824 of record CAJMOB010000016.1, on the reverse strand, counting down.
ACTTTGTCGCCTTTTTGAGTTTTCACCATGTGAAAATGTTGTTTTTACGCAAAATATTACATATGCTCTCAACATGATTTTAAAAGGGTATTTAAAAAGAGGAGATCATGTATTAGTGAGTGCCATGGAGCATAATGCGGTTATGAGACCGTTAGTTCAGTTACAAAAACAAGGGGTTTCGTTTTCAAGAATCCCCTGTACAAACCAAGGGGATTTAATCGTAGAAAAAGTGGAAACTCTAATAAAGAGTAATACAAAAGCGATTATTTTAACATCAGCCTCCAATGTATGTGGAACGAGAATGCCATTAAAAAAAATAGGAGAGTTGTGTGAGCGGTATGGGTTAACTTTTATTGTAGATTCGGCACAAGAGGCAGGTGTCTTTCCTATTTCTATGAAAGAGATGAAGATAGATATTTTAGCTTTTACAGGACATAAAGGATTATTAGCACCACAAGGAATTGGAGGGTTTTTAATAAGCGACAAAATAGCAAAAGAAGTAGAGCCTTTGATTACAGGAGGAACGGGAAGCGCATCTGACTCGGAGGAAACACCAGAAATTCTTCCGGATAAATTTGAGGCTGGAACATTAAATTTACCTGCTATTTTTGGGTTAAATGCTTCTCTTCAATATTTAAATCATGTTGGAATCGAGGAGATTCAAAAAAAGGAATTAAAATTGACAAAGCAGTTTTTAGACGGAATAAAGCAAATAGATGGGATACAAGTGATAGGGCATGAAGGCATTGAAAATCGCGTACCGGTTGTTTCCCTTCAATGCGATTGGATGGATGAAGCAGAACTTGCCTTTTTATTAGATAGTGAATATGGGATTATGACAAGAGTGGGAATGCATTGTGCTCCAAATGCGCATAAGACACTTGGAACTTTTCCAAGAGGAACGATTCGGTTTTCTTTTGGATATGAAAATACGAAAGAAGAAGTGGAACAAGTGTTACAGGCCATAAGAAAAATAGGAAAAGGACAACGGTAACAATCAAACGAAATTTCCTATCATATAAAAAAGAGGAGGTAGCAAGAAAAAAAGTTTTTGCTACCTCCTTTATTATCACATTAAGGAAAGTTTCAGTTCAATAAATTTATAATTAGTCTTCTACTAAAGCTGCTGTAATAATAGCCATAGAGTAAACTTCTTCTGCGTTACAACCGCGAGATAAGTCATTGATTGGAGCATTAAGACCTAAAAGAATAGGACCGTATGCTTCAAAGTTACCAAGACGTTGCGCGATTTTATAACCGATGTTACCAGCGTTGATATCTGGGAAAATAAATACGTTTGCATGTCCAGCAACTGCGCTATCTGGGCATTTTGTTTTTGCAACACGTGGAGAAACGGCAGCGTCAAATTGGATTTCTCCTTCAATTGGTAATTCTGGATAAGCAGCTTTTGCTTTTGCAGCAGCATTGCGCATTTTATCCACGTCTTCCCCTTTTCCTGATCCAAGAGTAGAGTAGCTTAAGAAAGCAACTTTAGGGTCGATACCAAAAATTTTACCACATTCAGCAGAAGCGTAAGCGATTTCAACAAGCTGATCTTCTGTTGGTTTAATATTGATTGCACAATCACCCATTGCTAATACTTCGTTATCACCTGTAGCAGATGGACGAACTAAAATAAAGCAAGAAGATACAACGCTAGAACCTGGTTTTGTTTTGATTAACTGAAGTGCTGGGCGAACAGTATCTGCTGTAGAATAAGTAGCACCACCGAGTAAAGAATCTGCGATACCCATTTTTACGAGCATAGTACCGAAGTTATTTCCTTTACTTAATGCTTTACGAGCGTCTTCAGGTGTCACACCTTTGCTTTTACGAAGTTCGCAGTAAAGGTCAACCATTTCATCGATTCTATCGAAGTTTTGTGGATCGATTATCTGTCCACCACGAATATTGAAACCATATTCTTCTGCAGCTTTTTCAACTTCTTCTTTATTTCCAACTAAAATTGGTGTTAAGAAATTAGAAGCTAATAAACGAGAAGCAGCTTCTAAGATTCTAGGATCCGTACCTTCTGTAAAAACGATTGTTTTTGGACTTTTTTTCAGCTTTTCGATCATAACGCTGAATCCTGCCATTTTATTCATTATTGTTTCCTCCTTGAGTATATAATTATATGATTGCCATACATTGTATTTTGTATGCAAGAATTATCTAAGTAATACTTTACCACATTTTTGAAATATTGCAATTGTTATAATAATAATTAAAAATTTAACGAGTGTTGTATGCGAAAAAATACAATTGACATAGAAAAGCAAGGGAAATATTCAAAATAATTATGATTTTAAAAGAAATTTAAAATTACAATTTTATTTAAGATAGATTGTTATAGAAAAATTATTGAGATAAAGAAGAAGACAAAGCGTAATAATTTAACAATCTTGCGTTAAGTTCTCATAAAGAAAAACGAAAAAATGAAAAAATAAAGTTTGTTTTATGATAATTTTATCATAAAAAGAAATAAGAATGAAAATAAAATATAAGATTTTTGTATAAAAAAATAGGCGGATTCCTAAGAAAAAAGAGCTTAAGAAATAAATCCATAAGCTCTTTTTAGCACAAAGTATGCATGGCGCATACTTTGTGACTTTCTATTATTTCTAGGAATGAATACGATTTTAATACAGGAGTAAATGTTTTTCTTCTTGCTTGCGAACATCTCCAATTATTTTTGCCCAAGGAGTAAATTCTTCCATACGAGAAAGATAGACTTTAGCATCTTTTTCTGGCATAGAAAGTAATAAACCACCAGATGTCTGTGGATCAAAGAGGACATCCATTAGTGCCTGTTCCACAGCAGTTTTTGTATCAAATTTTTCTTGTAAATAGTCTAAATTATTGTACATTCCTTCAGGGATAATTCCCATGGATGCAAAAGAAAGGGCATCGGTTAGAATCGGAATAGAAGTAGTATGAAGGGCAATTGTCTTTTGGCTGCCGGATGCCATTTCATAGCTATGCCCCATAAGGCTAAACCCTGTAACATCGGTACAAGAATGTACTTCTAATCCTTTGGTGCACTGTTTTGCATATTTATTTAGCGTAGACATAATAGAAGCGCTTTCTTTTAATTGCTTATCGGAAAGCAGTCCTGCTTTTCCGGCAGTATTCATGATTCCGACGCCAATTGGCTTTGTTAAGACGAGAACATCTCCTTCTTTTGCATTGCTATTTGTGAGGATTTCAGAAGGATGGGCAAAGCCTGTAACACAAAGGCCATATTTGGGAGTTGGATCCGCAATGGTATGGCCACCTGCAATAATAGCACCTGCTTCCTTTACTTTTGCATATCCCCCTTCTAAAATTTCTTTCATAACTTCTAATTCTACACAGGAAGGAAAACAAAGAAGGTTCATAGCTGTGCTAGGATTTCCTCCCATGGCATAGACGTCACTTAGTGCATTTGCTGCAGCGATCTGTCCAAAGGTATAGGGATCATCTACCATTGGTGGAAAGAAATCAACCGTTTGAATGGCGACGGTATCTTCGTTAATTTTGTAAACACAAGCATCATCGCTTGTATCAAATCCAACTAATAAGTTTGGATCCTGAAATTTTGGAAGGGAGGATAAAATCCCTTGAAGGACAGAAGGGCCAATTTTAGCCGCACAACCAGAAGTTTTAGTCATTGTTGTAAGACGAATATCACTCATAAATATTACCTTTCCTTATTACATAATTACAAATTTAATGGTTATTCGTACAAAACATAGTTTGTCTTGATGGAAGTTTTGCACTGTTATAGAAAATTTCTCTAAATTATATTGTCGCATAATTTTGCAAAAAAAGCGAGTTCCTCCCGAAAATAACTTGGAATATTTATGGAACATGATATAATTTTATCATATTTCCAATGTTCTATTTCCAAGGGGTTATGGAAATTTTATTACTTATGTATGATAGAAAAGAGAGGAATGTTTGTAGTTGAATTTGGTTGAATTATATAAGAAAGATGGAACTGTAATACAAGGTGGTATATTAAAAGCACTTGGTGTGAATGCAGAAGATAGAAATATTATTTGCACGGTAGGAGGAGGTGGAAAAACCACACTGATTGAAGCACTGGCAAAAGAATATCAAATGGCTAAAAAAAAGGTGGTTTGTACGACAACCACGAAAATAATGACTCCTTCTTATGGAGAAGTTTTGTTGGAGGAAAATGAGGAAATGTTACGACAACTTATGAAAAAAGAAGGACAAGGAATTGTAACAGTAGCACTTCCTTGGAATGGGGAGAAGTTAACTAGGGTAAATGAAGAATTTTTAAAGAAAATCTTTGCCACCTATCCCATCGTTTTAATTGAGGCAGATGGTTCGAAAGGATTACCAACAAAAGTTCCCAGTGAGAGTGAGCCAGTGATTCCAAAAGAAACGACCATTGTATTAGGGATTCAAGGAATTGATGCTTGTGGTAAGCCCATAAAAGAAGTGTGTCATCGTCCAGAGCGAGTGGCGTTCTTGTTAGGAAAATCAGAAGAAGATGTGATAACAGTAGAAGATATGGCAACGTTATATTTAGAAGAACGGGCGTTAAGAAAAGGTTGTTTTGGAAAAGAATATTGGGCCATTATTCAAAAAGTCGATACAAAAGAGAGAATGGAATTAGCAAAACAGATAGTCGCTCATTTAGAAAAGAGAGGATTTGAAAATAGTCTAATTTGCAGAAGAAAAGAGAACGAGCAATAAAGGAAAGTAGCAGAAGAAAGCAAAATGGAGGAAAAATGATGAAAGTAGTAATAAAAGGTGCAGGAGATCTAGCAACAGGGATTGGATATCGTTTAAAACGATGTGGTTTTACAGTCGTTATGACTGATTTGGAAGTTCCGACAGCTGTTCGAAGAACCGTTGCATTTTCAAGGGCTATTTATGAAGAAACTGCAGTGGTGGAAGGAATAACTGCAAAATATGCAAAAGGATTTGAAGAAATAGAAGACATATTAAAACAAGAACAAATTCCTGTGTTAGTAGATGAAGAGGCAGAAGTTATAAAATGGTGGAAACCAGACGTTGTTGTGGATGCCATTTTAGCCAAGAGGAATTTGAATACTTCGATTACCGATGCATCATTAGTAATTGGAGTGGGTCCAGGATTCGTTGCAGGAGAGGATTGTCATAGAGTTATTGAGACAAAGCGTGGTCATTATTTAGGAACGGTAATAAAAGAGGGAGGTGCTATTCCGAATACGGGAGTTCCAGGAAATATTGGAGGATACACAGTGGAACGAATTATTCGTGCTGCTAGTGATGGAATTTTTCATCCTGTAGCAAGTATTGGAGATTTGGTACAAAAAGGAGATGTGGTTGCTTATTCCAATGAAGATCCAATTTATGCACAGCTTACAGGAATTGTAAGAGGAATGTTGCAAGAGGGAGTTGTTGTTGTAAAAGGAATGAAATCAGGAGATATCGATCCAAGATGTGAGCAATCCCACTGCTTTACAATCTCTGATAAAGCAAGAAGTATTGGTGGAGGAGTATTAGAAGCTATTTTCTCCTATTTTTATGAAAAAGACGGGCTTCCATTTTAAGAAAAACGATTCATATAAAGAGTTCATAAAGGTTTCTAAAAAAGTTAAATTTTTGTTTCGTGAATGATAAATTAATGATACAATAGAAACAAAGAAACAAGAAAGAAACCGTTTGCCAATTGTAAAAAATGTTAAAATATAAGAAAGGAAATAGAGAGAATGAAGTTGATCGATGCGGTTGGAAAAGCTTGCCCAATTCCAGTAATTATGGCAAAGAAAGAGATAGAAGAAGGTGCTACAGAGTTTCTTATTATTGTTGATAATAAAATGGCTGTTGAAAACTTAAAACGTTTGGCCAATAATCAAGGATTTGGAATACAAGCAGAGGAAAAAGCGGGGAAATTTTATGTATCTTTTGGAAAAGACTGTGAGCAATGTGAAGAAGTGTTAGAACAGTTTGAGAAGGAACAAAAATATAGCGGAGAAGATAAGAAAGATTATGTGATTTTTGTAGGAAAAGACTATGTTGGGGAAGGCGATCACACATTAGGAAGATCGTTAATACAGATGTTTCTTTACACTCTAACCCAATCAAAAGAGTTGCCAAAAGCAATTCTTTTTATGAATGGAGGAGTGAAATTAGCAGTAGAAGATGAACAATGCATAGAACATTTATTACATTTATCAGAAAAAGAGGTAGGGATCTTTGTATGCGGAACTTGTCTTAATTATTATGGAATTGCAGATAAGTTGAAAGTTGGGACGGTATCGAATATGTATGATATTGTAGAACAAATGCAAAGAGCAGGAAAAGTAATTACAATTTAATTTAATGAATGAAGTTTTTATTATCGAATGGGAATTACATTTTCTATACAGGAATAAGGCACTACTAAAGCAGTAGAAGTGTAAGTGAATGTTTTGGAATAAGGGAGTGCACAAATGACATTAGAAGAAAAGTTTTTAGGAATTTATGAAGAAATTAAAGAGGAAATCAGTCAGCCAGTAATGAAGATTGCGTTAAAAGAAGAGCAGGTCACTATTTTTGATAGTAAAGTAGGGGGAATTCCTTATGTGCCAAGTCAAGAATTATGGCCTTTAGATGAAGAAGGAAGACAGCTTCGGCTATTAGCACAGATTAATTGTCGCGATTTACAAGGGTTAGAGATGTTTCCGCAAACAGGGATTCTTCAATTCTTTATTAAGAATGATAACGATCTTTGGGGACTAAACTTGGACGACTATATGGATCAACGTGGTTTTCGAGTGCTGTATCATGAAAACGTAGATGATACAGTGACAGAGGAGATGGTAAAAAGTTTTTTAGCCCAGAAAGAAGAACAGTGGGAAGAAGATGAGTATTTTCCAGTAAATGGAGAATATAAAATGAACTTTATATTAGGGAGAGAATCTCTTAGCATCAATGATTATCGCATGGAATTAGAGTTAAAAAGACGATTTCAAGAGCGTTTCCCAGAAGATGAAGTTATTGACTTTTGGGACTTAGAGGAAGAAGTCTATGATGCCATTATGGAGGAGGATGGAGGACAAGGACATAAAGTTTCTGGCTATCCATTTTTCACTCAGTCCGATCCAAGAGAAGAGGGGAGCGAACATAATATACTTCTATTTCAGCTTGATAGTGAGTTCGGTGTAAAAGGCTCAGGAGATAAAGTAATGTGGGGCGATAGTGGTGTTGGAAATTTCTTTATTCGAGAAGAAGATTTAAAGAAATTAGATTTTTCAAATATTTTATATAATTGGGACTGTTGTTAAAATGAAATATTATTTAATTACATTTCCATCAACCCATAGTGCTATGGCAGGACAGAGCTATTTAAGAGAAAAAGTAAAATTTATGATTATGCCCACTTTGCGAGAAATTTCTAGTTCTTGTGGCATTTCAATTCGAATTTTGCAAGAGGATTTTCTTTTGGCCAAGTCGTTGATGGAACAATCGGATATAAAAGGCTATCAGATATATGCCATAGAAGGAAAACAAATCGAGCTTATCTTTCCGACGGAGAAAGAATAAAGACGATAAAAAATAGGAAAGTAAAGACAGATATTTTATCCAATTATTGAAAAAATATCTGTCTTTTTTGTTGGCATTTCGTTGTTATCGTTTACGGGAAGACAACCAGCCAAGTAGTTTATTTCTCATCGTTTTTGAGAGAAGTTAAGTATGATTCATTGATAGCGAGCACTTTTTCCATAGCTTCTTGCCCAGGAGCACCGATCGTATTTCGTTTTTCTACACAAGTTTTCATGCTAATCGCATCGTAAATATCTTGTTCAAAGACAGGACAGATTTCTTTATACTGTTCTAGTGTCATATCATCAAGAGAAATTCCTTTTTCGATACAAAAGAGGACAAGTTGGCCAACGATGCTATGGGCGTCGCGGAATGGAACTCCATGATTTACAAGATAGTCTGCGGCATCGGTTGCGTTGGTGAAACCATTTTTTGCGCTCTTTTCCATATTTTTTTCTAAAACAGTCATCGTGGAAACCATTCCAGTAAAGAGAGCAAGGCAGCCTTTTACGGTATCAAGAGCATCAAAAGTTAATTCTTTATCTTCTTGCATATCTTTATTATAAGCAAGTGGGATTCCTTTCATCGTTGTTAAAAGACTTGTTAAAGCTCCATAGACACGGCCTGTTTTTCCACGAACTAACTCCGCAATATCGGGATTTTTTTTCTGTGGCATAATAGAACTTCCTGTGCTATAAGCGTCGTCCAGTTCAATAAAGCGATATTCATTGGAATTCCAAATGATAATTTCTTCAGAAAAACGGCTTAAGTGCATCATAATCGTAGAGCAAGCGGAAAGCAGTTCTATTAAGTAATCTCGATCCGATACGGAGTCCATACTGTTTAATGTTGGGCCATAAAAGCCAAGAAGTTTCGCTGTTAATTCGCGATCAAGAGGATATGTTGTTCCTGCTAATGCGCCAGAGCCGAGAGGACAATAATTCATTCGGTTATAAATGTCAGTTAAACGACTATAATCTCTTTTAAACATTTCCATATAAGCTCCAAGATGATGAGCCAGTGTAACAGGTTGTGCCTTTTGGAGATGAGTAAAACCAGGCATATAAGTATGAATATGTTGTTTCATTAAGTTATGAAGGGTTTCCATTAAGTGCAAGACAAGTTCTTTGATGGCAATAATTTCATCTCTTGTATAGAGTTTCATATCAAGAGCTACTTGATCGTTGCGGCTTCTCCCTGTATGAAGCTTTTTTCCAGCTTCGCCAATGCGATCAATTAAATTTGCCTCTACAAAGCTATGAATATCTTCATATTCAGAAGTGATAGAGAGTATTCCATTTTCCACATCGGTTAAAATACTAGAAAGACCAGAAAGGATTTTCTCTTTTTCTTCTTCGGTTAAAATTCCTGTTGCTGCTAACATTTTAACATGGGCCATACTGCCCTCAATATCTTGATGATAAAATTTCTGATCAAATGAAATGGATGCATTAAAATTATAAACAAGCTGGTCTGTTTCTTTAGTAAAACGACCTCCCCATAATTGTGCCATAATCGTTCCTCTTTTCTTTTTATAGTTTTTGAACTACCCCTTATTTGAAGGATAAAACTTTTAGTTTTTTCAAATCTCAAACAAGGAATGTATTTTTATGCATATTATACAATAAAATATTCATTTTGGAAAGAGGAAAATTTATAAAAAAATAGTTTGTTTTTTGTAATTTTTTGGTATAATAATACTAAGTAGTAGTTTAAAATGACAGTAAATTTGATGTTAGGAGGGATTACTATGAGATGGCAAGATAGGTGTGTCAATGAATTGGTAAAAAGAAATTTGTTTTTATCCATTGTTCACTTTGAACGATTTGAGCAAATCCTTCGGATGGTGAAAGAAGAACCATTTTTTACAAAAGGAGTATGCAAATGTCTCTTTTTGCTCTCTTGGGAGCCAGAAAAAGCATCTCAAGTTCAAGAAATTTTAATGGAAATGAAAGACAAAGGAGAGTGTGAAAAGGAATACTTAATACAAGCTGCCAATCGACTTTTTCCCAATGAGAAGACAGAACAAGTGATGAAACAACTATTTTTAGAATTTTTGATAAAAGAGGGAGAAACGCCAGATGAAAATTTGCTTTTGGGTCTTTCTTTTACAAGAATTGATATTGGGGATAATGCATTAGAGGCCAGTCGGATAATTGATGCTCTTAGTATAAAATAGAATATGGGATAGAAAAATACCTTTGCAATAGAAAAGGAGGACGATTGTAAAGGTATTTTTTATGTGATAGCATTCAGGTGTTAAAAGGTTGTTTTAGAAATAGGTAAAGTCAATTTGTACAATTTAGAAAGTCTTTGTTCCAAGATACAGAGTTAAGAAGTTTTAACCATTTTGCCCTTATAGGGAATCAGTTGTGCTTAAATTTGTAGAAAAGAAAATAGAAAGATCAGGTGAAAAAATATGAATGTTACAGAAGGAACCGTAGTCGTGATTGATCGAATTGAAGATGGAATTGTTACAGTGGAAATGGAAGATGAAACAATTGAGCATTGGAAAAAAGAGGGGATGCCAGAAGGGATAAAAGAAGGATATGTTCTTTGTTATCAAAAAGGACAATGGGTAATTGATATGGACGCTTATGAAAAAAGAAAAAGAGAAATAGAAGAAATGCTTCGTGATTTTTTCGATTAAGACTATAAATTTTGTTTACAGTCCTACCAACTTAGTACTCACTAGACCTAAAGCTAGAGGCTTTGAGGCAAATTTAGTAAGAAGTTCAAAAAATCGTTAGGCAATTCTTCCCTTCAACTTTATATAAAAATTTGCTATAATAAAAAAGATACAGATAATATGGAAGAGTTATCGACATAATTATTTTGTGGAACATAGAATTCATAAATAAGAGAAAGGAAACATTATGAGTTACGCAGATACATTATTTATAAATATGTGCAAAGATATTTTAGAAAATGGAGTGAGTACGGAGGGGGAAAAAGTGCGCCCTCATTGGGAAGATGGAACCCCTGCCTATACGATTAAGAAATTTGGAGTTGTTAATCGTTATGATTTATCAAAAGAGTTTCCGGCTCTTACATTGAGAAAAACTTATATAAAGTCAGCCATTGATGAATTACTTTGGATTTGGCAGAAGAAATCCAATAATATTCATGACTTAAACAGTCATATTTGGGACAGCTGGGCAGATGAAAATGGCTCTATCGGTAAAGCCTATGGATATCAGCTAGGGGTAAAACATCAGTATAAAGAAGGAATGATGGATCAAGTGGATCGCGTTATTTATGACTTGAAAAACAATCCATATAGCCGTCGTATTATGACAAATATTTATACATTTGCGGATTTACATGAAATGAATTTATACCCATGCGCTTATAGTATGACATTTAATGTAACAAAGAAAAAAGATAGTGATAAACTTGTATTAAATGGAATTTTAAATCAGCGTTCTCAAGATATTTTAGCGGCAAATAACTGGAATGTCGTGCAATATGCAGTATTGCTTCATATGTTAGCACAAGTTTGCGATATGCAAGTTGGGGAATTTGTACATGTAATTGCAGATGCCCATATTTATGATCGTCATATTCCAATTATTGAAGAGTTGATAAAACGTCCAACTCATCCTGCACCAAAGTTCTCTATGAATCCAGAAATAAAAGATTTCTATCAGTTTACAAAAGATGACTTTAAAATTGAAGATTATGAAGCAGGAGAACAAATTAAAAATATTCCAATTGCCATTTAAAAAGAGTATGGAGCGATAGGAAGAAGTAGAAAGAAATAGAAAGAAAGGAAGTTACCGTTTATGAACTTGATTGTAAATGCGGATAAAAATTGGGCAATCGGTTTTAATAATAAATTATTAGTGCATATTCCAGATGATATGAAATTTTTCCGTCAAATGACAACAGGGAAAGTTGTTGTTATGGGAAGAAAGACATTAGAAAGTTTTCCAAACCAAATGCCATTGGCGAAAAGAACGAATATTGTATTGACAACCGATAAGAATTATACAAAGAAAGATGCCATTATTGTTCATAGTCAAGAAGAATTGTTAGAAGAGTTAAAAAAATATCCAAGTGAAGATATTTATATCATTGGTGGGGAAAGTATTTATAAAATGATGTTACCATATTGTAATACTGCACATGTGACAAAAGTCGATTATGAATACAAAGCCGATACTTATTTCCCAAATCTTGATAAAATGCCAGAATGGAAGATTACAGCCGATAGTGAAGAACAGACATATTTTGATTTGGAATATGTATTTTTGAAATATGAAAGAGTGAAATAATTCATTTTTGGTCAATTTTCTTCTTGACTTTATCAGGAAAAAGTACGATAATAAAAATTAAATTTAAAAAGCTTTTTCGCTAGCGTGTTAAAGTGAAAGACAGGAAAAAAGATAAAGAGAGAGGGAATAATTATGTTAGACATTAAGATTGAAAAGACCAAAAATCCAAAACAAAAACCAGAAAAGGGACATCCACTTCCTTTTGGAAAAATCTTTACCGATCATATGTTTATTATGAATTATACAGAAGGACAAGGCTGGCATGATCCGAGAATTGTTCCATATCAAAAGATTTCATTAGAACCTTCTGCTATGGTATTTCACTATTCTCAGGCTATGTTTGAGGGGTTGAAGGCATATTTATCAGAAAAAGGAGAACATGTATTGTTCCGTCCAGATATGAATGCAAAGCGTGCAAATCGGAGCAATGAAAGACTTTGTATTCCAAAAATTCCAGAAGAAGATTTCGTTCAAGCAGTAAAAGCTGTTGTAAAAGTGGATGAAGATTGGATTCCAACAGATCCAGGGACTTCTCTATATATTCGTCCATTTATTATTGCGACAGATGAATTTTTAGGAGTAAAACCATCAAAAACATATTTATTCCTTATTATTCTTTCTCCAAGTGGTGTTTACTATGCAAACGGTCTTGATCCAGTTGCTATTTGGATTGAAGATGATTATGTAAGAGCAGTAAGAGGTGGTATTGGTGAAGCAAAAACAGGTGGAAATTATGCTGCCAGTCTGATTGGACAAGTGAAAGCTAATAGTGAAGAATATGAACAAGTTCTTTGGCTCGATGGTGTAGAAAGAAAATATATTGAAGAAGTTGGTTCTATGAATATTTTCTTTAAAATTGATGGTAAAGTGATAACACCACAGTTAAACGGAAGTATTTTACCAGGAATTACAAGAGATTCGGTTATTACTCTTTGTAAGGAATGGGGTTATGATGTAGTAGAAAAAAGACTCTCCATTGATGAAGTTTATGATGCTTATAAAGCTGGAAAATTGGAAGAAGTTTGGGGAACTGGTACAGCAGCTGTTATTTCTCCAGTTGGAAAATTAAGATATGGAGAAGAAGTTATGCTAATCAATGGAGGCGGAATTGGCGAGTTAAGTCAAAAACTCTATGATACGGTAACAGGAATTCAATTAGGAAGAATCGAAGATACTCACGGTTGGGTACAATCTATCGATTGTTAATTTTCAGAAAAAGATAAAAAAGCGGAAGAATTATTCTAGTAAAGAAAAATTCTTCCGTTTTCTATCTTTATCAATTGTTTTTTTGTTTATGGATTACAACGAGAACAAGCATGGTATCCCGATTGAATAGCAGCCGAACGAGAGGTGAATGTTACTTGATTTTTCTTATTTGGAAGAGAAGAACAAGTAGGTAGATGGAAAACTTTTGAGTTTTTATTTCCGATATAAGTTGCTTTTGAATTGCCTGTACTTGGTGTTGTCGTGGATGGAGATGTTGAGATAGTAGCGCTATTTGTTTTCTTCGTTTTTACAGAAAGTTTTTTCCCGTTGGTTGTGACAACAATCGTACCATCTTCATCGGTTCGGTAGACAGGAACGCCTAATTTTTTCAATCGTTCCTTTACTTCTTTATGTGGATGTCCGTAGGAATTATTTTTACCAAGCTGAATAATGCATAGAGATGGATTCACCGCTTGTAAAAATTTAGTGCTATTTGAGGAACTGCTTCCATGATGAGCAACTTTGTAAACCGTTGCAGAAACATCGTATCCTGCGTTTAAAATATCAGATTCTGTTTCAACAGTAGCATCTCCATTAAATAAAAAGCTTGTAGTGCCATAGGTGATTTTCATAACGATACTAGAAGCGTTGATATCGTCATAGTTTTTACTTGGGGATAGGATGGTTCCATGAAGATTTTTTGTAAAATTAATGGATACCCCAGCTTTCGCTTGGACACGTTTGATTTTTTTCTTCTGAATGGTTTCGATTAACTTACGATAAGCGGCTGTTGTATGGGTGCGATTTGTCAAATAAACCTGTTTTACAGGAAAGTGTTCCATAACCGCGGTTGCAGCGCCCATATGATCGGTATGGGGATGCGTTAAAAATAAATAATCGATTGTTTGAACCCCTTGTGATTCTAGATAGGCAATTAAATTCGCCGATTGGTCTGCTTCTCCTGTATCAATTAAAATGTTGATACCATTTGTTTGCAATAATTGAGAATCTCCTTGCCCTACATCGATATAGTGGACTTTTAAATTGGATAATTTTTTTGTACTGCTCGTTGTAGTTCCAAGAGCTGAAGAGTTAGAAAGGGTATTTTCCATAGAAAATGCTTCATTACTACAGCCAACAAATACAAAGAGCATTGTTAAAATAAGTGTCAAAAAGCGTAATTTTTTCATAACTTCCTCCTATAATCAATCTGTGGTCTGATTGTACATTAGGAAAAAAGAAATGTCAACTGAAGGAAAAAAGAGAGAATGAAAGGTAATTTTACTATTTCTATGCAATAAAAAGGTACAAATTGGCATTATCTTTATAGGAAATTGAATGACAAAAACTTTCCATTTCTTCTATCATAATTTCATGTCATACAAGGATAAGAAGAAAAAATTAGAAAGAAAAAGAAGGTGAGTAAAGGAGAATGAAAATTAAAAAATGGTTAACAGGACTGCTTGTATTTTGTTTAGTCATGGTGGCAGTTCCAGTTCAAGGAGCAACCAGTTTGCCAATTCGGTATTCTGGAAAAAATTATAATTACACAGATAAGCAGTTAAAAGTGAAGTGTAATAACAAAAACGTAGACATCAGTGATACTCCAGGAATTTTAGATGGAGATATCGGTCTTTTACCTTATGAAGAAGTATTTCAAGATGCATTAAATGTTTCTACCGCTTATTCAGAAGCAGAGAAGAGTTTAACACTGAGTAAGAACGGGAATAAAGTTGTATTATATGTAGATGGCACTTATGCACTTGTAAATGGAAAGAAAGTTCAAGTTCCAGCAAAAGCGAAATTTGTTTTATATCGAAATGTAAATGAAACAAAATTGCTTGTACCATCTCGTTTTGTATCCAAGTATTTAGGTTTTGATTATGTGTATACTTCTTCTACAGCAACAATTTCAATTGTAGATAATACGAGCAGTTCTGATAGCAGTAAGCAATCACTAGCCATTGTCTATGCTGGAAAAAAACAAAATTATACGGATACCCAGTATACGGTATATGCAGAAGGAAAGAAAGTATCTACAGTCATGCCAGCGATTAAAAAGAATGATACAATTTTAGTTCCTGCTTATACAACTTTTGCAAAAGGTGGACAAGGCATTCAGTATTCTTATAAGAATTCAAAGATGACATTAACAAAGGGTGATCAGAGTATTATTATGAAAAAAGGCAGTAAAACAGCCTTAGTGAATGGAGAAGAGATCACTTTGACAGAGCCACTTCGTGCAGTAAAAAAAGTAGCGAATGGAAAATACTATATGATGGCGCCGATAGAAGTAATTGCAGAGGCCTTTGGATTAGTATTAACAGTTGACGAAGATCTTGGAACAGTGACACTAACCGTTCCCGTGGAAGAAGTACCAGATGTAGAAGAGCCAGATGTTCCAGAAGAAGGCCAAGAAGAAATGAAAGGAATGTGGGTTTCTTATTTGGAACTTGGTTCTGGGAAAAAGACAGAGGCTCAATGGAAAAAGAAAATTGATAGCATTATTGAAGACTGTGTAAATTATGGAATGAATACGATTCTTTTCCAAGTTCGCCCATTTGGAGATGCTATTTATGAGTCTGATCTGTTCCCTTGGTCCCAATACGTATCTGGAACACAAGGTGTGGATCCAGGATATGATCCATTTGAATACGTGGTAGAAGCAAGCCATAAAAAAGGATTAAAAGTAGAGGCTTGGATCAATCCGTATCGTGTTTCTTCTTCTAGTACGGATATTACAAAGCTTTCAAAAGATAACCCAGCTAGAAAGTTCCGAGCTACAAAGGGAAAAGAACGCTATGTATTAGCTTATAACAACGGATTATACTATAATCCAGCTGTTAAAGAAGTGCAAAACTTAATTGTAAATGGTGTAAAAGAAATTTTAGATAAATACGATGTGGATGGGATTCATTTAGATGACTATTTCTATCCATCTTTAGGTTCTAATTATGCCAATAGTTTTGATGCTACAGAGTATAAGGCATCTGGTTCCAAACTTTCTATTGCTAATTGGAGAAGAGAAAATGTAAATACTCTTGTAAAAAAATTATATAGTACAGTAAAAGCTGCTGATCCAAATATTCGTTTTGGTATTAGTCCAGCCGGAAATATTAATAATTTAAAAGATAATACGATGTATTATGTAGATATTGATACATGGTTAAGTGAAAAAGGGTATGTGGACTATATTTGTCCACAGATTTATTGGAGTTTTGATCATAAGACCGCTGCTTATGATAAGATGGTCGATCAATGGATTCAATTAAATAAATCCGATATTGTTGATTTATATATTGGTATTGCTGTATATAAAGCAGGATATAGCAATGTAGATAGTGGAGAATGGGGAAAGAAATCCACCATTTTACGCGATCAAATTTTATATGGAAGAGAAACTGGAAAAGTAGATGGCTATATGTTCTTCCGTTATGATAGTTTTCATAATAGTGTTGCTCAAAAAGAAGTGAATAACCTATTAAAAGTATTAAAACAGTAATGTTAAAAATACAAAGAGTATATTCGTACATAAAATAACGATAAGAAACGCATCATGCGAGTTTCCTTCGTATAAATAAAGTATAAAAATATAGGGCTGTTGTATAATCTAAAAAATCGGTAAGAAGAGATAATAGAAGTTATCAATATTATCATCTTATAGATACCACTGATTGTACAACAGCCCTTAAAAAATTTCTAATAAATATTAAAATTCAACAGAATTTCCGTAGTAGATGCAAGTAAAGAGACGTTCCATTGTCTTAGGATCGATTGGTCTAGGATTGGATCCGGTACAAGCATCGGCTACTGCATTTTCTGAAATGGTAGCAATTTTTTCTTTAAATTCGTCTTCAATGATACCGAATTCTTGTAATGTATTTGGTATTTTCATATAATGGTTCATTTCTACAATTTTTTCACAAAGTTTTTTTACACATTCTTCGGTTGTCCCTGAAATGCCGATGGAACGGGCGATATCGGCATAGCGATTAGCAGTTTCTGGTACTTTTGCATTATATTGAATGACATAAGGCAAGTACATTGCATTTGCAAGACCGTGAGTAATATGTCCTGTGCTAAAAGCTGCACCAGTTTTATGTGCCATAGAGTGGACGATGCCAAGGAGTGCATTGGAAAAAGCCATACCTGCAAGACATTGACCATAGTGCATTTCATCGCGAGATGCCATATCTCCATCATAGGATTTTAAAAGATACTCATCTACCATTTGGATCGCTTTTATTGCTAAAGGATCCGTAAAAGGACTATTAAGAGTTGAGACATAGGCCTCAATTGCATGAGTGAGAGCATCCATACCTGTATAAGCAGTCAGTTGCTGAGGCATTTTTTCTGCCAATGCAGGATCTACAATCGCCACATCAGGAGTGATATTAAAGTCAGCTAAAGGATATTTAATTCCCTTATTATAATCGGTAATAACGGAAAAGGCGGTTACTTCTGTTGCTGTTCCAGAAGTAGAAGAGATGGCAAGGAATTTTGCTTTCTTACGAAGTTCTGGAAAACTAAAAGGTGTGATGAGATCTTCAAAAGAAGTATCTGGATATTCATAAAATACCCACATCGCTTTTGCAGCATCAATAGGAGAGCCACCACCCATGGCAATAATCCAATCTGGTTCAAACTCTTGCATCGCTTTTGCGCCCTTCATTACTGTTTCGACAGAAGGATCGGGTTCTACTCCTTCAAAGAGTTTCGTTTCAATACCAGCCTCTTTTAAGTTGTCTAACACTTGGTCCACAAAACCAAAGCGTTTTAATGAACCTCCACCAATAACTAAAATCGCCTTTTTTCCTTTTAATGTTTTTAAAACATCAAGGGAATTTTCTCCATAGTAAATATCTCTTGGCAATGTAAATCGCATCATAAATAAATACCTCCTTTAAGATAAAAAGCGTACTATTTAAAGAAAAACAATCCAAAATATTTTCACCAAAAGTGTTGTTGTTACAGAGTTTAAGAAACATAAGAAATGAAAGTATCATTTCTTACACTAGTAGTAGATACTATAAAAACAGAAGTATTTATAGCTTAATCTACTCATAAATAAAAAATAGATTGTGATAACATACTAGAAAGGATAGAGCATGACTCGTTAAAAAATGATAGATCATTAAGGAATCATAGAAGTTTCTTATCTAGTATAGCGGATTCACAAAATTATATATGTAGGCAAAAGTATTTGAAAGATTGTTTTTCTTAAATAACCAATATCGTTGATTTGATTCTTCGATAATATGTCTATAATGACAGAAGAAAAATTCAATTTGTTATTGGAATTGTTAATAGTATACTATAAAGAGAATAAAAATACAAGTATTTTATTGAAAATATCTCTCGATTATATAATAAAATTTAAATAAATGAATAATATGTATAAATATAAATAATAAACAGATAATATGTCGTAAATAAAAGAAAAATATAAAAATATAAACGCTGAGAGACATAACTTACAAGCTGCTCAGCGTTTATAATAAAATTTTTTATTGATATAGTTCAGCGATACGGCTGACACCTACATAGATGTCACTGATCTTATACCAAGTTGGATAATCAACAATTCCTGTTTCTGGAAGTCCAAAGACACTTTGGAATTGGCGTACAGCATCGGCTGTTCGTGAGCCAAAGATACCATCTTCTGGAATGGTAGGAAGGGATGGATATGCCCTTGCGATGCGATTTAATTGCTCTTGAAGTTGACGTACTTTTTGTCCGCTAGAGCCAACTGTCAAATCGTATCCAGGCCAAGAAGATGGAATGCCAGAGATTTCCTCGGCAGTATTAATATACATATTATCACCGTAATAATAGCGGAGGATCTCAATAGGAGTGTAACCTTGATCCCCTAAGTGTTTACTTCCCCACTGTGTCAACCAAGAGGCAATAACAGAGATATCCTAAGATAATATAATAAAGTAAAGAGTACTAGAGTTCTCTTTGGTTTTATAGTATACTATATTTTAAAATACAGCATGGAGGAAAAGTAGTGAAAGAGTATATTAATGAGGAACTGAAAAATATGATTGCATCTTTTCAGCAATTGCCATATCTCTTTGTAGGTACTGGTTTATCTATGAGATACGCAAATGCTCCAAGTTGGGATGGATTGTTATTTGATATCTGGAAAATTGTGAATCCAGATAAAAAAGATAGAGATTATAAGAAAATAAAGCAAGGAATAGAAAGGAAGGTGGATAGAGAGCATGATGATTTAGTTTTAGAAGAAAAGAAGTATTATGTGAATCCTATTTTAGCATCCAAAATAGAAGAGCAATTTTGTTCAGCGTATTATGATTCTTTTGAATTTGAAAATAAAAATTTTACAGATAAAGAAAATGAGGAGATTATTGAGCATAATTATAATCCGTTTAAATATTTTGTGGCACAGAAATTAAAAGAGGTAGAACTGAAGCCTGAAAAGGATGATTATAGAGAATTAGAATGTTTGATAAAAAATCAAAATAAACTAGCTGGAATCATTACAACGAACTATGATACAGTTCTGGAGAATATATTTACAGAGTTTTCTACATTAATAGGACAAGATAGTTTATTGGTAGCAAGCACATTAAATATTTTTGAGATGTTTAAAATTCATGGATGCTGTACCGATCCAAACTCTATTGTATTAACAGAAGAGGATTATGAAAATTTTGATAAAAAGTTAAAATATCTATCTGCTAAACTATTAACCATATTTGTAGAACATCCTATTATATTTATTGGATATGGACTAGGAGATATTAATATTAGAAAATTATTAAGAGAAATTGCAGAATGTCTTACATCCAAGCAGTTAGAAAAAATAAAAAATAATTTTATATTTATATCGCCTGCATTTGGAGCGGAAGAGGAGTATAGAAAAAATAAAATTGAATTTGGAAATAATTTTATAGAGATTAATGAATTTTCATTAAATGATTATAGTCTTGTATATGATGCATTATCCGAAATAAAAAGTTCAATGCCGATTAAATTAGCACGAAAGTTGCAGGATATGGTGTGTAAATATGTATATTCAGCAGAAGCAACAAATACGATTTTATTTGGTGATATTGATAGTCCAGATATTGATGATGAAAAAGTTGCAATTTTTATTGGACAATCTGATATGGTAACCAATATTGGATTTAGTTATTTTAATATAGATGAAATATTAGAAGATATTTTATTGGATAATAAACCATACTTAGTTAATCCTCAATTAATAGAGAAAACATTTAAAGCAATTCGAGCACGTTCAGGAGCCACTATATTGCCAATATATAAATATATTGATAAATTAAAATATCCGTTAGAAAAAATTCCTGATAATTATAATATTATTAAAACTTATAAAGATTGTGAACCGTCAGAATCAGAAAAGAAGAGTTATTTGAAAGATAAAATAGAGTTTGGCTGTATTGCAGATATAGAAATAGCATATCCAAATCATATTCCAAAACAAGTTGCTCATATCAAGAAATTTGCAGAGGCAATTCCAATCGATGATTTTGAAATATATATAAAAAAATATTTTGGAACAGAAGAATTTAAAAAACATATATCACATTTTAGAAAGTTAATTGCGATATATGATTTTAAAAAATATTTTTTACATGAATAAAAAAAGAAGGTACAATCCCCCTTTTTCATATTTTTCATAGAAAAACAATCCAAAAGGTTCATATACCTTGTACTTTTATTATATTCATGTTACATCATCATTATACCAAATAGATATAAAAAATCAAGATATATGTAAAAAAAATATAAAAAAGTTTAGGGATACTACGGAAGGAATGAAAATGAAGTTAAAAAGTATTATAATTAGTTTGAATGAAGATATTACTAAAATATTATATGTTTTTATTTTTTCAGTATTGGGTTTTTATTCAATCGATATAAAAACTAATGTATATTTGATTGTGGCAATTACAATCTGGATAATTTTATTTGTAAATTATAGGAAAGATGGTAATATGCATTTTTACATAGGTGCTATTATCATCAGTTTATGTAATATAATGACTTTTGCATTGATGAAATATATAGATGGTTATAGATTTACACGTGATTTAGAGGATGTTTTTTGTACTGTATATATAGGATGTCTGTTAGTTGGAATGGGATTTTGCTATACAGTGTTTTTAAAGGAAAAGAAAAAACAAAGTGATACTGAAGAGAAAGATAGAAAAATTTTTTTAAAAAGAAAAGATGATCTAAAAAGATTAATACGATATCTTGAAGATGCTAATATAGTTGGTATACAGGGGAGCTGGGGTTCAGGAAAAACATTCTTAGTAGAAGAGTTGTTAAAAGATGAAAATATCAATAAAAAATATACCTTCATTAAAATTGATTTATTATCTTGTAATTTAGATAGTATTGAAACAAGACTTATAAATGAATTGGAAACAGTTTTGAGTAAGAATAGGATTTATTCAGTGAATTCAACAAAATTAAAAAAGATACTTGGAAATGATTCAATATTAAATAATATAGGACAGGTTATAGGAAGAGAGTGTGAATCATATTCGGAAATATTAGATGATTTTAAGCGTGAATTAAACCTTGTTGATGAAACAATTGTTGTAATATATGAGGACATCGATCGAATCAATAATGAGGAAATAATAAAGAAGATATTTGATATATCAGAAAAGTTATCTAGCAAAAAAATTAAAATAATATATGAGTATGATGAACACAATTTAAAAAATGTTAGTCAAGAATTTAATAGAGATTATTTGGAAAAGTACATTCCACTAATAGTACAATTAACTAGTTTAGATTTTTTTGATGTATTAGCTAGGTGTCTAGAAGAAAATAAGGTCCAAAAGAATATATTAGAAATCAAAGACTTTCAGTATTTAAATCGAAGATTACATATGAATTTCATAGCTAAAGAATTATTATTAGAACGTGAATTTCAGTTGGAAATAACAAATATATCAATTAGAAAAGTAGAACGATTCTTAGAGGAGTTAGTTATAGCCTTGAAAGAAAAGGAAATATACAGAAGTAATAAGCAGGATGTTATTACTTTCTTTTTAATTAAACATTTTTTCTACTCAATCTATGAGCAATTCTATGAAGAATATAGTCTTATAAAAAATTTTCGATTTAAATATGAGCAGAAAGAGTATACAATTATTGAATTGATGGATATCGTGCAAGCCTATAAAGAAGAAGGAGCTGAGGAGGAAGCAAAAAAATTTATTCAGAAAATTTTAGATTTAGAAAATAATAAAAACATGCTATGTTTATTTGTCTTATTTGGATATGAATGTGATGTAGATAGAAGAGTAGAAAGTGTAAGAGATATTTTAAATGCTCCATTTGAAAATATAAAAAAGAAAAATAGAAATGAACAGAAGGAAAGATTATTTTGTAATTTGATTTGTAGTGGAAAATCAGAATATACGGATCAAGAAAGTGTTTTAGAATTATTTAAAGATATAGTTATGAAGAAATCAAAAGAAAAAAGAATAGAGGCATATCAAGATTTCATGAATAAAATATATCATGGAGAATTTGGAAAAAGAGATAACAATACAATATTTTATTTAGGAGTTCCAAGTTTTCTTTCTTTATTTCAAGCATACTATGTAGTTGGAGCATCAGAATCAGAGTGGATAGATTTTATTGATTT
Organism: uncultured bacterium; assembly: GCA_905214925.1. Classification (GTDB taxonomy): domain Bacteria; phylum Bacillota; class Clostridia; order Lachnospirales; family Lachnospiraceae; genus Scybalomonas. The sequence continues at coordinate 28,159 of CAJMOB010000016.1, read as the reverse complement.
TTATTTGCAATATGAAAAGGTGGATAAAATTGATCTTGAGTATATTGAGAATTTAAATTATTGTGATCTACAATATAAAAAAGTTTATTTATATATCCTAGAAAATTTTTGTAGTCTAGAGATTATAGGAAATATGAATGAGCATATAAGCTATAGAAGATTTCTGAGGAAATATTTAGGGGCACTATCTAGTTTGGGAGTTATGGACACTCATGAGTTACAATATTTAGATAATGGAGAATGCATAACGAGCGAGTATTTTATTAATAATGTTTTTAAACATATGGAAGAAAAGTTGAAGAAAATTAAAGATGAAATGTGCCTTGAAATTATAAAGGATGAGATTAATATAATTATCAAATTTATTCATAAAAATCTTGAAATTATAAAAAAAACTAACAGAAAACCTGAGAAAAAAATTCAAGTTACATTTGGGGAACCTAGAATTGTACTTTCCAATCAAGAAGAATTTGATCGGTTGAGAAAAATAAGTGAGAAAGATAAAGAAGAGTATAAAAGAGCAGTTGAAGAGAGTTATAAGAATGGCAATATTACAGTGTATGAAATTAGGAAGTTACCAAAGATAGAATAACAATTCATTAGAAGCGTATAAAGTAAAAGGTATTCTGAACAGGTATTCAGGATGCCTTTTACTTTATAGATAAATATCATACTAAAAAATTGATTTATAGTATATTTTTAAGCTATCATTTGGTTTATCAAATACAACATGCGAAATAATAGAAGTAGCAGCATGGTTCTTTTGTTCGATGGAGAAAGAATCGTTTTCTAATACATCACATAAAGAACGTAGCTGTTCCTGGAAGGAAATTTCAGGAGCTTTTTTTATAGTAGTTTTTAAAGTGGTCAATGTTTCTTCTAGTGAACTTCGCTCTTTTTTCAAAATCATCTTATTTTCTTTATATTCTTCTAGTGTATCGATTCCTTCTCGATATGCTTCTTTAATACGTTTTTCTTTTATATCTAGTTCCTTTAATCTCTCTTTAATATAATATGTTTCATCAGGTTCGGGCGCTGGAATAGTTTCCATAGATTCGAATTCTAGTCCATTAAGATCGGATAGCTTCATATCTCGATGCAAAATGTCTAAGATGCCCTTTTCTAGTTTACGAGAGGAGATGGCATGGGAGATGAGGCATTTCCCTTTGGCATATCCATAACAATTAAAAGAGTAATGAGTAGCTTTACTTCCATCTTTTTTTGTTTTGTAATGTGTGCTAATCGTAAGAGTACGGCCACAAGCAGAGCATTTTACAAGACCAGATGCCCAGTGCTTATAAGTGGCAGCAGGACGGGTTTTCTTTGGCTGTCGTCTTGAATTAATAATTTCTTGTGCTTGATTAAACAATTCTTCCGAAATAATAGCAGGATGTGTTCCGTCTGTAATAATCCATTCGTCTTTTGGTTTAATTTGCGATGTCGCATTTTCTGTTCGATTCCAACGAATCTTTCCTATATAAGTTGGGTTCTGTAAAATGTATTCAATACTGCGTCTTTCGAAGTCTTTTCCCCTGCTTGTTTTATAGCCTAGAGAGTTTAAATATCGAGCAATTGTATAATAAGATGCGGACTCATAAACAAATTTATTGAAGATAATGCGGATAATTTTGGCTTCCTCTTCAACAATAACTGGCGGTTCTCCAGCACGTTCTATACGATATCCTAGAGGTGGGCGAGCTTGGTATCCGCCACGCAGTGCCTTTTCAGTCATTCCACGAAATACTTCACCAGAAAGTCGAGTAGAGTAGTATTCATCCATCCATTCAATAATTCTTTCAATAAGAGAGCCGAAAGGCCCTTCCACAAGTGGCTCTGATACTGAAAGAACATCTATGTTACATTGTTTACGCAATAAGGATTTGTAAACAATGGATTCTTCTTGATTGCGGGCAAAACGGGAGAACTTCCAAACGAGAATCACATCAAAAGGTTTGGGTTTTGATTTTGCAGTGGCAATCATCTTCATAAATTCTGGGCGTTTTTCGGCTTTACGGCCAGAAATACCATTTTCCATGTAGATGTATTCATTTGAAATTAGAATATTATTTTTCTTAGCATACTCCAATAAAAGACGTTTTTGTGCATCAGGAGAAAGCTCTTCTTGCTTATCTGTACTGACGCGGATATATAAAGCTCCTGAGCGGAGTTGTTCGGTTGGTTTCATATTGTATCATCCTTTCCTTTGTTTCAGTTTATTTAAAAAAGTGTACAAAAATAACACCTATACAAACAGGTGCCAGTTATGATACAATATGAGTGCGAATCAAGGTTATATCATGTAGGCATCTACTTATATAGCTTTGGAAAAAGGTTCTCTGTTGGTAGCAGGGGACCTTTTTGTTATAAATGATTATTTATAAGCATGGTTTACAAATATTTTATAAGAAGCTGGTTGTATTGTATTGTAGTCTTCATCATATGGAAGAGAGAATGAAATATAATCACTACTTCCTGGACGTTCACATTCAGCATAACGTTCTTCGGTACCAATAGCTTGTCCAGAAGCATCGTAATATACAATTCTAAGATTTATAAATTCTAAAGTTGAATTAGAATTGTTAATAACTTCTGCTGTTACATTATCAGCTCCCATATTGGATACAACATCAATTTTTGATGCAGCATAAGTTGTATAATATGATTTGTCAACATTAAATGATAATTTGTAGCTGTCATAAGCGACTGTATTATAATCGGAATCATAAGGAGCTATGAAATATAAAGTAGCTGTTTGATTAGGTTCAAGACAATAATTAAAATCATTAGAAGCTTTTAACATTTTACCACTTGCATTGTAGTAAACTAAAGTTGCCTGGACAGATACTGCTTCTTTGTTATTATTTTTTAAAATAGCAACAACACCATCACCGGTATCTTGTAATTCATACTTGATATTTTTGGCGGCTTGTGTAGGAGAGAAAACAGATTTTACAGTTACTTTACATTTTAAACTTTTCTTTCCAACTTTAGCAGTAATTGTTGCACGGCCGACAGCTTTAGCAGTAACAGTTCCAGAGCTATTTACAGTTGCTATTTTTTTGTTACTGGATGTCCATTTTACTTTTGTCTTTGTACCAGTTACTTTTAATTTGTAAGTTTTTCCTTGGCTAATGGTTACAGCAGTTTTATTTAGCTTAATAGTCGCAGCCTGAGTTGTTGTTAATGGAGCAAAAGCTCCACCTAAAGCTAAAGATGCTGTAAGAGCAAATACAGGTAATAATTTTCTTTTCATCATTCAAAGTCCTTTCTCATTTTATTATAAAATAGTTACATCCCTATTATATAGGCTAACATAGAAATATAAAAGTATTAGCGTATAAAGATTTTGATAAATCTTAACTTTTTATATTGCAAAAACAGAACGTTAGTTCTATAATAGATTTATCTATATTAGAACGTATGTTCAATGTATTGGAGAGTGATAGTATATGTTCGATTATGTTTCTGCGATTATAAAAATGCTTCATAACATTAAAGATGAAGAAACCTTAATAAAAATTTATACAGTCGTAAAAACACTTATTTCTTAAAGTCGGGGAAACCTGACTTTTTTAGCTTGGAAGTCCATATTTAAGAAATGGAACATAATTATCTGGACGAGGATATTTCCCCCATTTTGTAAAAATATAATCCGTTGGTCTAGAGTCTGTCTTTGTAGGATTTAAGTAGTTATTTAGAATAAGGTTTAGTTGTTCTTCATAAGCATCTAGTTCTTGTATCGAATCTAATTTATAGCGACATTCATTCTTATTTTCATCAGGAAGAATCAAAGTTATTTTAGAGTCTGTTATGATAATTCTAGCAATCCATTTTCTTGTATTTCCATTATATAAAATCGCTAAATAAGAGTCCGTTTGTTTGTAGGTCACTTCCTCCATATCAACCAAATTATTTAAAAGAGTTTTTATTTTCATAACAGCATCGAGTTCCAACTCTGACAATTCAGGAGATGATGGTGCAGGTGCGCTCACATATCCTGTATTGTTTACAAGGGAGGTCATACGTTCCTTTGTAATTTCATCAAGATAATCGTTGATTGATTTTTTTAATACAGGTTTAAATTTATCTACAACATTTTGTGTCTTTGTACCTTTATAATGCTCTTTAAGGAAAAAGCGGACAAATTCATCGCTTGGATTGGAAAATTGTCTTTCTAGTTCCAGACGAAAGATATTTGCATATTTCAGCAAAGAAGCATTATATAGGATATCTTCTTCATTAAAATTGGATTTTGCAAATTGAGAGAGGGTATTGATATCATCCTCTGTCAGATTTAGCATATTGAGTTCATAAAATGGTTCTCTATCCATTCTATTTTTTTCAGATAAGTCAGTATAAAATTTATAGACAAGTCCATTCGTTAAAATTGCGAATCGGGCATTTGTAGTTGAAAAATAACGGAATAACTGTGAATCTTGTTTTTCTAGTTTACGGTTAATCGATTTCGCTTCGATTAAGATGACAGGGTGGCCATTCAGTAAAATAGCATAATCCACTTTTTCACCTTTTTTGATCCCAACATCCGCAGTATATTCAGGACAAAACTCATTTGGATTAAAGATGTCATATCCAAGTGTTTGAAATAGTGGAGCAATTAAAGCCATCTTTGTAGATTCTTCTGTTGTTATTTGATCTTTTAATTGCTGTACCCTTTCAGATAAGGAGTACAGTTCGGTTGTAAGACTCATAAATTTTCCTCCTCTAATGTTATTTCTGACTATTTTCAACTACCTTTTTTAGATAGTTTGTAAAAATTTGTTTACTATCATCATCTAGTTTCCAGTATTCAATTAACATTTGCATAGCAAATTTGTCATTGGATTTTGAGATAGAGGCAGCAGCCTTCATAAATTCATCTTCTTCTGGAAGTTCTATAAACATATTCCCTTCGCCAGTGCAAAGCCATTTTTCATTTACATTAAATTCTCGACAAATGTCTCGAATAATTCTATCAGATGGGGTTCTAAGTTTCCGCTCTATAAGAGAAATAGTTGATTTTGTTACACCTAACTTAGCTCCAAATGCTTCTTGGCTTAATTCTTTGGTCTGGCGAAGGTAACTAATTCGATCTTCAATTGTATATTCAACCATAAAGAAAATTCCTCCTTTCTTGATCAAAAGTATATATTAAAGTGTCGACAAAGTCAACAAAAATTCAAAAAACACATTGACAAAGTTTAAAAAGTCGATTATAATGACGACATAGTAAACAAAGCAAATCTATATAAGAATAAAGGTAGTGAATAACTAATGAGTGCGAGTTTCTTATGTAGAAGTAGCATATAAAAACGAAAGGAGAAATTATTATGTTAAAAGAATTTAAGCATTTAACAGAAAAAGATCTAAAAGATGGACAAGAAATTATGGAATTAATTGAGAGTTTAGATGACAATGCAAAATTACAAGCGAAAATCTATATTTCTGCATTGAGTGATCGCTGCAATTTCGTTGGAGGGAAGATTGCATAGAAGTGCTTAGGTTACAGTTCTTTAATTCCCTTAGCTCTATTATTTCATTTTTTCAATATATTATGGGGGATTTGGAGCTAAGGGGATTTTAAGCAAGTAGACAAACCGTGTTTACATAATATTAGAAGATGAAGGATTTTAAGAAAGGAAAGAGGATTATGGCAAAAGAATTGACATTGCTTCCATCAGCTATCGAATATCCTGATGGAACAAAAATCCCATTGGATAGTTTAACACCAAAAGAACGAAAAGAGTTTGTTACACAGCTTAACATAAGAGCATTTGCAGCCATTGGAATAAAAGCTAGAGTAGCAGATGAAAAAGAACAGAAAATATGCTAGTGAAGTAAAAATGTACAGCTATAAAAGGAGAGAGAAGAATGGATAAGAAAAATTTTCTTATGACATTAGCGATTGTGCTTTTGGGATTAAGTCAATTATTTCAAATGCATTATAACCATACTCTACATAATAAAATGCTTGAATTTCAAGAGTTAGAATTAAAATACCATGAGGTTCAAGGCGAATCGTTTAAGTTGTTGAGACAAATTGATGAAGAGATGATACGGATTCTTTTTTCAGAAGAAAATTAGAATCAAATATGAAAAAGAGGAAGGAGAACAATATGAATAAGGAATATATGTTTGGAGAGTGGATCTTGATTAATGAGAAAAGAACAAATATGCCTGATTTTTTTGAAGAGGTAATTGTGCAGTTCCAGGATGGGCATATATGTATAAGTTTTTATAGCAAAGTTGACAAAGAAATTGTTTTAGAAAAGTTCCATGGAAAAGCAGTAGCGTGGATGCCATTACCAGAACCATATCAGAAAAAATAAAAAAGACCAAACGTTTGGCAGAACGTTGGTCCTAATAAAGCAAGGAACTTGCTATATCTAATCGAGTACATTATAGCACTCCTTGCTTTATTTTTCAAGAAAAATTAACGGTGGACAAGCCGTTTTAAAACTCGATCAAACTATTAACTTTAGGATCACTTAGTTAATAAATAAAGATAGAGAAGAAGGAAGGAGGAGTAGAGTATGCCATACTTTAAAACTACTATAAGAGCAGGTAAGACTATAGAAGTTCATAAAGGATATGTAAAGAGACATGGAGTATCTATAAGAGGTGATAGAAAGAAAGCTACTCCAGAGGAAATGGAGAAAGTTAATGAAATAAATGCAAGAAGAAAACTCCGTATTAAGATTAATGCAAACTTCAAGACAGGTGATGCTTTTGTTACATTAACATATCGAAAAGAAGAAAGACCAACAAAAGAGGAAGCAAAGGAAAGAATCAAAGATCTCTTAAAGGATTTGAGAAAAATATATAAGAAAAATGGAAGTGAGTTGAAGTATATCAATGTCACAGAATATGAGAATAAATCGATTCATCATCATTTGATTATAAATGATTTAAAGAACGGGAATATAGCTAAAGTAATCAATAGTCTATGGAATTATGGAAGACCGAACTATAAGTATTTAGATAGTAGTGGCCAATATAAGGATTTGGCAGATTATCTTATTAAGGAAACTTCAAAGACTTATAAGAAAAATAAGGAGGAAGGAAAAGGACACAAACAACGTTATAGCTGTAGCCGTAATTTGGTTATGCCAGAACCAAAGACAGAAGTTGTTAAGGCGAATAAATGGGCAGAAGAACCTAAAGCGATAAAGGGATATTATGTGGATAAAGATACAATCTTTAATGGGATTGATCCTTTCACAGGAAGAAAATATCAACGTTATACATTAATAGAAATTGGAAAAGAAAATTACAATCCATTTTTAGAAGATGCTGGATAAAGAAAGAAGGCGATATCAATAGTTTGAAAGCACTTGCAAAAGAAAATGGCATCTCCCCAATAGGGTTTTGTATATCACAATAAATTAAAAGCCATGGTAGCCTCCAGTAGATTGCTGGAGGCAGAAAGGAGCAGAAATGGAAAAACATAAGGTTAAGTTATCGAAAATGAATAAATTAGATTTTTATAGAGAATGGGAGCGAACCATGAATAGAATGAACGAAAATCGTATGAATCGATTAAATAAAGATAGAAGACTGTTAATGTCATGTATTCGATGTATTTGTCCACATAGTACAGAGATATTTGAGATATTGAAGAATGAATGTAAAACAGAAAAACAGGAACTCTATTATCTCAATATGATTTATTGGGGGTCACTCTACGGAAAGAATTTTTCAAATTGTAAAAATCTGAAAGATATTTGTTGTTGTTAAAGCTGGTATTGAGGGGTAAGTAATTTAAAGATAAGGAGAAATGAGACTAATTGAACTAATAGGTTAAAGATGGGAGTGAGAAAATGACACATTATTTAAAAATTTCCCCATATTACATAAACGAAGTCATAGAGGGAAATAAAACATTTGAAGTTAGAAAAAATGATAGGAATTTCCAAGTAGGTGATGTAATTATTCTTCAAGAATATCACAACTCTAAATATTTAGAGAGGAAAATAAGTGCCAAGATTACTTATATACTGGATAGATTTGAAGGAGTGCAAAATGGCTATGTTGTATTGGGAATAAAAATTCTAGAGAATTCTTTGGATGATGAAGTAAAAATAAGAGAACAGATTGAAGTGATTAATAGAGAAATTAAAGAAAATGTAATAGAAGTGAAAGTATTAGAACGCAGGAGAGAAATATTATTTGAAACAAGAGAAATGCTAGAAAGTCTTTTGGATTAATATTGCAATTAGCAATGAAGTAGCAGAAATGGTACGAGAAAATATGGTACATCTTGTGTATATACATTTAGTAGCAAAAAGGTGTATAGAAGAGATTATTGAATATGCAGAACAGAAAAATTAACACTTAGGCTAAGTGCGATAGATGTGGAGGTGACTTGTTTGAATTACAGACAATGGAAGAAGGCATATAAAAAAGAGCATGGATATAATCCGCCAAAACGAAAGCAAAGAAAGAAACAAGCGGAGAAGTTATTAAGAGTTTTTAATATACAGGGTTTTGATAAATATATGAATGATTTGGTAAATGTGGTTAGGGTATGTTTTGGGGAAGGATTTAAAATTATAGGTGAAACACTTAAAGAGTTAGTTGAAGCTATGCAGAAGGGGGAAGGAAAATAAATCATTAGGGTTAGAGAAATATGAGCAATATTAGTATTTAGAGTATGAAATGAGGTTAAGAAAATGAACATTAAAGGGATACTAAATGAAATAAAGGGGGAAACATATATTACTTGCATTCCTTTAGAAGAATTTGGAGATATTAAAGAGTTAGAGTGTTTTATAAAGGAGTGCAGAAACAATGATATAGGTACAAGTATTGAATATGAAACAAGTAATTTCCATTGCGGTGTACTTGTTAAAGCATATGATAAAAAGGCCTGTACAGTAAAAAATGAAATATTAAAGTGAAGGAGATTAGTGACTAAAACTGCAATTAAGTTTGAAAATAAAGGAGGAAAAGAAAATGTTTAATAAATTTCCATATATTGAAGGACAACCAGCAGAAATTTTCCATGATGGAAAGTGGCACAAAGGAAAGATTTTTGCTGGATATAGATTTAGAGATGGTGTTGTAACAGTGTTAACGGAAGATGGACAGAAAATTTGGTGTGGTGAAGCCAGAAAAGAACTGTATAGAGCAGTAAAGGAAAAATAAAAGCATATGTTTAAGCATGAACCTATTTTGCGGATTTTTAATAAATTTGTCAACTGAATTAGTATTTAAGACAGAAAGGAATAAAAAATGAAAAAGAAAGTTTTATTAGGGGTTATGATGATTATAGGAGTCATTGGAATATCTGGGTGTGAAGCAGTAAGTAATATTAAAAATGTGGCTCATGAAAAAATAAAAGGAACAGAGTTTACTGCAAGTGTATATGATAGCTATGGTTCTAATAAATTAAATGTTACTGGAAACAGAATTTCTTTAGATGTAATGGATTCTAGCAGCAATATTTTTTCATCAGAAACAGATACAAAATATACTTCTAGTGTACTGGATGTAACAATAGATGGAGAGCAGATGCTAATGGTAGGAGATACCGTTATATTTGCGGAAAAAGGAATAGATATGATCACAGATTTTAGTATCAATGATATTAATTCTAAAAAAAATAATGGCACAGGATTTTCCTTCTTAGATCGAAGTATTAATCAGTATGAAAATATGATTGGAAAATCAAAGGTTGTAGTCATTAGCTCGCAGTTAGGCGTTCCAATTGGAGTGTATCAAGGAAATAAGGTGTATGTAGAAGTTCCAGATGATCTACCTAAAACAACAAGGTTTTCAATAGATGGAAAATCTTTGTATATACATAGAGCCAATTATCAGATTATAGATAGTAATTTAATTAGTTAAAACTGCAATTAGAAAAAGAGTGGAAGGAAGAGTGTAAATGGAAAAAATAGAGAACAAAATAATACAAAGTTTTGCAGAAGTTAATTTAACAGGATTGAAATTTCCTGCTATTGCAATTTATGATAGACCGTTAGATTTTCCAGATGGTTATGTAGCAAGAATTTTTGATTCTGATAAAGCAACAAATGTAATTTTATTGAACAATAATTTGAGTCATATTAGAGAAGAGATAAAGTTTAATTTTCCGCAAATGGTGAGGCTTCCAAGAGCTAAAAATGATGTCAGCTGTCTAGTTGAAACTTGGATATAGAAAAGTGCAGGGGAAGAATTTGTATTGAATCTTGTGTAATATAGGTAATTGCGAAACTCATTAAGGATATTTGTTGCATTTTGCATAAAAAAAGAGAACTCAATTGAATGTATTAGTTTGAATTTTGTACAGAATGAATAACAAGTATCTGAAATTTAGTGAGGAGAGAAGTAACATTATGGCTCAGAAAAGCTAGATTTTATGCGACTTTCAGAGTTTCGCAAACGCCTATCTTGTGTAATAAAATGAGAGGAGGCGAAAAAGGTGGACAAGCATAAGGTTTTGCTCCAGTACCTTGAAATGAAAGCAGAGATCAAAGATATTAGGAACAGAATAAAGAAAATTGAAAAAGAAATAGAAAGTTTGGAAGTTGTATCTGATACAGTACGAGGCACAAGGAAAGATGGAACAATAGGACCGATAAAGGTAACTGGATATCCAACACCTATGTATTATAAAAAGAGAACTTTGTTAGTAAGATATAAAGAGAAGTTAGAGATGCGAGAAGAGGAACTATTGCAGCTAACAATACAGGCAGAAGAATATATAGGACAAATGGGAAAGAGTGATTTGAGGATTATGGCGCGGTTATACTTTGTAGATGGTTTAACATGGGTACAAGTAGCACATAAGATGAATCGAATGCTTCCAAAGAGAAAGGTAGCATATACAGAGGATAGTTGTAGGATGAGAATTACTAGATTTTTAGAAAATTAAAAAATGTTCATAATGTTCGCTTACAATATGTTAATATGATATACAGAAATTCCTCTATCTAAATAATCGTTGCGAAAAAAAGGAGAGAAAAAAGGGAGAGCCTAGTTGATAGGTTCTTCTTTTTTGTGTTTTTTGAAAGGAAGTGAGCCTGATGACGCAGAAGCAGAAGAGATTTATAGAAGAATATCTAATTGATCTAAATGCCACTCAGGCGGCTATCCGAGCAGGATATAAGCCGGATAATGCACAGCAGATGGGGAGCGAAAACTTGTCAAAACCTGTTATTGCAGATGCTATTGCGAAAGCTATGGCAGAAAGATCTAAGAGAACAGGAATTAATCAAGAAAGAGTAATCTTAGAGTTGGCTAAAATAGCCTTGAGTAATATAGAAAAAGTCATTGATCTAAAAACAGCTCAAATAAAGCCAAGTGCTTTGGAAGAAGATCTTTCATGTATTCAATCAGTAAAGATAAAGCCGAATGAATGGGGAATAGAAAGGGAAGTTAAAATGTATGATAAGAAAGCTGCATTAGAACTTCTTGGAAAGCACTTAGGAATGTTCAAAGATAAAGTCGATGTATCTATAGAAAAGTCAGAAAAGTTGGATGAAATCATTAGTCAGATTGGCGGTAAAGGACTTGAAGAGTAAACAATTTCCTTTGTCACAGAAATATATCGATTTTATAAATACGGTAGAAGGTGTTGACGCTGATTTCTTAGAAGGAACAACTGCATCAGGGAAAACAACCGTTGGAGCAGGAGTCAAGTTCATGAGGATGGTCAGTAGAAGTAAGAAGAAACTTCACATTATAGCATCGAAATCGACGGGAACGGCAGAAAAGAATATTATTCAACAGGATAATGGAATTTTGGATTTGCATAGAAATGCTAAGTATTACGGTAACGGAGATAAAGATAACAAACTGCCACATATTAAGTTTGAAGATAAGGTTATTTATGTGTTAGGGTACGACAACAAAGATAAATGGCAAAATGTATTGGGTTCGCAGTTTGGTTGCGTGTATATAGACGAGGTAAACACTGCAAACATAGAGTTTGTAAGGGAAATATCCACTCGTAATGATTATCTTATGGCAACGTTGAATCCTGATGATCCAAATCTTCCAGTTTATAAAGAATTTGTTAATCGTTCTAGGCCATATAAGAAATATGAAGCAGATGTTCCAAAAGAGATAATGGCAGAATTGAAAGAAGAACCAGTACCACGTTGGCGGTATTGGTTTTTTACATTTAGAGATAATCTAAGTCTTACAGAAGAGGCAATACAGAAGAAGATTCGTTCTGCACCACCAGGAACAAAGCTCTATAAGAATAAAATACAAGGTCTTAGGGGAAAAGCAACAGGGCTTATTTTCCCTAACTTTGATCGAAAACAACATGTTGTATCAAAGGAATGGTTAAAGAATCAAATAAAAGTAGGCAATATCAAAATCAAGAGATTATCAGCCGGACTTGATACATCGTATTCTAGCAAATCAGCTGATACGATTGCTATGATTTATCAACTTATCACAACAGATAGGCGACTGTTTATTGTAGATGAGAAAGTTTACAGCAATGCAGACTTGAATACACCTCTTGCGCCATCGGATACAGCGAAAAAGTTTGTTGATTTCTTGGATAAGAATGAAAAGGAATGGGGATTAACAAGAGATGTGTTTATTGATTCTGCAGATCAAGCGACGATTACAGAACTTAGAAAATATAAACGTCTAAAAGGGTGTATCTATAATTTTGTAGATGCCTATAAAGCAGTGAAGATTATTGATCGTATTAAGTTACAGCTTGGATGGATACAACAAGGATGTTATATGGTTGTAGATACTTGCGTAGAGCATATGGCGGAATTGGAGAGATATAGTTGGTTAGAAGACAAGGATGAACCGGAAGACAGGAACGATCATACAATTAACGCTAGCCAATACGGCTGGATACCATACAGGAATATGATTGGATTTGAAGAAGATTAGGAGGTTAGAAAGGTGGGAATATTGAAAAACATGAGTGAAGGAATTAAAAGAGGAATTAGAAGTTGGTTGAATATCACACCTTCTGCTCCTTATAACATACAGATCAATGAGGTAATGGACTTTGAATTAAATGCCATACGCAATCGTATTTGGTACCGAGGTGATGGGAATGAATTGGAACAGCTTTATCGAAGTATGACAGAATATGCCGATAAGTTTAAATTTTGGGCAAGTAAAAGCACGCCAGGAATGGAAATGCGAAAAATACATACAGGATTGCCAGGGCTAATTGTAAAAGTTTTAGCAGCAGTTGTCCTGTCAGATATGAATAACTTTGAATTCGAAGATAAGCAGCAAGAAGAACTATGGAAAGAGATAGAAAAGAAGAACCGCTTCCGAAAGAAAATGGAAAAGGTTATAAAAGAGGTACTTTACTTGGGAGATGGTGCTTTTAAGATTAGAATCAATACAGAAAAAAGTCCGTATCCAATCTTGCAATGGTATCCAGCGGAAAAAGTAGAATTTGTTTATGATGGTGATGACTTGCAAGAAATTGTATTTAAAACACCAGTGAATCATAAAGGAAGGCAATATGTTATCTATGAACATTATGGATATGGATACATAAGAAATGAGGTTTATTTAGGAGATAAAGAGATTGACATTAAGACATTTGAAAGGTTTAAGACACTTACTGACTGGGAATTCGACAAGAGTTTAATGCTCGCCATGCCATTGATGGTTTATGAAAGTGCTAAGTGGGATGGTAGAGGTGGAAGCATTTATGATGGAAAGCTAGATGCCTTTGATGCTTTTGATGAAGCATGGAGTCAATGGATGGATGCTTTAAGAAGCGGAAGAGCAAAGACCTATATTCCAGAATGTTTTATTCCGAGAAATCTAGATACAGGAGAGATGATGAGTCCAAATCCATTCGATAATCGATTTATTAAGGTAGAAGCGGATATGGGAGAAAATGCCCAAAATAAGATTGATACTGAACAGCCAATAATACCGCATGATAGTTATATGGCTTCTTACATTACAGCTTTAGATCTATGTTTGCAAGGTATTATTAGTCCGTCAACACTCGGAATTGATGTGAAAAAACTTGATAATGCAGAAGCACAGAGAGAAAAAGAAAAAACTACTCTTTATACAAGAAATGCTATTGTAGAAGCATTACAAGAAAGTCTTCCAGAATTAGTAAGTATTTGTATTAATGCTTATAAAGTTTTAAATCGTGAGAATTTGGAAGAGGTTAAGGTGAGCATTCCGTTTGGAGAATATGCCAATCCTAGCTTTGAAAGTCAAGTAGAAACAGTGAGCAAAGCAAAGACAGGTGGTATTATGAGTATAGAAGCATCAGTTGAAGAACTATATGGAGATAGTAAAGACGACGAATGGAAGAAAGAAGAAGTTGCAAGGCTGAAAGCTGAACAAGGAATTGCAGAAGTAGAAGAACCAGGGCTCAATATGAGTGCTGGTAATTTTCATGTCAATGTGCAAGGAGGTAATGGAGATGAAAGTAAAGGTAATGAACCGAATGTATCAGATGGGCCAGCAGGAGTACAAGAACCTTCTTAAAGTTGCAAAAGAACAGGTCTCCTTTGGTATTTACGCAGTAGAACGTAAGGGTTATGCAGAATTACGAAATGATTCGTGTAATACGATTACACAATTAAAGAAAATGAAACAGGATTTCAAACGTCAAGGATACAAAGTATATTCCAATAATGGTGATTAAGTATGGATGATTATGATATTCAAGAGGCATTTGCGGATATTGAAGAAGAGCTGATTGCTTCCATGATGAGAAATTTCCGAAGACATACGGCCGAAGAAACAAAAGAAGGCTACGAATGGGATATGTGGCAAGTAAAGCAATTGGAGGCTTTAGAAGAGTATAAACGACGAAATAAGAAACAATTTACTAAGCAGTTTGACTTTATCAATGAGCAGATGGAAAAAGCGATTAAGCAGGCAAACAGAAATGGTATGACTGCACAAGAAAGTAAGCTGTTAAAGGCGATCAAAGATGGGATAAAATTAAAACCAGCTGATTCTACTATGACAGGAGAATTTTTCAAGATCAACGATCGAAAATTAGACGAGCTTATAAAAGCAACTATGTCTGATATGAAAAAGGCAGAAAACGCAGTCTTAAGAATGGCCAATGATCAGTATCGAAAAATAATATTTTCGGCACAGGTTTATGCTAATACAGGAACTGGTACTTATGAGCAAGCAGTTGATATGGCAACAAAAGATTTTCTGACTGCTGGAATAAATTGTATTCAATATTCTAATGGAGCAAGGCATACAATAAAAGATTATGCGGATATGGCACTTCGTACAGCAAATAAAAGAGCCTACTTGCAAGGAGAGGGCACTATGAGGCAGAAGTGGGGAATTTCTACTGTAATTATGATAAAACGTGGAAACCCATGTCCTAAGTGCCTTCCTTTTGTGGGAAAGGTTCTAATTGATGATGTATGGAGTGGTGGAACAAAAGAGGATGGATCATATCCATTAATGAGCACAGCAATAGCAGCAGGACTTTATCATCCACGTTGCAAAGATAGTCATACCACTTATTTTCCAGGTATTAGTACAGCAGATGATACATGGACAGAAAAAGAACTAAAAGCAGTTGAAAAGACTAATAAACAAGAAGCAAAGGCACAATATGCAAAGCGACAAAAACAAAAATATAGCCGATTAGCAAAGCATTCTTTAGATAACAACAACAAAAGATTTTATAAAATAAAAGAAGAACAATGGGTTAGTATAGAGATTGAGTAGATTAAGAGGTACTTAGGTATCTCTTTTTCTTTTGTCCGAAGACGTTAAACTACGCAGAGACACTGGTGAAATAACTGTAAGTGAGACACACAAAAAACTGTATAGAAAAGGAGAGATAACATGAGATTAGGAAGATTTATGCCAATGATGGAAGGCGAAGGAGCAGGAGGTGGAACAGCGGGTACGCAGACACAGCAGAATCAACAGAATAATAATCAATCAGGAAATTCAGTACCTTCAAATACAAATACACAACAAACTTTTGATTATGAAAAATTAGCCAGTATTATTACTGGCAAACAGACGGCAACAGAGGATAGTGTATTGAGAGGTTATTTTAAACAGCAAGGGCTTAGTAAAGAAGAAATGGAACAGGCGATCGCTTCTTTTAAACAACAGAAAGCAGCGCAGACACCAGATATTAATGCGATTCAGCAACAGTTAGCACAGGCACAAGTACAAGCACAGAATGCACAGATCGAAAAAGAAGCAATGTTGCAAGCGCTCGCATTAGGTGTAGATGTTAAAACAGCACCGTTTTTATTACGCATGACCGATTTAAGCAATGCGGTTAATGCAGAAGGGCAAGTTGACACAGAGGCTATCAAAAACGCTTTAAATGCAACATTAGAAGCGGTTCCGCAGTTAAAACCACAAGCACAACAACAGACAGGATTTGTGCAAGTTGGTACAAATGGTAACACACAACAACAAAATACAACCCAAGAATCTCAACTTGCGGCGATTTTTGGGAATAAATAAAAAGGAGATTAAAAAATATGGCAATGTATGATTATGCAGAGCAGTTTGAAAGAGAACTCGCTCAAAAATACGAGAGAGAGCTTGTGTCACACGATTTAACTCTCTCAAATCCACACATTAAGTTTATTAATGCACAGACAATTAAGATTCCACGTTTAACAGTATCTGGTTATAAAGACCACACAAGAGCTGGTGCTTATAACTCAGGTGTAATCACAAATGACTGGGAAGTGAAAAAACTAGAACACGATAGAGACATCGAGTTTACTTTAGATCCAATGGATATTGATGAAACAAACCTTGTTCTTGAGATGGCTAACATTCAGAATGTATTTGAAACAGAACAGGCAATTCCAGAAAAAGACTCTTATCGTTTTTCTAAACTTTATGCAGAAGCTAAAAAATATAAAAAAGAAGGCGGAGCAGTTATTGATAACACAGTATTAGATGAAACAAATATTTTAGATTGGTTTGATACTCAGATGTCCATTATGGATGATTTATCAGTTCCGCAAGAAGGGCGAATTCTTTATGTTACATCCAATTTTAAGAAAATCTTAAAAAATGCAGAAGGAATTCAAAGAACAATTGCTGTTTCTGGTGGTGCTACCTCCATCAATCGGAATGTGCATAGTATTGACGATGTAGCAATTAAAACAGTTCCATCTGCACGTTTCAAAACACAATATGACTTCACGAACGGTTGTGTGCCAGGTGTAAGTGCGAAACAGATTAACGCAATTCTTATCCATCCATCTTGTGTTGTTTCTAGGGATAAGTACGCATATATGAAGGTATTTACACCAGGAACTGATAGCCGTACAGCAGACAATTATATCTATCAAAACAGATACTACACAGATACATTCTTAATCGAAAATAAAGCGTGCGGTATCTCCATTAATGCAGAAGCGGAGGAATAGTATATGAAGGCGGTAAAAGATAATAAAGTTTATACTGTGGATGAAAACAGTTCTAAAAGCTATCAGAATCAAGGATTTGATATTTATGACGATAACGGAAACTTGATTTCCTATGGTACTGGTAAGACGGTATCATACAAAGAGTATTCAGCAATAAAAGCAGAATTAGAAGAGTTAAAAGCAAACTCTTCATCAGATGCTCAAGATGTAATTGACATTTTGAAACAATTTGCTAACGAACATCAGATTGCTATTGGAAATGCAAACAAGGTATCAAGCATTGTGAAAAAGATTAAGGAGCATAAACCAGCAGAGAGTGGTGAGTAAGATGGCTTATGAACCATATGTGACAACAGAAGAGTATAAGGAACTTGGATATAGTTCAATTCCAGAAGAAGAGTTGATAAAACAGCTAAGACAAGCAAGTAGACAGATTGATTCCCTTACTTACAACCGAATTGTAGGTAGGGGATTTTCTAATTTAACAGAATTTCAAAAAGAAATTGTCAAAGAAGTCTGTTGTCAAATGGCAGATTTCTTTTATGACAACAAAGAAATGATTGAATCTCCGTTACAAGGATATGGAATTAATGGTGTCAGTATTAATTTTGCAACTGGACAGAACGTGAAATATTTGAATGGTGTTTTTATTCATAGCAATACATACGCTTTACTTTGTCAAACAGGACTTTGTTGTAGATTGGCGGTGAGAAAATGAGATACCCTAGTTTAGTCCGAAAGGAGTATTGTAAAACGCCAGTTCGAGTGATAATCGAGCAAGAGGGAATATCCGAAGATGGAGAACCATTAAAGGCATATGAAGCAGATTTATTTTGTAATTATCAAGACAAGGCAAAAACCGTTCTAACAACTGAGAAAAAGGTAGTAGAAGTGACAGGAAGTGCTTTGTTTTGTGGAGAAATTGCACCAGAACTTCCTGTGATTAGTGGTGGAACAGTAATGATATTTGGAGTAGAACGCCAGATTGCAGTGGGAGAAAAGGCAAGAAATCCAGATGGAACGGTCAACTATACACGATTGGAGTTGATATAATGCGAGTGAGTTCAGTTGTAAGAATTGATGCAAGCAAAATTAAGGCTTTAACTCAGGCACAGATGACAGCATTGGAAATGACAGTAGAAGCATTGCATACCGAAGTGATTCAAGCGCAAGTGATACCGTTTGATACTGGTAATTTGCAAAACGAAAGCACATTTGTTGATACAAGTGAGCTCAAAAATGGAAAAGTTTCGCTAGTGTCAACTACTCCTTATGCAAGAAGGCTCTATTACCATCCAGAATACACTTTTAGTACAGAAGAAAATCCGAAGGCGGGTGGTGAATGGTATAAAGATTGGTTGTCAGATGGTAAGAAAAGCAAGTTCTGTCAAAATGCTTATAAGAATTTTTATAAGAGAGTAACAGGAGTGTGAGAAATGGTTTATTTATCAGATGTGAGAGATTGGTTAAAGACCTTTGGTATCGGAGAACACTTCTATATTGGAAAACTAGATGCAAAACAAAAGAAAGCTATTGGTGTTTATCAAAGGGATAATAAAACACCAATGAAAATGGCTCTTGGTGGTATTGATAACACAAAGCATGATAAGAAAGAAATTTCTATTTTGGTTCATTGGACAGAAAATGCTAATGAGACCGAAAGAAAAGCGATGGAGCTTTTCGAAAAACTAAGAGCAACAGATAGCGTAACTATTGGAGAAAGTTACATTCCTTTCTTAATTCTACAAGTTCCAGAACCTGTGGATGTTGGAACGGATGAGAAAGGGGTGTATGAAAGAGTAATTTTGCTTGATATTTATTATGAAAGGTAGGAGATAGAATGGCAGGAGCACAAACAGGAGTATTTCCATGCTATAAGAACCAATTTCAAGTTGGAGCACAAAAAACAGGAGCTACGTCTATTGCAGATATGGAAAGTTTTTCAGTATCTTTTGACAATGGTGTAGAAGAGTGGACTCCATTTGATACAGAAGGATGGGTTCGTAGATTAGTAACAAGTAAAGGAATTACAATTTCTGTAACTGGAAAGCGAAATGTAGGTGATGAAGGAAATGACTTTGTTTCTGGATTAGCCTTTAAAAATGGGCGTGATTGTGAAGGGTATTTTGGATGGACATTCCCAGATGGCACAATTATTAGTTGGGACAATGCCGTTTACAATATTACGAATATCGGTGCTGGTGATTCTACGGCAGTAGGGCCATTAGAATTTGATGTAATGAGTAATGGAAAACCAACAGTAACCCCACCAACTCCCAGTTGATGCCGAAAAGGCGAAAATAATTAGCATGACAAAACAGAAAGGATTAGAAGATGGCAAAGATAGTTGATATTACAGAAAAGCTAAGTTTTGATGAGAATCCTATTTTATTAGTTGGAGATATGGAAATAGAGGTTAGTACAGACGCTCCAACTATGCTAAAGATTATGGGAGTATTTAAAGATGAAAAATTAGGGGAAGTGGAGGCTTCTTTGAAAGCGTATGAACTTCTATTTAGTAAAAAAGATAGGGAGAAATTAGAAAAGAGAAAGTTGCCATTCAAAGACTTAATGGTAATTATTCAAGAAGCAATGGATCTTGCAATTGGAGCAGAAGAATCGGGAGAGTAGTGAACCGTACTATGATTTGATAGATGATTTTGATTTGATCTTATCATCTTTTCAATCACAGTACGGTCTTCGTTTGTCAAAAGAACTAGAGACAATGAAATGGAGTGAGTTTGTGGCCATGCTGTCAGGGCTTGGACCAGAAACTCCGCTAGGGAGAATTGTTTCCATTCGAGCAGAAGATGATAAAGAAGTTTTGAAACATTTTTCAAAGGAACAATTGAAAATCCGAAGTGATTATCGAAATAAGATGGCAAAAGCAATGCCAAAAGCAAGGACTGAAGACTTCTTGGAGCAAATGAAACAAGCACTTATTGATATGGCAGGAGGTGTTAGCAATTGAGAAGAAAGAAAAAATAAAATGTCCATATTGCGGACATCCATTGAACGTGTTGAGGAATAAAGAGGCAGTTTGTAAGGGGATTTTCTTGAAGTGTAAAAATAGAGATTGTCGAAAGGAATTTGAAGTGAAGATTTAGGACGCTGTGCCGATGTGCCTGTCCTTTTGTAAAAAAGGCAGGTGGAACATATGGCAGAGAGTGTTGGACAAATTGGTCTTGATCTCGTTGTAAATAGAAATAATTTTGATAGGCAGATGAAAGGGATTAATGCGATTGCGAAAAAAGCAGGAGCAGCTCTCGCATCTGCCTTTGCTGTTAAAAAGCTCATTGATTTTAGTAAGTCTGCAATTGAGCTTGGAAGTGATTTAGCAGAAGTACAAAACGTAGTGGATGTGACATTTCCAAAAATGTCCGAACAAGTGAATAAATTTGCTCAAAATGCGGCGTCGCAATTTGGTTTATCAGAAACGATGGCAAAGAAGTTCACTGGTACCTTTGGGGCAATGTCAAAAGCCTTTGGATTTTCAGAAAGGGCTGCCTACGATATGTCAACTGCTTTGACAGGATTAGCAGGAGATGTCGCATCCTTTTATAACATAACCCAAGATGAAGCCTACACAAAGTTAAAGAGTGTATTTACTGGTGAAACAGAGTCTTTAAAAGATTTAGGTGTCGTTATGACACAGACAGCTTTAGATGCCTATGCTTTAGCAAATGGATATGGCAAGACAACACAAAAGATGTCAGAGGCAGAGAAAGTTGCCCTACGTTTTGCATTTGTGCAAGATCAACTTGCTTTGGCCAGCGGAGATTTTGCAAGAACCAGTGATAGTTGGGCGAACCAAGTTCGAATCTTACAATTAAACCTTGATTCTTTAAAGGCAACAATTGGACAAGGGCTTATTAATATTTTTCTTCCTGTTGTGAAAGTTATCAATACAGTTATAAGCAAATTGATGGTATTGGCGAATGCCTTTAAATCTTTTACAGAATTGATAACAGGAAAGAAGGCTGATCAAGGTTCTGGAATTCAAGAAACAGGAAGTGCGGCTGGGACTGCTGCTGATGAAATGAGCGGAGCCGCTGGTGCAGCAGACGATATGGCAAAATCAACCAAGGGAGCAGGAAAGGCAGCTAAAAAGGCGGCCAAAGATATGAAAGCCTTGTTATCCATTGATGAGATTCATCGAATTGGTGACAAGGATTCGGATTCAGGTTCAGATGGTAGTGATTCTGGTAGCAGTGGTACTGGTGGAGCAGGTGCAGGAACCGTTGATATGGGAAAACTTGCAGAAGGCGATACAGTTGTTGATAAGCTCGATGAAAGGCTTAGCAAGTTAATTGAACGTTTTAAGCAGTTAGCGGATTTATTCAAGCAAGGGTTTATATTAGGTGTTGGTGATTTATCTGTATTTGATAGCATCAAGAGTAACATCAATAGTATAAAAAAGAGTTTAAAAGAAATCTTTACTGATAAAGAGGTGATTGCATCTGCCAATAGATTCTTAGATTCTTTGGCGTTAAATCTAGGGAAAATGGCAGGTTCGTTTGTTTCGGTTGGGGCAACGATTGCTGACAACTTGACGGGTGGATTAGCGAAATATCTGGAACAAAATAAGGATAGAATCAAAAGTTTCCTAGTAAGTATGTTTGATATTGGCACTGAAGTATCAGGAATCATTGGGGATTTAAGCGTTACCATTGCTGATATTTTTACAGTTTTTCGTAGTGATAGTGCTAAGCAAATAACGACTGATTTTATTGCTCTTTTTACAAATGCTCATATGGGAATTATTGAGCTTGGTGGAAAAATTGGACGAGATGTTTTAAAAGCTATTTCTGATCCTATTATTAAAAATAAAGATGTCATCAAAAATGCTCTTAGTGGAACGATAGAAGCAATAGAGCCAATTTTCACAGCACTAAGTGATCTTGTTACCAATACGTTTGAAAAGATTCATGAAGTATATGACACTTATGTAGAACCAGCGTGGAGTAAATTTTCAAATGGTATTTCGACAATTGTATCTATAGCACTAGAAGCTTTTCAAACATATCTTCTTCCTGTCATTCAAAGAATTGGAGAAGAATTTAAAAAACTTGCAGGGGAACATATTCAGCCAATGGTTGATAGTTTTCTTGAATTTGCAGGAAAAGTAATTGAAGCGTTCTCTTCTTTATGGGAATTTTTTAGTCCATTTGTTGGATGGTTTGTAGAAAAATTTATTGCAGAAATCTCAAGTAAAATAGAATCTGCTTGGGATATTGCAAAGGGAATTATTTCAGCATTATCTGATGCACTGAATGGAATTTTTAAGATTCTCAGTGGAATTTTAGACTTTGTAACTGGCGTATTTACAGGAAACTGGAAAAAGGCTTGGCAAGGCATTCAAGAGATATTTAATGGCGTGTGGACTGCAATCAAGGGCATCGTATCGGCTGCTATTATCTTCGTAAAAGATACGATTAAAACAAAGCTAGATGCAGTAAAGAATACGGCTAAAATTATCTGGGATGGAATCAAACAGATTTTCTCTAGCGCATGGGAAGAGATTAAGAAGATATTCTCTCCAGTGGCCGATTGGTTTAAAGATAAGTTTACAAAAGCCTATAATGGAATTAAATCAGCATTTTCACAAATCAAATCATGGGCAACAGAAAAATGGAACAGCATTAAAGAGAGTTTTAAAGATACAGCAGACTGGTTTGGAAGTAAATTTAAATCAGCATATAAAAATGTGACTAGTGCATTTTCAGAAACGAAGACTTGGGCATCAGGAAAATGGTCCGATGTTAAAGAAAGTTTCAAAGATACTGCTACATGGTTTGGAAGCAAATTTAAGTCTGCTTATAAAAACACAACTGACGCTTTCTCTCAAATGAAATCATGGGCATCTGGTAAGTACAAAAATGTGACATCCGAATTTTCAGATATAGGCTCTTATTTTAAAAGCAAATTTGAATCTGCCTATAAAAATATGACTTCTGCATTTGACGGAACAAAGAGTTTCTTTAGTGACCTTTGGCGTACGATTAAGAGTGGTTTTACTGGAATTGGTAAAACTGTTGGAGATGCGGTCGGTGGAGCATTAAAATCTGCAATTAATGGAGTTTTACAGACAGTAGAAAATACCATTAATAAAGGAATTGATTTAATCAATGGCGCCTTAAAAATAGCAAGAAAGATACCAGGGCTTGGTGGACTGGGAAGTATAGGACGCTTAAATCTTCCACGGTTGGCTCAAGGTGGATTTGTAAAGAAGAATACGCCACAGCTTGCCTTAATTGGAGATAACCGCCATCAGGGCGAGGTTGTGGCTCCAGAAAACAAACTCTTAGAGATGGCAAGGCAAGCAGCATCCATGGTTGGTTCCGATGGTTCAGGTAATGCAGAGATTATTATGCTACTGAAAGAGTTAATTGATTTAATTAAGAAATTAGATCTAACTATCTACCTTGACAGTGAAGTGATTGCAAAAGCCAATATTATTGGACAAAAGAAATTAAACAGACGATATAAACCAGTATAGAAAGGAGAGAGCTATGACAATTGAATCAATTAATGGAAAGGCTGTCCCCTCTCCTATTAGCTTTGAATGGCAACAACAAGATATCAATACAAATGATTCAGGACGCGTTTTAAGTGACGCTCTGATGAATAAAGAAACGATTGCTAAAAAGCATACCATTCCTACACAATGGACTAAGTTGTTGACAGAGGAAATATCTGATTTGTTACATACGATTTTGGACAGTGGAGAATATTGTGAGATTCGTTATCTCGATCCTTATGAAGGAAAGGCAGTAACAAAGACTTTTTATGCTGGAGATAGAAACGCAAAGATGACAAATGATTTAGGAGATATTCAGCTTTGGGATTTAACTGTGAACTTTGTATTGAGGTGATGAAATATGATAAACATGAGTAGAAAATACAGAAATGCGGTACAGGGAAAAGATAGGAAATTTACGGCTAGAGCAACGATTAACTTAGTTGATCAAACGGTTTTAAATATTACTGCTGAAAATATTATGATTGGTGGAGTTCAAATTGAGGATTCCACCAGTCAGCCAGATAGCTTTGAAATTGGATCGGCTGTTATAAATAAATTGACATTACAATTGGATAACGCAGATCAGAAATACAGCACCTATAACTTTTCAGGGGCACAGATAAAGCTAGAGATAGGATTTTTATTTCCTGATGGCAGTATTGAGTGGATGAAAAAAGGAGTATTTAATGTTGATAAACCAACGACACCAGGAACGATTGTAAAGCTGGAATGCCTGGATCAAATGGCTTGGTTTGAAGAACCATATAACACAGATTTACAATTTCCAAACACACTAGGAAACATTGTCTATGATGCCTGTGTGAAGTGCGGAGTACCGCTTAAAACAACAACATTTTTTAACTCAGATTATGTCGTAAAAGAAAAGCCAAGTGCGGAAATGAATTACAGAGAAGTAATTGCCTATTGTGCACAATTGGCTGGCTGTTTTGCACGTATGGATAATGAAGGAAAGCTGGAATTGAAATGGTATGAATCCAATGCCTTTTCTAATTTGGATGGTGGTAATTTTGAAAAATATGAGTTAGAAAATCAAGTAGATGGAGGAAACTTCTCTGACTATGGCCAAACAGAAATTATCGATGGAGGAGATTTTGAAGAATTATCAAAATATCATCATATCTATGCTTATAACAGTTTGGAAATAAACACAGATGATATTGTGATTACTGGCGTAAAGATTGCCAAGACAGAAGAGGAACAGAAAGAAGAGTATTTATATGGTGAAGAAGGTTATGTGCTAGTAATCGAAAACAATCCATTTGCACAGGAAAATTTGAGTGAACTTGTGAGAAGTATTGGAAGTAAAGTGGTTGGAATGGTATTTCGGCCATTAAGTATACAGGCTCTTTCTGATCCTTCTATTGAGGCAGGAGATGCAGCAATTGTTTCTGATAGATATGGAAATAGTTATGAATGTTTTCTTACTAATTTGAGTTATATCATTGGAGAATATGAAACCTTCAGTTGTGATGCACAAACAGAAAGTGAACAGAAATCTACTAGATATACACCGTATACAAAAATAGAAAGAAAAATAGCAGTTGAGGTAAATCAGAAACTAAATGGATTTGAGCAGCAGTTTAGCCAATTTAATGAACTTATGGTCAATGCTATGGGATTCTATAGCACAATAGAAAAACAAGAAGATGGTAGCAGTATAGCTTACTTACATAATAAGCCACAGTTAGCAGATTCCGAAACAATATGGAAAATTAGTGTGGATGGATTTGGTGTGTCCCTAGACGGCGGAAAGACTTGGACGACAGGGATTACAAAGGATGGAAATATTATTGCAAATATCTTATCAGTTGTGGGAATTAATGCCAATTGGATTAATGTTGGTGAACTAAATGCAATTAATATAAAGGGTTCTTTGATTGAAGGAAGTCAATTTATATCAAAAGCTGGCGATGTATCTGGGCAAGGTGGAAATACAGGAGATTATACGCAAATTGTAAATGGATTTCTATATACGAATAGAGTTGTATTAGGAAATGGTGGACTTTTACAGCCAGGATATATGGTTATAGCAGGAAGTAATAATTCTTTCACTTTTAATGCAGATACGGGGCAAATGATTTGCACAGGGGATATTGTTTGTAAAGGAGATATCCTTACGAATCAGGGAGATATTGCAGTTGCAACTATTAATGGTAGACCAGTTGTGACTGATTTAACACTAATGAATTATGCAACAAGGGATTCGCTAAATTCACAGATATCTGGGTTAGGAAATATGATTTCAGCCATTACCGAGGCGAACAATACAAGGTTTGCTAATATTGAAGCAAGGTTGTCAGCAGGAGGATTATAAAATGGCAATTACAACTGCAAGAATACAAGTAAGGCGCGGGCTTTATGCAGAATTTGAACCAACAAAGTTAATGCCAGGAGAATGGGCTGTTTCTGTTGATGTAGAAACAAGTAGGCAAGTTGTATGGATGTGCTTTTCTCCTGGTGTTACAAAACGTATGGGAACTTTAGAAGATTTTGAAGAACAGATAAAAGAAGTAACAGAGCATATCTTAGAAGGTTATAAGACACAACTTGATGAATTTACTATACAGAAAATTGGTGAGATACAAGAGTATAAAGCGACAGTCCTTCTTGAAATTAGACAAGTAAGAGATGAAGTATCGAAGATGAAAGAGTCGGTTGATACTTCTTTTATTTATGTAAGTAATTTTGATAAAAAATTACAAGAAGAGTTAATTCCACAGATTGAAACTTGGTATAATGCCTCACAGCAGTATGCAAAAATGGCGGAACGTTGGGCTGTCGGGAGAGAAGAAATTCCGGAGTCATTAGAAGATAATAGTAAATATTATTCTGAGAGGGCAAAAGCAGAATATGAAAAAGCAAAGAATGAAGCAAATAGAGCCGAACAGTATTCTAAAATAAATTTGCCAAGATTCCATATAGATCCAAATACAATGGAACTGATTCAGGAAGATGGAGCGAAAGGAATAGAGTTTACCTTAACAGAAAACAAAGAATTACTCTTTGAGTATGTGGAACAGGAGGGATAAAAGTGGCGACAAGTTTAGGAAAAGTCGGAATTGTAGATAGGGGAAATTATTTACAAGAAGAGACGTACAATGCGGGAGATTTTGTATTATATAATGGTTCAACGTGGCTTGCATTAAAAGATGGACTACTTGGAGCGGAGCCAGCAGAGGGAACAAGTTGGAAATACCTTGCTAGAGGTTTTGAGGCAGAAGTGTTGAGCATGATAGCTGCTAATGATACAAGTGGATTAATGGGCGAAGAAGGACAACAAGTAAATGCGCAGAGTTTAATTGATGTCATAGCAGATAAGGTAGCGAATCGTTTGATAGATAAAGGGTTAATAGCAAATAACCTAGTGACAGATAATACAGAAATGGTGTTGGCGGCACCGATGGGAAAGGTGTTGAAAGAGCAGTTAGATGAGCAAAATAATAATATTAATGGTGTAGAAATAATGAAGCACTTACCATTCAATAATATGGGAGCATTAAATGCATTTAACATAGACGAGCAAGCTGGTAACTGGATTTCTGGTTTTGCGAATGAAAATATGGAAGGTACATTTCCTCATACTGGCTGGCAAAATGTAATTCAATTCGATACCAGTCATTTTAGATCTCAATTATCTTTTGATACAAACCCATTAAATTCGAAGGATTTGTATTTAAGAAATAAGTGGGCAAATGATACAGATTGGCAAAGTTGGAATAAAATTATTACAAACAGCGATTTTAAATCGACATTAGTTGGACTTGCTTATGATAATAACATTTGGAATCGGCATGAAGTATCCTTTCGAAAAAGCTATAACACAGTCCAAGTTACTTTTATTATTGATCCTAAAAATGATATTGGAACATTAACTAAATTTGCTACTATTGGAGATACAAGTTTCGCACCTAAAATGAATACATTTATAATTTTAACGGATAGAATTAACAATGATAGCCCTGTTTGCTGTTATATAGAAACAAATGGGACTATTAGAACAACCGATGCACAGGGATTAAAAGCAAATCATCTTTATTACGGTTCTGTAACTTATCTTGTTAAATAGCTATATAGTTTATGGGATTTTATGAAATCTTATTGTAATATTTTGTGATACATTACTATAAACATACCATTTACCCAAATTGTAGGTAATGGTAGATTGATGTTCTACTGTGTGCGACACGCTATATATAATAGGAAGATACTCTGGCGCATTTGGTGCATTAGGAATTTCTACCACCTTATTGGACACTGTATC
>CAJMOB010000015.1:0-80171 GCA_905214925.1 uncultured bacterium | reverse complement strand
ATGTGTATCAACCCGAACGATCCGAAGAATCAGCATCTCAAAGGAAAGAAAGTATGCACAACACCTGGTAATAATTCACCAGCGATTTTATATAAGTTAGGAATCATTAATAATAATCCCTGAGAAGCTGTATAAGTTGTTGTTAATGCACCAGCTTGTAAAGAACCATGAACTGCACCAGCAGCACCTGCTTCTGACTGCATTTCAGACATTACTACTGGATGTCCGAAGATATTTTTTCTTCCCTGTGTTGCCCACATATCTGTGTAGTCAGCCATTGGAGAAGATGGTGTGATTGGATAGATGGCAGCTACATCAGTAAACGCGTAGGATACGTGAGCGGCAGCAGTATTACCATCCATGGTTTTCATTTTTCTTGCCATTTTAACTTTACCTCCTAAAATAAACGTAAATGGTTTTTCCTTTTGTTGAATACTACCTTTTTTGCAGTATTAACTAATATATATTCTACACCGAAATGCCACGAATTGAAAGTGATATTTCCCTAATTTATAAAGTATACTGTATACATAGAATATATATTAAACTTTCTTCATTATACTATATTTGAACAAAAAAAACTCGTCTAATTTTGACGAGTTTCTCAGTTTTTTTTATGCATATTGTATAATTTTAATCACGATTAATTTTGTCAAGTTTCCATTTGAGCAGATATTCTTTTCAATTTTTTTGTAACTTGTTATTTTTGCACAAATATTCTTGATAATAGACAACTAAGAATCACTTATCTTCTTCTCACAAAATATAGTGTTTCTTTTATAATTATCTTGCAATATTTTCTTCTATTGTTTTCCATAAGAAAACTCCTTTTATACATAGTGATAAAACACATGACAAAAGATTTTTATCATAAAGAACAAATACAAAAGCTATATGAAATTACCCCTACCATCTATAACCCTATTAAGCAATAAAGGAGATATATTTATGTATTTAGCATTAAAAGAAATACTTCATAATAAACTTCGATATTTATTGATTGTCATTATTATTTTTCTAATTAGCTACATGATCTTTTTCATGACTAGCCTTGCTTTTGGCTTAATGCGTGACAATCGAGCGGCAGCAGACAATTGGAAAGCCTCTTCTGTTACATTATCCGATTACGCCAATAATAACTTGACTGCTTCCTTTATCACAGAAAATCAATACGCTGGACTGTTGGATAAAAACAACTGTGCATTAGGATATATGTTCGCTGTCACAAATTTAAAAGGAGAAGATGAAAAAGTCAATATTTCTTTATTTGGTCAAGACTGGGATAGTTTTATCGCTCCAAAATTAATAAAAGGAGAATATCCAAAAAATTCTCGTGAAATTATTGTGGATGCTTCTATGGAAAATTATGGTGTCACTCTAGGTAGTACAATAAAACTCAATGGAAGTAAAACCAATTATCGGGTTGTTGGATTGACACAGGATAGTAAGTTTTTCACCGTCCCAGTTATTTATACAAGTCTTGATACTTATTGGTCACTTCGTTATGGCAACGCACCTCTAAAAACAATCAGTGCCATCGTATCACAAAATAATGGAACAATCTCTAAAAAAGGACTGACTTCGATTTCCGAATCTACAATGATTCGCCATCTTCCAGGCTACACACCTCAAGTCAATGTTTTTGCTGGAATGATTATAGCGATGGTTGTCATCACCTCCTTAATCATCGGAATTTTTATGTATATTATGGTATTGCAAAAAATGAATTTATATGGTGTCATGCGTGCTCAAGGAATTCAGATGAAAACGATTATCGCTTCTTTGTTTAGTCAGATTTTTATTTTAACGCTAATTGGAATTGTCTTATCTTTACTCTTCCTTTTCATTACGAAATTATTTTTACCTACAACTTTATTCTTTTATACTAATTGGTTTTCCTATGGAATATTGAGCCTTGCAATTCTTCTTATGGCACTTTTGGGCGGACTATTTTCTTTGCATAAAATTTTAAAAATTGATCCATTAGTAGCCATTGGAGAACAATAACAAATTGAAAATTGGAGAAATAATATATGAAACTGATTGAAATGATAAATATAACAAAGACCTATGGCTCTGGCCATACACAGGTAGAAGCATTACATGAAACAAACTTTCATTTAAATGCAGGCGAATTTGTCGCCATCATTGGACCTTCTGGTTCCGGAAAAACAACATTCTTAACAACGCTTGGCAACCTTCAAAGTCCTAGTACGGGAAAGATTCTCATCAAAGGTCAAGATACATCTAAAATGACAGAAAAAGAAAAAACCTCTCTTCGCTTCAAAGAATTCGGATTTATCCTTCAAACTTCAAATCTTATTCCTTTTTTGACGGTTGAGGAGCAATTAAATTTAATCGATCGTCTTGATAAGACAAAGACAGAAAAAATGGATCGAACAAAACTATTTCATTTACTCGATCTCAATAAAATAAAACATTGCTATCCAAATGATCTATCTGGTGGCGAGAAGCAACGTGCAGCGATTGCAAGGGCACTCTATAACTGCCCAAGTATCATTCTAGCAGATGAACCAACTGCTAGCCTAGATAGCACTCGTGCAAAACACGTTGTATCCTTGTTATCACAAATTGCCCATGAACTAAAACGAGGTGTTGTTATGATTACACACGATACTCGTCTTCTCGATCAAGTGGATACAACTTATATCATGCAAGACGGAACTCTTTCTCCCTTCCATTAAATTTTCTGATATAAAAATTCCTCTATCTTTCCAGGTCAGGAAATAGAGTAAGATTAGACGATAATTATTTTTTATTATACCAAAAGGGTCATCATAACGACTGACCCTTTTTTTGGGAATTATTTTTTTTCATTTTTCTCCATCCAATAACAGCAGCTCCAATAGCTCCTGCAAATTGGGATAATTCATGAGTTTTTACTTCTTTTTTCAGATAACGACTTAACACATTTTGAAACACTTCATTTTGGGCAAGTCCACCCGAAAAAAAGATTTCCCCTTCTAGTGGTAACTTTTGGGCAAAAATTGCAGTTCTTTTACAAATAGAATGAATAACTCCAAGTAAAATATCACCTGCATCTTCTCCTTTTGCCAACAAACTTACTACTTCACTTTCTGCAAACACCGTACACATACTACTAATACTCACTGGATTTTTACCCTTTGTAAATTCCGTTATCGTTTCTACCTGCTGACCTAACACCCTACTTATTACTTCAATAAAACGCCCTGTTCCTGCCGAACACTTGTCATTCATTAAAAAATCAATGACATTTTGATCTTGATCCAGTAAAATTGCTTTGCAATCTTGCCCTCCAATATCGATGACCGCCCCAATATCCTCACATAAAAAGGCAGCTCCTTTTGCATGACATGTAATTTCCGTTATATTTTTATCCGCTTCCTGTAATAACCCTCTTCCATAACCTGTAGATACAACATATTTTACATCTTCTTGATACATTTGCTTGTATATTTGCTTTATACTCTCTTTTGGGTTTGCAGAAGTTGGTATGATTGCTTTCTTTACAATATTTTTTCCATCGAATAACACGGCTTTTGTCGTTGTCGATCCAGAATCAATCCCTAACGTTAAATATTCTTTTTCCATAATTTCATTTCCTTACTTTTCTTCTCTTATTCGCTAATAAACGATGAGAAGCTCCCTATTGAACTTCTCACCTTTTATCCTCTATTATAGTTATAGCATTTCAATAAATGCGGCCATTCTTGTATTTAACTGTCCAAGATCTGCAGAGGAATAGTCGGTTTCCACTGTCATATATGGAATTTCATATTGTTCTTTGACAAAGCGCTTGATTCCTAGCGTTTCTACATTATAAGTATGACAAGCCTGTAATACCACATCCACAACGGCATCTACTTGATATTCTTCAATTAACCGTCCTAATAACTCATATCGATTCGGATTTGGTGACATACAAGAACATCCAATAGACAAGTATCGTTCTGCTAAAGCCTTATACACATCTTCTTCTTTTTCATCTACAAGCCTATCCAATGATTTTGCTCCAGCACAATTTTCAAAACAAACGACAATTCCTCCATTTGCTTCAATTGCTTTCACTACTTTTAATGCACCACCTCCAATTGGTGAACCTGTAATTAAAATTCTCGGTCTCTTTTCAATATGCTTTCCTTCTTCATATTCTTTTTCAATCCGTTCGGTAAGAGCATTGACTTCCTCAATGGCTTTTTCTTTATCAAATTTAAAACTAGCCCCATTTAGCACTTGATAAATCTCCTCTCCTAAAATAGGTGCTGGTTCTTTTTTCATTAATCCATAAAACCTCTTTAAGGATTCTCTTTCTCTATTTTTCAAATGAATAGCTTCCCTTATTTGTTCTTCTGTAATTGTCACTTCAAATTGTTGCTCTAGCTTCTCTTTAAACCGCAATAACTCTTTTTGAAATAACAAAAGTCCATCTTCATTTTGCGTATTTGGTAACTGCATCACATATACATTCTTATAATTCGCTAAATATTCATACATTTTTTTCTTGCCATCACAAGTGGTCTCTCCAACAACTAAATCCGAAAAATAAAAATAAGGACAACGATCTGTTTTTGCAAAACCATAACTAGATTTAATCAATGGACATAAGTTTCTTGGTAAATCTTTCTCCGCATCGGATATTGTCTCATCGGAAGTCGAACAAAGCCCAACTGGTACTGCCCCCATAGCCATTATAATTTCTACAGGCAAATAGGTGCAAAATAACCCAACAACAGGAATCCCCTTCTCCTTTAATTCACATACTGTAATAAATGACTGTCTTCTTTGTTCTGCAAACGATTCAAAAACCTCTGGTAGCTCTTTTACTAACTCCATAACCTTACCTTACCTTTTTTTCTTTTTCTCTCTTCTAGCTTTATTTTTATATTGAGAGATAGTTTTTATGATTCTCATTTATTATAGTAAAAGAAACAAACTTGTCGCAACTTGTTTCTTAAAAGAACTTGCCCTTTTCATTTGGAGAACAAAGTGTTTTTTGTATACTTTTTGCTAGTTTAAGTCACTTCTATCAAAACATACTTTACGAGGAATTCCCTATAGCATAAAAAAGAGACTTCTTATCTCATATAAGAAATCTCTTTTTTTATATCCATATTATTTTTAAAAATCAAATACATTGGGATCATGGCTCGTTCTCTGATTTTTATTAAGAGAATTTAGTCTCTTAATATCTTCATCAGAAATTTCAAAACCAAAGATATCGATGTTCTCAATTAAACGTTCCTTATTTTTGGATTTTGGAATCACTATAATTCCTTGTTGTACATTCCAACGAAGAAGTAATTGTGCGATGGAACACTGATATTTTTTGGCAAGTTCTATGAAAATCGGATTTTCAAAATTACCTCTTAATAACGGAGCCCATGCCATAATCTGTATCTGTTCTTTCTTACAGTATTCTAGCAATGCTTCATCATGTAAATATGGTGTATGTTCAATCTGATTGATCATCGGTTTTATTTTGCAATGTGCGATTAAATATTCTAACTGAGGAATCTCAAAGTTACAAACACCGATACTTTTTACTTTTCCCGCTTCATATAATTCTTCTAATGCCTTCCATGTGGAAATCATTCGTTCCTTATTCTGTCCTGGCCAATGAATTAAAAAAGCATCTAAATAATCGGTCTGCAATCTCTTTAATGACTCTTCAAAACTTGTTAACGTGGATTCATACCACTGATTCCCATTATCTACTTTACTAATTAAAAATATTTTTCCTCTCTCAATTCCCGACTGCTTTAACGCTTTTCCCAAATTTTCTTCATTTTGATACATCTGTGCTGTATCAAACATCGTATATCCACACTCTAATGAAGTCTGTACTGCGTAATTCATTTCTTCTAAGTCGTTTATTTTATAAACGCCTAATCCAACCAGTGGCATATGGACTCCATTGTATAACGTTACTTTTTCCATGAAAAGAAGTTCCTCCATTCTATTTTTGCGCTATCGCTCCATTATAACAAATATATAAACGACATACCATCAGCAAATATTTAAAATTTCTGGAATTGCTCTACATCAAGCACAAACGTAGTACAGCCTCCCATTTCCGCCTGAATTGGAGTTACCATATTGCTCATGGGCATCATGCCATTGGATTCTAATCCCGCTGTGTTGTATTGAAGACCTTGCCTTCTCCCTGCATTTTGTTTAATAATATCGATGGCTTGTTCCACTTGCTCATCTTCTACCCCAATCATAATCGTCGTATTTTTACTTTTTAAAAATCCACCCGTTGTCGCCAATTTTGTAACAAAAAAGTGTGCTTTATTCAATTCCTCAACAGTATCGATTTCATCTTCTTTATGCATAATTGCGATGATCATTTTCATAAAAATGCCTCCTTTATTCTATCAGATTATATCTATTATAACATAAAAAAAATTAACATCATATTAAAATTATTGAAATTATCTATCTTTTCTTTTTTCTTTATAAAAAACCACTCGTTCACCTTGCTTTTCTTAATAAGATAGGAGTATAATCATGATATCTTTTTTATCTTTTTAAGAAAGGAATATGATAATTATGAAATATCGTAAATTAAAAGGAACTCCTTATGATCCTTATTCTGGCGGACCTTATAGTAATGCTTATGGCGATGTACAAGAACATAGAGATTCTATGAAAGATGTGGTACTTTGGTATGAACGACCAAGCTATGTACTTTCTTTTTTAATTTTATTTTTTCCTGTAGGATTATTTCTTATGTGGCGAAATCTGAAATGGAATCCTGTTGTAAAAACTATCTTATCGGTTGTAGGTGTTATTATTTCCTGTCTGTTTTATTACTATTGGTTCTCTAACTAATAAAACAGAGTATGCATCATTTGCACCAAATGTTTTCTATAACAGAAAAGGCGATCAATGTTTCTCTCATTGATCGCCTTTTTTCTCATTCCATTATCGTCCCTTTTTATTGACTAATAATGGTTTTACTATTTTATAAATCTCTCCAGCTTTTTCACTTCGATACCGTTTTACTAAAGCGTTGTTAATTCCCTGTTTCGTTTTATACTTTTTTATATACCCCAAAATTCGCTTCACCTCATCGCCTTCTTCTGGCATATATCGTAGCATCTTTTCTTCTACTGATTTCTCAATCTGCTCTGGTGTTGGTTCTATTCTTTTTGGAACTTGACAAATTTTCTTTCTTATCTCTACTTGCATATTCTTACGCTTTTCAACTTTCTTTTCTTTCTCCACATGAACTACGTTGAGCGCTGTTCGAATATTAAACTCTTTTTTAACCCAAAACTTTTTAATAAATTGAAAGGTCTCATCTCCACTTACAATAATATATTCTTCTTTTGGTTTTTTGGCTAATAAATACCCTAAATATGTTGCAAGTTGAAAATCAAGTGCATTTTTTTTGCCAACATCTGCTTGATAATAATAGAAATGTCCATTGGATTCTTGAATCTTTTTATGCAATTCAAATGTCATTTTATTGGCATTTTCACTATAAAAAATATGAACCTCATCTTTTTCTGATAAATGTTCTGCTCCTTCTAATCCACTAATTGCTACATTTTCATAATCAATTAAATACACTCCCATGCTCTTCTTCTCCTATTCGCATTTTTATTTTCTTTCCCCTAACCCTAAGAAAGAGAAGAACATCTCACTCATTATTTGTAATTCCGAATAATAACCTCTTCTCCAACGCGTTTTTTCGCATCAGAATTAATGAATCGCTTTACAGGCACAACCTCGATATAATAATCCGAATAAAGTTCTCGAATCAATTCGGTATCGTGATTTGTCAGCATGCAATAGCAACCTCGTTTTGATAATTTCTTAAATAATTTTGCCAGTCTTATATGACTGGCTTTATCAAAGCCTTCTTTTGTATAAGATTCAAAAGAAGTAGGATTTAAAGGGGCATAGGGACTATCAAAAAAGATAAAATCTCCTTTTCTTGCTCCCTTACACGCTTTTTCAAAATCCCCTTCTAAAATTCGAACCTTCTTTAAATACTTTGAAATACCCTCAATGTTTTTTTGAGCATAAGATGACTTCTTACTATTATTATAAGGGACATTAAATAGACCTTTTCCATTGACACGATATAAACCATTAAAACAATGTTTATTTAAGAAAAGAAAGAGTGCAGCCATCCATACATCATACTCCTCTTTTAACATTTTTTCGTTATAAAGTGCTCTTTTCTCATAATAGTAATCTCTTCCACCTTGAATAAGCCCTTGATCGAGTTGTTCCACACAAGCCATAACTTCCTTTGGCATTGTTTGTATACTTCGATAAGTATGGACAAGAGAACGATTATAATCGTTAATAATTGCTTTTTTTGGCTGTAACTCAAATAAAACAGCACCACCACCAACAAAAGGCTCAAAATAACGATTGTACTTCTCTGGTAACCGCTCTTTAATGGCGGGAAGAAGTTGTCTCTTCCCACCTGCCCACTTTACAAAAGGAGTGATCGATTGCTTTTTCATAGCTTCGTCTCCTTATCTTGTTCTATTAGTTTTCATTCATCTTACTTAATTTCGCTGTCTGATCCGCTGCAATTAATGAATCAATAACTTCATCTAAATCTCCATTCATAATAGAATCTAATTTATGAAGTGTCAACTTAATTCTATGATCGGTCACACGACCTTGTGGGAAGTTATAAGTTCGAATCTTTTCTGAACGATCTCCTGTTCCAACTTGACTTCTTCTCGCTTCCGCCTCTGCGTCATGTGCTTTTTGAAGTTCCATTTCATATAATCTAGAACGAAGAATTTTAAGCGCTTTTTCTTTATTCTTCAACTGGGATTTCTCATCTTGACAAGAAATAACAATTCCAGAAGGGATATGTGTTAAACGCACAGCAGAGTCTGTTGTATTGACACACTGTCCACCATTTCCTGATGCACGGAATACATCAAATTTACAGTCGTTCATATCTAATTGGAAATCCACTTCTTCTGCTTCTGGCATAATCGCAACGGTAATCGTAGAAGTATGAATACGTCCGCCTGATTCTGTTGCTGGAACACGTTGTACACGATGCACACCAGATTCATATTTAAAACGAGAATATACTCCTGTTCCGCTGATCATGAAAATCGCTTCTTTAAATCCACCAATTCCATTTTCATTTACGGACATCATTTCCACTTTCCAACGTCTTCCTTCTGCATAGTTTTTATACATACGGAATACTTCTGCTGCAAAAAGCGCTGCTTCATCTCCACCTGCACCTGCACGAATTTCTACAATAACGTTCTTTTCATCGTTAGGATCTTTTGGAAGAAGTAAAATTTTTAAATCATTTTCTAATTGTTCAATCTGCTTTTTGGCTTCATTTAAATCTTCCTTCGCCATCTCACGCATTTCTTCATCGGTTTCAATTTCTAATAGTTCTAAACTATCTTCTACCGTTTGTTTCGCTTTTTTATACTCTGTATATTTTTCAACGATCGGCGCTAAATCATTTTGTTCTTTCATTAATTGGCGATATCTAGCCTGATTATTTATGACATCTGGATCACTTAATTCTTCTAATACAACCTGAAGTCTTTCCACAATATCGTCTAATTTATCAAACATAACGGTTCCTCCTGCTTTTCCTTTTTTCTATTACTATTTTATCTTTTATAACGAGCAGCCGCAATACGATCAAGCCCTGCTAAATCTTTTTTTATCTGAATGTCCTCATATTCCTTATAAGAAGAGAAAATCTCTTGTAATGCACTTCCTTGATTATACCCAATTTCAAAAAAAAACCATCCACCATCTGTCAAATATTGTCTTGCCTCTTCTACAATCCTTCTATAAAAGTAAAGTCCATCTTCTCTTCCATCAAGTGCCATCATAGGCTCATGATCCTTGACTTCTGGCATTAATTTTTCACATTCTTTTGTTTCAATATAAGGTGGATTCGACACAATTAAATCAAACTTCT
This sequence comes from uncultured bacterium, assembly GCA_905214925.1. Classification (GTDB taxonomy): domain Bacteria; phylum Bacillota; class Clostridia; order Lachnospirales; family Lachnospiraceae; genus Scybalomonas. The sequence continues at coordinate 70,228 of CAJMOB010000015.1, read as the reverse complement.
CTTCTTTTGGAATCGACTCAAACAAATCTCCTTGATAAAATCGAACGAAACTATTTGTTTCATTTTCCTTTAATAAACGTTCTGCATTTTTTTTAGCAACAAATAGTGCCTCTTTGGACAAATCTGTCGCTACTACTTCTTTATAATTACCAAGCAATGCTATACTAAGTGCAATACAGCCACTTCCTGTACAGACATCAAGCATCTTTTCTCCTGACGGAGCTGTCTTTAGCACTTCTTCTATCACAGTTTCTGTATCCTGTCTTGGAATTAAAACATTCTCATTTACAAAAAACTCATATCCCATAAACTCTTGCACACCTGTTAAATGTTGTAATGGAATATGTTCTTTTCGCTTTTTAATGAGCTGTTCATAACGCTTTCCTTGTTCTTCTTTAATTTCCTTATTTCCATCTAACAAAAAATCAATTCGAGACATGGAAGTTACAAATTCGAACAAATACCATGCATCTAATGATGCATCACTGATTTGTTGCTCTTCTAACTGGCTGGTTCCCCATGAAACCCATTCCTTTGCGTTCATGTTATCGCCCTTTCTATTTCTCTTTCACTGAACAACACCCTTCAACTTCTCCGTTATTCAATGCGTTTATATATTCTTTCCAGTCTAGCACCGCTTCCACAGAACGAATAGCAACTTCTATCATTTCATCTTCTGGCTCTCTTGTTGTTAAGCCTTGCAATGCCATTCCTGGTTTACTAAGCCAATTCACAAAATGATTGTCGCTCTTTCCTGCCAAACGAATGAATTCATAAGAAACACCTGCAATCACTGGAACAAGCAATAGACGAACGAGCAGACGCATCCACGTTCCTTCCACTTGGATGAACATAAAGAAAATAACACTAATCACCATAACGATTAAAAGAAAACTCGTACCACAGCGTTTATGATAACGAGAATGTTTTCTTATATTTTCTACCGTCAATTCTTCTCCATGTTCCAAACAATTGATCGTTTTATGCTCTGCTCCATGATACATAAACGTCCGCCTAATATCACTCATCTGTGAAATCAATATAATATAAGAAAGAAAAAGTCCAATCCGAACAACACCTTCCATAAAGGAAATGAAAAAATTAGAATCCGTATAATGTCTTAATAGGTTTGCAAGAAAATATGGCAAAACCATAAAAAGTCCAACTGCCATTATAATCGAAATGCAAACGGTAATCCCGATTAAAACGTCTTCTGCTTTTCCTTTTAAGTGTTTTTCAAGCCAAGTATCCATTTTGGATGGTTTCTTTTGTTCCTCTTCTTCTTCAAAAAAACTAGCAGAATATGTTAGCGTCTTCATTCCAACTACAAGAGATTCTACAAAACTGGCAACTCCTCTTAAAATTGGAAGTCTCAAAATAGGATACTTCTCTGTATATCCTATATAATCTTGTACATCTACAACAATTTCCTTATTCGGCTTTCTGACGGCTACCGCATACTTATCGAGGTTCTTCATCATAACCCCTTCCATAACCGCTTGTCCACCAATCATTGTCCTTTTCATAACGCCTCCTTTGCCTCTCGACTAATATTTCTACGCAAATATGAAAAGCCTGCTTTTCGTGCACATCGTTTACACATAGCACTGTTTTTATATTATAGGAAATCCAATTTCCCATAACATAAAAATAGGCTGAGATTATTCAATCCCAACCTATTCTTAAACTTCTTATTATTGGTTAACACCATATTTACGATTGAATTTATCAATACGACCACGAGCCTGAGCTGCTTTCTGCTGTCCAGTGTAGAATGAATGACATTTAGAACAGATTTCTACGTGGATATCTTCCTTTGTAGAACCAGTTACGAACTCGTTTCCGCAGTTACATACTACCTTTGCTTGATAATAAGCTGGATGGATTCCTTCTCTCATCTTTTTCACCTCTTTGTCAGTTATTCATCTATAAGATGACATCATAAACTTGTCAATCTTTTTTAGTGTTTTAAACAGCTTTCTCATTATATCATACCCTCTATTACATTGCAAGCACAATCTGTATTTTTTTGGAACTTTTTTAAGCTATAAGCCGTCTTCGCTCCCAAATACAGTTCTAAACAATGAAAAGCCGTCCTTCAAATCTCTTTTTTCTTTTAGGAAGTTTTCAACAATGACTTTCTTACAAGATCTATGAATTCTTCATTATTTTTCGTTTTTATAAATAATTTCAACATTTCATCCAATGTTTCATCGGAACGACCACCAGAAAGTTCTCTTCGTAAAGCATCTACTGTATCTTTTTCCACTGGTGTTAAAAGAAGATCATCTCTTCTTGTTCCAGATTTTAAAATATCGATAGCTGGGAAAATTCGTTTTTCTGATAACTTTCTATCAAGAACTAATTCCATATTACCAGTTCCTTTGAACTCTTCAAAAACAACGTCATCCATTTTACTTCCTGTTTCTACAAGAGCTGTGGCAAGGACAGTTAAACTTCCGCCTTCTCTCATATTTCTAGCAGCGCCAAAAAATTTCTTTGGCATATGAAGAGCCGCAGGATCAAGACCACCTGTTAATGTTCTTCCACTTGGTGGAACGGTTAAATTGTAAGCTCTTGCAAGTCTTGTAATACTATCTAATAAAATTACAACATCTTTTTTATGTTCTACTAAGCGTTTTGCACGCTCTAATACCATTTCCGATACCCGTTTATGATGTTCTGGAAGTTCATCAAAAGTAGAATAAATAACTTCTACATTTGGCCCTTCAATGGATTCACGAATATCCGTTACCTCTTCTGGACGTTCATCGATTAAAAGGACGATCAATTGCATATCCCGATAGCTAGTAGAAATGCTTTTTGCTACATCTTTTAATAAAGTTGTTTTTCCTGTCTTTGGTGGAGAAACAATCATTCCTCTTTGTCCTTTTCCAATTGGAGAAAGTAGGTCCATAATTCTCATGGAAACACGGGAACCTTGTCGTTCTAATCGGATTCTTTCATTCGGGAAAATCGGTGTCAATTCTTCAAATGGTTTTCTCTTTGCTGCTTCCACTGGATGAAATCCATTCACGGAATTTACAAATAATAAAGCACTAAATTTTTCACTTTGTGTTTTAATTCGGATATTTCCAGTTAAAATATCCCCTGTCTTTAGATTAAAACGACGAATCATAGAAGGTGCTACATAAATATCATTCTCTCCTGGGAGATAATTTTCACAGCGGATAAATCCATACCCATCTGGCATTACCTCTAAAATACCATTGGCTGTTTCTCCACTATCTAACTCTTCAAATGACAAACGCTGCTCTCGAACGCCTTCTCTTTCCGACTCTTTCTCACATTCTTTTGTTGTTGCTCTTGTACATTCAGAAGAATCTTTATGATTCGTTCTCTCAGTTTCCCTTCCCAACTCTCTTCTTGTACTTTTTAAAGGCTCCGTTTCTTCTCGCAAAGTTCTTCCTCTTATTCCACTATTTTCGGATTCTCTTTGAGATCTCACTCCTTCTTTTTCTTCGGAAACCACTTCTTTGCCTATTTCTTTATTGGCTTGCTTTTCTGAGTCTTTTTCCTTTGTCTTATCACATTCTTGGCTATTAGAATCTAATTCTATTAATTTCTCAATGATTTCATTCTTCTTTAATATCGTAATTCCTTTTAGTCCACGTTCTTTTCCTATTGCACACAATTGCGCTTTAGACATTTTTTCATATTCCATGAATGATTCCTTTCTTTTCTCATATTGTTTTATTTATTTCATTAAAATCGATTTTTTCCATAACGTATGTGCATTTTGGGTAATTTTTAGATAATAATCGTTGAAGATAATCAATATTATTCCGATTTTACTTAATAGATATTTTACTCTTTGACACAAACTCCCATATTTTTTTGATGAGACAACACCTTTTCCTCATTACTCGATTCGTTGTCTTAGTATAAACTAAGTTTGATTTTACCATTGTAGCATAACTTTTTCTTCCTTACAAGGTTTCTTTTCCTTCCTATTGCCATAGAAATAGAGAAATGCTATGATAACATAGAAACAAAAGACAATAGAAATGAGATGATAACATGGAGCAAAGATACTATACTTTAAATCAATATTTAAAAGAGCAGTTTCATGAAAAAGTGTATAAACTCTCGCTAAGTGGCGGTATGACTTGTCCAAACCGAGATGGAACACTTGGAAACCGTGGCTGTATTTTCTGTAGCGAAGGTGGTTCTGGAGACTTTGCTTCCTCAGCGACCCTTCCTATTAAAGAACAGATCGAAGAAGGAAAGCTTCGTCTGAAAAATAAAAAAACTGGTCAAAAATTTATTGCCTACTTTCAAGCGTTTACCAATACGTATGCTCCCATATCATGGCTCAAAAAAATTTTTTATGAAGCAATTGAACCTGAGGAGATTGTAGCACTATCCATTGGCACAAGACCCGATTGTCTTTCTGATGAAGTGCTTACTTTATTAAAAGAATTAAATCAACAAAAACCTGTTTTTGTAGAACTAGGACTTCAAACGATTTATGAACAAAGTGCAAAGTTTATTCGAAGAGGCTATCCTCTTTCCTGCTTTCATGATGCGGTCTATCGGTTAAAAAATATCGGTTGCAATATAGTCGCTCATATGATACTTGGACTTCCCAACGAAACAAATGAGATGATTTTAGAAGAAATTCGTTATCTCAACAAACTTCCGATTGATGGAATCAAACTGCATCTTCTTCATATTTTAAAAAATACGGATTTGGCTACTTACTATGAATCCCATCCTTTTCCAACTTATTCCCTAGAAGAATATGCAGATCTCATCATTGACTGTATCAATGAACTTCGTCCTGATATTGTCGTTCACCGTATTACAGGAGATGGTCCAAAAAACCTTTTAATCGCCCCACTTTGGAGCGGTAATAAAAAAGTGGTTCTCAATACAATGCACCATAGAATGAAAGAGCAAAATTGCATACAAGGAAAAAATTATAAGGAGTGATATACCATGCATGCTGATGGTTTAACATTATATAAACTCATCGTTCTCTATATGTTGGATAAAGTGGATTTTCCTCTTACAAACTCCCAACTATCCCAATTTATTTTGGACAAAGGATATACCAATTATTTTAACTTACAACAAGCGATCAATGAATTAGTAGATTCTAGTCTTATTCGTCCTGAAATTATTAGAAATACAAGCCACTACCACAGCACTCCAGCTGGTGTAGAGACATTACGACTTTTTGAATATAAAATTCCAGATGCCATCAAAAATGACATTATGGAATTTTTTAAAGAAAACCGTTATCAGCTTCGAAACGAAGTGGAAATTCTTTCCGAATATTATCCTGCAAAAAAAGGCGAATATACGGTAAACTGTATTGTAAAAGAAAAAAGCAGTACCCTATTAGAAGTAAAGTTAAATGTCGTATCTGAAGAACAGGCAGTTGTTATTTGTGATAACTGGAAATCCAATAGCTCTGATGTGTATAGCTATTTAATTCATACGTTAATGTTTAAGAAAAAAGAAGAAGAAAACGAACAATAAGAACAAAAAGGATGAGAAAAAGGAGCTATGTACTAAGACATATCCTAGTGCATAACTCCTATTTTCTATTCTTGTTTTATCTCCAATGCTTTCTCTGATGTAATACTATTTTCATAACTACCATTCATATCCACAGCCGCCAATACAAGATAATTCTTCCCTTCTTTTAATGAGTAAGAATTTTCCCCATCGGATACTTTCGTCAACTTATGATCCGCAGTTAATAAATATGCCTGTGCCTCTCCCTTTTTTAGTTCAAACTTAGAATTCATTTTTATTGTCATGTCTTGCTCTGCGACCAATATGAGCGGATACCTTACTCCTTTAAAACGTTTACAAGAATACGTATACCGATTCCCGTCTAACAATCCTCCTGCAAGCACTTGTTCAGAACCAAAGGTTCGATTGATAATTCCGTCCTCATCAATATCCGATAGGCTCTTTATTTTTTTTGATTGAGAACCAAAGTCTGATTTGGCTGTTTTTATCTGCTCTGTTGTATTTGCTTCTAGTTGACTATCTGTCGTATTTTCTGTCACTGCCGCTGTTGTAACCGTAGAATTTTCTCCTTGACTGCAGGCAGTTAACAACCCCATTACTATTAACAAACTGATTCCTATTAGTTTTTTTCTCATAATAACCTCCCATTACCACTAAATAACTATTATAATTTTATCATAACTATCATGTAAGTATTTATTTTTTAATATGACAATTATCTTTCTTAAGTAAATCACTATCTAAATTTTCCATCTCTCCATTTTCATATTTTCTCCCTTATAAAATGCAAAATTATATTTTCATAACTTCACTATTCTTCTCATTTCTTTAGTCTTTTTGAATATCATACCATCTTTATCCATAAAATAACATGGCGTTTTTCGAATAAAAAATCTTCCAAAAACGCCATGTATCAAATAAATTTCATTCTTTCTACTTACAAACTATAATTTTTTTATAATCAATCCTATTTTTTTATACCAGTTACATTTAAAAATAAGATTTATTACAGGTGATTCAAATCGATCACTTCATCGAATAATTCTAACTGCTCTTTTTTCATATGATGTCCAATGATAATAACGGTAACTGGCAACTGACAAAGAAATTTCATAACTTCCAAAGAAGTTTTATCATCAAGAGCTGCTGTTGGTTCATCGACAATTAAAAATTTAGGAAGCGAAAGAATGGCTCTTGCTAAACAGACTCTTGACTTCTCTCCGCCAGAAATTCCATTCATGTTATTCACCGTTTTTTCCAATGCTAAATAATCAATTTTTAATTGTTCCATGCAGTTTCGAATTTTTAAAGAGTCATTATTTCGGTAGAGATCAATATTATGAAAGATCGTATCTTCAAATATGTAACTTTGCTGTTCTACATAGTTAATGAGTTCCAACTGTTGCTGTTCCCTCATTTTATGAATTGGTATATCAGAAATAGTAACCGTACCTTTCGTAGGCTCTAACTCTCCTGAAATAATTTTTGCTAACGTTGTCTTACCTTTTCCACTTTCCCCTTGAATCAAATATTTTTTACCTGCCATAAATTCATAAGAAAAATCAGAAATTACATTTTTCTGATTATCATAAGAATATCCAACACCATCAAGACATAATGTTACATCTTTTATTTTCTCCTCTTCTACTTGTGTTTTCATCTCTTCTTTTTCTTCTAAAATCGGGCTTCTTAACTCTTCTAAAATCGGCTTTGTTGCATTGATAGCAGTTCTATAATTAGCAACGGAAATAATTGGTCGAAAAATATTGTTCATCAACTGTAAAGTAGCCATCACTTGACCAATTGTAATCAAATTTTTAAATGTTAAATATCCACCTACTAAAAAGATGCCGATCTGCACAATAAAACCGATACTCAATGACAGCGTGCCTACAAAATAATTGGAATACTTTGCTTCATAACGCTTTTGTTCCATTTGTTGCACTGCCAATCCATGCTTTTTCAAAAATTGATCGATCACCTGATACTTTTTAATCTCTAATCTTCCCTGTAACCAATCGTTGATACTCTTTACATAGTTTGTACTCTCTTCACTATAAGCAACGGCTTTCTTTTGCACATATTGCTCTGTCATCTTTGGCACAATAAGAGGAATACAAGATACTAAAACGGCCGTAATAAAAATCAACCAATGAATAGAAATTAAAACAACACAAGCCAAAACAAATAAAACACAATTTTCTAAAATCATCCATTTACTCAAATAATAATCCGTATAAATGGTTTCTATTTTTGTTGTAAAATTCGCTATATCATAAGATTCCTCTCTTGATTTTAATAACTCCTTTTGATAAATATGCTCCTTTAATTCCATGCATCTTTTCCCAGAATATAGATATAAATTCATTCTAGAAAAAATAGAACAAAAGAAATTCATTACAATCAGTGCTATGGATATTAAGATACTTGCTATAAAGATTTGTTCTTGTTTAGAACTAATGCCATCGAAAATCTTCCCTAAAAATACACTGACATCAACCTCTGTAAAAGAAGCTAAAACAATAAATACAATTGCTAAATACTTTGAAACTGTTGTACTGGTTTTCATATTTCCCCTCCCATGATGTAGTATTTCTTATTCCTATATAATTATATCTATAAATATAAACTTTTTCTTGATAAAATAATATTCTATATTTTCAAGAAAAAACATAGCATTTCTTGAATAAAAATTATTCATAAAACTCTATGTACAAATGGTTTATTTCTAATATATAGTTAATAGAAAATAAAAACTATTATATTAATCCCTATTATGACTTATCTAATAATACAGAAACTTTCAATATTGATATCAAATAAATCCATTTTCCCTTCTATATGACGAATGATTTCTATATCATTCATAAAAATTGCTCCTTTTAAAGCCTGTTCTAAATATAATTGACAGGCTTTTTTATAATATTTCTTTTCTTCTTCATTTTCACATTTTAATAAAAGTTCTCCATAATTCCACCCAATATTGTATAAATGCTTATTCAAAATCTGTATATCCTTATGGATATATTCTACCTTAATCCCCTCCTTTGCAAGTTCTATACTATCTTTATGTTTGCTGCTCAACCCCAATACTTGTTCCAAACTATAGCACAATAAAATATAAGAAGTGTATGCAGATGTCATATAAGCGTTATCAAAATATTCTTTTAACCTCTTATATAATTGGATTGCTACCTCATATTCCTGCTTATCTTTATAAATTTGAGCAATATTAATAAATAAACTTATTTCCGTTTTGCTAAGAAATTTTGTTATTTTTCTTAAATCAAAAACATCATAATCTTTCCATGTCATTTGTAATATTTTTATTAATTTATTTTGATATTCTTCTATTGTAATTTCATTACCATAATATTCAAGAATTGTTTTTATTCTTTCTATGTATTGTTGATTTTGTATCACTGACATATCTAATTGATTTTTCATCTGTTGGTACAATATTTTTACTTGTTCCAATTTATTTTCACTAAGACTATAATCCATCTTCCATCTTAATTCCTGTAATTCAAACTTTTCTCCTAAAATAGGAGTAATCTCCATTTGATATTGTCCTAATCCTAAGTGTTGAAAATAATAATCACTTGTCGTCTTCCTAGGAGTTCTATGTCCATTTTCAATATAGGATAATGTGCTTGTAGCAGCTTTTCGTTTTCCATCCTGCTCAATAAAATTTAACTCTTCTTGTGTCAATCCTATATATTCTCTTGTATTTTTAATAACATCTCCTATAAAATAGACTCCTAAATGTCTTCTTTTATCAATTCTATCTCTATCAATTAGATTTTCCTCAACAAAATTTAACATAGATAAATACTCGATATTCTCACGTTTTTCTTCTATTCCCATTTCTTTACTTACCAACTGATGTAATTCAAGAAATTCTTTTAGCAATAGCAATCTTTTATACTGTTTTAAGAATGTAATAGCTCTTTCACAATAGGAAAAGCATCCCAACCAATTTTTTTCTTTTTGATGTAATAAAGCAATATGATAGGCACAAACTGGATAAAATTTCATTTTATACTCTGTATCTTCAATATCATTTTCAATATAATGATAAATCCACTTCCAAATCTTATTGACTTTCTCATCCTTCTCTTTTTCCAAAATTTCACAATATAAATAGACTTTTATTAACTCCATTTCTGATATACAATATGTGAGTTTTCCTTCTCCACTTTTAATAAATGCCAAAAGTTGTTTATTCGTTCTATTAAGTCCTATTTCTAATTTTTCTTTTGCTTTTTCTAATTCACAATTTTCATAATCTACTTTTGCTTTTATAAAATCAAGATACTGAAGATGTAACTTTTTAGTCACCCCAACAAAATTATTATTCTCATATTCTTCTATTTTGACTTGAACCTCTTCCCATTTTTTCTTTATCAAAGCATTTTCTATCACTTCTCTTTGGCGCATAAGTTCAATATCTTTTTTACTTAAAATTAAAGTATACTTATTAATTGATATTCCTAATCTACTAAGCATATAATAAAAGCTGATCCATTTCCTTTTCACCTAACTCAATTCTTGAAAAACTAGCTTGGGAACAAAGACCTTCATAAATATTTTTTTGACGAATTCCTCTTTTTTCTCTTAAATTTCTTATAGAAATTCCTATATTATATTTCATGTAATCACCTCTTAATTCTTTAACCATTTCTCAATCTCTCTTCTAAAATATATAATACATTAATCTTCCCCTTTTTTACTTAACTTGTTACCTTCACATAAACTTAATAAACCTCAGCATTTCTGCCGAGGTATACACATTAATTTCACTAGTGCTTCTAGTTATAATTATAACTTAAATTGTATTTTTTTGAATAATGAAAACTTTCTACTTTTTCTTTTTTAAGTCCTAATTTTATTTTTTCAAAGTATAGATTTTATCTCTTTGTTTCAATGTATGATCATTTGTTACTTTATAATTTATCGCAAAAGATAAGATTCTTTTGACCATGCAAAATCAAACCGCACATACTCTTTATGTACATTTTCGTCTTCATAATCGATGACTTTGTAGTGACCAATAAAATATTTAATCATTTAACATAATACTATATTCTATCTGGAGTTCACTCTATCCTGTTCCTATTTTCTATTGATGTATTTGTAATCCCTCTGCTGATGTGACCTCGCTTTCATAACTACCATTCATATCCACAGCTGCCAATACTAGATAATTCTCCCCTTCTTTTAATGAGTAAGAATTTTCCCCATCGGATACTTTCGTCAGCTTATGATCCGCAGTCAATAAATATGCCTGTGCTTCTCCCTCTTTTAGTTGGAACTTAGAATTCATTGTGATTGTCATATCCTTATTTGCTACTAATGTTATTGGATATCTTACTCCTTTAAAACGTTTACAAGAATACGTATACCGATTTCCGTCTAACATTCCTCCTGCAAGGACTTGTTCAGAGCCAAAGGTTCGATTGATAATTCCGTCCTTATCAATATCGGATAGGCTCTTTACTTTTTTTGATTGAGAACTAGACTCTGATTTGGTTGTTTTTATCTGTTCTGTTGTATTTGCTTCTAGTTGACTATCTGTCGTATTTTCTGTCACCGCCTCTGTTATAACCGTAGAACTTCCTTCTTGACTACAGGCGGTTAAAATCCCCATTGCTATCAATAAAATGATTCCTATTAGTTTTTTTCTCATAATAACCTCCCATATTCACTAAATATCTATCTCTTTGTTTTTTAATGTTTTTGAATATCATACTATTTTTATCAATAAAATAACATGGCGTTTTTGGAATAAAAAGTATTTCAAAAACGTCATGTATAAAATAAATTTCATTCTTTATACTTATAAATTATAAATTTTTAATTGGATGGTACTTATAACAAGTAAATTGGAAATAAATTTGTTCATAATATCTTTTTTCAAATATCTTCACTTACTTTGATTTTACCCAATACTTCTTCCGAACTTACATGGAAATTCTCCATTAAAACCACCCTTCCTATCATATAATATGTTTTGCTACAGTTAAAATCATAGAACAATTACTAGTATTCCATTTTTTTACATATTTTCATTGTAATCTATTTTGGATGATGATACAACTTAAGATTTTCTAACATCTTTTCTACTCAATCCTATTTTTTTACACCAGTTATATTTAAAAATAAGATTTATGACAGTTGATTTAAATCGATCACTTCATCGAATAGCTCTAATTGCTCTTTTTTCATATGATGTCCAATGATAATAACGGTAACTGGCAACTGACAAAGAAATTTCATAACTTCCAAAGAAATTCTATCATCTCATCAATAAAAATGTTTTTTATCTCTATCGAATCACAAATTTTTTATTATGTTTCATATAAACTCTGTTGTGCTTGATACATCTTAAAATAGATTCCTTGTTTCTCCATCAATTGTTCATGTGTTCCTTCTTCTACAATTTGTCCTTTGTCAAAAACTAAAATTCGATCGCAAACTTTTGTCACCGAAAGTCGATGTGAAATTAAAATGGTTGTCTTATTCTTACACAAAATAGGCAGCTGTTCATAAATTTCATTTTCAATTTTGGGATCAAAAGCACTTACGGGTTCATCTAATAAAAGAAATTCACTATCTTTTTTTAAGAAAGCTCGTCCTAATGCAATTCTTTGCCAATTACCTCCTGATAATTCGATTCCCTTTTCTTCCAATTGTCCAAGAGGTGTCTGCCATGTTTTTGGGAATTCTTCTACAAAGGATAATAACGGTTTCATTTTTTCCCAATCTTCTCTGCTTCCTTTTTTGTTTCCTATTAAATTTTCTTCAATGGTAAACTGATATTGGTTAAAATTTTGAAGTACAACTCCCGTTTTCTCTCGCATATCATCTAACACTTCTCGCAATAAATGATTCCCTACTCGAATCTCTCCTTCCTGTGGCTCATAAAGTCCTAATAGCAAATTAACAAATGTAGATTTTCCACTTCCATTTTCACCAACAATAGCTACCATCTCATTTTCACCAATTATCGTAGATATTTTATTTAATGCTAATTCTCTTGCATTTGGATAACGAAAGGATACATTTTCTACTCTTATTGTTTTCTCTCCTATCTTTTCCCCCCTCTTTTCTTGCTCTTCTGGCAATTTCATAAATTCATAAAAATCACTAAGATAAAATCCCTTTTCATTATAATCCCCAAAGAGCTCTAATATCTCCAACGTACTATTTCTCAATCCTTCTATTACAGATAGAACTAACATAAAACTTCCAAGACCTGTTTCTTTTCTTATAATTAAAATACAAGTAAGAACCATGCAAATAAGAAATGAAGAATTTTTTATAAAAGTCACCACTATTGCCATAAGACTATGGCGAACGAGCAATTTTTTACGTTTTTTCCAAAGTTTTTTTCGAATGTTAAAATATTTCTCTGATAAATACGTTGTCAACTGAAATGTCTTTATTTCCTTTTGATATTCTCTGCTTGATAATACTTGAAATAAATAGTCGATCTTTCTCGTATCGGTACTTATCTCTACTTCTTGTTCATATCGCTCAAATCCTTGCCGTTTTAACATGAAAAAATAAGGAATCGTCATTCCAATGGTAATCACTGAAAAATACCACGAAACTGTTCCTAGCACAATAACATAAGAAATAACAACGGTAATTCTTGAAAATAAACGAATGCCTTGATGAATCATATCTGGGAACTGTTCTGATTGCTCATAAACACGTTCTATAAGATCTAAGTTTTTCTTATCTTCCAATAGTTCAAAGCGAATCTTTTTTATTTTATGAATGACTTTTTTCGTAAATTGAATGGAAGTTCTATAAGAAAATTCCATTTTTTGAACTTCTAATTGATTAGAAATAGCAATTACTATAACCTCTACCAACACACTGAAACTAATCCAATGCAACAGTTTATTTTTCTCAAATCTTTGAATAGAATCTACGATCTCTTTATCCACATAAGCACTCATTGATAACAAAAGAGAAGAAATAATAGTAAAAACGAAAAGAAAAAATAAACATTTCTTTTGATCCCCAATGATTTCCGCTATCATGGATAAAATTTCTTTTTTCTTTCTCATATCTTCTCCCTTTCTTTTATTGATACCATTTTGCTTGCATTTCAAAAAATTTTGCATATTCTCCCTTTTTCTCAATTAATTCTTTATGAGTTCCCTGTTCTACTAACTCTCCTTTTTGCATAAATAAAATACGATCTGCATTTTTTGCTAATCCAATTCGATGGGTAATAATAATTCCACCACCTTCTCTTAAATCTTCTTTTATACTTTTAAATTGTTTTACTTCCGCAATGGGATCAAGACTAGCCGATGGTTCATCAAAAATAATAAAAGGATTTTTTCCAAAAAAACCTCTCGATACGGCTATCTTCTGCCATTCTCCACCTGACAACTCGATTCCATTTTCATCAAATAACTTCCCTAAAATTGTATTTTCATCTCTCTTTACTTGTTCATAAGTATGACTTGCTCCCCCTTTTATTATGGCTTTTTCCAGAAGATCTCTTCGTTCTTTTTCTTCTAAATCTCCAAAGACAATATTTTCTTTTAAAGATAATTCAAATCGAACAAAATCTTGATAAACACTATTGATTCGCTCTTTTCGCTTTTTTACTTCTCCTTTCGTCGGCTGTAATAGCCCTAAAATAATTTTTGCCAATGTACTTTTTCCCGAACCATTTTCTCCAACAATTGCAACAACTTCTCCTTTTTGAATTGTGCAACTAACATCTTTTATTACTTCTTCTCTATTCGGATAGGAAAAACTAATATCTTCTAAAGAAACAAGCTCTTCTTGTGACTCTTTCCACCACAAGGAATCTTCTTGTTTTAATAACTCCCGTAACTCTCTTATATACACTTCCTGTTCTTTTATTGATGCCCATGATTGAAAGAGTGAGTTTATTCCATTAATAAAAGAATCTTTACTATTATAAATTAAAAAAAATGCTCCTAATGTTGTATAACTTTCCATAACAGAATACGCTAGCCCAACTAAAACCAATTTATCAAATAGGGAAACTGCTGAACCTAATGCAAAATATTTTTTATTCCATTTTTTTGTAAATCCTATTTTACTTTCAAACTGTTGTTCATTTTCATTCTCCCATTTTTTTAAAATCCAAGAAAACCACTTTCCAACTTTTAGCTCTTTTACTGATTTTTTTTCGGATAATAGTTCAAATAAATATGTAATCTTTCGATCCATCTTATCTAATTTTTTTTGATTCTCAATCGCTTCCTCCATATACCATTTATCCATAAAATGCCCGATAAAAGATACCCCTAAAAATAAAAGAAAAAACAAAATGGATTCCTTTCCTATTAAATATGCAGTCGCTATCAGACCAATTATTTGTGCAATCATATGAAAGATTTCATTTAACAGATTACTCATTCCGTACCAACTCATATTTTTACTACGATAAAGTTTCTCTAAAAACTCACTCCGATCAAACTGAATCAAATTTACTTTTTCAATGGCTTTAAAAAAATAATTTTGTATGACACAAGATAAATCATTTTCTATTTTTTCGATAAATACCATAGAAAATGAATATTGAATATTTTGTAATGATATTAGAAAATACAAAAGAATCATTCCAAAAATCATTGTTTTTGATAACATCTGTTGTTCTTCTAGTCCATTTACTAATTGTTTGATCAAAAGGGACGACAAAGGTTCTAATAAATATAGCAAACTATATCCAATCAAAATGAGAACTAAAAAAACGGCTTGTGTTTTCCATGCAATTTTTATTGTCCAAATTAAATTTTTCATATAACTTCTTATCCACTCCTATCTAAAAAAAGCTATCATAGTAAATTTTCTATGACAGCTTTTTTATATAATTAGATAATTACTACTTCTTATATACACAAACAGTAAATCAAACATTTCACAAATAAAAATAGATTATCATTTTTATTCTAAAAAATATTGTTACCGATTTCTAAATATAAAAAAATAAAATGGATTCCATCATTCTTACAAAATTAAGAATATTTTTTTGGGCAGTATCTACCACCACAATATTTAGTTGCACAATATCCACCTGAACATCCTCTTGCATTTTGATTATTTACATTTTTTTCTGTTTCAATTACTGGCTTTTCGTATGTCATATTTTTTCTCCTTTTCATCTCAATTATTAAATTATAAAAGTATATCTTTATTAACCATATACTCCTTCACAATAGCTACTACAATAACTTGCTGAACAATATTTTTGATTACATGTATGTCCTGTATTCGTTTTGTATTTTTTCTTACAATATTTCTTTTTGCATTGTGGTTTCGTTTGGGTATTTACTTCTAAAGATTTCAATTTCGGTTTTGAATAAATAAACATTCCCATATTGTCACCTCATTTTATAGTAATTATCTTAATTATAAGCTAAATTATTTTTTAAATCTTGTAGTAAAAGAATAGACCGCTCTCTACATTCTCCATCTGTTTTTGATAAAGAATTATATTTCATAAAAGCAGTAGCTGGGCACCCTCTTCCACATACTACTTGCCATACGCATTGTTCACATTCCTTTATTTCATTTCGCAATTTCTGAATCTTTCCAATCACATCATCAATTTTTTCATTATGATAAATGATATCGTATAACGTATCTTCTTTAATCGAACCAATAGAATACGCTTCTAAACTTTGACATAGATAAACATTTCCATAAGGATCAATTCTAGATGCTACTCCTATTTCTTCTTCATCCATAAAAGGACATCCTATAGAAGTTTCTGGATATGTAATTTTCATACCTTCCTCTTCCCATTTTTTTATCTCTTTGTCTTGTTGCAATTGAGCTATTAATTCACAAACCTCGGTATGGGTCAATGAAATTTTCTCTTCATTCTTCTTTGTTCTCCCAGTATCATTCAACTCAGAAAAAGAAACTTCCATTAATTCTTGTTCTCTTAACAATCCAATCATATTTTTTAGATCATATTTATTATATTGATTCACAACACAATGAATTTGTATCCCTTTTGGAAAATACTTCTTTAGATTGGTAATTCCTTTCATTGTCTTTTCATAACTTTCCTTACCACAAAGGGCATCATGAATCTCTGGTTTGGAACCATTTAAACTAATTTGAAAAGAAATATTTTCCCTTGGCAATTGTTCTAACAACTCTTGTGTAATCTGTGTAGCATTTGAAATAATGGATACCCCTATCCCTTGACTCGTACAAATATCGATATAATCTAAAATTTTGGGATGAAGAAATGGTTCTCCCCCTGAAAACGTGATATGATTTTGTTTTGCCTTTTTTAAAGACTGACATATATTTTCTAAATCCAATTCATCAATCCTTGCTTTCTCTCCTCCAGATTCATTATAACAATGCAAACATCGAAGATTACATTCTGTTGTTAATTCTACATATGCCCCCATTAATTCATATTTCATTTTTCCTTTCTCCATAAACAATCCATCCTCTCTTCTCCATTTCCATCATAATTGCCAAACAGTCTTCTTTTATTATCTTCTCCGTAATTTCATCTTTATTCAAACAATTATCATAGATTTCATGTGCAATCTCATCTGCTGTCTTTCCATCACAGTTTTCTAACATATAAACTGCACTTTCATTCAATAAGTGGAGGGATTTTGTCTTTTTATCTAAAATCACATAACTATCCTCAATTTGATTTAAAATATAATCATTGCTCTTATAAATAACTTCTTTCATACTCTCCTCCTCCAATTTTCTCCTTTGAACAATTTCAATTTTAAAATAAAACAATTAAAAATAACATGGCGTTTTTGGAATAAAAAATATTCCAAAAACGCCATGTACAAAATAAATTTTCTTCCTTATACTTATAAATTATAAATTTTTTATTGGAGGTTACTTATGAAAAAACGATACAAAAAATTTTTTATTTTCTTTCTTTTGGCATTTACATTTTTAACAACTAACAACAATGCCAATTACAGACAATCAGATTTACCAATCAATTCTCTATGTGACATTCAAAAAAGACCTATTCAAAAATCTTTAAACTGATAACCAAAGTTTCTTTTTTTCCTGAATTAATTGTATCACTTCTAAATCATTCATAAAAACTGCTCCTTTCAAAGCCTGTTCTAAATAAAATTGACAGGCTTTTTTATATTTTTCCTTTTTTATTTCATTTTGGTTTTTTTCCAACTGATTTCCATAATTCCAACCTATATTATATAAATGTTCATGTAAACACTGGCTATCTTTATGAAAATACTCCATGCAAATCCCTCTTCTTGCTTGAAGTATACTTTCATCATATGCTCCACTGAGCCCTAATGCCTGTTCTAAGTTCATACATAAAAAAATATAGCTACTATAACCAGACATTGGATAAACTTCTTCAAAATATTCTTTTAAGCTTTGATACAAATAAATTCCTCTTTTATATTGATTTTGCTCAATATAAGTTTGTGCAATATTAATATAAATCGTTATTTCCCTTCTACTCAATAATCTTATTAATCTCTTTTCATCCTCTATTTCAAACTCTTTCCATGTTATCTTTAATATTTCTATTAGTCTCTCCCGATATTGCTTTAATTGAACATTTCCATCATGATAATCAACCACTACTTTTGCCCATTTTATATACTGTTCATTAATAGGAAAACTTAAATCCAATTCTTCTTCCAATTGTTGGATACAGACCTTTACTTTATTAAAATTTCTCTCTCCTAACATATAATCAATCTGCCACCGAAGCTCCTGTACTCGCAATCCTCCTATCACTGTAGCTATTTTCATATCATATTGTCCAAGTCCCAATTCATGAAAATAATGTTCGCAAGTTGCTTTTCTTGGTTTTCTATGTCCGTTTTCAATTTTCGATAGTGTACTTGGATCCGCTTTTCCTCTTCCAATCCTATCCACATAATTTAATTGTTCTTGTGTTTTTCCTACATATTCTCTTGTATTTTTTATAATATCCCCGATAAAATATGTACCTAAATGAGGTCTCTTTTTTTCTACCTTCTCAGCAATTAACGAACATTCGATAAACTGTAACATTGATAAATATTGCTCATTTTCTTCTTTTCCTTTTATCCCCATTTCTTTTATAACTTCCTGATAAAGTGCTAAAAACTCTTTTAAAAATAATAGACTCTTATACTGTTTCAAAAATGCAATTCCTTCTTCGCAGTAGACAAGACATTTTAGAATATCTTCTTCTCTATAAATCAGTGCTAGGAAATAAGAAACTATGGGATAAAACTTCATTTTATATTCGGTATCCTCTATCTTTTTTTCTAAATAATTTTTAATCCAAATTAAAAGTTCTTTTCTATGTTCTTTTTGTTTTCCCAGTTTGTCCAATAATTCGCAGAACATACAAAATTGACTCATCTCCAAAATGGACAAATAGAAATCTTGCTCTAGGCAAACGCCATTGATAAAATCCAATAATTTTTTATTCGTTTTTCCAATTCCTATTTTTAATTTCTCAATCGCTTTTTCAAATTCTCCCATTCCGTATGCAATTTTTGCTTCCATAAAACAAAGATATTGTTCATGTAAATGTTCTGTTACATTGGAAAAATCATTTTTCCGATATTGTGTTATTTTTTCTTCCCCTTCTCTCCAACGTTCCCCTCTAATGCAGAGTTCAATTTCTGTTCTTTGTTCTGACAACATAGACTCTTCTTTTGTTAAAACAAGAGCGTATTTACTTGTAGAAATACCTAATCTACCTAAAATTGCATAAAACAATAACAGATCTGCCTCTTTCTCTCCTTGTTCAATCTTAGAAAACATAGTTTGAGAACAAAGTCCCTCATATATATTTTTCTGACTTAACTTTTTCTCTTTTCTAATGTTTTTCAATTGATTTGTATTCATTTTCCCTCATTCTCCCTTCCTATTTTATAAAAGAAACTTTTTCTAACACGAAATAATAAAATAAATTTACCATATTATTTATTATACTATTCTCTATTTCTCTCATCAAGTTTTCTCTATTCTCACTATCTTCTTCCTGTTTTTATACAATTCCCTCACACCATCTCCAGTATGAACATCATAAAAAACTCCCTTTCTGATAAATCCATTTCTTATCTATCAAAAAGGGAGTCTTTTTTATCCATTTTGCAACTGCCAAAGGTGTCTATATTTTCCACCTTGTTCTAACAATTGTTCATGTGTGCCATTTTCTACAATTTTCCCATTCTCCACTACATATAAACGATCAAAATTGCGTGTTAGTTCCAATCGATGGGTAACGGCTACTACGGTGCAAGTTTTTGGCAATTGATCGATTGTTTTCTTTACTGCCTGTTCGGAGGCTTGATCGAGAGCAGATGTTGGCTCATCCATTACAATAATTGGAGCGTCTTTATAAAGGCAACGTGCCAAGGCAATTCGTTGAAGCTGACCTCCTGAAAATCCTGCATTATTTTCTCCTAACATCAGCTCGTATCCTTTTTCTATCTCCAAAAGAAACTCTTCTACATTTGCTCTTCTTACTGCGTCCCTAATTTTTTCATCTACACTTCCTAGAGAAAGAGCAATATTTTCCGCCACCGTAAGATGAAACAAAGAGATATTTTGGGAAAGATAAGAGAAATTTTTCCTCCATTCTTCCATAGAGCAGTTACCAAATTCCTTCCCGCAAGCCTGTATCGTTCCATTTTGTGCAGGATATAACCCTAATAATAGTTTCATAATCGTTGACTTTCCACTTCCACTCTCTCCCACAAAGGCAACTTTCTCTCCTTTTTCAATGAAAAAACTAATGTCGTCTAACACTTTCTTTTGACCATAGGAAAAGGAAATATGAGAAAAAGAAATTTCTTTGTTGCTATCTTTTATCGGTTGTACAAAGCGATTAGAATCTTGTTCTTTTTC
Source organism: uncultured bacterium (assembly GCA_905214925.1). Taxonomy (GTDB): domain Bacteria; phylum Bacillota; class Clostridia; order Lachnospirales; family Lachnospiraceae; genus Scybalomonas. Next base: position 49,834 of record CAJMOB010000015.1, on the reverse strand, counting down.
TACTAATGTAGATTCTTCAGGGAGATCCATGATTTCAAATACACGCTCTATATGAGGAGATGCCTGTTTTATAATTGCAGTACCATTTCCAAACGCTGTCATCATCTGACTAATCTGATCCGAAAGTGGCAATGCGATCATCACATTAGAAAACGGTATCACACCAACTCCTGCTAAAATTGCTCCTAATGTCAATAAACTAACAATCGTAAAACAATCTCCTGAGAACGTATAAAGTTGGATTCGTATTCCTTGTAAATGACCAAATGTTTTTATTGTCTTCCCTGTTTCTTCCACTTGTTTCTGTAATTTTCGTTCAAAAATCGGAAACAATCCAAACGTACGAATCTCTGTTTCTCCTTGGGCACACTCTTGAATAAAATTTGCCGTATCACTTTTTCCTTTTACCATCTTCACTTTTAACTCTCTCGTACGCTTTATCCCAAATCGACTGCAAAATAAATTGAGCACCGTACAGGAAACACATAAAAGAGTTATTCGCCAATCAATGGCTAAGAGTAAGACAATCGAAAACAATCCTGAAATCATTGGTTGAAACACCATAGCGCTCATATAGTATCCAATGGAAGTCGTGCAGTTTGGGATATCCGTTGTCAAACGATTGAGAACCTCGGTTGCTGAATATTGACTTGCAAAAGATTCTTTCATTTTTAGATATTGGTGCAACATGGTTTGACGTAAAAACAGCTGTGTCTTTTGTTCGATATGAACAAATCCCAGCTGAGAAAAACTAGCCAGCAATGAAAATCCAAAGACACCGATAATGTAAACGAACATATGAGAAGAAGTTTGTGAGGACTCTCCGTTTACCGCTCCTACAACACTACTAAGCAAGACACCAACCGAAGAAAAAATAAGGAAAACCATTGCTCCACTTAAAATCGTACAAATGATAAAAAGTGGTATGTGGTTTTTTGCATATCCAATGAGCCGAATATAATTTTGGTAATCTTTTTCTCTTTTCATAAAAACTCCCCTCCTAATCGATTCTCTTTCACCAGTTGGTCATAGCTACCATGTGCTAATATTTCGCCCTCATCAAATAAGTAAATTTCATCCATGAGCGGTAAAAATTCTGGTTGGTGTAATACCATAATGACTGTAGATTCTCTATATTCCTCGATCATATTTTGAATCACTGTCCATGCATTCTCTGCATCTAAGGCAGAAACCGATTCATCGAATAATAGGACAGGCGCATTGCTGTATAACGTACGAGCCAATGCAATTCTCTGTCTTTGACCGCCACTTAGATTGGCACCATTCTCTTTTAAAACTGTATGCAAACCATCTTTTAAATTAGACAAAAATCCAGCCAATCCAGCATTTTTACAAGCCCTTTTTACCTCTTCTTCGTTTCCATTTGTAAAACAACAAATATTTTCTTCTATCGTTCCAGAAAAGAAATTAGGAAATTGCCCTGTCAATCGATTCTCTGGAACAAGAATCGTTCCTTCTTGTGGTGCAAGCAAACCACTGATTAACTTGATAACTGTTGATTTTCCACAACCACTTTTCCCGATAAAAGCAATTTTTTTCCCTTTTTGGATACGAAGAGACAGATCTTTTACCGCCCACTCTTTTGTATCTGGATAGCGATAAGAAACATTTTCTAACACAATATCTTCTTGTTGTCTCAAAGAATTCCTATCACCCTTTGAAAATTTCTCACGTTCATTCGTAACATCAACTTGCAAAAAATCTGTTTCTATTTTCGTTATACCTTCCTGCAAACTTATATGTTCCATCACTGGTTCTTCCCATAAATCCATAATTCTCTGTGCAGTCACCTTTATTTTTACTCCATTTACAAATAAATCCACATAATGAAGCTGTTGTGGCAATATCTTATCACATAAATAATAAACCGTCATAAAAGAGCCAATTTTCACAAATCCCAATGGAACAAGAAACAATCCCGCTAAACAAAGAGATAAAATTGGGGCAATCCCACATAAAATACCGATAATTTTAATGGGCATGGAGCGAAGATTCAAGCTCATATTGGCACGAACATAATCTGCTCCTACTTGCTGACACAATCCTTCCATAAATTCATAGGAATCATACGTTTTCACAGTAAGACGATTTTCTAATATATCTTTTAATCTTGTATTTAATTCCACTTCTGCTTTTTTTACTTTCTCACTAGCATGTTTTAAATACTTGCTTAAACCGCCTTGTATTCCTAAAGATAAGGATAATGTCACCAAATAGGCAATCGTAATCCGCCAATCGGTAACTAATATGTACCCAACAATTAGAACGAGCTGTACACTTTGCATTAAGATAGTAGGCAATGTTGTTGCAAAAAATTCGGTCAACTCTGCACTGTCCCGATTGATCCTGCTATAAAGATCTCCTCGATTACTTAACAATGGACTGTCCATTTTCAAATGTGTTAACTGATAAAATGATTTTTGTTGTATCTTGCTGTATACGTTAGCTTCGATATAGCCGCACAATAATCGATATCCATAACAAAGTACACCATTTAGCAAAAATAACACTCCTGTTATCAAAATAATTTTTCCCGCTCCTTTCAAACTAGAAGTCGTAAAAAACTCGGTTAGTCGTGCCATAGATTCTGCGGTAATGACCGCCATCAATGCCATACATAAACAAAACAACAACAAAATAACTATATATTGTCTTAACTTTTTTATGTGCTTTACAAAATATATCATCCGCACTCCCTCCTTCTATTGAATAAAATTCATGGCATTTTATGATTCATTTCTTACTTTTTTGAATGGGATTCATAAAACACTATGTAATAAATAGTATTTTATAAATAGTATATAATGCATAGTATTAAATGTCAATACACACTTCCTCTTTATGTAACGGATACTTTCCCATAAACAATGAAAAACAGGGTATCAAATAAAAATGCAAGCATCTCTTCTTAAATTATGCCTTCTATACAAACAAAAAAGACCATCATCCGATGGTCTTTTTTGAAGTGTAGGGGAGGAGGTTATACATCAGCAGGTGATGGGGACTACCAACTGATGTATCCTATATTCAAACTTTTTGATAGCAATCAAAGAAAAACTCTAAATGGATACATCCTTCACCTGCATCCGAGACTAACAACTATCTGTTCCCATTTTATCAATCAATTTATACTCCCGAATATATGAGGCATGGGAGCATCTAGCTCCTCCCCCTCATCCTTTTATTCCGCCCTACTTATTCATATATGTATACTCTATTTATCATCTTATACTTATATCTCTATATTATTTTTATATCATGTACTTACATGTCTTGTCAATACTTTACATTAAATTCCAATTTTATTTCTGAATGTACTCAATAAATTGAAAATTTTTTAATCGACATCTTGTTTCTGAATAATGAAAAATGATTCCACTTTCTAAATAATAATAACTTTGTAATAAAACAACTTCCTTATCTTCTCCAATATCTAATTGAATCTTGTCCTCTCTTGTAATTGGAGAAATACTAATTTTCCGTTTGATAATACTAGATTGAATTCCCTCATTCTTTAAATATTCTTGAATAGAACCTTTACAGATTTCTGCCGTTAACTTTGGAACAATTTCTTTCAAATAATAATCTTTTTTTAATGCGATTCTTTTTCCACTAATTTTCTCAATGCGTTCAACTCGATAAACTTCTTTCGTATCATCAATTTGAAACTCTCGCATCATTTTCTCATTATCTACTAATATACTAATATCTTCGACTAACTTTTCTTTTTCCACCCCATCTTGGCTATATAATTCTAAATACGAAAACATTTTCGCATTAGCACTTTCTTTTTCCTCTGGGAACCGCTCTAATACAACGGACTCCTTCCCACGACTTTTTAAAATATAATTATTTTGCTCTAGCAATGTCATTGCCTTTCGAATGGTATCTCTTGATGTATCAAAAGTTTCTGTCATCTTACCTTCCGATGGTAAAGAATCCCCTGGGCTAAGTTTTCCACTTTCAATCATCTCTACATACTTCTGATAGATTGCTTTATATTTACTTTGCATACGATATTCACCTCATTAACTCCAAAACCTTTTATCCTTATATACTGCCCTTCTAAAACAATATTCTTGCTTATATAAGAATCTGACTTTTCCCCTATCTTTTCTAAAAACTCACATTAAAACAAAAACATCGTTTTCCTCTATTTTTACTATAACATAAAAAAACTATGCTTACCATGAAGAAAAGGCCTATAAGTGTCATTCACTTATAAGCCTTTTCTTTTTTCATAGCAAGGCAACAAGTCAAATAGCATATTTAGAAAATTAAAAACGGAGTTTTAAACGTTTCTAAAAGAAGATATTTGACGCACCTAAGAATATATAAAGTTTTAAAACACATTTCTCACCGTTTTAAAGAAAGTACGTTATGATTCTTCTGTTATTTCTTCCTCTGGAGTTAAAACATATTCTTCAATAAATTCCCATATTTCGTCTCTTCCTTGTTTTGTAAGGGCGGAATATGGAAAAATTGGCGTTCCTTCTACAAGATTTAATCCTGTACGAATAGCTTTTACGTGTTTTTGTACTTGACTACGTTTTAATTTATCTAATTTTGTTGCGATAATCACTGGGTTGAATCCATTGTTTACGATCCAATCATACATCAGTTTATCATTAGCAGATGGATCATGTCGAATATCTACAAGTAAAAATACAATGCGAAGCTGTTTTGATGTGTGTAAATATCGCTCAATTAATTTTCCCCATTTCGCCTGCATCTCTTTTGATACTTTTGCATATCCATACCCTGGAAGATCGACAAAATAAAGCAATTCATTAATATTATAATAGTTAATTGTCTGTGTTTTTCCTGGTTGCTGAGAAGTTCTAGCATACGCCTTACGATTCATAAGCCCGTTGATCAAAGAAGACTTCCCAACATTTGACTTTCCTGCAAAAGCGATCTCAGGCATGGAATTGTCTGGGAGTTTACTTGTGATTCCACAAACCGTTTCCAAATTTACTTTTGTTACATTCATATTTTTTTCTCCTACTTTTCGTCTTTTACAAGAGCATGCTCTAAGACATCTTCCATTGTTGTAGCATACGTAATCGTTAAACCACTTGTAATTTCTTTATCAATATCTGCAACATTTTTCTTATTTTTCACTGGAACAATCACTTCTTTTACTCCAACGACTTTTGCTGCAAGAATTTTTTCTTTTAATCCACCGATTGGGAGAACTCTACCACGAAGTGTAATTTCTCCTGTCATGGCAATATCACCACGAACTTTCTTTCCTGTAATAGCAGAAAGAATCGCTGTTGCCATTGTAATACCAGCAGATGGACCATCTTTTGGAACAGCTCCTTCTGGAATGTGAATATGAATATCGTGCTTTTCAAAATAATCCTCTTCAATTCCATACTGATTTGCTACCGAACGAATATAACTAATTCCTGTGCGAGCAGATTCTTTCATCACGTCTCCAAGGTTACCAGTTAATTCAAACTTACCTTTTCCTGCCATAATATTGACTTCAATACTTAAAGTATCTCCACCAACACTTGTCCAAGCAAGCCCTCTTACGATTCCTGTCTTTGGTGTTAAGTCTTCATCTTCTTTTGAGAAAATCTCTGTTCCAAGGAACTTGGATACATTACTTTCTAATACTTTTAGATGAGTCTTATTTCCTTCCATAATCATGCGTGCTGCTTTTCTACAGATCTGACCAATTTTTCTTTCTAGATTACGCACTCCCGCTTCTCTTGTATAAGCAGAAATCACCTTACGGATTGCCTTATCTGTAATAATAAGCTGTTCTTTTGTCAATCCATTTTTCTTTAATTGTTTTTCCACTAAATAACGTTTTGCAATATGGAATTTTTCATTTTCTGTATAACTAGATACTTCAATGACTTCCATACGATCAAGAAGTGGTCTTGGAATTGTGGATAAGTCATTAGCTGTTGCCACAAACAATACTTCACTTAAATCAATTGGTACTTCTAAATAATGATCCATAAATGTGACATTTTGTTCTCCATCGAGAACTTCTAATAAAGCAGATGCCGTATCACCTTTATAGTCACTGCTCACTTTATCAATTTCATCAAGAAGCATTAAAGGATTTTTCACTCCTGCTTGTTTAATACCAGTTGCAATACGTCCTGGCATAGCACCTACATATGTTTTTCTATGTCCACGAATTTCTGCTTCATCGCGAATTCCACCTAAGGAAATACGAACATAATGTTTGTTTACCGCTCTTGCAATAGAACGAGCGATAGAAGTCTTTCCAGTTCCTGGAGGCCCTGCTAAACAAATAATTGGAGCTTCTCCTTTTTCTGTTAATGCACGAACAGCCAAAAATTCAATAATTCTTTCTTTTACTTTTTCAAGTCCATAATGATCTTCTTCTAAAATCTTGCTTGCGGATTTAATATCATTATTATCTTCGGAACAATGATTCCAAGGCATTTCTAACATCGTTTCGATATAATTACGGCTCACATAACTTTCTGCTGACATTCCACCTGAATTTTTAAAACGGCTGATCTCTTTTCGAATCTTTTCTTTCACTTCTTCTGAAGCATCTAACTTCTCAACCTTTTCTTCAAATTCATCGGCTTCTGCTTCGCTTCCTTCTCCTAATTCTTCACGAATTACTTTCATCTGTTCACGAAGAATGTAGTCTTTTTGATTTTTATCTACTTTTTCTTTGATCTTTTCTTGAATTTCTTTCCGAATTTGATAGATTTCAATTTCTTCTGCAAGAGTAACAAGAAGTTTTTCTCCTCGTTCAATAATCTCATCTTCCTCTAAGATCACTTGTTTTTGTTTTGCATTAATTGGAAGCTGTGTTGCAATCTCAAAAATAAGCTCTTCGAGATCTTGAATTTCTAAAATTTGTCCAACAACATTTCTCGTTGCCTTATTACTATCAAATCCATAAGCTTGAATGATGTCTTTTAATGAGCGTACCATCGCCTCTTTTGCGTGCTCATCATCAATCTCTCCTTCTTCTAGAACGGTATCTGCTTGCTCTACCTCTGCATAAAGATATGGCTCTTCTTCTAGGAGTTCTACTAATCTTGCACGATTTTCTCCTTCTACGAGAACACGAATTACATTTCCTGGAAGTTTAATAATTTGTTTAATTTTTGCTACAACTCCAAGACTATAAACATCTTCTCTCTTTGGATCTTCTATTGAATCATCCATCTGCGCAGATAAAAATACTAGCTGTTCTCCCTTCATTGCACTCTCTACTGCCTGTACCGATTTTTCTCTTGATACATCAAAATGAACAACAGTTTTTGGAAAAACAACTGTTCCACGCAATGCTATCATAGGCATTTTAAGTGTTTCCATCATTTTTTCCTCCATGTCTTTTCCTTTTTATTCCTTTCCAAAAAAGCAGTCGAATCAAAAAAACTTATTCTTTCTGACTTCGACTGCTCTCCTATCTTATCTTCTAAGCAATTTCTCCATTGTTTTTAGAAGCTCTTTTTCTAGCAAGCCCTTTTTTTGGCTGTGCTTTTTCTCCGTAAGTGATCCTAGGTTCTCCTTGATCTTCTACCATTTCTTTTGTGACAACACAAGATTCGATTGTATCATCCGATGGCACTCGATACATTAAGTCCATAATAATGGATTCCATAATGGCACGAAGCCCTCTTGCTCCTGTATTGCGTTCAATGGCCTTTCTTGCAATGGCACGAAGTGCCTCTTCTTCAAATTCTAACTGCACGCCATCTAATTCGAATAATCGTTTATACTGTCTTACCAGAGCACTCTTTGGTTCTGATAAAATTCGAACAAGTGCCTCTTCATCTAATAAATCAAGGGATACTGTTACAGGCACACGACCGATAAACTCTGGAATCATTCCAAATTTTACAAAATCGGAAGGTAATGCCTGACGAAGCAATTCTCCCACATTTTTCTTTTCTTTTTTCGCAACATCTGCTGTGAATCCGATTTCTTTCTTTCCAGTTCTATTTTCAATGACTTTTTCAAGTCCATCAAAAGCACCACCACAAATAAATAAAATATTTGTTGTATCAATCTGAATAAATTCTTGGTGTGGATGTTTTCTACCACCTTGTGGTGGAACAGATGCTACTGTTCCTTCTAAGATTTTTAATAACGCCTGTTGAACACCTTCACCAGATACATCACGAGTAATGGATGTATTTTCAGACTTACGAGTAATCTTATCAATTTCATCAATATAGATGATACCATATTCTGCGCGTTCAATATCATAATCCGCCGCTTGAATTAATTTTAAAAGAATATTTTCTACATCTTCTCCAACATATCCTGCTTCTGTAAGAGCAGTTGCATCTGCAATTGCGAATGGTACATTTAAAAGTTTGGCAAGAGTTTGTGCTAATAATGTTTTTCCAGAACCCGTTGGTCCTAACATTAAAATATTACTTTTTTGCAACTCTACATCTAGATCTTTATCCGCCATAATTCTTTTATAATGATTATATACAGCTACAGATAAAACTTTTTTCGCATCATCTTGACCAATAACATATTGATCTAAGAAATTTTTGATTTCAATTGGTTTTAATAAATTGATCTCATTACTTGCTTCTTCTATTCCATCAAATTCATCTTCAATAATCTCTGTACACACCTCTACACATTCATCACAGATATATACATTCGGACCTGCAATTAACTTGCGCACTTGATCTTGTGTTTTATTACAAAAAGAACATCGAAGAACTTTTCTCTCATCAATGCGACCTGCCATTTTCTTACCTCATTCTTTCTTATCATCTAGTGGTTTGCGATGACACTATCAATAATACCATAAGTTGCAGCTTCTGTTGCACTCATATAATGGTCTCTTTCTGTATCTCTTTCGATTACTTCAAGAGGTTGCCCTGTATTAGCACTTAAAATCTCGTTTAATTTACGACGAGTTTCAATAATTCTATCCGCTACAATTTTAATATCTGTCGCCTGACCTTGTGCACCACCAGATGGCTGGTGAATCATAATTTCAGAATTTGGAAGTGCAAAACGTTTTCCTTTCGCACCACTAGAGAGTAAAAATGCTCCCATACTAGCAGCCATACCCATACAAATAGTGGATACATCACATTTAATATAATTCATTGTATCATAAATTGCCATACCAGCTGTTACAGAACCACCTGGACTATTAATATATAAAGAAATATCTTTATTTGGATCTTCTGCCTCTAAAAATAAAAGCTGAGCAACAATTAAATTTGCTGACACTTCATTCACTTCTTCTCCTAAGAAGATAATTCTATCTTTTAAAAGTCTTGAATAAATGTCATAGCTTCTCTCTCCACGACTTGTCTGTTCAATGACATAAGGTACTAAACTCATTGTAATTCCTCCCGTCTTCTTTCAATATAGACAGAGGGATGCTGCACCCGCAACATCCCCTCCGTTTTCTCGTCTCTCTTATTCTTCTACTGCTGCATCTGTTACAAATGTAACTGCTTTTTGAACAGCGATATCTTTCATCATCTGCTGTTTTTCATTTTCACCGATAAAGGATTTTACCTGATCTGCTTCCATTTGATACATCTGAGCCATTTTTGCGATTTCTTCATCAAATTCTGCTTCTGTAGCTTCAATGTTTTCAGCTGCTACTACTGCTTCTAATACAAGTCTTGTTTGAATACGTTTTAAAGCCTGTGGTTTCATCTGCTCTAAGAATGTTTCTTGATTTAAGCCTGTAAACTGGAAGTACTGTTCAATCTGTAATCCTTGATAGCTTAATCTTTGAGCAAATTCATCTGCCATCTGAGCCTGCTGTGTTGCTAACATTGCATCTGGAATTTCCATTGTTGCATTTGCTACAATTGTTTCTACAACTTTATCTTCTTTTGCAGCTTTTGCTTCTGCTTCTTTTTTCTCTAAAAGTTTTGCTTTAATGTCTTCTTTATATGCATCTAATGAATCGAACTCGGAAACATCTTGAGCGAATTCGTCATTGATTTCTGGTAATTCTTTCTTTGTAATGCTATTTACTTTTACATGGAATACTGCTGGTTTTCCAGCTAATTCTTCTGCATGATATTCTGCTGGGAATGTTACATTTACATCAAATTCATCACCAATATTGTGTCCGATGATCTGTTCTTCGAAGTTATCAATAAATGTATGGGAACCAATTACTAATGGTTGACCTACTGCTGTACCACCTTCGAAAGCAACACCATCAATGCTTCCAGCGTAGTCGATGTTTACTGTATCGCCATCTTCTACTGCTCTATCTTCTACTGTTACCATTCTAGAGTTTTGATCCTGAACTTTTTTAAGTTCTGCATCGATGTCTTCATCTGTTACTTCAACTGTTGCTTTTTCAACTTTGATTCCTTTATATTCGCCTAATGTAACTTCTGGTTTTACAGCAACTGTTGCTGTGAAGATGAAGTTTTTACCTTTTTCCATCTGAACAACATCGATTTCTGGTCTAGAAACGATATCTAATGTACATTCTTCGCTATCTGTAGCATCTGCATATGCATTTGGCATAATGATATTTGCTGCTTCTTCATAGAACATTTCTGGACCGTATGCTTTTAATAAGTAAGCATATGGAACTTTTCCTTTACGGAATCCAGGAATGGAAATCTTACCTTTCTGATTGTTGTAAGCTTTTTGCATTGCTGCTTCAAACTCTTCAGCTGGCACTTCAATTGTAAGTTTAGCCATATTTTTTTCTAAATTTTCAATCTGTAAACTCATTTCAAAATTTCCTCCTTGGGCTTTTCAACTATTTCTTTATATAAAAGATGCCATATCTTTTTGTAAACAAGACACTCTTTATCATATGTCATGCTCTAGAGCATATAAATAGCCCTATTCCACGCATTATTTGATTATAGCATACACCTTTTGCGCTGTCTATGAAAATTTTCTAAACTTTTACAGTGTAGCCTAATAAGCTAATAAATAGGAAGTAATTTTTTATACTATTGTTGCAATAGAAGATACACTTTCTGCTCATATAAAAATAGGGTTCAAAAACCAATTAGTTTTTGAGCCCTATTTTCTATACAATGATTAATTCATTTCTAATACATAAGCATACGCTTTATCAATCGCTCTTGCGACTGCTTTTGAAGAAATAGTTGCACCTGAAACCGCATCCATTTCTGTTCCTGTTGTTGGTTTTGTTTCCTCATTTGCTTTCACATTTCCTGCCTGTTCTAAACAGTTTTCTACAAGATTTACAAAACCACCAATATAGATACTAACACCTGCTACTGTATCTGTTTTTCCTTGTTCGTTCATTCCAACACCATCAACAGATTGATTTTTTATAATCGCTTCTGAAAGTGCTTTTGCTTGTTCTGTCCATGTGAGTCCATCTTCTGTCATCACATATTGACCGTCATCCGCTAATTTACTTTTCTTTGTTCCATCTTCTTTAATACAATCCCAGTTTACATCGGTAATCTTACCATCTTTGATTGTCATTGTCACTTGTTCAACAAATCCACTGTCATCTGCATTATCTGCTTTTGCAATGTATTCTCCATCTTTTAATGTAACTTTTTCACTAGCGTCGGCTTGTTCTAAACAGTTTTCTACAAGATTTACAAAACCACCAATATAGATACTAACACCTGCTACTGTATCTGTTTTTCCTTGTTCGTTCATTCCAACACCATCAACAGATTGATTTTTTATAATCGCTTCTGAAAGTGCTTTTGCTTGTTCTGTCCATGTGAGTCCATCTTCTGTCATCACATATTGACCGTCATCCGCTAATTTACTTTTCTTTGTTCCATCTTCTTTAATACAATCCCAGTTTACATCGGTAATCTTACCATCTTTGATTGTCATTGTCACTTGTTCAACAAATCCACTGTCATCTGCATTATCTGCTTTTGCAATGTATTCTCCATCTTTTAATGTAACTTTTTCACTAGCGTCGGCTTGTTCTAAACACTGTTCTAAAAGATTAACAAATCCACCAATATAAATACTAACACCTGCTACCGTATCTGTTTTTCCTTGTTCATTCATTCCAATAGAAGCCATGGATTGATTTTTAATAATTGTTTTTGCTAATGCATCGGCTTGTTCTGTCCATGTAAGCCCATCTTCTGTCATCACATATTGACCGTTGTCAGCTAATTTTCTCTTTGTTGTTCCATCTTCTTTTACACAGTCCCAAATAACAGAAGTTATTTTCCCATTAGCCACTTTTATCTCTACTTGTTCTACAAGACCATTATCGTCTGCTTCTTGTGCCTTAGCAAGATAGGTTCCATCTTTTAATTTCTTATCTGCAATGGCATCTTCTTTTGTACCACCAGTTACAGAACTTTCTACACCTTCCATATAAACAGGTGTTGCCATTCCTTTAAACTGTTCTAAAAATTCTTTTTTTGTTACATTAGAACCGATTCCCTCTGTTTCTTGGTTCTCACCTACATGAACACCTAGAGTCTGTTTTCCATCTGCAGACAATGCCACATCTACAAGCATCTCTCCACCGTATCCATTTTCTTTTACTGTAAGAACATAACCTGTAACTTTACCGCTCTTATCTGTTATTTTCCCAACACTTTGAATACTATCCGTTTTAGCTACCTGCATATCTTCTACATTACCTTCTAACTGAATGCCATGATAAACTTCTTCCTCAGTTTTCATCGTACTTTTCAATCCGAATGCTGCTGTAAAAGCAACCGCTGATACTAATGTAATTCCCACCAAACCTCTTACATGTTCTTTGTGCATATAATTTAATTTCTCCTCTATCTCTTTCTCAAGCTTTTTTGATTGTTAATATTATCACAATGTTATTTTACTGTATAGGGGTATTTTTTGTCAAGAACTTCTTTTTCATTTGTCATAAACTACCAGATTTTTATTTCTTTTGCTCAGAACAAAAGTTACTCCTAGCAATGTACACTTTGCTCCCAGGCAGTTTACAAAACAAAAAGGCTGCTACACAATTTGCTTAATAATGAGCGATTTGTGCAACAGCCTTTCGTTTTTTATTTACAACAATTCTTTTCGTCTATGATAATCTAACTGCTGTAAAACATCATTTTGTCTAAGCCATGGAGAAAACGAACTAGTAATTCCCTTTTCCAGCCATAGCTTCTTCTTGTTTTTTAATCATTTTACGAACCATTTCTCCGCCGATAGAACCAGCCTGAGCAGATGTTAAATCTCCGTTATAACCCTGTTTTAAGTTAACACCTAATTCAGATGCAACTTCCATTTTAAATTTGTTCATAGCTTCTTTTGCCTGTGGTACTTCTACTCTGTTTCTTCCGCTGTTATTATTGTTTGACATAACTGTCACCTCCGAATAAGTTTTATTTGATAAACCGTAATTGATTTACCGTGGTCTTAGTATGTGCAGATGCCAAAAACTTATAACTGGAAATTAATAGTAATAAATATCCCCATCTTGTAATCTTAAATGCTTTTTCGAACCTTGAACAACTTGGACTTCATCTCCATACTGAATATCATATTCACATTTTACCGTATGCTCATCAATAAACTCGGTATCGACTCGTTTTCCATTAATATAAATATCGGTAAAGTCCGTATATTCATCTCCTGTAATGGTAATTGTCCCATCATCATTCTTTATCACATCAGAAATCGTAAGTGGCAATGTTCCCATTTGTAAATCCGTCACTTGGAAAGGATTTGTTTGACCTAAAATATAACTGTTTCCATAGAGCATATCATACTCTAATAATTTCATATTGTTGATATATCCTTTTTTACTCTTTTGTCTTTCATAATATTGATGATATCTTGACATAACACCACTTTGTAATCCCATACGATCAAAAATGCGAGAGACTAACTGATAAGCTTGAATATCTTCATCTTTCTTTTCCATATCAAAATTGCTCCAAAGAACATACTCGGTTTCAAAAGTAGAACCATTTTCTAATTCATCATCAGAAAATCCAATACTTGGTAAATGATCCCCATAAATCGCTAAAATAACATCTTCTGGATATTCAGAAAGTGTATCCGTTAACTCTTTTAAAAATTGATCCATCTCATTGATCTCATTCACATAATAAGTGAGCTTATTGGCTCTTTCTTCATCTTCCATTCCAGAGATTGTAATTTTTGGATCTTCAATAAATTCCGTTACATCCGTTGGATATTCTCCATGTCCTTGTACCGATACGGTAAAAATAAAGTCTTTCTTCTTTGTGCTATCTAACGCCTTTACAATTTCTTTTGTCAATATTTTATCTTTCACCCAACCATTTGGTGTCGGTTCTCGATCGTTCATAAACTCATAGCTTGTAAACGTATCAAATCCTAAATGAGAATAAATAAAATCTCGATCATAGAAAGTAGCACGGTTGTTATGAATCGCATGGGTGCTATATCCTTGTTTTTTCAAAATATAATTGACTGTTTCAAATGTCTTATTTTTATTTTGTACTAAACTCTTATATGGATATTCCCCTGCTCCAAAGAAATCACGATTCATCTGTGAAAGCACTTCAAACTCCGTATTAATCGTTCCTGCTCCATAAGTTGGAACTTTAAAATATCCTGATGTATAGTTCTCTTTTAAATAATTAAAATATGGAAGTGGATTTTCACTAAATGTTAAATTCTTCATATGATTCACATCAAAAAATGACTCTAATTGAAGAATGATGACATTTGGCTTTTTCTTTGCATCTGTTTCTTCTACCGTGTCAATCTGCTTTTCAATCCCCTTCATCGTTTTTTGACTATAAGATAACGGTTTTGAAATTCCATTGTCCACTAATGTCACAGCAAAACAATATGGCACTCCATAAGTCTTATAACTTAAATTCAAGTCTGCAAAACGCTCTACTAAGCGTCCTGTTTTAATTCCAATCTGATAACAGCCTGTAAAACATAAAATAATAATTGCCATACTCAGTAAATTCTTTTTAAAGCTTCTTTTTCCTTCATAAGGCGGAACTTTAAAAAACAGTAAAATTAAAACTGCCGCTATTACTGCAATAATTAAAAATGTTGTAATGATTTTTACTTGTGACATATAATTATTCATGACATCAAGCCCTGTCTTTGCAAGTTGAACATCTACAAATGTAAACGGCGTATTCCGATATCCTAGAATGACGCCGTTGGTAATGCCAATTGCTCCCCATAAGGTAATAACAATCAAATAGTAGAAAATTCTTCTTTTAAAGAATATTGCAAAAGACCAAGTTAAGAAGATAATGAATACATCAAAGGAAAATGCAAATGGATGTTCCACTGCAAAACGAAGTCCAAGTAAAAGTGAACCTCTGCCACATGCTTCACAAAGAAGCACTAAAAACAATGACATAATCAATCCTATCAAATACACATGATGTTGAATTTTTTGAATAAATTGTCTCATTCTTCCTTTCCTCGTTTCGTTTCATGCTTTTTTATTTTGTTTCTTAACACTATGATATCCCATTTTTCTTACCATAGTTTGCCCAATTTTAGACAATCTCATTTATGTGAGAATAAATGAATGACCACCTATAAAAAAGTGATAAAAACAATTTTCGACAGATTGTCTCTCGTAGATTATACTCCTATTTACATCATTTTTACACTATTTTTACAAAAAAAATTCTTACAAAAATGAAAGGTTTACAATAAGTTACAAAATAATTGTCTATTGTACCGCGTTCTTACTAGGTTTTCAAGTGAATTTTTTCTTAACAAGCTCTTACAAACAAATAACAAAAGCAGTTTTTATTGACAAATTTTATCCCACATGCTACTCTAAGGAAGATTCTTAAGTTTGCAATTAAAATCTAAATTTTTGAAGCGCCAGAACTTTCTATAGAACGGAATTTTTTTGAAAGTTGACGAGGAAAAGAGTGATCGAAAATTCGGCGGATACTCTTTCGTGTTCTTTGGACGCGTAATATATTGGCAAACCTAGAAGGTGACTTCTAGAACAAATTCAATATAACCAAAGAATTGCATAGTTTGAGAATCATTCGTACTTTGAAAATAACATATGGTAAAGGAGACTTAAATTATGTGTGGAATTATTGGTTACTGCGGTTCAAATGATACCGCTCCTATCTTACTCAATGGACTTTCTAAATTAGAGTATCGAGGCTATGATAGCGCTGGAATCGCTCTTCTTCATGAAGGTTCTTCTATCGAAACAATTAAAACAACTGGTAAAGTTCAAGAATTGAGAAACAAAGTAGATTCTCTTTCTCCTACAACTTCCCACTGTGGAATTGGGCATACAAGATGGGCGACTCATGGTAAAGTAACAGATGTCAATGCACATCCTCATACATCAGGTGCTGTTACTTTAATCCACAACGGTATCATTGAAAATTATGCAAGCATTGCTGCACGTCTTTCTGAATACGGTCTTTCCCCACGTTCTCAAACGGACTCTGAAATTGCAGCTATGCTTATTTCTCATTTTTATGATGGAGATCCAATAAAAGCGATTAAAAAAGCAGTAGAACATCTAGAAGGAGCTTATGCTTTTTGTATCCTTTTTTCTGATCAAAAAGATGTTATTTATTGCGTTCGTAACGCAAGCCCACTTGTAGCTGTTCGTGATGAATCAGGTTCTTATATCGCTTCTGATATGACAGCATTAATTGAATACTCCAAAGAATATTTTATTGTTCCAGAACAACACATTGCAAAATTAACAAAAGACGCAATCGAACTGATGGACCTTGATGGAAATGCAGTAGAACCAACAATGCTTGTTGCACCATTTTCTGCATCTTCTGCTCAAAAAAATGGATACGATCATTATATGTTAAAGGAAATCCATGAACAGCCAGAAGCTATCACTACAACCATTCGTTCTCGTTTAAATGGACAACAAATTTCCTTTGTTGAGGATGAAATTCCGGATTCTTTATTTGAAGATTTTTCAAAAATTATTATTACCGCTTGTGGTACTGCTTTCAATGCAGGCCTTGTTGGTAAATCTATTTTTGAACAACTTTTAAGAATTCCTGTATCCGTAGAAACGGCATCCGAATTCCGTTATGGCGATCCAATTCTCGATGAGAAAACATTAGTTATCATTATTTCTCAATCAGGAGAAACCGCTGATTCTTTAGCAGCTTTACGTCTTGCAAAAGAAAGAGGTGCAAAAACACTTTCTATTGTCAATGTAAAAGGTTCTTCTATCGCTATGGAAAGTGACTTCGTTCTCTACACCCACGCAGGACCAGAAATTGCCGTTGCTAGTACGAAAGCATTTACCGTACAAGTAGCAGCTCTTTATTTACTTTGTGGTAAGGTGGCAGAAGTTCGCAATCTGTTTACAAAAGAACAACAAGAAGATTTCTTAAAACAGTTATTGCAAATTCCTGAATTAATAAGCGAATCCCTTCAACTAGAACCACAGATAAAAGAATTATCCAATATGCTAACAGATGCTACAGATTCTTTCTTTATTGGACGTGGCGTGGATTATGCTCTTTCTTGTGAAGGTTCTTTAAAATTAAAAGAGATTTCTTACATTCACTCCGAAGCTTATATGGCAGGAGAATTAAAACATGGACCGATTTCTCTTATTACCCAACAAGTTCCAGTTATTGCAATTTCCACGAAAAAAGAAACATTCCCTAAAATGGTTTCTAATATGCAAGAGATAAAGGCAAGAGGTGCTAGTGTTTTATTGATTACTGATCAAGAAGAAAATGTTACTTCTGATACTGCTGATTTTGTATTAAAACTTCCAGCAGCGGACACATTCTTCTCTGTATTCTCTGTTTCTGTTGCCGTGCAACTTCTTTCATATTATGCTTCTGTTTCTCGTGATCTCGATGTGGATCAACCAAGAAACTTAGCAAAATCTGTTACAGTAGAATAAAAAACAATAACGATAATAACAAAGTGTATGCCCAACACTCTTCGCGACTTTCGGTCACTTTGAGCAACGTACACTTTGCCGCGCGCGAGCAATTTGCGAAGCAAAATTATCTTCTTTGCGAGCTGCGCATCGTTCGCACGTAGTGCTTTTTTATGTTATAGGATAATTCGCTTGCGAGGAATTTCCTATAACATAAAAAAAAGAGGCTATCACACCGCTAAACATTTTTAGCGGATGTGATGCCTCTTTTTTTATGACAGGAACTTCTTCCAAAATCACACTTTGTTCTATTAAATATTTCCTACTAATTTATCTTTTACAACTGCAAAAAACTCTCGGAAATAATAATGTACCATCAATATTTTATCTGGTTTTGAAGGACAGCCCGATACGTTAGTAATTCCTTGTTTCTTTGCCAATGAGATTCCTCGATACATATGAAAGTCACTGGTGGCAATGACAACTTCATACTGCTTTCTTTTCATTTGCTGCTCTATAATTGCTTTACTAAAACGAATATTTTCTTCTGTATTCGTAGATTTTTCTTCCATATAAATTCGATTTTCTGAAATTCCCATATTGATTAATAGTTCTTTCATAGCAAAGGCTTCTGTCACATCTTCTCCATTTCCTTGACCGCCCGATACAATTACTTTTGTATTTTTATTTTTTTCTAAATACTCTTTTGTTCCATAAACTCTTGCACGAAGCGTTTTTGATGGAACGGTTCCATTGACTTTTGCTCCTAATATTATTACATAATCTGCATTCGGTTTCGGATTTGCCACTCCATTTTTTATAATGCTTCCTTCCACTATGAGAAAAACAATACTGCCAGCTAACACTGCACTTACAAATATAATTTTCATAAAAGAAGGAATCGTTATCATATGTCTTTGTTCCAAACGGATTACTGCCATAAGGAAATAAAATCCGCTCGCTAATACAAGCCAAATAGGAGAAAATGCAGCCTTAATCCCTGCATAGGAAACAATCAATAAATAATAACAAATACAAAGTGTTCCTAAAACAAGACAACTCATTTTCATACTATCATTCCTTTTGATGACTCATTTGTCTTATGTGCCACAATCCCTTTTGTCAAATAAACAAAAGAAATTAACATACCAACGGAATACCAATATTCTACTGGTATTGGATATCCTAATACCTCATTTACCGCTCCCACTAATGCGGACAATAATTTACAGTAAATTCCTATTTTAAACAAATCTTGTAAACTTAATGGAATTTGACGTAAGGATGCCACCGTCATTCCAATTAACGCATATCCAAAGGCACCTAATAAATAACGTAAAAATAAAGCAATAATACCAAATAAAATTAAAACGATTTCTGCACCATAAAGATAAGGCACCATTCCTACTAGAGTTTGATTGTTTATCGTCCCTTTAATCGTTTCAAAATTAATTTCAAAAACTTGCCCAAGATCTTTCACTAATAGATTGCTATTGCTTATTAAAACCTGTGCTATTTTTTCAGAATCAATGTCATCCATTGTATATTTATCTTTTGAAGAATCGGCCTTGATCTGAATTCCCAACAGCTCCATATCCAATTCCCCTTCCATTTCCATCTTACCATTGGCAATTGTGAATGCAGGAATCCGCTCTTGAAAAAATGTCTCTAATCCCCCAAGACTCCATTGATAGGCTACCATCGGGATCAAATATACAATTATAGTCAACAAAATAGATATGACCAGCGCAAAGTTAAGAACACGTCCCATACTTTGCCTCACAAGTGCTGGATATTCTTTTGTCTTAGAAACTGCCAAGATCCCTTGATCAATGACACCGATTTTTGTACTTTTGTCTCTCATATTCTCTCTTTTCTTTCTCTTTCCTTTTAATATACAATACTTTCTTTCACTTTTTCAGCAATCTCCTTGCCCTTTAAAGCCTCTAATATTTTAAGTCCAAATGGAATGGCTCCGCCCATCCCGCAACCTGTAATAATATGACCATCTTGCACCGCTTTTTCTTCTTTTTGATAATTCGCTCCTCGCATATGTTCTTCCATGGATGGATAACAAGTCGCATTTCTTCCTTCTACTATTCCAAGTTCTCCAAAAATAAGAGCCGGTGCTGCACAAATAGCAGAGATCAACTGCCTCTTCTCATGTCTTCTTAAAATCATATCCATTAACTCTTGCTTTTCTTTTAAGTTCAAAGTTCCTGGCATTCCTCCTGGAAGAACGATCATTTCTGTCTCTTCTTCTTTCATTTCTGAAAATGTTAAGTCCGCCTGTACTAAAATACCATGAGAACTTGTTACCATTTTTTCTTCTGTGATGGAAACAGTAGAAACCGCTACTTCTCCTCTTCTTAAAATATCAACAACGGTTAGTGCTTCAATCTCTTCAAATCCATTTGCTAACATTACATATACTTGTTTTTTATTCATTTTATAACTCCTTTCAAACAATTCCATGCTTCTTTTCGCCTTTTCCTTACGAAAAATCTGGTAATTTCTCTGTTTGTGATAAATAACTATTGTGATATTCTTTTTTGAATGTTACTTCTTTTTTAAACCACGCAGGCCCTTGAAAACGATTTGCTTCTTCTACCGAAGAAAATTCAACTTCTGCAAGTACCATGCCTTCTAACTCTCCATGAAAGCAATCTAACTCAATCGTCCACGTTTCATATGGAATCAAATAACGATCTTTTGTAATGACTCTTCCATCCACTTTTTCTCTTAAATGCTCATAAGCCTCTTTTGTCAGTGGAAGCTCTACTTCTTGTCTTTCCATCATTCCAGATGATTTATAAGTCAAAAAATATTCTTCATTCATTTTCCGAATTCGAACAACGGGATTTGTTGATAAATATCCTTGTTCAATGCTTTTCTTTACAAACGTCTCTAACGCTTTTGGCATCGGATCCACTAAAAATTTGCGTTCAATTTCCATAAATTTCGCTCTTCCTTTCTTTATGCTCCTATTTGCTTAGTACGTCATAAATAATATTAAATTTAATAGATAATATAAAATAGTAATAAATATTATTTTTTGTTGTTCAACTTCGACAATTAGCCCAAATTTACTACAACAGGGTGTAACGCACACCCTCTATCCCATTTGATTGGGAATACTTTCTTTATAATCTGATACGCACCATTTAAGTCTGCATTGATTTGTGTTTGATTAGTTGCTTTGAATAATCCCCGATATACTCTTCTTGCTTTGTTATACTGTTCCTTTATAGGCTCTTCATTGTCAATAAAACTGGTACCGCTCGTATAGCTTTCTTCGGTCGTTATGACTGCTATCCCATAATCTCTTGCTTTGTACTGTATCATTTCAATGAGCCTTGCAAATGGTATCTGCACAAATGTCTGATTGTTCTTTTTCCCCATAGAAACTTCTTGTTTCCACTCCCTATTTTTGCCAATGATAATGACAGAAATATCATAGTTTACACACCAATTCACAATATATTTGCTCGCCTTGTGCATATAATCATTTATCTTCGCATTTCTTTTTTCTGTCAATCGGTTCCTACGACTGGAATAATCCCTATCATTCATACATTGACACACTTTGCTATAATGACTGTTTTTCTTATTATAAAACTGATTGATTGCTTTTAGTGGTTTTCCATTGATAAGAAATGCTTCTTTCCCAATCGTATTCGCCACGGTTGCAAGATTGTTTACACCAAGATCAATCCCTACATATCTTTGATTCTCTTCTTTCATCGGCATAGGAAGCACGCGATAAACAACTTCTAAAACAATTCTATCTTTATGTGGAACCAATCTTACTTGGTTAAATGTAACAAATTTCTCATTTTTCACAAACATTGGCTTGATTGTAAAACCATGAAAAACTTTTGGAAACTGTATCATTTCCCCATCAAACTTACAATTTTGGTTGGTAAGCACTAACGTATACACTCCATCTTTTTTCAGATATTTTGGTGGTCTTGGTCGCCCTAAGTATTTCTCTGGGTGTTTTTTTAAGTCACGCATACTTGCATAAAAAGACTTCCAGTTTTTATCCAGTAACTTTAACGTCTGCTGTGCCGATTGTGCCGTTGGCATCTCTTTATAATCTAGAAATTTCATATCAACTTTTAAACGCTTATCGAGTTCTTGATACCTTAACCATTTGCCACTTACTCGATACTCTTGTTTAATCAAATAATTTGCGTGGTTATACAGATTCTTGGAATGATGACAAAACTCCATAAGCATAGGAAAAAAAGGATCCTGTTTCTTTATCAAATGCTTTTCCACTCGTTGAACAGTTTCATTCATCTTCGGATAACACTTCCTTGATTTTCTGTACTTTGCGTTTACTATATAACTTCATAGAATAACAATGCAATAAACTTACAATTTCTTCAAATATCTCTTGGCTATCAAGTTTTTCAGAACCTATCTCACTCATAACAACAATCTCACAATGATATTTTTTAAAACACCTCTATATTTAATTATATCATATTTGCATAAAATTAAAATGTATCTTAATATTTTTAATAAAAAACCAACCCATATCCCATTTTTTTAAAGAGAGAGGGAAACGAAATACTTTATATCTCCTTTAGAAAAACTGGAGACTACGCTTCTCTTTTTCTAAATTGACTGTTTCACTGGTTACCTTCACATAAATAAAACATTCCACTAGAAAATGGGGCTAAATGAAAATAAGAATGGTATTGTTTCTTTAACCCCTCTTCTTTTTTTCCAATAATTGGATAGGGATTACAAAAACCTGATCCCCCATATTTTTCTTCATCAGTATTTAACATCTCCACCCAAGTGTTTTGCTCTTCTTCTAAAATACAAAGTCTTTCATAGCGAACATCACTCATATTACAAAGCATAAGAAATACCTTTGTCCCAACACTTCTTTTATAAGCTAACACACAACCGACTTTTGTGTTTACTGGCACAAATGTAAAATGTCCTTTCTCATATTCCCCTTGATACAATACCTCTTCTTCTTGATAAATTTTATGTATTTCTTTTCGAAATTGTAATAACTTTTTATGCATCGGAAAATTTAGTAACATAAAATCTTGTTCCCGCTCCTCACTCCATTCTCGAAATTGACCAAATTCATTTCCCATAAAGTCCAACTTCTTTCCAGGATGAGTATACAAATAGAAATAAAGTGTTCGACACTGTGCAAATTTCTCTTCATAATTGCCCCACATTTTATCAAGAATTGTCTTCTTTCCGTGAACAACTTCATCATGAGAAAGTGGCAATAAATAACACTCATTTTGAAAATACTCCATAGAAAAAGAAAGCAAAAAAAGGGCATCTTTTCGCCTTTTTGGATCTAACGCGAAAAACTTTAATGTATCGTTCATCCACCCCATATCCCATTTATAGTCAAATCCAAGACCATCATAGGAAACTGGCGTGGTTACTTTTGAGAAATTGGAGGAATCTTCTGCAATTAAAATTACATCGCTATGTCGTTTATGAAGCCCTTCGTTCATTTCCTGAAGAAACGTTATCGCTCCTTGATTCACCCCTCGGTTCGGATCCCCTTGCCAATAAATAGCATTGCTAATAGCGTCCATCCGAAGCCCATCAATATGATAGTTTGTGATCCAGTAGTCCGCTGCCGACTGCAATAGTGTCCGAACTTCCCCTCGATAATAATTAAAATTACAAGAGCCCCACTCACTAAGACCAGAATCCAAATCGGGATATTCATAAAGAGCCGTACCATCAAAATGAGAAAGAGCAAACTCATCTTTTACAAAGTGAACAGGAACAAAATCTAGTATCACTCCAATTTCATTTTTATGACATTCGTTCACAAATTTCATAAACTGTTTTGGCGTTCCATAGCGAGAAGTAACAGCAAAAAAGGCACTTACTTGATATCCCCATGAGGCATCCAATGGATGCTCTGCTAATGGTAAAACTTCTACATGGGTATAATAATTTTCTTTTAAATAAGGAATTAAAAGTTCTGCTACCTCTTCATAAGAATACCAACTTCCATCTTCTTTTCTTCTCCAAGAACCCATGTGCATTTCATAAATATTGAATGGCCTGTCATAATACTTACCAGCCGTTTTTCGCTTTTTCATCCATTCTTCATCTTCCAATACAAAATTATGAAATGATGTTAAAATAGACGCTGTATTCGGTCTTAATTCCATAAAAAAGCCATAAGGATCCGCTCGATCTACGTTTCTTCCATCCTTTTGATGAATCCGATACTTATACATCATCCCTTCTTTCGCATTAACAATTTCACACTCATAGACTCCACTCTCACCCTCTTCTTTCATAAAACAAGGAAATGTCCCCCAAGCATTAAACTCTCCTATCACTTCTACTGCTTTTGCCTGTGGTGCATAAACCCGAAACCGATATCCGCCTTCCTCTATGGGATGCGCTCCAAAATATTTATAAGCATCAAACATTTTACCTGTGTAAAATTCTTCTCTCACCATATCCACATTTCCTTCCTATGCAACTCTCTAACTTGAAAATTTCCCATCACTTATCTTTATCATCCTCTTTTTGTTAGTATCATTGTATCACAACCTTTATTCTTATAATAGAACAAAGTGTGCGTTGCACACTCTTCGCGACTTTCGGTCACTTTGAGCAACGTACACTTTGCCGCGCGCGAGCAATTTGCGAAGCAAAATTATCTTCTTTGCGAGCTGCGCACCGTTCGCACGTAGTGCTTTTTTTATGTTATAGGATAACTCGCTTTGCGAGGAATTTCCTATAACATAAAAAATCCCTAAATTACCACTTTTGATAATTTAGGGATTCTATCAATTCTATCTTTCTTTTACTTTTGCAACTAATTGATCGTTTTCTACATCAATTAAAATCACATCTTCTGCACGAACACCATCGCTTAAAATCAAACGTGCTGCCAATGTTTCTACATTCTTTTGCAAATAACGCTTTAATGGTCTTGCCCCATAAATTGGATCGTATCCATTCTCAACGATAAACTCTTTGGCTTTGTCTGTTAACTCAATGCTAAGTTCTCGATCTGCTAATCGTTTATTTAAATCTTTTACAAGCAGGCGAATGATGTCTCCAATGTTGTCTTTTGTAAGAGGTTTGAATAAAATAATTTCATCCAAACGATTTAAAAATTCTGGTCTGAAATTTCCTCTTAACTCTGTCATAACCGCATTTTGTGCCTGTTCAGAAATGGATCCATCTTCTTCAATTCCATCTAACAAATAAGAAGAACCGATATTAGAAGTCATAATTAAAATGGTATTTTTAAAATCCACGGTTCTACCTTGAGAATCGGTCACACGTCCATCGTCTAATACTTGTAATAACACGTTGAATACATCTGGATGCGCTTTTTCAATTTCATCAAATAACACAACCGAATAAGGTTTTCTTCGTACGGCCTCTGTAAGCTGTCCTCCTTCTTCGTATCCAACATATCCAGGAGGCGCTCCAATTAAACGAGATACAGAATATTTCTCCATATATTCACTCATGTCAATGCGGACAATATTATTTTCATCGTCAAATAGACTTTCCGCTAACGCTTTTGCAAGTTCTGTTTTACCAACACCAGTTGGTCCTAAGAATAGGAAGGAACCGATTGGTTTTGTTGGATCTTTAATTCCTGCTTTGGAACGAATGATGGCATCCGTTACCTTTTCAACTCCTTCGTCTTGTCCAATGACTCTTTCATGAAGAACTTGATCAAGATGAAGTGTTTTATTACGTTCGCTTTCTGTCAATTTCGCCACTGGAATTCCTGTCCAACGAGAAATAATTTTTGCAATTTCTTCGTCGGTTACACTTTCATGAACAAGAGAACGATCTTCTTTCTTTACTTTCTCCTCTTCTTCTGCCAATTGACGTTGTAACTCTGGTAATTTTCCATATTGGAGTTCTGCTGCCTTGTTTAAATCATAGTTTCTTTGAGCAATCTGAATTTCTGTCTGCACATTATCAAGCTCTTCTTTTAACTTCTGAACCTTTTCAACGGAAGCCTTTTCAGAATCCCATGTAGCCTTTGCAGAATTAAATTGCTCTTTTAAATTTGCCAATTCTTTTTGAAGATTTGCAAGGCGATCTTGACTTAAACGATCGGTTTCTTTCTTCAATGCTGCCTCTTCAATTTCCATCTGCATAATTTTTCTTCGAATTTCATCTAACTCGGTCGGCATAGAATCTAATTCGGTTTTAATTAAGGCACACGCTTCATCCACAAGGTCAATTGCCTTATCTGGCAAGAAGCGATCGGAAATATAACGATTGGATAAGGTAGCTGCTGTTACAAGAGCAGAGTCTGTGATTTTTACTCCATGATACACTTCATAGCGATCTTTTAACCCACGAAGAATGGAAATGGTATCTTCTACGGTTGGTTCATCTACCATAACTGGTTGGAAACGTCTTTCAAGGGCTGGATCTTTTTCAATATATTTTCGATATTCATCAAGCGTTGTTGCACCAATACAGTGAAGTTCTCCACGAGCAAGCATTGGTTTTAACATATTGCCAGCGTCCATAGAACCTTCTGTCTTACCAGCTCCTACGATAGTATGAAGTTCATCGATAAATAAAATAATCTGTCCTTCACTTTTCTTTACTTCTTCAAGAACGGCTTTTAAACGTTCTTCAAATTCACCACGGTATTTTGCACCAGCAACTAAAGAACCCATATCTAGAGCAAATAACTTCTTATCTTTTAATCCTTCTGGAACATCTCCACGGACAATACGCTGTGCAAGTCCTTCTACAACAGCAGTTTTACCAACACCAGGTTCTCCGATTAACACTGGGTTATTTTTTGTTTTACGGCTTAAAATTCGAATTACATTTCGAATCTCTCCATCACGCCCAATGACAGGATCTAACTTTCCATTTTTCGCACGCTCGACTAAGTCATAGCCATATTTTTCAAGAGTATCATAGGTAGCTTCTGGATTATCGCTTGTCACTCTTTGGTTGCCGCGCACAGTGGAAAGCGCTTGTAAAAATCGCTCTCTTGTAATGCCATAGCCTCTAAATAATTCCTTAATGGTTTTACTTGCATGCTTGATTAAAGCGAGGAATAAATGCTCTACAGAAACATACTCATCCCCCATGGCTTTTAATTCATCTTCTGCACTGATTAAAACTTTATTTAAATCGTTACTAATGTATACTTGACCACCAGATACCTTTGGTTTCTTTCCTAATAATTGTTGTACTTGAGATAGAAAAGAATCTTTATTAATTTCCATCTTCTCAATCAATTTTAAAATTAAGCTTTCATCGATCGTTAGTAAGCTATACAATAAATGCTCTTGATCAATTTCTTGATTTCCATACTCATAAGCCAGTTTCTCACATTGCTGAACGGCTTCAATTGATTTTTGTGTAAATTTATTAATATTCATGCAACGCACCTCCCATGTGCTTTGTATTCGCTCTTTCTTATTATCAACATTCAAACAAAAACAATACAAAATGTTTCATTCTCACAGAAATAGTAATATATTGTTTGTTTTGTTCTATTGCAAATATAACACTACTTGTTAGCACTGTCAAGAGGTGAGTGCTAAAAAATCGAATTTTTTTATACCATTGGGATATATAATTTTCTATTATTTGCCTCTCAGTTAAGTTTCCAATTGTAATATTTGACATTACAATACGTCTATTGTATGATAGCCTTGAAAGTGAGGTTTTTTCTATGCAGATTTCAAGTAGATTTACTTTAGCAGTTCATATTTTTGCTTGTATTGATACGTTTGGAAAAGAGAGAAAGGTTACGAGTGATTTTCTAGCTGGCAGTACAAATGTGAATCCAGTCATTATCCGCAGACTACTCTCTCAATTAAAAACAGCTGGACTCATTCATGTTACAAGAGGTTCTGGAGGTGCCACCATTGCAAAGCCATTAAATGAGATTTCTTTTCTTGATATCTATCGCGCAGTGGATTGTGTCGAACACGGAGAATTGTTCCACTTCCATGAGAATCCTAATACCGATTGTCCAGTAGGAAGAAATATCCATGTCATTTTGGATGATAAGTTAAAACGAGTTCAAGATGCTATGGAAAAAGAACTTTCTTCTATCACATTAGAAGATGTCAAAAATGATACGGAAAAATATATCAATATGCAATCTTAATTTTTGCTTAAGGTATTTGGATACCAATTCCAGATGTCTTAAGCAATTTTTTTATGTTATAGGAAATTCCTCGCAAAGACGATAATTTTGCTTCGCAAATTGCTCGCGCGCGGCAAAGTGTACGTTGCCCAAAGTGACCGAAAGTCGCGAAGAGTGTGCAACGCACACTTTGTTCTCTTTAGTTGTAACTATTGACATTACAAATTTTTAGTGTTATTATTGAGTTGTAATAATATTGATTACATCAAATCCCTATAAAAATTATTACAAAACTTCTTATATTCCAAGATAGCATCCCTTAGATTTTTAGATATAAGAAATACTCCAAAATAGTAGAAATTTTGATAGTAAATACAACCTATTATTTTCAACAATTCATTTATAAAGGAGAAAAAACATGAAAAAAGTAGTAGAATTTTTACAAGCAAACCCTGTACAATACCTTGCAACCGTAGGACGTGATGGAAAAGCAAAATGCCGTCCTTTTATGTTCTGCTTTGAAAAAGATGGAAAACTGTGGTTCTGTACCAATAATCAGAAAGATGTTTATAAAGATATGCAAGCCAATCCAGAAATTGAAGTATCCATATCCTCTCCCGAATATGCTTGGATTCGTCTTCATGGAAAAGCTGTTTTTGAAAACAATCATTCCGTGAAAGAAGATTGTATGAATAATCCAATTGTAAAAGGACAATACCAAACGGCAGATAATCCGATTTTTGAAGTCTTTTATCTCGAAAATCCTCATGGAATTATTGCTGATTTCTCTGGAAATCCACCATATGAATTTTAATGTTTTTTATAAAATCGCTCAATAAAACGAGGAGGGGATCTATATGAACCAAACGGAGCGCAGAAAATTTTTAATCCAAAAATTATTATTAGAAGAATCTAACGTTAGAAATGTCAAAATCCCAACGGATCCTGAGCAACAAAAGTTACTTCTGAGGGCAATGATGAACTTACGTCTTCCACAGGAAATCGATGAAAAATTTCTAACAATACAAGATGAATATTTAAAGAAGGAAATCGCCCAAAAAGGAATTACGGATATGAAAGATCTCTCTCCTATTTCTGATGGCATTTATTTATGGCAGGGGGATATTACAACTTTAAATTGTGATGCCATTGTCAATGCAGCCAATAGTGGTATGACTGGATGCTATGTTCCAAACCATCGTTGTATTGATAACTGTATCCATACTTTTAGTGGAATTCAACTCCGTAATTTCTGTGCAAAACTAATGGAAAGACAAGGTTATGAAGAACCGACTGGAACAGCAAAAATCACCCCTGCTTTTAATCTTCCTTGTAACTATATTTTGCATACGGTAGGCCCTATTATTACTGGAGATTTAACAAAAAGAGATTGTGAGCTTCTCGCTTCCTGCTATGACTCTTGTTTAAACTTAGCAGCTAGGAATCATCTAGAAAGCGTTGCCTTTTGTTGTATCTCTACTGGTGAATTCCATTTCCCTAACGAAAAAGCCGCAGAAATTGCGGTAGAAACGGTAAAAGCTTTTCTAAAAAAATCTACAAGTGTAAAGAAGGTGATTTTTAATGTTTTCAAAGATTTGGACAAAGAAATCTACGAAAGACTACTCGGAACAAATAAAGCAACTGAAGGAAGCCATTGATTCCGCTGATGCTATCCTAATCGGAGCAGGTTCTGGCTTATCCACTTCAGCAGGATTTACTTATTCCGGAGAACGATTCCAGCAATATTTTCCAGATTTTATAGAAAAATACCATATCCCTGATATGTACTCTGGTGGCTTCTATCCCTATGACACTCTTGAAGAATATTGGGCATGGTGGAGTCGTCACATTTATTATAACCGCTATATAGCCCCTCCAAAACCTGTTTATAAAGACTTACTAAAATTGGTTCAAAAGAAAAATTACTTTGTATTAACGACTAACGTGGATCACTGTTTTCAAAACGCTGGCTTTGATAAAAAACGCTTATTTTATACACAGGGAGATTATGGACTATGGCAGTGCTCTATTCCTTGCCATGAAAAAACTTATGATAATGAAGATGAAGTAAAAGAAATGATGAAAGCTCAAAAAAATATGCGGATTCCTACGGAATTGATTCCGCACTGTCCTATTTGTGAAAAGCCTATGACAATGAATCTTCGTTGTGATGATCGCTTTGTGGAAGATGAGGGCTGGCATAAAGCCATGAAACGATATTCTGACTTTCTCCATCATCATAGAGAACGTAACATCCTTTTTCTAGAATTAGGAGTAGGAGCAAATACACCAGCCATTATTAAATATCCATTTTGGCGGATGACTGCTCAAAATCCTTCTTCTATTTATGCTTGTGTTAATTTCAAGGAAGCCTTTGCTCCAACCGAAATCTCTAACCGCTCTATCTGCTTACAAGCGGATATCGGTGATGTATTGCTAGCATTACGCACATACAAAGGAATACACAACTTTCATCACACCTGCTAATAACATGACCCAAATAGGATTCATCTTAAATTTTTGTAATAATACAACACAAATAATAAAAATAACCACAAGATTCCATTTTATATTACTGAACTTAGCCACCACTTCACTTCCCCAAAATGTAGTCATTAAAATAGAAATCCCTGCTGCTGCAATCATAGCAACAACGGCTGGACGAAGGGAGTTTAAGATTCCTTGTAATACATCAATATCTCGATATTTTAAATATAACTTAGCAATCAACGTTACAATAATACAAGACGGCAAAACACATCCTAAAGTCGCAACTACCGCTCCTAAAACCCCTGCTATTTTTATTCCAACAAAAGTAGCAGAATTAATGGCAATTGGTCCTGGTGTCATCTGAGAAATTGTAATTAAATCGGTAAATTCGCTTATACTCAACCAGCCATGTAATGTTACGACTTGATTTTGTATTAAAGGGAGTGCTGCATAACCACCACCAAAGCTAAACGCTCCAATTTGAACAAAACTTAAAAATAACTGTAAATAAATCAAGACTTCCGCTCCCTTCGATTCCATATTGTTTCGATAGCTCCTATCACCCCACACACAATAACAACATAAATAACATTAACTTCGAAGATACAGGTTGCAATAAAGGCACCAATCATAATGATAATAGAACCTACTTTTTTCCCCTGAACAACATTACTTCCCATTTCATAAACAACAGAGGCAATGACTGCCCCGACTCCTGCCTGCATTCCTTCTAACATTTGACTGATAATCACATTGTCACGGAAAATAGTATAGAATACAGAAATCAATGAAATAATGAAAAATGGCGGCAAAATCGTTGCTACAATGGCCGTTATTGCTCCGATCATCCCAGCCAACTTGTATCCGACAACAATGGCACCATTGACGGCAATCGCTCCTGGAGAAGATTGGGCAATAGCAATTAAATCTAACATTTCTTCTTCTTCAATCCAATGATATTGATCTACAAATTTCTTCTTCATCAAAGTTACAATGACATATCCACCTCCAAATGTAAAGGCACTTAAGTATAATGTCGACAAAAAGAGTTTTATTAAGATATCTTTTTTCTTATTCATTTTGCTCCTCCTTGTTCCTTACTCATTATATTCATTCTTGATCTATAAGTAAAATAGTATTATTTTATTAAATAGATAACTAATTTATTATAGAAGGAGATATCCCTTATGACACTTCGCCATATGAAACTATTTATTGCCGTCTATCAAAATCAAGGTGTTACAAAAGCGGCTCATCAGCTCCACTTAGCTCAACCTTCCATTAGCTTAGCCATTCGTGAACTAGAAGACTATTATGGGGTTCGTTTATTTGATCGAATTGGAAGGCGTATTCTACCTACCGAGTGTGGAAAAGAGTTTTATGGATATGCCATTCATATTCTTTCTTTATTTGACGAAATGGAGAAAAAAATTAAAAACTGGGATACCATCGGCACTTTAAGAGTAGGGGCAAGTATGACCATTGGCACTCACCTCTTGCCAGAAATTATCAAACAATTTCAAAACACGTTTCCTTCCCTGACAATAGAAGCGGTAATTCACACATCCAGCACCATCGAACAACATATTCTCAATAACACCATTGACATCGGTTTAATTGAAAACACGCCTAATCACTCAGACATTCTATTTGAACCTTTTATGAAAGACTCTCTTTGTGCCATTGTTCCACCAGAACACCCATTGACAAAAAAGAATGTTGTCACACTTTTAGAATTAGCAAAATATCCTTTTTTAATGCGAGAAAAAGGAAGTGCTGGTCGTGAAATATTAGACGCCCATTTCGCCTTAGAACAACTCTCCATTAAACCTTTATGGGAAAGCACAAGTACACAAGCCATTATAAAAGGGGTAGAAACAGGCTTAGGAATCGCCATCTTACCTTATCTTCTCGTTGAATCCAATATTAAAGATGGTTCTGTAAAGCAAGTTTCTCTTACAAAGCCACTGCAAAGGGATTTAAATATTATTTACCATAAAAGTAAATATCTTACTTCAAATATGAAAAGTTTTATTTCTTTATGCAAGCATAGTTTATAACTCGTTGTCTTTACATAAAAAAATAAGGAAGGATTTTTCCTTGTTTCGAAAAATCCTCCCTTGCTTCGTTTCTTGAACTTATTCTGTTTCTTTTCCCCATACTTCTTCTGCAATCTCTTTTACAAGTGCAAGTTTTGCCCATTGTTCTTCTTCTGTCAATTTATTTCCAATTTCACAAGAAGCAAATCCGCATTGAGGGCTTAAATATAATCGTTCTAAAGGAATATATTTTGTCGCTTGATGAATGCGAGCGATAATTTTTTCTTTATCCTCTAATTCTGGTGATTTTGTCGTAATTAAGCCAAGGACAACTTTTTTATGTTCTGGCACTAATTGTAATGGTTCAAATCCACCAGAACGCTCATCGTCATATTCTAAGTAATAAGCATCTACGTTTTCACGAGTGAAAAGAAATTCTGCTACGGAATCATATGCTCCACTGCTAAAGAAAGTGGAATGATAATTTCCTCTGCATACATGAGTGTTGATTACAAGGTCGTCTGGCTTTCCTTCGATAGCTAAATTATTTACTCTTAATAATTGTTCCATAATCTCTTGGATATCAACACCTTCTCCATATCTTCCGATATTTTCTTTTGCCACACAAGCTCCCCAAGTACAGTCATCAAACTGAATGTTTCGACATCCTGCCTCATATAAATCTTGAATTACTTTGCGATATCCCTTTGCAATATCCTGAATTAACTCTTCATTTGTCTCATAATATTTTCTTGTTGTTTCAATATTAAAAGGCAAAATCATTTGTTGTAAAAACTGAGCTGGTGCTGGTATTGTCTGTTTTGCAACGGTATGTTCATCTTCTAACGCTTTTACAAATTTAAAATGATCCACAAATGGATGATGGCCTACTGAAATTTTACCAACTAAATAAGTATCATCGATCAGCGCTTGTTCTCCATGGAAACGGATCCCATTTTCTGTTTTTTGATGTTCCACTCCATCAAATCCCCACATAAAATCTAAATGCCATGTGGCACGACGAAATTCTCCATCGGTAATGACAGAATATCCTGCTTGTTTTTGCTTCTCCACTAATGCTTTTATTTCTCTATCTTCTACTTCTGTTAATTGTTTTTTTGTAATAGTCCCCGCTTCATAATCTGCTCTCGCCTTTTTTAAAGATTCTGGTCTTAAAAAACTTCCTACATAATCAAATCGAAATGGTGTATTTTTCTTCATTTTCTTCTCCTTCTCTTTTCCTACATATAAAAACTTAAAATGATATTTTAAATGTTTGCTGTTTTCTTATTGCCCATTATACCGCTCAAAATAACATTTGAATAATACGAAAAAAAAGAGGTTTGATATAGTTTCAAGCTATGTCAAATCTCTTTTATAAAAAATCATGCAGGAATTTTATTTTGAAATCCCTTATTTTAAAAACTTTTATACGTAGCAATATATTTTTCTAATGCTTCGATATAACTCTTTCCTAAACGGCTTGGCAAGCATTTTTCATGCATTAAATATCCAATATGCATCTCCCCTTTTTCCTTTAACGGCACCGCTACAATGTTTTTTCCGTTTAGTTCTTCATCGATAACGCCACTGCACACCGTATAGCCATTTAAACCGATTAACAAATTAAAAAGGGTGGCACGATCTCTCACTCGGATATTTTTTGTCCGCTCTTCCATGCTAAAAATTTCTTCGGAATAATAAAAAGAATTATGTTCCCCCTGTTCAAAAGAAAGATAAGGATATTGGCTTAATTGCTGTATTGAAACTGCCTCTTCATTTGCCAATGGATGTTTACTGCTAATAAAAACATGAGGTTTCGCTATAAATAACTCATGAAAAATAATTCCATTTGCTTTTAAAATTTTTCGAAGAACAGTTTCATTGAAATCATTCAAATATAAAATACCAATTTCACTCTTCATTCTCGCTACATCATCGATAATCTCATATGTTTGTGTCTCTCGAAGACTAAAATCATATTCTTCTTGTCCATATTCTTTAATTAAATCCACAAAAGCATTGACTGCAAAGGAATAGTGTTGGGTTGATACACAAAACTGTTGCTTTCCACCTTTGTTATGAATATATTTTTCTTCTAAAAGATTTGCCTGTTCTAACACCTGCCTTGCATATCCTAAAAAAATCTCACCTTCTTTGGATACAATAATCCCTTTATTCGTCCGATTAAAAATGGTTAAATTCATTTCCTTTTCTAATTCCCGTATGGCATTTGTTAAACTCGGCTGTGAGATAAATAAAACCTTAGCAGCATCGGTAATCGTTCCCTTTTCTGCTACGGTTATCACATATTTTAATTGTTGTAGTGTCATCCCCTTTTTCCTTTCATTATGTTACTTTTTCTACTCTATCCACTGTACCTTTCATCAACATGGGAAGTACTCTTTACAAACCTCTCATATTCACAAGCAGTTCTATCTGACTTATGCTCTGACTTATACTCTGACTTCCGCTTAAACGATGAGAAGTACCCTTTGAGAACTTTTCACGTTCGCACATAGCCGTCATATGTGAGCATAAATGCTTCCGCATAGTTCGTTGCATTTGCGTAAACAAAAATACACCTCAAATATTCGTCTTCCTAACATTTGAGGTGCATTTCCATTTCTTTTTTTATTCCAATTGGTTTTCTTTTTTATCGCTCATCTAATGGCGTATATTGCTTTCTTGGTGCAACTGCCTTGTAAGCAGGACGTATAATCTTTCCTTCATTGATTAATTCTTCCATTCTATGGGCACTCCAACCAGCAATTCTAGCAATTGCAAAAATTGGCGTATATAATTCCAATGGAAGATCTAGCATAGAATATACGAATCCACTATAAAAATCAATATTTGGGCTAACACCTTTATAAATTTTTCGCTCTTCTGCAATAATCTGTGGGGCTAAATGCTCTACTTTTGTGTAGAGATTATATTCTTTTTCTCTTCCTTTTGATACGGATAATTTTCCAACATAAGATTTAAAAATATCCGCTCTTGGATCGGATAAAGAATAAACCGCATGTCCCATTCCATAAATTAAGCCTTTTTTATCAAACCGCTCTTTTCTTAAAAGCCCTAATAAATAAGCAGAAATTTCTTCCTCATCTTCCCAGTCTTTTAAATTAGCTTTCATATCTTCAAACATCTGTACAACTTTAATATTGGCACCACCATGTTTTGGTCCTTTTAAAGAACCAAGAGAGGCAGCGATTGCAGAATATGTATCCGTTCCTGATGAAGTTACTACATGATTTGTAAATGTGGAGTTATTACCACCACCATGCTCTGCATGTAACACAAGGGCAATATCTAAAATTTTTGCTTCTAATTCGGTATACTGTCCATCCGCTCTTAATAGTTGCAAAATATTTTCTGCGGTAGAAAGTCCGGCCTTTGGTGGATGAATAAATAAGCTCTGTCCATTGACATAATGATTATAGGCTTGATAGCCGTATACAGATAATAGTGGAAAAATTGCAATTAATTGTAGACACTGACGAAGAACATTTGGTAAAGACGTATCATCTGCCCGATTATCATAAGAATACATTGTTAAAACACTTCTTGCTAGTGTATTCATCATATCCTTGCTCGGTGCTTTCATGATAATATCACGCACAAACCCTGTTGGTAAAGAACGATATTCTTCAAGGAGCTCCTGAAAATTTTGTAGTTCCTTTTTATTTGGAAGTTCTCCAAATAAAAGAAGATAGATAGTTTCTTCAAATCCAAACCGCTTTTCTTTTAAAAAACCACCTACAATTTCACGAATATTGATTCCTCGATAGTAAAGACGCCCTTGACATGGCACCATTTCATGATCTTCTACAATATAAGATTGAATTTGCGAAATCTCTGTCAGCCCTGCTAAAACACCTTGACCACTGATATCCCTCAAACCTCTTTTTACATCATATTTACTATAAAGCTCCGGATTGATATTTCCATTTCTCTTGCTCAATCCTGCCAATTGTTCAATCTGTGGTGTAACTTCTGAAAAATCCTTATTCTGTACCTCTTTCATCTGTTTGACCTCCTTCTTTCCTTCTTTTTTTCTTCTCAAGCTTTTTTGCAATCCTAATTTTTCCCCTACTTTTTTATGATTCAAAAAAGCTATTAATTATTATTATATCACATTTTTTTACTATAAATGATAAAATTTATAAAAACTTAATATTTTTATATTATTATTCCTATTTTATTTACTAAATTCTATTCTTTTTTCAATAAATCTCCTTTTATATCCTCTTATTCTATAATTCAAAAGCCATGTACTTTTCTATATGTTTTTATAATTGTATACAATTATAAAGCAAATGACTAAACTAGAACAAAGTGTGCAATTCACACTTTGCCGCGCGCGAGTAGTTTCCTATAATACAAAAAAGCCTTTGAAATCACAATTCTCTCATGATCCCAAGGGCTTTTTATTCTTATTATTTTTTATTTGTTATTTTTATTTTTGCTTTTCTATTGTCTCCAAAATTGTTCTAAATAGGCTTCGATTCGCTTTTTCCGTTCCTTTGTTCTCTTAATATCACGGCGATATTTTCCCTTATAATAGGAT
The DNA here is from genome assembly GCA_905214925.1 of uncultured bacterium. Classification (GTDB taxonomy): domain Bacteria; phylum Bacillota; class Clostridia; order Lachnospirales; family Lachnospiraceae; genus Scybalomonas. The sequence goes on along the minus strand of CAJMOB010000015.1, from coordinate 12,803 downwards.
AAAACATCTCCTTCTTTTGCTTTCTTTGGAATTTTAGAACGAGAAATTTGTTGCTCTATTCCATTTTCATTTTCTAAAAGAACGACATCCCCTTCCATCCGACTGACTACAAAATATCGTTTTGCTATCTTGTTTCCCGTTTTTGCAAAAACCGCCTGTGGAACTAATAAGGCAGGAAGCATGACAATCGGTAACGCACCATAAACTACCTTTTGATACCATATTTTTTTCATACTCTTCTCCTTTCTTTTCTTGATTGTTCGTTTCGTTCCTTTTTTATTCTACATTTTTTACTATATCAAGAAAAGAAAAGGGTGTCCCAATTATAATGTTCCACCATAGGCTTTCATAAGCCATTTGCCATGCTCCGTTAAATCTCTCTTTTTCCACCCGTTCACTTTTTGACAAGAAGATTGAATCAGAGCACTTGCCTCGGCTTTATTGGAAAGATTCCAGCAAACTCGTCCTATTTTATACTGATTCAGAAGTGTTAACCATCGGTTTCCTTCCCGTTGATCAATTGCACCGTTTCCAGAGGCATCACTAAGTCCAAACTCCGTTACAATAACGGGTAATCCTTTTTGCACGGCACTTTCTAATTTATTCCTTAAATCTTGTTTATGGGTTCCTGCATAAAAATGAAAACTATAAGCGATATTCTTCCCTTTAACTGGAGATGCCACCGCTAAATCCACGTCTTGGCTCCAAGTTGGTGTCCCAACAATAATCATCGCTTTTGAATTCACGGAACGAATCGCTTTTACAAGCTGATTTGCATAACTTTTTACCGTGTTCCAATCCACATTATTTGGCTCATTGCAAATTTCAAATAAGACGTTATTATAATTTTTATATTTCTTTGCCATCTCTTTAAAAAATGCCTTGGATTCCTTCTCATAAGTCTTAGGATTACCATCGCTTAATATATGCCAATCTATGATCACATACATTCCTAATTCTTTTGCATAAGTAACCCCTTTATGAATTAAATTTTTTAACGCCTTTTTATTATTGGCATCGCCCGTCATATATCCGTTATATCCTTCTGTATACATAGCTAATCGAATGGTATTCACGCCCCATTGATCTCGCATATTTTTAAATGCTTTCTTGTTTACATATTGTGGAAACCAAGATAATCCATGAGTGGATACCCCTTTGATAACAAATGCTTTTCCGTTTTGATTGACAATTTTATTTCCTTTTACAGAAAGTCTTCCATTTTGTGACACTGGCGTTGCCTTAGCTGACACTGATATCACCGTTGTGGATAATAAAAAACAAAAGCAAACAAAAAATGCTATCATTTTACAAAATTTTTGATAATTTTTTGTTTTGATTTCTTCTTTTTTTATCGACTTCATAAACAATCCCTTAATCCTGTTTTTTCCTTTTTTATAAACAAACCAAAACTTCTTGGTCAAGATACAGTCCATCTTCTGTTACAAGACAATCATAAGCCAAAATATGTACGCCTGCTTCTCTTGCCTTTTTTAACGCCTCTTTAAATTCTGGTTGCGTTCGATCATTTGGTTCAAACGAGAGGATCCCTTTCATTTGAATGACAAAAATCAAATATGATTCATATCCTTCTTTTGCACATTCAATCAATTCTAAAATATGTTTTACCCCTCTTTCTGTAGGTGCATCGGGAAATCTTGCAATTCCATTTTCTTCTAATGTAACACCTTTTACTTCAATAAAACATTTCTTCTCATTTGTTTCCAGATAAAAATCAAATCTTGAATTCCCATATTTTTTCTCTGGTTTTATAACTTTTGGCTCTCCTAAACCATTTTTCTCTTCTAACCACTCTTTTACTACTTTATTAGGTGCTTGAGAATCCATGTTAATGAGAACATCGCCTTTTTTTACCGCCACTAAAGAAAATTTCGTTTTTCTCTTTTCATTATCGTGACATTCTACATAGACTTCAGCATTTGGCACTAATAGTTCCTTACATCGCCCTGTATTTTTTACATGACAAAGCTCTTCTTTTCCATCAATCAACACCTGTGCTAAAAAGCGGTTGGGGCGTTTTAAAAAAATTCCTTTTTTTATTTTCTCATATTTCATTAGTTTCGATATTCCTCTATAATCGCCTGAGTTCCAAGATCTCCCATACCCATTTCATCCATTGCTTCGTATAACTTTAATACAAGCTCTAACACACGAAGTTCTTTTCCTCTTGCCTTGGCCTCTTCTACCGCAATTTTCATATCTTTTATGTAATGTTTAATAAAAAATCCTGGTGCATAATCTTCAGAAATCATCTTTGGTCCATTATTGCTCATCTGCCAGCTTCCCGCTGCTCCTGCCATAATGCTATCGAGCATTGTACGAACATCAAGTCCTGCTGCCTCTCCATAAGCAATTGCTTCTGCAACTCCTGTTACCGCTCCTGCTATTGCGATCTGATTTGCCATCTTTGTATGCTGACCAAATCCAGCTTTTCCTTCATATAAAATATTACTTCCCATGGCTTCAAAAATTGGATAGCAAGCATCAAAGTCTTCTTTCTCTCCTCCAACCATAATGGATAATGTTCCATTTTTTGCACCGGTATCACCACCAGATACTGGCGCATCGAGAGCTTTTTTCCCAACTGCCTTCGCTTCTTCATAAATTCTGCTAGAAAGCTTAGGACTTGTTGTTGTCATATCAATTATATAAGCCCCTTCTTTTGCATTTGCAATAATACCTGCTTCTCCAAAATAAACTTCTTCTACATCTTTTGGATAACCGACAATTGTAATCACCACATCTTTTTCTTTTGCACATTCTGCTACTGTATCACACCAGATAGCACCTTCTTCTATTACTTCATCAGCTTTTTCTTTTGTTCTTGTATAAATTGATACTTCATATCCATGTTTCATTAAATTACGGACCATTGATTTTCCCATAACTCCAACGCCAATAAACCCAATTGTTTTCATAAAAACAAAACCACCTTTCTTTTTTGTCGTTTCTTTCCTCTAGAGTATACCATGTTCCCTTAAAGAAAGCAATCTATCACAGAACATACATTCTTTTTTTCATATAAACTCTGAAAAATACAGTAACTTTCTCTTGTGAAGATGCTACACTTGCACTATAATAAAATTTTTACAACATATAGATAAATAGAATGAGGTAATAATATATGTATTATTTTATTGTTAATCCAAGCTCTCGAAGCGGAAAGGGAATAAAACTTTGGCAAACGATTCAAACCCAATTAAATTTATATGATATTCCATATCAAGTAATTCATACAACAAGACCGCATCACGCAACCAAACTTGCGAAGCATCTATCCTCGGATTCTAAGCCAAAAACCGTCATTGTCCTCGGAGGAGATGGTACATTAAATGAAACAATCAATGGTCTTTCTAAAAACAGTAACATTACTCTAGGATATATTCCAACTGGATCGAGCAATGATTTCGCTAGAAGTCTCACTCTTTGCACAAAGCCATTAGAAGCATTGGCAAATATTTTATCCTCTGTTGCTACGATACAGGAGATTGACTATGGAACGTTACAGTTGCTGGATGGGACTTCTCGTCGATTTGTTGTGAGTTGTGGTGTTGGATTTGATGCTAGTATCTGTCAAACAAGCGCCATTTCCTTTATTAAGAAACTTTTGAACTTTTTCCACCTTGGTAAACTAAGCTATATTGCCATCGGAATTCATCATCTTTTTACAGAGAAAACTTGCCATGGCACTTTAATTCTCGATGATATGGAGACTGTTTCTCTTAACAATCTCTTTTTTCTATCCTCACATATTCATCCATATGAAGGAGGCGGACTTGCCTTTTGCCCAAATGCCAACTATGCCGATGGCGCTTTAGATCTTTGTGTGGTTGAGGCAAAACATATTCCAAAACGAATTTTTATTTTACTTTGCTCTCTCTTTAAAAAACACGGGTTTGTAAAAGGCGTTCATCTTTATCGGTGTCAAAAAGCGGAGATCATTTTGGAAAAGCCCATGTATCTCCATACTGATGGAGAATCTTTTGATGAAAAAGTAGACCATTTTATCGTATCCGCTTCTCCTAACGATCACTATCATTTTATAAGATAGCCATGCTTTTTACTTAATTTTTGGAACTTTTTTTTCTTCCCTGCATAGGATATAGCAAAAAGGGATTAGGATCTTCCTATGAAGCAAAAACGTATATTCGCTCTTTTTCTTTCTGCCACCCTCTCACTCACTCTCCTTGCTGGCTGTGGGAAAAAACAAGGAAATGGTACGCAGATTACACTAAATGAAGTCGCTCATTCGATCTTTTATGCTCCACAATATGTGGCATATGAATTGGGATATTTTAAAGAAGAAGGGTTAGATGTAACAATTGAAACAGGATTTGGAGCAGATAAAACAATGACTGCTCTGATTAGCGGAGATGCTGATATTGGTTTTATGGGATCAGAAGCATCGATTTATCAATACAATGAAGGAAATGAAGATTATGCCATTAACTTTGCCCAACTTACTCAAAGGGCTGGCAACTTCCTTGTCGGACGAGAAGAAAATAAACAATTTCGCTGGTCAGACCTTCAAGGAAAACAGTTAATTGGTGGAAGAAAAGGCGGTATGCCAGAAATGATTTTAGAATATGTATTAAAGAAAAATGGTCTCGATCCAGAAAAAGATGTTACTTTAATTCAAAATGTAGATTTTGCCAATACTGCTGGCGCCTTTGCAGGTGGTACTGGAGATTATACCGTAGAATTTGAGCCAAATGCTACTTCTTTAGAACAACAAGGTACTGGTTATGTGGTAGCATCTCTCGGAATCGAAAGTGGATATGTCCCTTATACTGCTTATTGTGCTAAAAAAAGTTATATTGAAAAAAATCCTGACATTATCCAACACTTTACAAACGCTATCTATAAAGGACAACAATACGTTCAAAGCCACTCTCCAGCAGAAATTGCAAAGGTCATCAAACCTCAATTTCCTGAGACAGATCTTGACACATTGACTTCCATTGTTACCCGCTATGCAGAACAAGATACGTATAAGGATAACCCTGTTTTTACAGAAGAATCCTTTGCACTTTTACAAGATATTTTAAAAGAAGCTGGTGAACTTTCAAATCCTGTAGACTATTCTGTTCTCGTCAACACAGATTTTGCTAATAAAGCAATAGGACAGTAATATTTTTCCTTAAAATTGAATTTTAAAAAGAAAAGGACAGAACGTTTCCATGTTCTATCCTTTTCTTTCCAATAGCGATATGGTAGACTAATACTATATCGCTATTTTTTATCTTTTTAGGAGGTATTTGTTATGAACATTACATCAGTCAAAAATATATACTTTAGTCCAACTGGGGGCACAAAAAAGGTTACAACTATTTTAAGTCACTGCTTTTCTCTACCAACCGAAGAGATTGACTTCTCCCTTCCTTCTTTTTTGGAAAATAACGCTCCCTCTCTCACCTTTTCTCCTGAAACACTCTGTATTATCGGTGTTCCCTCTTTTGGAGGACGAGTTCCTGCTATCGCTTTAAAAAACTTATCCACATTAAAAGGCAATCATGCACCTACTATTCTTGTTACTTCTTACGGCAATCGTGACTTTGAGGATACACTATTAGAACTAAAAGACGCATTACAATCCCAAGGATTTTCATGCATTGCAGCCATCTCTGCTGTAACGGAACACTCTATTATGCACCAATTTGGCACAGGACGTCCAGATGCTAATGATGAACAACAGCTTCTCTCTTTTATGGCACAAATCAAAGAAAAACTGAAAAATAGCACTTGCCCTCAGGCTCTAGCACCTGTCATAGTTCCTGGCAATCATCCTTATCGACCATACGGAACGGTTCCTATTTATCCACAAGTCTCTTCTATTTGTGAAGGCTGTGGACTTTGTGCAGAAAAGTGCCCTGTAAATGCGATTCCAAAAGAAGCACCAAATAAAACCGATGAGTCTCTTTGTATTTCTTGTATGCGTTGTATTTCTGTCTGTCCAAAGAAAGCACGCCAGTGTAACCAAGACATTCTTATGGGGCTAAGTCAAAAACTCAAAGACGCTTGCTCCTCCAAAAAAGAAAATGCCCTTTTCCTATGACTTCATAGGAAAAGGGCCTACTTTTTATCTTTATTTTCTTAAAAAATTCCTTGTACCATAATCATATAACAGATCGTTCCTACTCCAATGCTCAATAGGTTATTCCGTTTCCAAATATGTAAAAGAACGACGATTCCAATCCCGATCCATTCAGGCAATCCATAAGGATACGAAGTTAACTGGACTCCTTTTACACAATAGATAACTAAAACTCCCATAACTGCCATAGGCAATACTTTCCCAAGGTAAGCAACGCTTTTTGGAAGTTCTTTTTTGCCACCAAAAATTAGAAACGGAAGCGCTCTTGTAAAAATTGTAATAATCGCAACGACAAATACGATCGCCAATGCTTGTCCTGTACTAATCTGCATCCTCTTCTCCCTCTTTCTTTCCAATTCTTTTTTCCATCATCATAAGACAAATAACCGCACCTACTAATGCTGGTAACATGAACTTATCTTTTCCAAAAATAATGAGAGAAAAGATGGCACAACCGACTCCAATTAGCGCTGGCAAATGGCTTTTTGCACCAAGCCATTGTTCGATAAAAATAACGACAAATAATGCTGTCATGGCAAAATCAATTCCTGTTGTATCAAACGGTAGAACAGTTCCAACAAGAGCTCCTATGACAGAGCCGATAATCCAATAACTTTGATCGAGCAACGACATATAAAATTGAAGTTTTCCTTCGTCCATCCCTTCTAATGGCTTTGTCCCACATAAAAGAGAATACGTTTCATCGGATAAAGAAAAGATCATATAAAGGCCTTTCTTTCCCATCTTTTTAAATTTTTCCACAAAGGATAATCCATAAAACATATGCCGGCTATTAATAGAGAGGGTCATAAGAGCTACGGTTAGTAAACTGGCTCCTCCTGTTAAAAAAGTCACCATAACAAATTGCATGGAACCTGCATAAACAACTAAGCTAATGAGGAACGCCCAAGATACCCCATAGCCTGCGTTTTCTAATAATATACCAAAAGCTATCCCTAAAAAGAGATAGCCACATAAAACTGGTATTGTCTTTATAAAAGCATATCGAAAGATCTGACTATTTTTCATATGTAAAACCATAATCCTTCTTTAATTGTTCATAAATCTCATATAAAATTGGGCATATTGGAAGAAGGGAGAGCATACCAAACAAACTTTCCATTCGATTTTCCTGATTGGTATATGGAAAATCTTTGCAACACTCTGGCTTTTTCTTAGGAATACAACAGCCTTTTTCTGTTAAAAATGGACATTGTTCCTCATCCATCACTTGATAAGAATCATAACTTACCTGTTCACATACATTTAAAATATCTTCAACATCAAATCCACTTGCCTTTGCTAATGTCTCTAATTCTCTTCCTTCAAATATAGGTGCAAGCTCCTTACAGCAATTCAAACATTGGTTGCAATCGTATTGTTCAAAATATTCCTTATGATAGTGAACAAACTGCTCGTCCAGCTGTTCCTTTGTGGCACGTTCTTTTAAATAGAAACAAAAGGCATGATTCTCTGCTTGATGAGCCTTCGCATATTCTTTTAGTTCACTTGGTACTATCATTTTCTCATCCCTCTTTCCTCAATTATTTTTATTTTGCTGGTTTTTCTGTTGTACTTTCTGCAGAAGTCGTAGCTTCACTTGATGCTTCATCAGAAGCTGTTGTACTTTCTGTTGTAGGAAGTGTAGAATGACCTGCTAATTTAATAGAATCCCATAATGTATCATCCACTTTTACTTTAGAATCTTCTAACCATTTTTCACAAGTTTCAGTAAAATAAGTTTGTTGTTTTGTCTGTAACATACTTGCTTTTGCAGATTCTGTTGCATCTTTATCCAAGTATTTCATACATTGAATAACATAATAGCCATAGTCTGTTTTAATTGGCTTTGTAATCTCACCTTTTTTTAACGCCATAGAAGCTTCTACAATCTCAGATGGAATTTGTTCATTATTGTTTCCATAAGTTGCTTCTTTCACTTCTAAGTCCAGTGATTTTGCAGAGCTAGCAAGACTTTTTGTCTTCTTTGCACTGTTATAAAGTTTTGTAGCTTTTTGCTTTGCCTTTGTAAGTTCTGCATTGCTTGCATCTTCATCAACAGAAATCATAACATAGTTTGCTTTCATCTGTCTTGCATCTGCATCACTAACTTCTAGTTTTGCTTCTTCCGCAACTGCTTCTGATAATTTCTGAATCGTTTTTGATTCCATTAAATAGTTTTCTACTTTTTCTTTATCAGGTTTTGTCAATTCTTCAAATTCATCGGATAAGTTTTCCATAAAACTATCTACTTGTTCTTCAATTTCTTGTTTTTCATCGTCTGTTAACGTAATATTATAATCTTTTACATGATTTAATGCAGCCTGATTGGATTTTAACCCTTCTAAAATTAAATCTTTGATTGACTGCTCAAAGTTCTTTCCTGACTGCACTTCTTGTTCCCAAATGTCAGAACCGTACATACTTTCATATTGCATTTGAAGAATGCGAGTCTGGAAATTGGCTTCCCAATAGGTTGCGCTTTCATCTCCAACTGTTACGACCGGCTTATCTCCATCATTTTCTAATGTTACTTCTTTGTTTCCACAACCTGCTAATAATGTCATACTTAACATAGCGGTTAAGAAAACACCTGCTATTTTTTTTACTTTAATCATACTATTCTCCTTATTATTTCCTTCGTATTGTATATTTTCTTTCGTTTTTTAGTCATGCACCCCATTTTATAAATTTACAAAATTTTGCTCGTTAAAGTGCATACCTTCTATTATAGCAAAATGGACACAGTTTACAACTAAATTCACAGAAATTTCAAAAAGTACTAAATTTTAATAGATCCTTTTTTATTTTTTTCTATTGTTGATGATAATATGGTGCTGGATTTGCTATCGGTGATTATATTGGAAAAACGTCTGCTCAAATAATAGATTATCTTAGTGCGTCTTTAACAGAGAAGCTTTTCAAATCCTATCGACCAGACACGATTATTTATGCCACTGACCGTCTTGCTTTTGGGGCTTATTTCGTCCTAAATAAATAAAGAAATAAAGAAAGAAAGAATAAAAGATTTAATGAAGCTCTATTATTATGAATTTTGTATAATTTTAGAGCTTCATTTTTGTAGGGTCAATTATGAGAGAGGCTGGCTCAATGATCCAAATGGTCTTTGCCAATTTCACGGAGCCTATCATATTTATTATCAATACACACCATTTGAACCGACTGGTGAATTAAAAAGTTGGGGGCATTCTAACAATTTTGAAAGCCTTCTTTTTATCGTTTGTGCAAAACAATGATTTATACAAAAATAATTATATTCTTATATGCCAACTGCTTTTTATCATTCTCCTCCTCGTGACGATTTACTATCTTTGGCATACACTATAATTAAAGAACTCTCTTAGCGAGTCCTTTTCAGTATGGTACGAACGAGGAAACCCACGCCTATCCAACTTATCATGTTCATAGGCGAGGCTGAATATGTAAATTTAGAAAAAGGAGGTCTTTTTCATGCAAAACGCATTAAAATTATCAAATGTTTCCTACACATATTATTCATCAAATGGGGAAACAAAAGCATTAGACCTTCTTTCCTTCTCTGTAAAGAAAGGAGAGTTTGTCGCTATTGTTGGCCCCAGTGGCTGTGGAAAATCAACACTTTTAAATTTGATTACTGGTCTGATTCGTCCTACAACTGGTCAGATATTGTTAGATAATAAACCATTACATGAGTTTTATGAACCCATTGGATATATGCTTCAAAAAGATCAACTATTAGAATGGCGTACCATTTATCGTAATCTAACATTAGGTCTTGAAATTCAGCACCGTGTTACAAAAGAAAACCTTGATCGCATTGATCGCCTTTTAAAATCGTATCATCTATATGATTTTAGAAATTCTTATCCCCGTCAACTCTCCGGCGGTATGAGGCAAAGAGCAGCTCTCATTCGAACACTGGCTCTCTCCCCTCAGATTTTACTTCTTGATGAACCGTTTAGTGCTCTTGACTATCAAACGCGTCTCAATGTATCCGATGATATTGGTACGATTATTAAAGAACAACAAATTACTGCCATTTTGGTTACCCATGATTTATCGGAAGCTATCAGTATGGCCGATCGCATTATTGTGCTCAGTAACCGCCCTGCAAAAATTCAGAAAATCGTTCCTATTCATTTAACAACGGAAGGTGAAAAAACGCCAGCTAGCGCTCGAAATGCAAAAGAATTTCCAGACTATTTTAATTTAATATGGAAGGAGATTAACGATGCGAATCACTAATATTACAAGTCAACAACAATATTTAAAAAGAGAACATCAAAAAAGAATTCGAATCCATTTTTATCAACTTATTCTTTTTGTATTTTTGCTCAGTTTTTGGGAGATTGCCTCTTCTTTAAATATTATCAATCCTTTTATTTTCAGTAGCCCAAGTCGAATTATCGATTGCTTTTTTACTATGGTATTAGATAAAAGTTTATTTCTACATCTAGGTGTTACATTATCAGAAACACTAATTAGCTTCCTTCTTGTCAATATCATAAGCCTTTTATTTGCTGTTTTACTTTGGTGGAACGATACGATTAGCAAGGTATTAGAGCCTTATTTAGTTATTTTAAATAGCCTCCCAAAATCAGCACTCGCCCCTCTTTTAATCGTATGGTTAGGAAATAATATGAAAACAATTATCATCGCTGCCATTTCTGTTGCTGTCTTTGGCAGTATTTTAAATTTATACACAGGATTTTGCAGTGTGGATCCTGATAAATTAAAATTAATTCAAACGTTAAAAGGAAACCGTTTTGATAGTCTAAGATTGGTGGTATTGCCAAGCAGTATTCCACTTTTTATCAGTATTATGAAAGTGAATATTGGACTTTCTTTAGTCGGAGTTATTATTGGGGAATTCTTGGCCGCAAGAAGCGGGCTTGGATACTTGATTTTATATGGTAGTCAGGTGTTTAGATATGTCTACAAAATGACAGATTAGATATCCTTATGAAACACATTACTTTTTAGGATAACTAGATGACATAATATTAGAATAATAAACCGCTAGCTTATCATTCTTTTTCAAATTATCTCTATATATTCTTCTATTATCTTAAAAAAACGTCTCATCTCTTCTTGTACATATGGTGGCGACAACGAAACAGTTATAAAATCATAGCTTTCTTGTACATTTTTATATGTATTCATATCTGCCACATCTAATATTATATTTTCAGACTTTATTCCACTACAAAAATTGAATTTAAAGGTTTTATGCGGTACAATATTTTCTACCACATTAGTTGTCACATCTAAATACTCTAATTTAGGGTGATATACATACAAGATTTTATTTATCCATTTACTGATAACCGCATCCAACAAATAATTCCCACTATTTAAATACTCTGTATATTTATCAAAATTAATTCCATTATTAAATTCATCTTTTCGCTCTTTATCTAAACTTTTTAAAAACTCAGAATATTCAAGATTAATACTAAATCCTAAATCTGAATGCGCATCAATATGAGTAACTTCAAATGGTAATTTTATTTTTCCTGTCTCGATTAATTCTTTCCAAAAAAAATATGCTTCTACATGATGTTTAACTAGTCTACCTAGTATTTTCTTATTTTTTTCTAATCCGCAACTATTTTCTAAAAATGAAATAAATTCTTTTTCATCCCATACCTTAATATCAGAATTTTCAAGAAAATTCTCATTATCTATTTCATTATTGTGTATATCATTCTGAAAAAAATCTAAATCAATATCTAATATTCTCATTACTATCTCCCCTTAGTTTTTTTATATATTATCATTTATTTTCTTTAATCTCTATAATTTCTTTAATATTATTTTTTAAAACTCCAATATTAGGTTTCATATAAACATATCTCTCTAAATCTTCTTCAACACATCGTTCTAATGCCATATACACCAGATACTCTTTTATTTCTAAATAATCTTCATCATCGCTTACTTCTGCACCAAAAGAATAATATTCTAATTCAGAAACTTTAGCTTCAAAATATATCACATATCCTTTGCTATATCGCTCCCATTTACTCACTAGCTTCTCTTGTTCTAATATTTTTGATAACGCTTCTAAAAACTCAGGATGTTTCCGAATATCAGTTGTACCATAATTAAATCTACTATTAACGCAAAATAATCCATTAATTTGATAATCACAATATATTTTATATGAAATATCCTCAACTTTTTCTTCTAATTCTGTCAAACTATATTCTATTTCTTCATATTGTTCATATTTTATATTGTATTCTTTATCGTTAACAAACATTTTGCCTTGATTAATATCAAATATTATTCCCTCTTTTTCTAAAAACTTTGACAATTTTGTTTCATTGGATAAAACCCATTGTAAATTTTTTATGCCATACTTTCTAATATCAACACAATCATCTATGCTTGATGTGATATGCATAACTACAAGTTTTAAATTCTGAAGATTTATTTGCTCAATTTTTGCGTTATACTTTTCTATGAAATCTGAAAAATCCTTGTCTTTCTTATCATTTAAATAATTTCTTAAATCTCTGGGCTGAATATTCAAGAGTCTCTTAATTGTATTATAAGCTGCATCAATTGTTGTAATATCATATATCATTTTCATATCCTCATCTAAATTATATTAACTATATTTTTCTAATTGGTGTTAGTATATAAGTGTGGACACAAAGAGTTTAACACAGTACAATACAAG
>CAJMOB010000014.1:0-90118 GCA_905214925.1 uncultured bacterium | reverse complement strand
TTATGCAATGGCTCTATGAAAAGGAGACAAAAAGTCGTAAGGCTATCTAGCGTTTCTTATCATTTGATTTGCATTCGAATTTCTTTTTCGTGCGTTAGGCAATAGTCATATCCTTCTTCTATAAAAGTAGTAATAGGAAGAGTCTTATATTTTATATTCATCGTATCAAGAATCGGTTTTCCTTCTATTTTCATCGTATAAAAATAGTCATAAACACAACCAGTTTTAAAATAAGGATTAATAGAAGAAAGCCGTGGATCACGCATAATTGGTTCTACGACCATTTCACTAAAAATCCATTTTAAATTTGGACATTCATACTCTTCATAGGAATCATGGAAATGATTATGCCAGACATAAAACCATACAAAATGAATGAGTTCATGAATGGAAACTCCTAAAGCTCCTTTTTCTGAATTTAAATGAAAAATATCAAAGCTATGTTCTGATAAAAATCGTGGATTGATGGGATTTAATGTAACATTAGCAATTAGGTTAGGAAAAAGTTCCTGAACGTTGATCTGAAAGGCGTCAGAAAGGGCTTCTTCAATTTGGCTTTTGTAACAATCCCAATATTTTTGATAGGTTTGAATTTTTTCTTTGATATTTGGCTGATGTTCGATATAGAAGTCAGCAAGTGTTTCTTCTAAATAGCTTTCACGTTTTGGTTGAGAAAGAGAATCAAAATACTTTTGATCTAAGTTAGGGTAAAAATAAAATAAAGATTCTTTCCACCAATCACTTTGCTCCTCTGTTTGAAACATCATAATACTATTGATACTATATTGAAATCCAGGATCTTGAAATTTTATGTTCATGAAAATATACCTCCCAATTAAATAAAAATTTTAGAGTGATAACAATTTCATAAGGCATTCCCCCTTTCAAGCCATAAGAATATAAAAAATAAACATTTATAGTAGATGCCAAGTATAAATACCCATAAAAATAGGAATTGCTCCATAATAAAAATTCAAAGATGGATTTTTTAAGCTAGATATATTTTAGCATATAGATAGAAAAAATAAAACGATATTTAACAAAGCAAAGAGAACGTATTCCAGTGTTTCTATCGACTATATATTGATTATATTTTCGCTCTATGAATATCGAGTAAAAAAACAAAATAAATATCCAAAGATCGAAAAAATATAATTTCTGAATATTTTATGAAATTTCTCCCAAATAATAAGTAAAGACGAAAAAAATGTGCTATAATACCGCTAAGAATCATTAAAAGAGGAAACTGAAATTAAGAAAGGAAGTCATTATGAATAAGTTTAAACAAAGTCTTCAGCGTTTTATGTACGGAAGATACGGTGTGGATCAATTTGGTCAATTTATATTTGGTGTCGCTTTTGTAGTTATTATTCTTAATATGTTTTTCAACTCAGTGATTTTCTATTATGGTAGTTTACTACTCATTATTTATGGCTATTATCGAGCGATGTCGAAAAAACATTCAAAACGATACAGTGAAAATATGAAGTTTTTAGGAATCAAAAATCAATTGCTTGGAAAAATCAATCAAGAAAAACGGATGTTCAATGAGAAAAAGGTGAATCATATTTATTCTTGTCCTTCTTGCAAGCAAAAAATTCGTGTTCCAAAAGGAAAGGGAAAAATAGAAATTACTTGTCCAAAATGTCATACAAAATTTGTAAAACGTAGCTAACCGTTGGATAAAAAAGAAAGTGAGTTGTAATAGAAAATGTTTGGTTACATATCTTTAAACAAAGGCGAGATGAAAATAAAAGATTACGAAAGGTATCGCAGTTTTTATTGTGGCCTTTGTGAACAATTAAAAGAAAATTATGGACGTTTTGCGCAAACAACCTTAACCTTTGATATGACATTTTTAGCGATTCTTTTGACGAGTCTTTATGAACTGCCAACAAAAGAGTCCATGAGACGTTGTCTTTTGCATCCAGTGAAGAAGCATAAAGTATTAGAAAATACAGCTCTTTCCTATTGTTCTTCTATGAATGTGCTATTGGCTTATCATAATCTTATGGATGATTGGCTTGATCAAAAGAAGGTAGAGAGTTTAGTAGTAGCAAATCATTTAAAGAAACAATATAAAGCAGTGGAGCGATGTTATCCAAGACAAGCAAAGGCGGTACGATCCTATATCAGACATTTGCATATTTTAGAGCAAAAGAAAGAGAAAGATTTAGATAAAGTAGCTGGTTATACAGGAAGGCTTCTTGGAGAGATTTTTGCTTGGAAACAAGATGAATGGACGGCTCATTTAAAGAAAATGGGATTTTATATGGGAAAATATATTTATTTAATGGATGCTTTTGAAGATAGAAAAAGTGATAGAGAGACAGGCCAATATAATCCATGGCTTTTACAAGAGGAGTCGAAAAATAATGAAATATATTGCCGTATGATTTTACAAATGATGATGACAGAATGTGCAAAAGAATTTGAATTTTTACCATTAATTGATGATGTTGAAATATTGCGCAACGTGATCTATTCAGGCGTATGGTATCAATACGCAAAAATGAAAGAAGGAAAAAAACAAGAGAGGAAGTTATGATGTTAGATCCTTATCAAATATTAGGTGTTGATAGAAATGCTTCAGAAGAAGAGGTAAAAAAAGCTTATCGGAAATTAAGCAGAAAATATCACCCTGATGCCAATGTTAATAATCCGAATGCCGATTTGGCAGAAGAGAAATTTAAACAAGTACAACAAGCATATGAACAGATTATGAAGGAAAGAGAAATGGGAAGCTCCTATGGTAGTTACCAAGGCTCTTTTGGAGGTTATGGTAATCCATTTGGAGGATATGGTTCTCCTTTTGGAAATAGACAAGGAACTCAAGATGAAAATGAGATCCGTTTGAATGCAGCGGCAAATTATATTAATGCAGGCCATTATAAAGAAGCATTAAATGTATTAAATAGTGTGGAAACGAGAAATGCTAAGTGGTATTATTTTGCAGCACATGCAAATCGCGGGTTAGGAAATAATGTGAATGCATTGGAATATGCACAAAAAGCGGTTTCATTAGACCCCAATAATTTAGAATATGTTCGTTTTTTAGATTTATTGCAAAATGGTGGACAGTGGTATCAAAATCGTTCCGGAAGCTATGATATGTCTGGATTCAACATGGGCGGATGCTGTGAATGTTGTATGATTAATTTATTTTGCAATTTATGCTGTTGTTAAACGAAAAAGCATGATAAAATAGGATAAAAACACGCTTTTTTATAGTAAGAAAAACCAAAAAAATTTTAAAAAAATAGTTGACGTATGAAAAAAATCTGATATACTATATTATAGTGCTTTAAAAAAATACCCAAACAGTTGTATTTTGTTATGCACAATACGCAACTGGAGGGAGGTAAGGGTGAGACAATGTCAACAGTTATCGTTAAAGAAAACGAATCTTTAGATAGTGCCTTACGCAGATTCAAAAGAAACTGCGCAAAAGCAGGCATTCAACAGGAAATTCGTAAAAGAGAACATTACGAAAAACCAAGCGTAAGACGTAAGAAAAAATCTGAAGCAGCACGTAAAAGAAAATTCAAATAAGAATTGACAAGCACAGTGTTGTGAACGTATAAGGAAAGATCCTTGCACTAGGGTCTTTCTTTTTTTGAGTTTTAATGGGAAGAATTTACAAAATGTTTAAGAATAAAATACATATTCAAAAAAATTAAATCACTATAATATTAAATCTGTAAATAGAAAAATACATCCTATATGATAGACTAAAACGTTAAAAATTAATTATTATATTATAAGTCTATGCCACTTGATAATTTTTAAAAGTTTTTAGATAGTCAAGAAATAAATTAATGTGTTATATACGATTATAAAAGAGAAGAATTGCTAGTGATGAAATAAGCTCTCGAAATTTATGAAAACAAATTTCGAGAGCTTATTAATTTACATTTATAATTATATTGTTTTATAAGAAAATCCTACAAAATGTGCTTTTATCGAGTTTTTATTTTATTGGGATTCATTTTACTTTTCCGCAAGCATCGCTATGAAAGATTCTGATACGGGAATTAGCACTTCGCAAATCCAAATCAATTTCATCATGAATCATTCTTCTAATATTTTCTACTGGTAGTTGAACAACTAACATTCCTGTTGTAATGCTCTAATTATACTAGTATCCATAATTTCCCTGTATGATGATAACTTTTATCCTTTCTTTTTGAAATTGACCAGTAATTAGTACGAAGTCGTTGCAAATTCTATTTTCATGTTGGCAGTCAATGCATTTTCCCAATTTGGTGCAGGGAGTGTTTTTTTCAAGTCTCTGTGCATCCAGAGGGGCAGCTATTTGCCTTGTCCTGTCAATGGCCTCTTCTACATTATCCACAATTTTATTTGTTCCCACAACGGCAAGCACCTGTTTGGGACCGTAAAGCATAGGAGCAACTCGACTTCCGTTTCCATCAATATTGAACAACTTTCCATCAGTGGTAATAGCGTTCAATCCTGTTATGAATGTATCACTGGTAAAATTTTGAAGATAGATTTCTCTTTTTTCCTTGCTATTTAATCCTTTCTTGTGTTTATCGAGAAAGCAGTAAGGTCCTTGTCTTAATAATTCAAATACACCAGTTTCGTCTAAAGTTATACTATCACCACATCCAATAGTTTCACCTGGATGCAAGAATGTAGTTAGTAATTTATGAAGTTCTTCAACACTTGTCACATAATAGCCGTTCATATTATGTTTTTTTAGATTTTGAATTGTTTTTATAATTCGACTTTCCATCAGTTTTATCCTTTCAGCCATAGGTTGATTTACAAAAAAGTATAACATGATCTTTCGAATTGCAAAAGGGAGAAAAGATCTTGTTCAGTTACTATATTGTGGGGCAGGGATTTTGAACAGTTGAGTTTTTAATGTGACGGATTTAATTGCAATTGCCATGGGCGGTCTGTTAAGCTATATGATCTACCAGTAGTAGAAGGTCTATATTGGGTAATTGGAAGAGGAAAGAATACGTAGTGCAGAATAATATTGGTTGTTATTATAGATATGAAAAGTGAAGGAAAATCTGGGAAATATTAAAGGGGCTATCCTTTCACGATTAAAAAACCGTGAATCGACAGTCCCTTTAATTTATGCTCACAATGATATTGTTTTTATAAGAAAACCCTACAAAATGTGTTTTTATCGAGTTTTTATTTTGTTAGAATTCATTTTATGAGAATATAAGACAACGATATCTCCAGTTTGTAACTGGGTTGTACCGTCTGGAATTAAATCCTTTGTCTTTCTTTTTATCATAACAATAATTGAATCCTTTAAAATAGAAAGTTCCGATATCTTCTTATGATTCCACTTGTGATTTTCTGAAATTACAATCTCTTTTAAATGAATCTCATTTTTACCATGATATTCTTCTGCACCGATTACGACTAAATCGCCAGCCTTTAGAGTTGTATCTCCTTTTGGAACAATAACTTGTTCGTTCCGAATGATAACGGCGATTAATGTTCCAGACATTAAGGAAATATCTTTAATCGGTCGATTCACCCAAGGATGATCGTCCATAATAGAAAGCTGAATAAATTGAATGTTTGTTTCATCCGAATAGTCATTGAATGTTTTTAAAACATTTTCGTTGTTATCGATCATATGAAAGGTGCGCGAAATGAGAGGAAGAAATGCCCCTTGAAATAAAATGGAAAGAAGAACGACACAAAATACAATATGAAATAAGCTATCTTTTCCATAAGAAGGGGATACAGCCGTCATAATCGCAAATACGATGGAGGCAGCTCCTCGAAGACCAGCAAATGAAATGACAAATTGCTGATGGAATGGTGCACCAAATGGTTTTAGCAGTAAAGCAACTGCAATAGGACGAGCAATAACTGTTAGAAATAAGGCAATAAGAATAGCAGGGGCTAACACTTTTGGTAATTCAGAAGGAAAGACGAGTAATCCAAGTAAGAAGAAAATGAGCATTTGCATCATTCCATTAAAAGCATCAAAGAAATTAACAAGAGCTTTTTTATTTGGAAGATCTTGGTTTCCTAATAAAATACCTGCTAGATAAGCGCTTAAATATCCGTTTCCACCGATTAAAGTAGGAATTGCATAAGAAGCAAGAGCAGAAGCGACTACAAGAATCGAATCAAACCCTTCGGTTGCAAATGAAAAATTGCGAAGCATATATCCAGTGAGCAATGCGATAATAACGCCACAGACAATTCCATAGACAAGTTGTGCAAAAATAGAATATAAAATTTCACCAGTAGAGATTTTTCCGCCCATGATAGTTAATAAAATAACCGTCATCATATAGGCACATGGATCATTACTACCACTTTCAATTTCTAACATAGAGGCTGTTCCATACTTTAAATTGAGTTTTTGAGAACGGAGAATAGAAAATACGGATGCTGCATCGGTAGAACTTAAGACAGCTCCAATTAACATTCCTTCTAATAGGTTCCTATGTAAAACAAAATGACAGAAAAGACCTGTTAATATCGCAGTAATTAATACACCGATTGTACTTAATAAAATAGACTTTACAGCAACAGGTTTTGCTTCACTCCATTTTGTACCAAATCCACCATAAAACATAATGAAGATAAGGGCAGACGAACAAATTTGTTCCGCAAATTTGTAGTCGCTAAATTCAATTTTTAGAAGTCCATCGGAACCAAAAATCATCCCAAGTACAATAAAGAATAAAAGTGTTGGTATGCCAAGGTGTGAGGAAATTTTATTTCCAATAATACAAGCTACAATGACAATTGCTCCTAAAAGCAGAAGTAATGTCATAAATACATCACCTTCCTTTCTTTGGTTTTGCATGAAATTTTTAGAAAGTTGCGAAACATGTTTCTTTTGGTTTCGTATTTCAAAATGAGAAATAAAATAGAAATTTAACTATTTTTTCTAGAATAGTTAAGAGAAATAAAACGAATAAAAGAAATCCTCATGTTGATGAAAATTATTTGTGACATAAGAATATGACAGTTTTATTGTAACATGAAGGGTTCCTCATGTAAATAAATTTGTGTGTAAAGAAAAATTAACATAGTAGTTGACAGCTGTTTTGGGTATAAATTATACTAAGGTGTAAAAACCTTTCGGAAGCCTTAAGAATGTTTAGATTTTTATAGAAAGAGAGGAATGAAATATGACAAAGCGTTTTTTTCAATTTGTGCTTCCATCTATGCTTGCCTTTGCTTTTTCAGGTGTGTATGCCATTGTTGATGGATTATTTGTAGGGCAAAATGTAGGAGATCTTGGCCTTGCAGCCATTAATGTTGCATATCCATTAACAGCATTGATTCCAGCATTGGGAACAGGAATTGGAATGGGTGGTTCCGTTTATTATTCCTTTGAAAAAGGAAAAGGAAACGAAGAAAAGGCAAAAGAATTTATAGGAAATGC
The DNA here is from genome assembly GCA_905214925.1 of uncultured bacterium. Lineage (GTDB taxonomy): Bacteria > Bacillota > Clostridia > Lachnospirales > Lachnospiraceae > Scybalomonas. The sequence continues at coordinate 82,716 of CAJMOB010000014.1, read as the reverse complement.
GTTTTCTTTTTTAATTTTATGCGGTATCGGTCTTATGCTTTTGTTGTTTTTATTCTATAAGCCAATTTTGAAGCTTTTTGGAGCTTCTGGTGACTTGTTAATGATGGCAGAAGATTATACTCGCTTTATTATAGTAGGAACACTTTGTCAAGTGCTTTCTACAGGATTGATTCCGATTTTAAGAAATTATGGGGAAGTAATCCCAGTGATGCTTTTTATGATCTGTGGATTTATTACGAATATCGTATTAGACTATTTGTTAGTGGCTGTCTATCAACAAGGAGTTGCAGGAGCCGCAATTGCTACGATTGCAGGACAAACATTAACAATGATTTTAAGTATGATTTTATTTTTTCAAAAAAAACATCGGATCGCTGTGAGAGATTGTAAATTGCATAGTAGCTATTTATCACGAATTGTCGCCGTTGGAATTTCTCCTTTTGGGTTAACGATTTCCCCGAATATTGTGATTGTTTTTATGAACTGGAGAGCCATTCAATATGGAGGAGATACGGCTGTTTCCGTTTATGCGGTCATTAGCTATATTATTTATGCGGTGCAATTAATGTTACAAGGAGCAGGAGATGGAAGCCAACCGCTGATCAGTTTATTTGTCGGTGAGAAAAACTATGAAGGAGTAAAGAAAATCCGTTTCTTAGCCTATTTAACGGCTTTTTCTGTGGCAATTCTTAGTTTTATTACTATTTATGTTCTTCGTTATCAAATCCGCATCTGAATACCCCTGCAATCTCCAGCGTTTTATTACTATTTATGTTCTTCGTTATCAGATACCTTTCGTTTTTGGTTCTTCCAAAGAAGTCATAAAGATGACAGGGGATGCGTTTCCGATTTTTGCATTGGGATTAATTTTTACCGCATTTTTAAGAATTACAACTTCTTATTTTTATGCCATTGGTAAAAATCTTTATTCCTATTTGCTCGTATATGGAGAGCCAATTATTTTACTGTTATTATTATTTATTGTACCTTTCTTTGGAAAATTAGCAGGTGTATGGATTTCCAGTCCACTCAGTCAGCTCATTTTAACGATTATTGGGTTTCTTTTGTATAGAAAACAAAAAAAGCAGGAGAAGAATCCGCTTTTTAGAACATTTTTAGAAAAATTGCATATAGTAAAGGTATGAGAACTTATGAGGAAGAGAAACAATCGGATTCATAAGTTCTTTTTATCGTTTTATTGGTTTATGATTGTTGAGCCAAAAGAATTAGGAAAGGATGTGGAACTATTGAAAGAAGTGTTAACAAAGAAGCTTCTATTGCCAAGTGATGTCGTATCTGGAGATATGTTAATTACATTAACCGAAAATAAAGAAGCGCTCATTGAAAATTACAAAGGCCTAATTACATATGAGCCAACTTGCATTGTAGTCAAAGGAAAGCACACCACATTAACCATTACAGGAACTAGGTTAAATATCAAATATTTTACAAATGATGATATGAAAATTGAAGGGTGCATACAATGTATAGAATATATTCATTGAGGTGATAAGTGAGATGTTGATACATATTTATTATTATGTGCTTGGTTACTTAAAGGTGAGATTAACAGGATATTCACCTGAACGGTTTTTTAATCTTTGTTCGAATCGAGAAATTGAAATTCGAGAAGTGAAAGCGGACGAAGAAGGCGGTTATGTATTTTTAATTGGAAAAAGTGAATATGAGGAGATACAGCCTCTTTTAGAAAAGACAAGAACGCATGTGGAAGTCATAGATCAATATGGGCTTCCTTATTTTTTACATCGCTATCGAAAGAGAAAATTATTTTTTCTAGGCTTCTTACTCTGTCTTTTTATTGTATATGGACTTTCTTTATTTGTTTGGGATATTCAGGTAACAGGAGTTCATCAGTATTCAAAAGAAGAAATGATCGATTATGTACAAGAAAAATATTTAACGTTTGGAACGTTAAAGTCAAAGGTAAATTGTGCCAAAATGGAAGAAGACTTACGAGAACATTATGATCAGATTGCATGGATTTCTTGTGAATTAAAAGGAACGCAGCTTCGGATTCAAGTAAAAGAAACATTAAAACAAAACGAAGATGTTAAAAATGAGATGCCATGTGATATTGTGGCGAGAAAAGCTGGAATTATTAAAAGTATTATTACGAGAAATGGGACACCGATGGTAAAAGAAGAACAACAGGTGAAAAAAGGGGAAGTATTAATTTCTGGAACCATTCACATTTATGATGATACGAATACGTTACTAGAATCGGAATTATTGCCTGCACAAGGGGATATTATGGCCCAGACCGTATATGCCTATGAAGATTCTTTTACAATGAGCTATTATGAAAAAGAGTATACTGGAAATAAAAAAACGTTTTATGGCATAGAATTATTAGGAAAGAGTTATATTCCTTACACGCCAAAAGATAGTTATCAATCAAAGGATCAGTATGAAGAATGGATTCCTATTCGGATTGGGCATACGTATTCCTTACCGATCGCTTTTACTCGTTATACGAGAAAAGAGTTTAAACCAATACGAAAACAGTATACAAAAGAAACCGCAAATAAGCGAGCAAAGCAACGATTACAAAAATTTATTGAAGGATTATCAGAAAAAGGGGTAGAAATAGTGAAAAATAATGTTACAATAGTGGTAGATGGTGAATCCTGCCAAGCAGAAGGAACGATTACAGTAATCGAATCCATTGGTAAAATTCGCCAAATTCGTAATAACAGCGGAGGGACAACAGAGTGAGTGTCATAACAGAAGAAATTATAATTCCAGCATCACATGCTGCTAATATTTTTGGCCAATTTGATGCATACATGAAAAAAATAGAGAGAACATTGCATGTAGAAATTACACTTCGTGATGATCTTGTGAAAGTGACAGGAGAAAAGGGTCAAGTAGCCCGTGCAAGCCAAGTAATTGAAAAATTGACGGCATTAGCCGATCGTGGAAATCAGATTACAGAACAAAATGTAGATTATGCACTATCTTTATCTTTTGAAAATCGCGTAAACGATATTGTGGAAATTGATAAGGATATTATTTGTCATACAATTAATGGGAAACCAATTAAGCCAAAGACCGTTGGTCAACAAAACTATGTAAAAAGTATTAAAGATAATATGATTGTCTTTGGCTGTGGTCCTGCGGGAACTGGTAAAACTTATTTAGCCATGGCTATGGCGATTACTGCATTTAAAAACAATGAAGTAAACCGTATTATTTTAACGAGACCTGCCATTGAAGCAGGCGAAAAGTTAGGATTTTTACCAGGAGATTTACAAAGTAAAGTGGATCCTTACTTAAGACCGCTTTACGATGCCCTTTATGAAATTATGGGGGCAGAAACGTTCCAAAGAAATATGGAAAAAGGGTTGATTGAAGTCGCTCCTCTTGCTTATATGCGTGGACGTACTCTTGATAATTCCTATATTGTATTAGATGAAGCACAAAATACCACACCAGCCCAGATGAAAATGTTTTTAACTCGTATAGGATTCGGGTCAAAAGCATTGATTACAGGAGATTTAAGCCAAAAAGATTTGGCAAAAGATCAAAAATCAGGACTGGATGAGGCAATTAAAGTTCTTGGAAATATTGATGGAATTAGCATTTGTCATTTAACAAATAAAGACGTAGTGCGCCATCCATTAGTACAAAAAATTGTAACTGCTTATGATCAATATGAAGCAAAGCAGGCAAGAAGAAGTGAGAGAAGAAAACAAAGATAAATAGAAGGAAAAGTCACATTAGGAGGAAACAAAGTGAGTGTTTATATTGAAAAAGAAGTAGAGGCACAGTGGGATTTAGATTATGAAAAGATTATTTCTGATATTGTAAAAGAGTCATTAGACTATATCGAATGTCCCTATGAGGCGGAAGTGAATGTAGTAATTACCGATAATGAAGGGATTCATCAAGTAAACCAAGAATTTCGTCAAATCGATCGTCCAACGGATGTCTTATCGTTTCCATTTATTGATTATGAAAAAGAGGGGGATTTTTCTATTATCGATGAAGAAGAAGCGGAAGACTATTTTAATTTGGAAACAGGCGAACTGATGCTTGGAGATATTATGATCTCCATGGATAAAGTAAAAGAACAAGCGAAAAGTTATGGACATTCCGAAAAAAGAGAACTTGCATTTTTAGTTGCTCATAGTATGCTACATCTTTTTGGATTCGATCATATGGAAGAAGAAGAAAGAATACGAATGGAACAAAAGCAAGAGGAGATACTAAATAGAAAAGGATATACAAGAGAGATATAGTTTTAACGGAGGGGCTTAAGATGAGGCGACAAAAATTAATGAAAACGATGGGAATCCTTTTTGTTTTCATGATAGTATTGGGCGGTTGCAAGAAAACAGAAACAGGAAAAGAGCCAATAAATACAGAACAAGAACAGATAACAACAAAAGAAGAGAGTACGACAGAAAATTCACATCAAGGAGAGGTTAGAAGTCGTCTGTCTGGAAAATGGGTAAAAAAAGAGATTGCAAATCGTCGTCCCATTGCGGTCATGTATAATAATATTAAGCAGGCACAGCCACAGTCGGGGATTGCAAAGGCTGATATTGTCTACGAATGTCTTGTAGAAGGTGGAATCACTCGGTTAATGGCATTATTTGAGCAATATGATGCTTTAGAAAAAATAGGCTCTGTCCGCAGCGCAAGGCATTATTATGTAGAAATAGCAGAAGAATACGATGCAATTTTTGCCCATTATGGACAGACAAAGTATGCCATAGAAGAAATACAAAAAAGGCAAACGGACACGTTAAGTGGGTTGAGCAGTTTTGGAAGTAGCATTTATTATCGGGATAGCAGTAGGAAAGCGCCACATAATGCTTATACAAGTACTGATAGATTATTAAATGGAATGAAAGGTCAAAATATTCGGATGGAATATGAAGAAGGACAAGAACCCCATTTTTCTTTTTATGAAAAAAATACAGATGTAAAAGGAGAAAGTGCAAAGAAAATAAAACTTTCTTATTCCACGTATTCTTCTCCTTATTTTCAATACAATGAAAAACAAAAAGAATATGACAGATTCCAATACGATCAACCTCAAATCGATGATCAAACAGGAGCTCAGTTGCAATATAAAAATGTACTGATTCAATTTGTAAAAGAATGGGATATCGATCACAATGGATATCAGACAATGGATCTTGTCTCTTCAGGAGAAGGCTATTATGCCACATTAGGAACGTATATTCCAATTACTTGGGAAAAGACATCTGCGGATGGTGTGACTCACTATTATGATGAGACAGGACAAGAGTTACGATTGAATTCTGGAAAGACATGGATTAGTGTGTTTCCTGAAAATAAAAAAAGCAATGTAATATTTGAATAAGAAAAAATAGTTGACATCTTCTAATATTGTTATAAAATATGATAATATGGATATTTATCGCGAAAAAGATAATACCAAAAATAAATTTTTGTGAAAAGAGAAAGGGAAACTGATAAAGCACGTTTCTCATTGTTTTTCATAAAAATTCTCAGGAGATAAAAGTTTATGGGAAAAACGAAAAGAAGTAATAATTTTTTACTGCAAGGTGGTATTTTAGCAATGGCTGGTATTATCGTTCGTTTAATCGGAATGTTATATCGCGTGCCGTTGACTGGAATCATAGGGAACCGTGGAAATGGATATTATAGTGCAGCATATGAAATTTATTCTATGGTTTTGCTCGTCTCTTCTTACAGTATTCCTCTTGCTTTGTCAAAGGAGATGTCAGCAAAAATTGCTTTAGGGCAGTATAAAAATGCCAAAAAAGTCTTTCATGGAGCGTTATTCTATGCGATTATTGTTGGTATCATTGGAATGGGAATTGCATGGTTTTTAGCACCTACTCTTGGAGAAAAAAGTGCGATTTCACTAAAAGTGCTTTCACCAACTATTTTTTTCTCTGGAATTTTAGGAGTATTTCGTGGATATTTTCAAGGACATCGGACGATGCTTCCAACCTCTTTTTCCCAAATATTAGAACAATTGGCGAATGCGGTAGGAAGTGTAGGAATCGCTTATCTAATTACTCGTTCTTTTTATGCGGTAGGTGATATGGAAAATGTCTATGTCTATGGGGCAGCAGGAAGCGCACTTGGAACTTCCATCGGTGTTTTGGTTGCACTTCTTTTTATGATAGCCTTATTTTTTATGTACCGTCCAAGAGCGAAGAGTTTAGTGGAACGAGATGTCAGTGGTGTAGAGGATTCTTATCAAGAAATCATGAGAATTATTATTCATACATTGACACCAGTTATTTTTAGTACGTTTATTTATAATATTAGCGGTACGGTTGATCTCTATTTTTATAAATATGTCAATGGTAAAATTGGAATGAACGTCAATGCTATGGATGATTTTTGGGGCATTTTTACTGGACAGTATAAGATGCTAATCGCCGTTCCTATTGCGTTTGCTAGTGCGATTTCCAGTGCTATGATACCAGCAATTACAACTTCTTTAGTGAAGGGTGAAAAAAGAGATACGAATCGAAGAGTCAATTTGGCATTTCAGTTTACATTAATGCTTGCCATTCCAGCAACACTTGGATTGATGAGTTTAGCAGAGCCGATTCTCAAAATGTTATTTCCATCTGCTTATACGGATACTTCTTCAAAGTTATTTTTGTATGGAGGAATTAACATCGTTTTATATTGTATTTCTACGATTTCGAATTCGGTATTACAGGCCATTGGAAAATTAAAACTTCCAGTACGACATTCCGCGATTTCTCTCGTGATTCACATCATAGCGTTAGTACCAATGCTATATTTTGGAAGACTCCATGTATATGCGGTACTCGCATCTACAACGGTATTTACGGCTAGCATGTGTATTTTAAATGGAATATCTTTGAAAAAATATTTGAATTATACAATGAATGTAAAAAAAGTTCTTGTAATTCCAACATTATGTTCTTGTATTATGGCAGTTGTAGCGTTTGGTTTTTATAAAGGCTGTTATGCTTTGTTAAAATCAAATAGTATCAGTACAATTTTAGCTATTTGTGTTGCAGGAGTCGTTTATTTTGCAACGATGATTATTTTAAAAGGAATTACAGAAGATGAATTAAGAAAGTTCCCGAAAGGAACCATATTAATTCGTATTGCAAGAAAAATGCATTTACTATAGGATATAAAATATTTGAATTGAATAGAAAAGATGAAAAGCACGCTATGCGTGCTTTTTGTCGTTATTCCTATTTTTAAAATAAACGGTTTAAACGGTTTTTATTTGGAAATACTGATAAAAGAACCAAAAAGGAAATCGTTTAAAGGAGTGAATAGAAGAAATGGGAGAAATGACTAGAGGAAAGTTTTATACCATTTTAATTATTGCCGTTTTATTAGCATTTGGCATTGGAATATGGACAGGGGGACAAGTAGGAGTGATTAAGCAGGACTTAGAAAAGCCACAAGTACAAAGTTCTGTGGCACAGGATAAGTTTTATTTAGCAGAAGATCACGGTATGGTAACGGTTTATCGAACCAATGATGATAGTATTTACGAATATACGAATATTTTTATGAAAGATCTTCCTGAAAGTATCCAAGAAGAAATATTGGCAAAAAAATATATGACGGACGAAGAGGAACTTTATAATTTCTTAGAATCCTATACAAGTTAATGAACGATACATGAGCGAAAGAAAAAAAGTTTTTTGCGTCCATTAAATTTATAAAAAAGGGCAAAAGAAGAGAAACGAATTAAGAAGAAAAATAACAAAAAGAGAAAAGTCTATTGAAAATGAGAGATAGAATGATTACAATTAAAATATTCTGTAAGAAAAAATACTTTGGAAACAGCGTACTTTGTTAAAACAATGATAGAGATGGCTGTTAAGAAAACAAAAGAATAGAAAAGAATAAGAGGACAGATAGATGAAATTATATGACAGTATGATTATTGGTGGTGGAGCTGCTGGGCTTTTAACTGCCATACGAGCAGCAGAGCGAGGGCTGTCCGTTTGTGTAATCGAACAGATGGCAAAGATAGGAAAAAAGATTCTTGCTACGGGAAATGGACGCTGCAATATGACAAATTTAAGCGTAAAAGAGCAGGACTATCGTGGAGACGATCCACAGTTTGCTTATGACGTTTTAGAAAAGTTTTCTGTAAAGGAAACGTTGGATTTTTTTGAATCTATTGGGATTGTTTGGAAAGAAGAAAATGGATATGTATATCCAAGAAGTGAACAAGCAACTTCCGTTGTATCCGCTTTAGAGCTAAAATTACAATCTCTTGGCGTGGATATTTTTTGCGATCAAAAAGTAGTTTCTCTTCAAAAAGAAGGAGACATTTTTATCTGTGAAACAGAGCAAAAAGAAAGATTTTTGGCTTATCAATGTGTCATAGCCACTGGCGGTAAGGCACAGCCAAAACTTGGAAGCGATGGAAAAGGGTATGAGCTGGCAAAACAATTTGGTCATACGGTGACGGTTGTTGTACCAGCTCTTACAGGATTACATACGAGTCATAAAGGGATTAAACAATGGGCAGGTGTTCGTGCAAAAGGAGGGATTTCCTGTCTTGTAGACGGAGCAGTTGTAATGGAAGAAGAAGGGGAAATTCAGTTTACAAATTATGGAATATCTGGCGTTCCCACCTTTCAAATCAGTCGTTATGCAACAAAGATGTTGCAAAAAGGGCGTAAAGTCGAAGTGATGATTAATTTTTATCGAGAAAAGAGTTTTGTAGAGTTTTTGAATCTTTTAGAGAAATTAAGTAATTGTTGTGATTATAAAAATATTCGTGAATTATTAGAAGGTATTTTTTCCAAAAAATTAGTTCCTATTTTTTTACAAGAAGCGAACATAAAAGAAACATTACATTGTAAGGAAATGACCAAAGAACAACGAAATCGTCTTTGTTTTATCATTCAAAATTTTAAGATTCCCATTGTGGGATTTAATTCTTTTGAGCAATGCCAAGTGTGTGCTGGTGGAGTCGTTACAAAAGAAATTTGTAGAAATACAATGGAATCTTTAAAAATAAAAAATTTATACTTTGTTGGAGAAGTGGTGGATATTGATGGAACGTGCGGTGGTTATAATTTACAGTGGGCTTGGACCAGTGGATATTTAGCAGGAAACTCTGTACAAAAGTATACAAGATCTGATAGGATAAAAGAACAGCCAAATAATGTTTTATTAAAAGCAGAAAAACAACGTTATGAAACAGGGAAGCCAAAGCAATTTGAGAGCAAAAAGAAACAGGCAGAGAAAACCATAGAGAAGAATCGGGGGAAAGATAAGAGAAAAACAGCAAGGAGAAAAAAGAAATGATACAATTATCACAAATAAAATTACCAATTTCTCATAAAGAAGATGCATTAAAAAAAGCCATTGCATCCAATTTAAAATTAAAAGGAGAATTTTCTTATAAAATTATTAAAAAATCATTGGATGCTAGAAAAAAAGATGATTTAAAATATATTTACTCTGTGCAGTTATCCTTGCCAGAAGAAGAAAAAGTGTTAAAACGTGCAAAAAATAAAAATGCAGTGATAGCCGAAGAAATTTGTTATCAGTTTCCAAAATCAGGAGTGGAAAAAATGAAGGAAAGACCTGTTATTGTAGGAGCAGGACCTGCAGGCTTATTTTGTGCTTTAATGCTTGCAAAGGCTGGATACCAGCCACTTTTATTGGAGAGAGGAAAATGTGTTACAGAGCGTGTTAAATCCATTGAACATTATTGGGAAACAAAAGAACTGGATCCAGAATGTAATGTTCAATTTGGAGAAGGCGGAGCAGGGACGTTTTCGGATGGAAAGTTAAATACTGGTGTCAAAGATAAATGGGGAAGAAATAAAAAAGTGTTAGAGACCTTTGTATCCTATGGAGCACCAGAAGAAATTTTATATTGGAATAAACCGCATATAGGAACGGATTTACTACGGGATATTATTATCAATATGCGGGAGGATATTATAAAAAATGGAGGAGAAGTTCGCTTTTCTTCTAAAGTTACGGACATTCGTTTTAAATCCTATGTAGCTATAGAAGAACAAAAGGAAGGGAAAATTGGCGAAATAGAGGCTATTTGTGTTAATGGAGAACAGTGGATTCCTTGTAGTACCCTTGTAGTTGCAGTAGGCCATAGCGCAAGAGATACGTTCCAAATGCTCTATGATCATGAGCTTTATATGACAAAGAAATCATTTGCAATCGGTGTTCGTGTAGAACATGAGAGAGAAATGATCAATGAATCTCAGTATGGAGTTGGATATGATAAAAAATATTTACCAACAGCGGATTATAAATTAGTCCATCATGCAGAAAATGGAAGAAGCGTCTATTCTTTTTGTATGTGTCCAGGAGGGTTTGTTGTAAACTCCTCATCAGAAGAAGGTAGAATTGTTGTAAACGGTATGAGCAACTATAAACGAGATGCGAAAAATTCCAACACTGCCATTGTTGTAAATGTGACTCCAGAGGATTTTATGGAGGATTCTCCAATGGCTGGTGTACAGTTCCAAAGAAAATGGGAAAGCCTTGCTTATCAAGTGGCAGGTGGTGATGGAAGCGTTCCGATTCAGCTGTTAGGCGATCTCATTGATAATAAAAAAACAGAGAAATTAGGCGAAATCTTGCCATCGTTACAAGGACAGTATGCGTTTGCAAATTTAAGAGACTGTTTGCCAAACTATGTAATAGAGGCGATTATAGAAGGAATGGAAGCTTTTGATAAAAAAATTAAAGGATATGGAAGAAGAGATACAGTTTTAACAGGCGTTGAAACAAGAACTTCTTCTCCTCTTCGCATGGAACGAGACAATGAGTTTGTAAGTAACATTGATGGTCTTTATCCATGTGGGGAAGGGGCTGGATATGCTGGTGGTATTACATCAGCGGCTATTGATGGTATGAAAGTAGCAGAAGCTATCGCTAGCCGTTATGCGTTGCCACAAAAATAAGAATCAATAGTAATCAATACAATGATAAAAAATGTGTAATAGATAATAGGAAAAATAGACAATTGGGAGGAAGTCATAAAACAATCGTTGGATAAAAGAAGTTTTGTTTTATGATCAGCAGGAGATATGATAAAAAATAGAGAGCATTTACAGAGAAAAAAACGTATTGTAATTAAAGTTGGAACTTCTTCTTTAGTGCATAAAGAGACAGGATATATTAATTTTGTAAAGCTAGAAAAATTAGTAAGAGTTATCAGCGACATTCGAAATCGTGGGATTGATGTTGTTCTTGTGTCCTCTGGTGCTATTAGTGTTGGGAGAAAAGCGTTAGGAATTCAGGGAAGACCTAGCTCTGTTGCTCAAAAACAGGCGTGTGCAGCAGTAGGACAAGGACAACTGATGATGATCTATCAAAAATTATTTGCAGAATATAACCAGACTTCTGCACAGATTTTGATGACGAAAACAACCATATTAAAAGAATTAAATCGAACAAATGCACAAAATACTTTTGAAGAATTATTGAGAATGGGAGTTATTCCTGTTGTGAATGAAAATGACACCGTTTCTACCGAAGAGATTGAATTTGGAGATAATGATAACTTATCTGCGGTTGTTTCTGCCTTAGTAAAAGCCGATCTCTTAATTTTATTGTCCGATATCGATGGACTATATACCGATGATCCAAATAAAAATAAAGATGCTAAATTGATTTCTACCGTAACGGAAATTAATGAAGAATTACAAAAAATGGCAAAAGGTGTTAGTTCTGATTTTGGAACAGGAGGAATGGCAACAAAAATCGCAGCAGCAAGAATTGCCAATGATTCAGGAGCGGATATGATAATCGCAAATGGAGCGGACTTTGGAATTTTAGATGATATTATGGAAGGAAAAGAAATAGGAACACTCTTTTTAGCCCATAAAAATCCAAATTTTGATGTGATGGATTATATTGAAAGAAAATCTTATTTGCGTGTGGACGCACAATATGATAAACTACAAACAAATGCACTCAGTGCAAATGATAAAAAGGAGTAAAACAATGGACGAAAAGAAAATCGAAAGAATTAACGAATTATATCATAAAATGAAAGCAGAAGGATTGACACCAGCGGAGAAAGAAGAACAGCAAAAACTTCGCAAAGAATATATTATGGCAATCCGCAAGAACCTTCGAGGTACTTTAGAAAACGTTAGTATTTTAGAAAAGGATGGAACGGTTACACCCGTTAAAAGAAAGAAGTTAAGCTAATAGCACCTATGAGGGGAGAATGGCGGTTGTGAGAATAGTATGAAAAAACATTAAAAATGATTTTGGAATGAATGGAGGAGTTAAAATGCCATTATCATTAATTCAGATTAGAAAAAAAGAAATTCGCCATGAAATGCGTCTTAGAAAAAAGAATGTGACAGAAGTAGAGAGAGAAAAGATTGGGAAAGAGATTTTTGAGAAATTAGTCTCTATGAAAGAATTTAAGGACGCTAAAAGCATTAGTATTTACGTGGCTTATAATCAAGAAATTCCGACAATTCCAATTATTGAAGAGGCATTTCGTCTAGGGAAAGAAGTGGCTTCTCCAATTGTAGAAAATGGAGAAATTGAATTTTATCGCTATCATTCCTTGGAGGAATTAGAAGAGAGCAAATATGGAATTTTAGAGCCAAAAAAAGAGCTAGGAGTCGTATCCGATAATAGTCTTGTTATTATGCCAGGCGTTGCTTTTGATGAAAGTCGAAATCGAATCGGTTATGGTGGAGGATATTATGATCGATATCTAGCAAGAAATTCTCATTTAAAAACGATTGCGATTGCCTATGATTTTCAAGTATATGAACAGTTCGAAGGTGATAAAGGAGACTATAAACCAGATAAAATTTTGACAGAAAAACGTCTAATCGACTGATGGAAAATATTAAAAGCGTGTCCATTGAGGAAATACGGGGACAAAATAAGCGCAAATAAAAGGAAGGAGAGGCTACTAGACAGACTGTCCATATTTTGAGTAGCAAGGGATTCGATGGAACAAATAGAAGTATTGGGAAAACGAGCAAAAGAAGCCGCAAAAGAGCTTGCCGCTTTAGACACTTATAAGAAAAATCGTGCGTTAAATTTTGTAGCAGATGCGTTAGAATTTTGCGAAGAAGAAATTTTAGAAAGCAATGAGATAGATTTAGAAAATGGTAGAAAAAATGGCATGTCAAAAGCAATGCTTGATCGCCTTGCACTGACTTCTGAAAGAATTAAAAATATGGCAGAGGGAATTCGTCAAATTGTTCAGTTAGAAGATCCTATCGGAGAAGTTCTTTCTATGAAAAAGAAGGAAAACGGTTTGATGATCGGTCAAAAGAGAGTGCCATTAGGGGTCATTGGAATTATTTATGAGTCTAGACCAAATGTGACAGCCGATGCCTTTGCTCTTTGTTTTAAAGCAGGCAATGCCGTGATTTTACGAGGTGGAAAAGATGCCATTCATTCCAATCGAGCCATTTTAGAAGTGATTCAAGGGGCACTTGCAGAATGTAATGTGAATAAAAATGCCATTCAGCTTGTAACGGATACAAGCCATGAAGTAGCAAATCAAATGATGAAAATGAATGAGTATTTAGATGTTTTAATTCCAAGAGGTGGTGCGAATTTAATTAAAACCGTAGTACAAAATAGCACCGTTCCTGTCATTGAAACCGGAACAGGAAATTGTCATATTTATGTGGATGAATTTGCGGATTTAACAATGGCAATTCCGATTATTATCAATGCAAAAACACAGCGTTTGGGCACTTGCAACACTTGTGAATCTTTAGTAGTACATAGCGCAGTAGCAGAAGCCTATTTGCCGGCAATTGCCGATGCCTTAATGGAAAAAGGCGTAGAAATCCGTGGGGATGAAAGAGCACGAGAAATTGATAAGAGAATTGTTCCTGCTACGGAAGAAGATTATAAAACAGAATATTTAGATCTCATTCTTTCATTAAAAGTAGTCGATTCCATCGATGAAGCAATCGCTCATATTAATTGCTACAATACAGGGCATAGCGAAGCTATTATTACGGATAACTATGCCAATGCACAAAAGTTTTTGGATGAAATCGATGCAGCAGCAGTCTATGTGAATGCATCTACAAGATTCACCGATGGATTTGAGTTTGGGTTAGGAGCTGAAATTGGAATCAGCACGCAGAAACTTCATGCAAGAGGACCGATGGGATTACAAGCTCTCACTTCCACAAAATATATTATTTATGGAAATGGACAAATTCGTCCATAAACATTCGATAGAATACCAGAATAAAATAAGACTTAGTCAGAAAACCTTGATATTACAAGGGGATTCACTGGCTAAGTCTTATTTTTTGTAAGAAGGATTGTTAATAAAAAGGCCATATATACTTTTTGTAGATTGTGGCGTTTTTTGGAAATAGGAATATAGGCAGGAGTGTTATTGATGAAAGATATTTTTATGATATAATGGGGATAAATAACTTGGAATTTAGAGAGGTAAATAAAATGAAACGGGAATATATAATAGATGCTTGTAGTGGGAAAAGTATTGATGTATTGGTAGGACAGAATATAACTATCATTGATATTGAGGGAGGACAAGTTGTAGATTTTTTTGCGGAATCTGCAGAAAGTTCAAATGAATTTTTATCGACAGGGGTTACAATTGATTGTAATGAGTCTCTGCGTCTGAAGGTAGGAGACTATATTTACTCCAACCTCTATCGCCCGACGTTTCAAATTACTTATGATAAAGTTGGTGAACATGATTTGATACATCCATGTTGTCGACCAGAAATGTATGACTTCTTTTACCATAATGGAGAAGGACATTCTAATTGCCTTGACAATATAAATCATGAGATGGGAGAGACAAGACCAATTATCCATCCAGTAAATCTGTTTATGTATACAAAGATTAATACTGATGGGACAATCTCTGTTAAGCGTCCCATTTCTAAAGCTGGAAGTAAAATAGTATTGAAAGCAGAGATGAATATGCGTTTGGGGGTTGCTGCATGTAGTGTATCGGAAAGTGATTGTAATAGTGGAAAGTGTACATCAATACAAATAATTATCGAAGACCAGAATCTTTTGGAATAAAAAAGTAGAATAAATAAGTTCTATCTTTTAATTTTAAATCTTTCTTTACATATCCATAATTTGAACAAGTTTTACTACTAGGATAAAATCGATCCACTTTGATAAATTCTATTCCTCGAAACTCACATTTATAGTTCAGTTCTCTTATCAATTCATAGAAGCATTGTTCTTGAATCGCTTTTGATAAGTGTCTATTTTTCATCATACCTTTCACATTTAAATCTTCTACTACAATTCTGTATGGTTTGGTTTTCACGATACGATTTGTAGTTTGATGAAGATAATTATGTCTTATATTTGCGATTCTTCTATATATAAGTTTTATTTGTTTTTCGATTTTTATGATATTCTTTGTTTTCTTCGGCTTTTCACCTTTTTCAAACGTTTTATCTTTTTTAAGAAATTCATATTTTCTACTTGCTTTCCTTTGTAATCTTTTCAGCTTTTTATTTAGTCTTTTCATTTCTGATGTTTTATTTATATTTTTATATACGTTACCATCTGAACATATGGCTAAATCTTTAATCCCTAAATCTATTCCAAGAGAAACACCTGTTAGATTTTCATATTTTTCTTCTTGATGTTCAAACCCTAAGGAAAGATACCGGTATTTTCCATTGTGTTTGATTCTTGGATTCGTGACTTTTATTTTTTCTTTTTTATAATTCCCTCTAGGCAATCTTCCTTCATCTTGATATTTTACTTTTCCAACCTTTTCAAGTTGAATAAATTTATCTGTTACAATGAACTTATTATTCAGATGAAAGAACGATACTTTGCACTTCCCTTTTTTCTTAAATTTCGGATAGTTACATGTTCCTTTAAAGAAGTTTTCATAAGCATCAAATAAATCTTTGATTGCCTGTCTTGGTATTTGTGCTGATACTTCTTTTAACCAAGGGTATTCGTCTGAATTTCTTATTTGAGTCATTGTAGATGTTGCTTCTTTTAACGATACTTTTATACCTTGTTCGTATTGTTCTTTTTTTGTTGCAAGCCAATAATTATACGCCCATCTAGCTACACCGGCACTTTTCCATAATACTTCTTCTTGTTCCGGTGTAGGATAGAGTCTTACCAATCAGAAGATTTTGTAACTAATAATTTGTATTGACATTACGTTTATATTATTTTATAATCATAGACGAAGGCGTCTTTTAAAATTTATATTTTTGGGAGGTTACATATGATCAATAAAAAAATAATTTCATTAGTATTGGTTTCTAGTGTTGTTTTTTCTAATTCTATTCCCACTTTTGCGAAGAGTATAACAATTGATTCTAACAATTATATGTCTGATGCCCAAGAAGGAGATAAAAATGTTTTCTATATTGGAGAAAATAAGTTAGTTTCTTGGGAAGAGGGAAACTTTGTATATGTTAAACAATATGACTCTGAAGGTAATTTAATTTCATCTTGCAAAGGTGATAAAACAAGCAAGGAAATTACAGAAATTCAAAATAACACTATTAATACTTTTGATGCAAATGATATAATTGAAATTACATCAGTGAAAGAAATTCCAGCAACTTATTCATATAAAAAAGTTGCTACTCTTAAAGTTTTTAATAGGCTAAATTTCGATACACAAACGATGTATTTATATGAAAATCCTGGTTCTGGTACTCATACTACATATACTATTAGAACATATGCTGGAACGATTGCTGCTTTTGTTGCTGGTATTGTTACAAGTCTGGTAATTCCTCCGTCCGTTGCGAATAGACTAGTTAGCAGTATGCTCGCGGCAGGATTATGTCTTTTAGTAAGTGATGTTCTCAAAATTAGTACAGCCGTTGTTTTAGCTGCAGATAAATATAATCTAAAATATTATGGACAAGATAAAAAAAACGGCAAAAAATCTGATGTATTTAGTAATACCAATAAATATAAAATTATTGAACAAAAAAGTAATAAACTAAATGAAGTGTATTATGATAGTGGTGCTTATTACGACCCTAATGATAACAATCATACACTTGCATTAACACAGTATCTTGTTCCTAATTTATATGGATTAGATTATGAATGGTATTTCCAATAATGATAATTTATATATTATTTTTAATATTTGGTACACTTTATTTTATAAAAATGATATGCAGAAATTATCTAAGAGGACTCCCTCTTCGACATGGTCAAAATGAGATAATTTCTACTATTATCACCCTTTTCATAGCAGTTGGACAATTTTTAATTCCATCTATTAAACAAAAATTAATAATATTTTTAATATTTTTATTACTCCTATTATTAGTATATATGATTATTGGATTGCATAACAAAGCAAATCATTCAGGAAATGAACTTCTTTTTTTTCAAAGAGAAATTCATAGAGATAAAGTATATATATATCTATCTATAGGATTACTTTTAATTACCTTATTTTTTGTTTATTTCACGACCTAGTTTTTTGGTGTAACCTTAAAAATTTTATTGGGATTACCGATTGACTGCGGAAACTGCATAAAAATGGGGCTGTCGCATCAATGATTAGTAAATCATGGATGCGGCAGCATCTTTTTACCCTTTTTCTCTAAAATAATCTACCTATCAATACCTTTTCTGAGGCTATGAAGAAAAGTCTGTAAATAAGATCTTCTATGATAATGATAGGCGAAAGGATTAAGAAAATCAGCTTTTCGCCATTGTGATATATATAGCAGTTGGAAAATGGCATTTGTTGTATAAATGACCTTTCTAACAGTTTCACACACTCATTTTTTTTAGTTTATTTCTATTGTTCCATTTATTTTTATTGTATTATTAGATAAATTTCTGATTTTAATTACATAATCACCAGATTGTTTTGTTGTATAGTTTAAAAAAGCAGTAGTTTTATCTGTACTTTTTTTAGAAACCATTGTATGACCATTTAGAACTATTTCAATTTGAAAATTACCATTTGCATATTTGTTCATAACACTAATATCAATTGTTCTTCCAGTCTTTAAAAAACTGCTATTAGATTGAATTACATAATTAGGAGATAAGGTATCTGAAATAGGTGAAATTCCTTTTTCTTCCAATGAAAAAGTGCTGGATTCTGGAACTATATGTTCTTCTTTAGGGATAAAGCTAGGAAATGGTTCGGGATGTTCAGTTAATATATTATTATAAATATTAGAAAGCTGTTCTGAAGCAGCATAAGTTGTAATTGGAGTAAGTAATGTTAAAGATAAAATTAAAAATCCAGAAATAATGTTATGTTTTTTATATGATTTCATAATATTAAATATTCTCCTCTTCATAAATTTTTCATTTCTACTGATTAAGTTCGTAACGTTATATAATTGAAATTTGTTATTTGGGTTGTTCATTAATTTTAATAAAAGGCCAGAATAAATTTCGCGTTCTTCTTGTGATAAAAACTTTAAAATAAAAGAGTCACAAGAAAATTCGACAAAATCATGAAATTTATTTCTAAATTTCCATATTAGAGGATTAAACCAATGAGTTGCTAAAAATATCATTATACTATAATTGAAAAAACAATCTTTACGTTTATAATGACTCAATTCATGCATTAAAATTAATTCAAGTTCTTTTTCGGAAAGTTTAGTTGTAGTTTGCGGAAGTAAAATTACAGGATGTAAAACACCTAAAATACATGGGGATGTTATGGAAGGTGAATCTGTATAATACATAGAAATATTTTTTTTAATTTTCAACTCTTGGATTAAATGTAAACTATTAATTGATGTTATATCTATCTTTTTAGAAGTTTGAATAAGTAAACTGAAAGTTTTCTTACTTTTAATAAGGCTTATAAAGAGCATAAAAATGAATCCTAAAAACCAAATCAAGAAAATAATACAAGATAAAAGATATAATTGTTTATTAATAATTTTTTCTATATTTTGTTCGGAAACTATCCAATTGTTTATTTCAAATTTAGATAGTGAAAAAGAATAAGAGTGGATTGAAAAATAATAATAAGGAATTAAAAACTCAGGAATTAAAAATAATAATAATAAACTTTTCAATGCACTTAGTTGCCAGTGGACATAATGAGAAGGCAAAATTTTATCCAATAATATAAATAATAAGAACAAAATACTTCCAGAGATGGAAATAGAAAATAGAATAATTAAAAATTTATTCATTTTTTAAATCCTCTAAAAAATCTTGTAAACGTGAAATTTCATCCTCTGATAATTTTTTTTGTTGAAAAAATGATAAAATCAATTTTTCAAGTTTACCAACACGTTGTTCTGAAAACATTTTTTTATATTCTTCTTTTGTTATGTTAGGAATATAAAGAAAATGCAAACCTTTTTGTTGAACAGTTAAAAATCCTTTGGCAACAATATTCTTTAAAATATTACTTTGAGTAGAACGTGCTTGAGAAAAATGTTTAAAAATTTCTCCACTTTGAATGCCAGTAGGGTGTTTCCAAATAAATTCCATAAATTTAAATTCTGTTTTCGATAAAGGTTTCTTTTTTTTACACATTTTGATAGGCTCCTTTCTTATTTTTATTATATTAATATGTTTATGATATATTAATATATAAACGATTATAGCATATTATATGAAAATAGAAAATGATTTTTTATAAAACGATTAGTCTATAATTGATAAAAAATATAAACTAATATAATATATATATATTATTTAATATACTTATATAATAACTATGAAATAATTTGGCTCTATGTCAATATCATAGACACAAAATATGTCTTCAGATATAATAAATTTAAATAACAAAGATTTACAATTTCAAGTCACAAGGGAGCTTCTTGTATAATTCAAATATAGGGAATTCCGAGAAAGAAGGTTGAGAAAAAAATACCTCAGTGTAAAATAAGATTACTGACTTAGCTGGTTAGTAATCTTATTTTACACTGAGGTATCTAAAATGAATTATAACACATAAAACGCAAAATTGCATCTATTACGGAAAAAACTTTAATCGTTGGTAGTGATATTGGAAGTGAAACTTATTATGCAAGGGCCGAGTGTGTGAAACTTTTTCTGTAAATAGTGTCAAAAAAGGTCTTCTATGATAAAATAAATTATCATAAGGAGGCCTTTTATTATGGCAAGAGAAAAGAAACCGATACACAGAGTGCAAATGACAGAAGGAAAACGTAACATCATTCACCAGCTCTTGGAAGAATATGATATCCAATCAGCTGAAGATATTCAGGATGCTCTGAAAGATCTTCTTGGTGGAACCATCAAAGAAATGATGGAAGTGGAAATGAATGACCACTTGGGATATGAAAAATCAGAGCGTTCTGATAGTGATGACTATCGCAACGGTTATAAGCGAAAAAGAGTAAATAGTTGTTATGGTTCTATGGAGATTGAGGTTCCACAAGACAGAAAATCAACCTTTGAACCTCAAGTAGTAAAGAAACGCCAAAAAGACATTTCAGATATTGATCAGAAAATCATTTCTATGTATGCCAAAGGCATGACAATCCGACAAATTTCAGAAACAATCGAAGATATTTATGGTTTTGAAACATCAGAAGGTTTTATATCAGACGTTACCGATAAGATTCTTCCACAGATTGAAGACTGGCAGAATCGACCTTTAGATGAAGTTTATCCAATCCTATATATTGATGCAATTCATTATTCCGTTCGTGATAATGGAATGATAAGAAAGCTTGCTGCGTATGTCATTTTGGGGATTAATGCGGAAGGTAAGAAAGAAGTACTTACAATCAGCATTGGAGAAAATGAAAGTTCAAAGTATTGGCTCTCTGTTTTAAACGAATTAAAAAATCGTGGTGTAAAAGATATCCTGATCCTCTGTGCAGATGGACTTACTGGTATCAAAGAAGCGATTGCTGCCGCATTTCCTAAGACAGAATATCAAAGATGTATCGTTCATCAAGTAAGGAATACCTTAAAGTATGTTCCGGATAAGGACAGAAAAGCAGTTGCCACAGATTTGAAAATGATATATCAAGCGGCTGATGAAAAGAAAGCTCTGGCAGCTTTAGAGAGAGTGACAGAAAAATGGACTCCGAAATATCCGAATTCCATGAAACGCTGGAAGGATAATTGGGATGCTATTTCTCCAATTTTCAAGTTTTCAGAAACTGTTAGAAAGGTCATTTATACAACAAATGCCATTGAGTCACTAAATTCCACCTATCGGAAGTTAAATCGGCAGAGAAGTGTATTTCCAAGTGATACAGCTCTTTTAAAAGCTCTATATCTAGCTACTTTTGAAGCTACGAAAAAATGGACAACAACGATTCGGAACTGGGCACAGGTCTATGGTAAACTGAGCATTATGTATGAGGGACGATTACCAGAATAATAGAAAAAGTCAGAAAAACGGGTGGATTTTCCACCCGCTCTTGACATGCCATTTTCCAACTGCTATATATATAACAACGGCGAAAAAATGATTTTCTTAATCCTTTCGCCTATCATTATCATAGAAGATTTTATTTACAGACTTTTCTTCATAGTCTCGATACACGGTTATTTTTATTCTTCTGCTCGGATTAAGTTACTGATATAAGGGCGTTTACCAGATAGCACTTCATCATAGAAACTTTGTTTCCAGTCAATATAGGCAACACTGTTTTCGAGTTCCTGAATGGAGTTACGCAATGATTCCTGCTTTTTCGTCAGCATTTCTTTTCTTTGTGGAATCGTGGATTGTCCTTGAAGGCATAAATCCAGATATTCTTTCATTTCTTGAATACTCATGCCACATTTTTTTAGGCATACAAGGTCTTTAATCCATTTTAAATTTCGTTCGTCAAAAATGCGGCGGTTATTTTTATCTCTTTTGACGTTGGGAATCAGCCCTTCGTTACAGTAAAATTTTAACGCTTGATAAGTTAAATTTGTTTCTTTGCATACTTGCATCATTGTATAAATCATGGTTTCCTCCATTACATTTACAAAAAATTTAAAATTTTTTCAGAAAAAGACTTGACCGATTGTAACAACCGGAATTTATAATCGATAGTATAAAGCGATAGAATGAATCGGATTATAACAGAATCCTGACCATTTTGCAAGAAAACTTAGGAAGGAGAAAGTACTATGGTATTTTATTTTACTGGAACCGGTAACAGTCTTTATATAGCAAAACAAATAGAAGAAAATCCGATCAGCATTCCACAAGTTATGAGGCAAAAACATATGGAATTTACAGCAGAGCGTATCGGAATTGTTGCTCCTGTCTATGGACATGAGGTTCCTCTCATGGTGAAATCATTTCTAAAAAAAGCAACTTTCCATACGGATTACTTCTATATGATTCTGACTTATGGAAATCGTCACGGCGGGGCCGCAGAACTGGCAAACCAGTTTTGTGATGAATGTGGCATCACTGTCAATTATATCAATGTTATAGTGATGGTAGATAATTGGCTACCGAGTTTTGATATGGAGGAACAGAAGCAAATTGACAAGAAAATTCCTGAAAATATGGCTATGATTTTGGCGGATCTGAACGCTCGGAAAAATAAGATTGCAGAAGTAACAGATGCAGATAGGGCAGCACATCGGCAATTTCTTGAACGTATGAACCAGATGCCGACAGATGCATGGCAGTATCTTTTACGAGTTACAGATAGCTGTATTGGTTGTGGCATTTGTGAAAAGGTATGCCCATCCTCTTCTATCCATATAGAGGATGGAAAAGCGGTGTATCTTCCGGGAAATTGTCAAACTTGTCTAGCGTGTGTCCATGCCTGTCCGCAAAAAGCCATCGGGCTTGTGGTGCCTGAGAAGAATCCGGAGGCGAGATATCGCAATGAACACATTTCTCTTCAAGAGATTATAAATGCAAATTGTCAAAGCAATCGGAGGTAATCATATGAACAGTGAAGTACAAAAAAGAATGTTTGAAGGAGCCAAAAGTCGGTTGCAAGATACGGATCCGGAATGGGTTGATATTGTAGCAAACTTCTCTCAAAATGAAGCAGTTAGTCTCAGTAAACTTACCGAAAAAGAGCGGATGCTCTGTATTCTTTCTACATTACTTGGTTGTCAAGGGCTAGGCGAATACCAGCATATGCTCCACGTTGCGCTGAATAACGGCCTTGATCCTGTAGCCATTAAGGAAACGATATATCAGGCAACTGCTTATCTAGGGATCGGGCGTGTTCATGACTTTTTAGAAGTATCCAATCAAATTATGGAGCAACATGGAATCACGCTTCCTCTCCCTTCACAGGGTACAACCGATAGGGATTCTCGGTTTGAAAAGGGACTGGCAAAACAAGTAGAACTTTTCGGAGAAGATATGGCGAAGCGACAGACCGATTGCCCACCTCTGCGTCGAAATATCAACCGATGGCTGGCGGATAACTGCTTTGGTGATTACTATACTCGCACTGGTTTGAATGATCAGGAACGGGAAATGATTACATTTTGTTTCCTTTTAGCTCAAGGTGGATGCGAAAATCAACTTCGTGGGCACACAGCAGGTAATTTAGGCGTGGGTAATGGAAAAGAAAAGTTGTACAGCGTGGTCGAACAGTGCATGCCATATATTGGGTATCCACGGAGCCTTAATGCAATGAATATCATTGATGAAATTGCTGATAGATAGGGGAAAACTAAATGAATATTACTCAAACCTATAAGCAGAGAGAAGAAAAGCAGAATGAAGAAATGAAAGCATGGCTTGACAAAAGTAGACAGACGAGCTTTTAATTTTGATTTTTAAGAAAGAGAGGTATTGATATTATGAATAAATTTACTTTTTCTTACCCTACAAAGGTGTATTTTGGTGAAGGAATTGCGACAGAGGCTCTAAAACAGGAGCTTGCGAAAGTTGGAAAAACAATCATGCTTGCTTATGGTGGAGGCTCAGTGAAAAAGAGTGGAGTTTACGATGAATTGAAAAATCTTCTGATTCAGGCAGAAAAAGAAGTGGTGGATTTTTCTGGTATTATGCCGAATCCTACCTATGCGAAAGTGCAGGAAGGCGCTAAGTTGGCAAAAGAACATCAAGTAGATTTTATTTTGGCAGTAGGGGGCGGTAGTGTTATTGATTGCTGTAAAGTTGTTTCTGTACAGGCTATGACAGAGGAAGATATCTGGAGTATGGAGTACCAGTCTGGAAAATTCCCTACTGCTGGAATCCCTATGGGTGCAGTTGTTACCGCTTCTGGCACAGGCGCGGAGATGAACTCTGGTGCAGTTATTACTTATGAGGAAAAAATGTGGAAAGGTCCCATTGTCGGCAACTTTGCTTCTTTTGCTATCCTTGATCCAAGCTATACTATAACGGTTCCGACTATGCAAGTGCTCTCTGGTGCTTTTGATACGTTAAGTCATGCGATGGAAACTTATCTAGGGAACTCTGATTTGAATAACGTATCTGACGATGTGGCACTAGCGATCATGCGTAATACCGTTATCAATATGCGTCGTTTACTTATCGATATCAATGATACACAGGCTCGCGGCAATCTTATGTGGGATTCTGCCATGGCAGAAAATGGTATTTTGAAAGTCGGTCGTTTAACAGACTTTCAGACTCATCAGATTGAGCACCAGCTTGGAGCTTATACAGATTGCAACCATGGACAAGGGTTAGCTATTATTCAACCGGTATATTATGGTCATATTCTAAAAAATGCGGAAGAAAAATTTACCCGATTTGCAAAAGAAGTGTTCGATATGAATACAGCAGAGGATGGATTAAACGCTTTGAAGGTCTTTATTAAAGAGTGTGGACTTCCTACAAAACTTAGTGAATTGGAATCAAAAGTAGAGATTACGCCAAAGATACTTCGTCAAGTGGCAGATACCTGTAATATTATCAAATGCAATCCTAGGGAACTTAGTCGGGAGGAGATTTATGAAATTCTTTGTGAATGTTTGTAGGAGATGAGTTTTAATGAAAGGCAAGAGAGGTATTATTTCAATGATTGTAATTATCGCAATTATTATTCTTATCTTTGTGGGATATAACATTTATCGTCATCCAGCTATGTTTCGGAATTTATCAGACCAATCTCTCAATAAAGAAGCTGTAAATGATCTTCGCGCTGGCCTTCTTGGAAAGCTATGATTTGACAGAGAAGCTTGTAATTCCCTTCTGTACGAGCGGTGGTAGCGATATTGATGAGACAATGCCCACTTTTTTGAATTCTTGTAAGGGGATAGCAGTATATGGAGGACGAAGAATTTCAAGTACTACCCAGATTGATGGATGGCTTACAGAACTTAACTTGAATTTTGGCGATTAAAAAGAAAGAAGGTGTCATAATGAAAAAAGCTTTCGGTATATTAATGCCAGCCGTACTAACCTTATCTTTGGTAGCCTGTGGACAGGCTGCCAATCATGAAAGTATATCAAGTAATACGCAATCTTATCCGGAATCCGAGTCGGAAGCCTCTTCACAATTTCCGCAATCTGATTTAGAGAAAGAAAGTACTGACACAACGGTGAATGAGAAGGTTTTGGTCGCCTATTTTTCTGTCCCTGAAACGGATGGCGTGGATACCGTTGCTGGAGCTAGTCGTGTTGTAGTAGACGGCGAGGTGTTGGGAAATAATCAGTATATTGCACAGCTTATCCAACAGGAAGTTGGTGGCGACCTTTTCAGAATTGAAACAGTACAGGAATATCCAGGTACCCATGAGGCACTTTTAGAATTTGCGTACAATGAGCTTTCTGATAATGCAAGACCTAAGCTTGCAACACAGATTGAAGATCTTGATAGTTATGATGTGATCTTCCTTGGATATCCGAACTGGAATTCGGATCTGCCTATGCCTCTTTATACTTTCTTGGAGCAGTATGATTTCAATGGAAAAACGATTATTCCATTCACCATTCATGGTGGTAGTGGTTTTTCACGGACAGTTCAGACAATAGAAGAACTTCAGCCGGGAGCAACGGTTGTAGAAGATGGTCTTTCCGTTTCAAGAAATAGTGTGCCAGAGGCGCAGAACGATGTAGCGAGCTGGGTCGCTGGGTTAGATATGTTCTCATAACAGAAAAATTATGAGTAACAATAAGTTCAGGTAGTATGGAAATAATTTTGAAATAGAAAAGCCTGTCTTTTGCCGGACAGGCTTTTCTCATAAAGGAGAGAATAAATGAAACCAAAAATGATTTGTAAGCTCGGTATCGACTTGATTATAATAGTTCTTTTATTGCTACTGATGGCAAAGCAGCTCACAGGAAATTTAAATATACACCTTTTCGTGTTGTACAGCTTACAGTCAATGTATTACTTTTACTTTCCATATTTGGAACGATGATAAGCGCCATTGTTTTGTCGAGAGAAGTTTAAGGAAATAGCGAACTAAACTCTTCTTTCGTAAAGGCATAAAGTTCATGAAGAGCTCTTGTAATAGCAACATAGAGGAGCTTTGCTTCCTTTTTATTATTGCCATAGTGGTTTTCATCGGCGTTCCAAAGAAGAACAGCGTCAAATTCCAGTCCTTTTGTTAAAGAAACTGGCAATACCATAATTCCATTTTGGAAATCACTTTCTTCTTCCGTATCGTTTGTATAATGATTGCTAATTGGAATATGGGATTTGGCTAGAAGCTCTTTTACCTCCTCTGTTTCTTGTTCGGTACGACAGACAATAGCAATCGTTTCATATCCTTTGGAAGAAAGTTCCTTTACTGTTTTGATAAACTTATTTTCGGCTGTTGTAGAGGAAGCCTCCCCTTGTTCCTCCAGTTTCATAAACTGTACAGGCGCTCCATGACGAATGACAGGTTCGATTTTATAGCTTCCTTGGGAGGCTTTTTCCAATACTTTTCCTGCACATTGAGAGATCTCAATGGTATTTCGATAACTTTTGGATAAGAGATAAAAGCTATCGCTTTCTTTGGAAAAGAGAGCTTCTTTTAGTCCTTCCCAATCATTCATACCGGTTTCATAGCGAATATTTTGAGAAACATCACCCATAATCGTAAAATAACAGTTTGGCAGCAGTTGTTTTAATACATAATAGATCATTTCTCCAAAGTCTTGTGCTTCGTCAATAATAATTTGGCTAAATTCATCTGTTTCTTTTTTTAGGAGAATTCGTTTCCAGATGAGGGCAAGGCTAGCAACATCATAAATATCAAATTGGGATTTTTGAATGGCGTTTTTTGTATTAACAAAAAGTTCACTCTCTTTTTCTTGTTGTTCTAGTTTCCAGTTTAGGAATTGTTCATATAAGAAAGGTTCTGTCCACTTATATTGTTCGGAATCAAAGTATTTCTTATATTGTTTTAATTTGTTCTTTTTATAGTTTTCTTTTTCTTCCACACAAAGGAACTTAATACGTGTTGCAATTTTGGCATTTAATAATTTTTCCAGTTGTAGAAGAGAACAAGAAGCATTGTTTTTTAAAGTTTCTTCCATCATTTCTTTGGAGAGCAATAGTCCAACTTGTGGATCTCTTACTTCTTGAATTGGAAGATACGTGTTTTTCCAATCATCTAAAAATTGTTCTAATTGTTTTACAAAAGATAATTTGCTTTTATAAGGAGCATCGAGTTGTTCTGGTATTTGTTTATATTTTTTCTTCCAAGCTTTTCCCATAAGGTAGGGGAAAAATAAGTCCATACGCATCTGGCCTACATGATTCACATCAAGTTCTGGTAAGCCACTGCTGATGTAATTTAAAAGCATATCATTGCTTCCAACAATACAAAATTCAGAAGGTTTATAACGATCTTCATAGTTATAAAGAAGATAGGAAATGCGATGTAAGGCAACGGTTGTTTTCCCGCTTCCAGCAACCCCTTGTACAATAATGTTTTTGTATGGGACATCACGAATAATCTCATTTTGCTCTTTTTGAATGGTAGCAATAATGTCTCCAAGGACAGCTTCTTTGTTTTGGGACAAATATTTGATTAAAAGCTCATCGTTAGAAGCGACATCGTCATCATAAAAACCAAGAAGAGTTCCTTTGGCGATATCATAGGTACGTTTTTTCTGTAAGTGAATTTCCACTTGTTCTCCATTTGGAACAGAATAACTGCCATCCCCTAATTCATTTTCATAGTAAACAGAGGCAACAGGCGCACGCCAATCTACAATTAATACATCGGTCTGATTTTCCATAATACCATTTTTCCCGATATAACAAGTAGAAGTTGTTTCAAATGTTTTATCTTCATAGTCGATACGGCCGAAATAAGTTTTATTTAAGGCAGAACGATTTTTTCTAAGAGTATTTTGGGCATCTGCTAAAATATTTTGGCCTGCTAATAATTGACCGTAAGAGTCACCTTCCCCCTTTTTTATACTTTGGAACAATTCTTTTACCGTTTCTTTGTATTCCGATTCTTTTTCCTCCAAAGAATGGATGTTTTGTTTTATAATGGATAGACAATGATTTAAATGGTTTTCTTCCAATTGTTGTTCTGAACTCATAATAATACCTCTCTTTCTTCTTTATGTTAAGTGCAAATAAAGTTATAACAAAAAAAGAAAAAAAAGAATAGACTTATATTTTAAAGTATGATATGATGATAACATGAGTCATAAATGAAATAGAAGTCAGATAATTTTAGATATTATCTGTAAATTATAAACGACAATAGAAATCATATGTTAGGAATTTTTCACATTCACGAGTTATTGTTCTATAAGAGCGTACATGCTTTTGTATGATTTGTTGTCTACATATAAAGGAAGAAGTCTTTTGATCGACAATTTTTGATCAAAGGGCTTTTTTTTATAGAAAGCTACTTGTCAGTTTTAGAAAGATAGAGTATAATTTAATACATGTATACAATTATTTGATTTAGGAATTGGAGGAATACACATGGAAAAGATAAAAATGACAACCCCTTTAGTTGAAATGGACGGAGATGAAATGACTCGTATTCTGTGGAAGATGATTAAAGATGAATTATTGCTTCCTTTTGTTGATTTAAATACAGAATATTATGACTTAGGATTAGAGCATAGAAATGAGACAAATGATCAAGTAACCGTTGATTCTGCCAATGCTACAAAAAAATATGGTGTTGCCGTAAAATGCGCTACTATTACACCGAATGCAGCGCGTATGACAGAATATCAATTAAAAGAAATGTGGAAGAGTCCAAACGGTACGATTCGTGCTATGTTAGATGGAACGGTATTTCGAGCACCAATCGTCGTAAAAGGGATTGAACCATGTGTGAAAAATTGGAAAAAACCGATTACAATTGCAAGACATGCCTATGGAGATGTTTATAAAGGAACAGAAATGAAAATTCCAAGTACGGGAAAAGTAGAGCTTGTGTATACAAAAGAAGATGGAACAGAAGAAAGAGAATTAATACATAACTTTACCGGTGCAGGAATTGTACAAGGAATGCACAATTTAGATGATTCCATTGAAAGTTTTGCAAAGAGCTGTTTTGAATATGCATTAGATACAAAACAAGATCTCTGGTTTGCAACAAAAGATACGATTTCAAAAAAATATGATCATACCTTTAAAGATATTTTCCAAGAAATTTATGATAACGATTATGCAAAGCGCTTTGAAGATACAGGCATTGAGTATTTCTACACATTAATTGATGATGCAGTGGCCCGTGTTATGAAAGCAGAAGGCGGATTTATTTGGGCTTGTAAAAACTATGATGGCGATGTGATGAGCGATATGGTTTCTTCCGCCTTTGGTTCTTTAGCAATGATGACTTCTGTATTAGTATCTCCTCATGGATATTATGAATATGAGGCTGCTCATGGAACGGTGCAAAGACATTATTATAAACATTTAAAAGGCGAGGAAACTTCTACTAACTCTGTTGCGACTATTTTTGCATGGACAGGTGCTTTAAGAAAAAGAGGAGAACTGGATAATAATGAGGCATTAGTAACATTTGCAAATCAACTAGAACAAGCGACACTTTCTACGATTGAATCAGGAAAGATGACAAAAGATTTAGCGTTAATTACATCATTACAAAATGTAACGGTGTTAAATAGCGAACAGTTTATTAAAGCGATTCGTGAAAATTTAGAAGCTACACTTGCATAAAAAATGATAAAAATATAAAAGATGAAAAAATAGGATAGAAAGACTTTAGAATCCGATAATACAAAAGATTTCTAAAGTCTTTTTTCTGTGAAAAATAGCAGATAGGTAAGAAAAGGTGTATTGGAAAAGGTTAGTGAATGGGAAAAAGAGTGTTGCGTCGCTATCTTATTATCATATAGAAAAGACGAAAAAGAGAAAAAAAGCTAGAAAAACGAAAGTCGATATCCGTAGACAAAAAGAGAAGACCGTGTTACGCTTAGTAGTAGAGTTAATAAGCGAATAGGAGGATAGGGAGAAATACACGGCATAAAACGGCAAAAAGATGGAGGGATATTATGGAAATGAAACCATATGAAATCAATACGCCTTTTTATAAATTTTTAACGAGTTTTCTAATAGAAAGAAATGTAGAAAAAACCATATCTTTTCTTGACAAGAACGTTCAATGCATTGGGATAGAGCAAGAGATAAATGATAGAGAGACTTTTTATCAATTTCTAAAAAAAGAGGTAATAAAATGTCCAAATTTAATTCCATTTCATATTCAAAATTATAAAGAAAATAGATTGAATGATCAAATCACTTGTTGCTTTGGAGAAATTATGATAGAAAAGAAAGAGTCATTACAAAAAGTACAAATGACCATTATTTTTCAAAAGGAGCAAAGGAGTTCTAAAATTGTTCATATTCATTATGTCGTTCCAATGACAGAAGATGAGGAACATGTAGTCGAAAGTAAGAAAGAACATGAGGAAGAAGAATATAGCTGTACTTATGAAAGAAAATTTCTTGAACAATTACTGGAGATGATACCAGTAGGTGGGTTAGCCACTTATCGAGATCAAGATTTTTCTTTATATTATATGAATAAAGAGTTGATAAAAGAGCTTGGATATACTTATGAAGAACTGATGCGTGATCCGAAAATGATTCATTATATACATAAAGATGATGTGAAACGAGTACAACAAACAATGTTTTCTAGTGATGGAAACGAGGAAGGATATGTTTTAGATTATCGTCTTAAGAAAAAAGATGGAAGTTATGTCTGGATTTACGAAAAAGGAAAACAGGTTCAAACTGAGGATGGAGCCCAGTTGTTTTTCAGTGTGATTTTGGATGTTTCTAAAACGGTTGAGTTAAAGTTAAAGTTTGAAGCAGAGGCTTCTGTTGATAGTTTAACTGGAATTTATAACCGAAGAAAGGCAATGGAGTTAATTAAGGAACAAGAAATAGAAAAAGTGCCAGCAGCCTTGTTGATGATTGATATTGATAATTTTAAAAAGGTAAATGATACCTATGGACATCAACACGGGGATGAAGTGTTAAGAGGACTTGCCAATATTTTAAAAAAGCATACAAGAAAAGGGGATATTGTTTCTCGGTTTGGGGGAGATGAGTTTCTTGTTTATTTATCCGATGTGACAAGTCAAACAATTATTTATAAACGAGTAGAGCAATTGAAACAAATTTTTTCTGAGACTTATGCCAAACGATATCCAGATTGTGAGTTAGGCATTAGCATTGGCATGATTTATATGGAAGACAATCAGATTCCTTTCCACGTTCTTTATACAGAAGTGGATAAGGCTCTATATCATGTAAAAAACAATGGAAAAAGTGGAGTTCACTTTATTCAATATTCATAATAAAGTTTTAAAAAGGCTGTTTCTTATTGACAGCCTTTTTTTATGTTATAGGAAATTCCTCGCAAAGAAGATAATTTTGCTTCGCAAACTGCTGGCGCGTGGCAAAGCGTGCATTGCACACTTTTTTAGTTACGTCAAAGGATATTTTGCGTGATTACTATCGTTATCATAACTATTATATTAGAAAAAATGAATCTTTAAAAAATTGTCATTTTATGAGAAAATGATGAGAAGTAAAAGAGTGTATTATTATTGTTAAAAAGGAAGGAGTTTTTTATGATATATCGTTGTACAGAAGAAGAATGTGATTGTATAAAAGAGGGAGAAAAAGAAACATACTGTCCAAAGTGTTTCGGAAAAATGGAGAAGATTGAAGAAAAGGATATGACTGGAATGGATTGGTGTCGACTTGGTATCTTTTTCTCAGAAGAAGGGGAAGAAGAGAAGGCATTTCAATGTTTTTCAAATTCTGCAAAAGAAGGAGAACCATGGGGAATTTGTAACCTAGGTTGGTGTTATGAAACGGGAGCAGGCGTTGAAAGTGACGAAAAGCAGGCGGTTTGGTTATATGAACAGGCCATTTCTTTTCACTATATGCCAGCTTATTGTAATTTAGGTTGGTGCTATGAGCATGGAATTGGAGTTTTTGTAGATTTCGAACAAGCCGCTTGGTGCTATCGACAGTCAGCAGAGGATAATTATGCAAGAGGACAACGATTGCTTGCTAATTGTTATGCATATGGAAATGGAGTGGAACAAAATGAGGAAATGGCATTTTTATTAATGGAAGATGCAGCAGAAAATGGAGATCTGGATGCCATTTATTATTTGGGAACTTTTTATTGGAATGGAATTGGAACAGAAGTTCATTATGAAAGAGCAGTGCAGATTTTTCAACAGTTAATCGAAGAAATAGAAGATCCAGATGCCTTATTTTATCTTGGATATGCCTATGGAAATGGAACAGGGGTTAAAAAAGATTTAGAAACATCCTTTACTTATTATAAAAGGAGTGCATTGGCTGGTGAATTGACGGCGAAAAATAATCTAGCTGATGATTATTTTTTAGGAAGAGGGACACAAAAAGATTTAGAACAAGCTCTTTTTTGGTATGAAGAGTCTGCAAATGATGGCAATGACGATGCCTGCTGTACTCTTGGTAGATTTTATCAAGAAGGAGTTGTTGTGGAAAAAAATTTAAAAATAAGTGCGGATTACTATGATCAGGCTTGTAACAGCAAAACAGAAAATCAAGGATTGGAATGTTATCTTAGAATGGCATTTTGCTATTATATGGGATTAGGGAGAGCACAAAATGAAATATTAGGGGATCGATGGTTACAAGAAGGCTTTCATAAAGTGCAAGGGCAAGAACGCCTGACAAAGCAAATTTTAGTTCGAAGAAATGAGGGGGTTTGTGAAGGAACCATTGAACGATTAGTGGAGCAGTTAATTGTCTATTTTGAAAATAGAATTTCTAATATTCGCCAATCAAAGGAAGAGGAAAATAAACAATTAAAAGAGATGATGATTTCCTTAAAAAAGATTCAAAAATATTTTTAAAAAGTTGAAGACTTTTTTTCTTTTGTGTCGTTATAGTAAGTGAAGAAAGAAAAAGAGAGGATTTAAAAGGTCTCAATAAGTGAGATAGGGGGTGGAGAATATTCATGCAGATGATTTACTAGAGCATTGGATCGATACCTATGGCAACTTAATTTTTTCCATCTGTTTTCAAATGACAAAAGATTATTTTGAGGCAGAAGACTTGACGCAAGAAACTTTTTTGCTCGCCTATAAAAATCAAGAGCAATTTGATGGAAAATATGAAAAGGCTTGGCTTACAAAAATTGCTGCGAATCGTTGTTTAGATTATAAAAAGAGCAAACAAGCAAGATTGGAAGTTGTCGAAGAACAAATATTATTAGGAGAACCTTCAAAAGATCAATCCATTGAAAAGATGGTGGAGGAAAAAGAAGTAGAAGAGCGTTTAAGAAACTATTGTAGGAAGTTAAAGCCGCCATACGATCAAGTTGCAATGGAACATTTTTGTGAAGAGAAAACAGCAGAAGAGATCGCCACGTTACATAATAAAAACAAAAAGACCATTCAAACTCAGATCTATCGTGCAAAGGCTATGCTTCGAAAATTATGGAAGGAGGACAAAGGATAGAATGAATGAGCATATTGATGAAACAACATTAAGGCAGTTTGCTACCGATTCGTTATCGGAACAACAACAGTTATCTCTATTAGAGCATATAGCACAATGCGAACAATGTGCTATGAAATATAGTGAGATCATGGAAGAACATTTAATCAAAGCACCAATTGCTATGAAAAATTCTATTATGGAGCAAAAAGATGCCATACAACAGGCGGATAACAAGAAATACTTTGTCTTCTACCGCTATTGTACAAAAGTTGGAATTGGAATGGTTGCTTCGCTACTGCTTTTGTTCGGAAATCCATCGATTTCTAATAGGATTGATTCTTTTCCAAAGAAGACCCAAATAGAATCGGTCAAATTCCGAAATTCCGTTCAAAAAAAATTAAAAGAAATTGAAAAGCAATTTGTATTTAAGGAGGATTTTTTATGATAAAGAAGAAAGGAAAGTTTTTAACATTTTTATTTGCATTAATTCCAGGGGCAGGACAAATGTATATGGGTTTTATGAAACTAGGAGTTTCTTTAATGGGAATGTTTGCATTAGTTATTTGTATTTCTAGTTGGTTGGATTTTTCATCTTTCATTTTCTTATTACCAATTATTTGGTGCTATGCATTTTTTGATGCCATTCATAAAAATAGCTTAACAGATGAAGAATTTTATGCCTTAGAGGATCATTATTGTGTTTCCCATGAAACAATAGAAAGTGTAAAACATGCATTTAATGGCAAAGAACGACAAGTGATTTCTATTGTATTAATTTTAATTGGTGTTGATATTTTATGGAAAAATTTCTTCTGGTTATTACAAGACCTTATGCCATGGTTTATTTATAATCGAATCTATAGTCTTGTGTATCGCGTACCACAAGTTTTAATCGCTTGTGTTATAATCTATGTTGGATACCATTTAATGAAAAAAAAGAAAATTGATTTATTAGAAAGATTCGAGCATAAAGAATAGCCATATATGTAGACTGTGGTTCTTACAATAGTCACGAACAGTTGTAGGATGAAAATAGAACCGTTGTATTCAAACAAATAAGAATGCAACTGTTCTATTTTTTGCTATATAATGAAATTAAATAGAGAGAGGATTCTAAAAGGTGTTGCATAATTACCTTACTATTTAAAATAGAGTAGAAAAAGATAGAAAAAGAGGGAAAATGAGAAATATGTCGTATGGAGTGAAAAAGAAAAAAATTTTAATTATAGAAGACGATCCAGTATTAAATCAAGAAATTTGCCTTGCACTTAGGCTAGCGGAGTATGAGATTGAGAAAGCCTTTTGTTTAGAGGAGGCTAGAAGCCGTTATAAAAAAGAATCGTTTGATTTGGTACTTTTAGATTTCAATTTACCAGACGGTTCTGGATACGATGTTTTAAAAGAAGTTGGACAAAGAAGCAAAGAATCTATTTTAATTTTAACTACCAATGATTTAGAGATCGATATGATAACGGCATTGGGATTACGGGTAGACGATTATGTGACAAAACCATTTAGCTTAATGGTTTTGCGAGCAAGAGTAGAAGCGTTACTTCGTCGTTCTAGTATGGATAGAAGGCAGGGAATCTATTGATGAAAATGCCCTGTTTTCCTATCTGTTGTTTGAAAAATAAGAGAGAGATAAAAAAAGAGATTTTAATAACTTGTAGAGTCGGAAAACAAAGAAATAAAAATAATTCAAAAAATTAAGCAAGATAACGAAAGAAATCAGAAAAAAATTGCAAAGAAGAAAATGGTATGGTAAAATAGATGTAAATAACAAAACAATAAGAAATTATATTGTTTGCTAAGGAGGAGTTATTATGCCAGTAAATTTACAAAAGGGACAAAAAGTAAGTTTAACAAAAGGAAATCCAGGGTTAAAAAATATCTTAGTTGGATTAGGTTGGGATACGAATAAGTACGATGGAGGATTTGATTTTGATTTAGATGCAGCTGTTTTTTTACTTGGTGAAGATGGTAAAGTTCCAACAAGTGATGAATTTGTATTCTATGGAAATCGCGTACATAAAAGTGGATCAGTTGAACATTTAGGAGATAATTTAACAGGTGTTGGTGATGGTGATGATGAACAGATTACTGTGGATTTATCAAAAGTACCAAGCAATGTTCAAAGAATTGCTTTTACTGTTACCATTTATGAAGCGGATTTGAGACGTCAAAACTTTGGGCAAGTGGAAAATGCCTATATTCATATCGTTGATCAAACGACAAATCAGGAATTGATTCGTTATGATTTAGGAGAAGATTTCTCAATTGAAACGGCGGTTATTGTCGGTGAAATCTATAAGAACAATGGCGAATGGAAGTTCAATGCTATTGGAAGTGGATTCCAAGGTGGGTTAGCTGCTTTATGCAATAATTTTGGTGTTGATGTGGTATAATTGTTATAAAAATTAAGTAAGATGAAAAAATAATGAATATGCATCTATACATAGCAGTAATAGATAGTTTTCAATAAAAGAAAATTTTATATTGGATTTAGAAAAAGATGACGTTATGAAATAAGAAATCTTTATTTCATAACGTCATCTTTTTTTCTATGGATAGAAACTTGTGTTTTTTATAACAAAGAAAGTATGGAAGAGCTGTTTCTTTATAAAACAGAAAAGAATAAGACCAGGGGAATAGATTGGCATTAGAGATAACATATGTGAAATTAATATTTTAGAAACAAAACTTAAATATTATAAAAACAATTGACTGGTATCTTATATCCATAAAAGAAATCAAAAGAGATGGAGGATAAAGACATGGCAAAATCAAAGTTAGTAAAAGCAAATGAAAAAATTGCAGAAAATGTAGTCGATGGGTATAAAAAAGTCGAAGAAAGAGTGGTTGGCGGTTATAAAAGGATTGAGGAAGGAGTAGTCGGAGGATTTAATAAAATTGCCGATAAATTCGTAGACAATTTTCTGACTAAGGAAGGCGAAACCGTTGAGGAGGCAAGAGTAAGATTGAAAGAAGAGCAAAAAGCAAGAGAAGAAGCAAGCAAGGCAGAACGGGAAGAGCATTTCCCTCGACAAAAGGAAATCGTAGAGGAAAACAAGCAGAAGGCACAGAATGCAGCATTAGAAGCGAAAAGAAAGGCAGGTGTTGAATCATGAAAAAGAGTACATTTGTATCCATGATTTTAGGAACGATCGGAGGGATTTTATTTGCACTTGGAATGTGCATGGCATTGATCCCAGAATGGGGTGCTTTTAAGCAAGGCGTGGTTATGGGAGTAATTGGAGCAGTTGTATTATTATTTATGATTTTTGTATGGAGAAAGATGGAGAACAAAGCACCAATTAAGCTATCAGGAAAGACAATCGGTGCAATGTTCATTGGCATTGTTGGTGCGTTGTTGCTAGGCGTCGGTATGTGCCTGACAATGGTATGGAGCAATATGATCGTTGGTATTGTAATTGGAATCATAGGTATCGTTATTCTTCTCTGCTTGATTCCTTTTATTAAGGGCTTAAAATAAAAAGGATTGAATGAATTTAAGGTGCAGTAGAAGAGAAATTTGCTGCACCTTTTTCAGTGGAGTTCACAGTTTAGACACAATTTATAAACAAAATACAAACAAAACTATGTTATATTTTGGTATTATATAGGGAAGGAAGTAGTGGATGAAACAGAAAGAAAAACAGAAAAAGAAGTGGAAATTGCTGAAAATGCCGAAATTAAGCTTATATTTTCGTCTATTGTTATATCTTTTGATGGTTTTATCGGTTACACTTTCTTTGGTTAGTGTGGCATTTGAGTATTTCCCATATGGTGCTGAAATAGTATTTTATATTCTAGCAGCGGTTACTTTACTTGCGGGCAGTTACTATTTGATAGGAGATATTAGGTATGCAATAAAAGAAATGATAAGGCCTAGCATTCCAGCGAATCCATTTACAAATAGGGTTTCGAACGATTATAGGATGAGAACGATTTTATTTACTGTTCCGGGCTTAGTAAGCAATATTGTATTTGCCATCTTTAATGGTGTTACAGGATTTATGAGTCATTCGGCATGGTTTGGAAGTTTATCAGCGTACTATATTCTGTTAAGTATCATGCGGATTGGAGCAGTAAAGCAGGAAAAGAAAATTTCCAAAATTAAGCAGGATAAGGAGCGAATGGCGGAAGAAATTGTTATTTACCAGAAGAATAGTGTACTATTTATCATAATGGCAGTGGTTTTAGGAGGTATGGTTATATTGTTGGAAGCATCGCTTGGTGGTAAAACCTATCCTGGATTTACGATTTATGCAGCAGCAACGTATGCTTTTTATAGAATTATTATGTCAACGATAAATATGATAAAAGTAAAGAAAAGAAAATCTCCTTTACTTACGAGCATACGAAAAATTGGCTATATTGATGCCTGCGTTTCCATTTTGACTCTTCAGACAGCGATGTTTGCTTCTTTTGGTAATGGAGAGGAACTACTTATAAAATGGATGAATGGAGCAACAGGGATTGTTGTGTGTCTA
This sequence comes from uncultured bacterium, assembly GCA_905214925.1. GTDB lineage: Bacteria > Bacillota > Clostridia > Lachnospirales > Lachnospiraceae > Scybalomonas. Next base: position 44,447 of record CAJMOB010000014.1, on the reverse strand, counting down.
TTGGTTTTAGGCATAGGGATACAAGGAATCTATGTATCTAAAAAAATGAAACAGCGCTTATAAATAGGAGGTAATTTTGATGATTCATATACTTGTAGTGGAAGATGATATCAAACTCAATCAGATTGTTTGTACTTATCTAAATGATAGTGGATTTCAGACAAAAGGATGTTTGTCCGCAAATGAGGCTTATGAAGAAATGTATAATAATCTGTATGAACTGATTATTTCGGATATTATGATGCCAGAGATTGACGGATTTGAATTTGCAAGGACTGTAAGGCAAGTAAACAAAACCATTCCGATTCTATTTATGTCGGCAAAAGATGATCTTCCGTCAAAACAGAAAGGATTCCATCTAGGAATTGATGATTACATGGTAAAGCCAATTGAATTAGATGAACTGTTACTTCGTGTTCGAGCTCTTTTACGTAGGGCAAATATAGAAATGGAACGGAAAATTACGGTGGGGAATTTGGTACTGGATGCGGATGGGATGAGTGCGGAAATTGATGGAGAAGAAATCAATCTTACTACTAGAGAGTTCAATATTATTTATAAATTATTATCCTATCCGAAAAAGACATTTTCCAGAGCGCAGCTCATGGATGAGTTTTGGGGGATAGACAGCGATACCAGTCTTAGAGCAGTGGATGTCTATGTGACAAAGCTTAGGGATAAACTTTCTATGTGCGATGGTTTTAAGATTGTAACGGTGAGAGGACTTGGATATAAGGTGGTTTTGCAATGAAAAATATAGATAGCAATCAACAAAATTTGATAAAGGAGAGCCTTTTCCCACCATCTCTTTTTGCAATATTCCTTGGGGTGCTTTTTTTGATGTCAGGCATTCATACCGGATTGATTGTATTTATGAATAAAACTGGGCAAAGGGAACTAGTTCAAACGATTGTTCCGATGATATATTGGGGAATAGTGGCAATGGGGCTTACTCTTTTTACAAGAAAGAAAATGAAAGACACATACGAGGAACCTTTGCATAAACTGGCAGAAGCCACCGATAAGGTGGCAAATGGAGATTTTTCCGTGTATGTTCCTACACCTCATACAAAGGATAAATGGGACTATCTTGACGTTATGATTGTGGATTTTAATAAGATGGTGGAAGAGCTTGGAAGTATTGAAACATTGAAGACTGATTTCGTATCAAATGTATCCCATGAGATGAAAACTCCCATTGCAATTATAAAGAATTATGCGGAATTGCTAAAAACAGAACATATAACAGAAGCACAGAGAAAAGAATATGCAGAAAGCATTGAGGGAGCGTCAATTAGGCTCTCCAATCTGATTAGCAATATTCTAAAGTTGAATAAGTTGGAAAATCAGAGGATTACTCCAGAAGTAGAGACGTATGACGTATGCAGGCAATTATGTGATTGTATCCTTCAGTTTGAAGATGCATGGGAAGAAAAGGAAATTGAGTTGGAAATAGAGATAGAGGATGTTGCAATGGTAAAAGCAGATGAGAGTCTTTTGGAGTTGGTATGGAATAATCTTTTGTCCAATGCAATTAAATTTACGGAACCGGAAGGAATCATTACGGTGAGACAAACTTCGAATGAAAGATTTATAACGGTATCTATTTCGGATACGGGATGCGGCATGGATCGTGATAATATCAATCATATTTTCGACAAGTTCTATCAAGGGGATACTTCTCATTCAAAAGAAGGGAACGGACTGGGACTGGCACTAGTAAAACGAGTATTAGAATTATTGGATGGAGATATTCAGGTTTTCAGCGAGTTAGGAAAGGGCAGTACCTTTCTTGTGAAACTTCCTATAGCAAGTGTATGTGAAAACAGGAATGGAGGAATGCGATAATGGATGATAGAAAAGGCAAGAAAAAGGAATTTATAGCGTATGAGTACAAAGAAGTGACTGCCGAAAGCAGCAGTGTATCTTTTCTATTAGATGGATATGAATGTTTTGGATGGGAACTAGATGAAACCTTTTCAGAGAACAGCAAAGGTGGAAATTTGCCGAATCAGAATAAGACAATCCTCCGTCTAAAAAGAAATCGCAAAATCATCAATAAAATGGAACTTACCCGCCTACAAAGAAGTTTTGAGGCGTGTGTCAATGAGATTATAGCATTAGAAAAAGCAAAAACATCGGTTGCTACTATGTATGCACTGATTGTAGGTATTGTTGGTACTGCATTTATGGCTGGCTCTGTTTTTGCAGTAACTGCACAGCCACCATCGATTGTATTGTGCATTTTACTTGCAATACCAGCATTTCTTGGGTGGATTATTCCATATTTCTTATATAAAAAGATTGTGGAAAAGCAGACAGAAAAACTTACACCACTGATAGAAGAAAAATATGATGAGATTTATGAAATATGCGAAAAAGGAAACAAATTGTTATATTAAATTAATAAGAAACAAAGCCATTTGACATGATGAATGTTGAGTGGCTTTTTCTATATCGTTTGCCATTAATAATACGCAAACAGTATGGAAACAAAAAATAAAAAATCAAGTGCTATTATACATACAGAATCAAACATATAAGGAGGAAGAGTGATGGAAACAAAAAATAAATCCATGAAGACGATTACGATATTACTTATTGTTGCAGAGATCTTGTCATGCTCAGGAGCAATTGCATTAAAGAAAAAAGAGTCTTTATATTTGACAGAACAGTTGGTAGACGGAATGGAATGACTTTTTGAGACCAGTAGGAGGTGATTTAAAATGGGTTCAAAAGTAGTCGTAGCCTTAATAGTGGTGGTAGTTGCTGTTATTGGTGTGGTAGTAAAAGTTATAAAAAAGAAATAACAAGACAGCATATAAAGAAAAGCAGAACCAGTAGAGTTTGTTTTGACAATCCTACTGTTTTTTTGCTTAAATCAAAGTTAATGACATATGGAAATTGCAGTGGTATTAAAATTGGGAAAGATAATAATTTAATGAAATAGAAAAGGAAAGTAATATTTACAAGTGATTTTAAACATGATACAATTATAAAAAAATAAAAATATAATTGAGGTGATATGATGTTAGAAAAGGAAAAGCTAAAAAAATTATCAAAAACAGAGTTAGAATTTATGAAAGTAATTTGGGAAAATCCAAATGGAATTGCAAGTAAAGATATTTATGAAAAGTTTGACCAAGCAAGAGGGACAAAGAGTACTATTTTACACAATATCATTCAAAAAGGATATGTGAACACAATAAAAGAAGGGCTACATGTAATTTATACTCCAAAAGTATCAAAAGAAGAGTATGAAGATATGATTATGAGTCAGGCAGTAAGTAAGTTAGAGGGAATTATAGCTGCATTTTTTTATAAGAAAAAGTTAAGTAGTGGTGATGTGGAAAAAGCAAAACAATTTTTAGAGGAAATAAGGGATGATAAATGAGTTTTTAATTAGTTTGTTTTCTATTTCCATTGCAGGAAGTGTGTTATTTTTCTTCGTTATGCTGATTGATAAGATATTAGCAGTGTATGAAGTTAGCTGGCAATATTTTATTATGAGGTTACTTTTACTATTTTTCTTAGTACCAGCAATTTTATTTCCAATTATATTTTTGGTGCAAAGACAACCTAAGGTTGAATATGTAAATGGCGAAGATATTAAAATGTGGGTGAGTTCTTCTGAGGAAGTCATAAATGTAATAGAAAAAAGATGGAATTGGTTATCTATTACGATTACTTTGTTTTGGTTTGCAGGATTTATTATTATTTTTTTAAAAGCAGCGATTAAAGATACTCAGACATTAAAAAAAATAGAAATATTAGCAGTAAAAGAAGAAAATATCGAGATTCATATATTAAAAAATAAGATAAGAAAAGGATTAGGAATAAAAAAGAATATAGAAATTTATAGAACACGTCTTGTTGACTCGCCTTGTCTTTGTGGAATCTTAAAAACAAAAATATTTTTTCCAGAACTAGAATTTTCTTATGAAGAGATGGAGTTTTTGTTAAAGCATGAATTATATCATTATAAAAGAAATGATGTTTTCTATAATATGTTAACAGCATTATTTTGGGGAATTAATTGGTTTAATCCAATTACATGGGTTTTTACAGCGTATCTTTATAATTTCTGTGAGATTTCTTGCGATCAATATATTCTAAAGAATTGTAATCAGATAGAGAGAGAACAATATGCCAATTTATTAATTAATATGTCAGGGGGAATGAGAGGAAAAAAAATATATGGGTTAACAAGTTTTAAAAGTCAAAATGAACATTTTATGAAAAGGAGATTGTATAATATTATGAGAAAAAAGAGTTATGGAAAAAAAGTAGTGATAGCAGGAATTCTTTGTAGTTTGATTTTATGTCCAGTGGTAACTTATGGTTCTACAATGGGAGTAACAAATATTTATAACCAAGTATTAGAGTCTGTTCCTTATGATGAATCATTCGGTTTTTTTGAAATGAATAAGAAAAAAATGCCAGATAATCTTCCAGAACAAGCAGTAATCCGAACAGAAGTAGCTTATTTTACAATTGATCCTAAAGCGACAAATGTAATTGATTTTGACATAGCAGCAAGCGGCTCAAAATATACAACGGTTTCTGTTAAAAAAGGAGAAAAAATTTTCATAAGCCTTGTAGGAGATTCTAGTGATAAACTTAAAGTGGTTATTAGTTTAAATGGAAAAGAAAAAAAAGTAGTTAACTCCAGCAATGGAGGGGTGATTATTAATAATTATCAAGCAGATGCAAGTGGGACGTATAAAATATTGATTAAAAATTTGATGACATCAAAAACAATTAATGTGTCAGGTAGTATTAAGATATCGAACTAATTTAATTATAAAAAATAAAAAATATAATCCTATTGTTTACAAATAATTATACATATGATATATTATAATTAAATTGAAGGAAGCGCTAAATTCAATGTTGTAGTCAATATACTTTTACAATAAACGAATCTGTTATATTAAAATAAAAATATAAGCTTGATATTTATGACAAAAAAATTTTTTTGATAGATAGGATAAGAAAGTAGTTGTTATTTATCATAAATATTAATATAACAGATTTACACAATATGAAAGGAAAAATAATAATGATAAAAATAAAGAAAATAGCAATTACAGCATTTGCATTAACTTTTTTTCTACAAAATACGCTTCCAGTATATGCTACTAAGGTAGAGCCAAAAACTATAGATAGAAAAAGTGAAGTGATACAATTAAATACTGAAGAAGATTGGGAAGTAATGCGTCAAAATGATTTAGCAGAATATGAGGCTAAATTAAATAGTATTGATAAAGCATTAGCAAACGATGTTTATTCTTTGATAGCAAATAATGAAGAATTATCTTTATTACAAAATAGTAAGAATAAATCTATGGAAAATCCTGTGAATGATGAAGAGTTTCTAGAAAAATTTTTAGAAGAGTATCCAGAATATAGGACAATAGGACAGGAGCAATTGACTGAAAATGTAAAGATGTTACGTTTTAATCCAGTGGTTGAAGCAGTAAGAGCTTTTTTTAAAGGAAATGGATATGATCTTTCATTAGATTTGTTTAATCACTCCCTGACAGATAATCCTGCAACAGCTTCTTTAACTCTAACAGGAAATACAGCAGGAATGTATGGACATATAAGAAAAGAATTAACAAAAGATCCATTTCTAGGGAAAATGATGACTTTTGCAACTAAAAATAGTTCTTATGAAAGCCAAAATACTAGTGATGCTTTTAATAATGGAGACTTATATTGGTCTATTCATAACTTTGATCTGTCTAGAACACGAACTGCATTAGGAAAAGCTAATTTTAGAATTCATGATACTTATGATTTTAATAAATGGAAAGACATACCAGGTATTGTTGCTGGTATAGCTGGAACACATGATTTTGAAGTATATATTTATGGTCTTGTACAAAATGGAGCAATTAAATAAATGCATTATAAATTATCTGGTTTTAAATTAGATTATAGAATAATATTGTATTTTATGACTTTTGTATCATTCTGTTTTATTATTATTTTTTTGATACTTTTTACAATTTTTGCACCAGGAAATTATCAGTTAGATAATACCGAACAATCTATTAAAGCATCTATATGGAATGGAACATTTGCTTTTCTTCTATTAGTCAATAATATATGTGTTATTTTTTCATTATTCGAAGTTATTAAGATAATCATTCATATAATTAAAAATAAGCGATTTAATATTAAGTGCTTGATTAATATGATGATTGGATTATATCCATTTGTTGTTAATTACTATATATATCGTGATAATTATTTTAAAGTTATACAATATATTATTGTACAAATTCGAATGGTTTTTAAAATATAATATAACTAATGAATATATTTATAAAAAATTCAATGATTCTAAAATGGATGTAAAAAGAGAATGAATAATTAAAATATAATATTATATAGGGCATGGTACAAAAAATATTTTTGTGCTATGCCTTGTTATATTTTTTGATATTATTGAGAGGAAGAGATTGAATGAAGCTCTAAATTCAATGTTGTAGTTATAAATATAATTACCTAATATTATAAAATGAAGTATTTAGGGTTGATTATCTAACTGCTTTAATAATGTATAAACTTTTTAAGTATAGGAGGGTAACTGGTGAGGAGCAAAAAAATTATTATATGTCTAGTATTAGGATTGTGTTGTACAGGTTGCACTACGGATACTACGAATAGACAAGAATTAGAGCCAAATAGTAATACAGTAGTTACTACTACCGAATCTCCAGAGAGTACGACAGAACAAAAAAAGATATAATATTAACAAAAAAACAGTTAGATAGGATAAAAGATAAAATCAAACAATATTATAATGGGATTAATTTAAAGATTGAGAAAATGGCACAAGTAGATTTCATACCTACACTTCCAAAAGAATATGATGGGTATTTATCAAGTGAAATCATATTTTTTGAAGTGGAAGTACATGGGGATGAAGTGAATCGTGGTATTGTATTAGGCTCTCACGATGCTTGGTCTTCTTGCGAAGTACTGAATGAAGGATATTAAAGATATTGGGTACAAATAATTAAATTAAATCAGGCGTTTAGTTTAATAGCAAAAATAGTAATGTATATTTTTATGGAGGTATGGATAATGAGAAAATTTAAAGTTTTAATGTCTACTTATTTAGCTTTATCTATGGTATTATCGGTAGGATATATGGTACCAGCACAAAATAATAAAATAAAAACAACAGACAGTGTCGTACAAAAAAGTAATAATATTCAAAATAATTCAAAAAGATTGACATTCGATGAAGCAGAAATATTATTTGAAGATATAAAGACAAAATTAGAGAATAAATATCAGGGAGTTTACACATTTGATAATTTTCAGGCAAGTTTTGCTGATGTAGAAAGTAAGGATGAATTTGTCGATGTGGATATTATAGTCGATATGACATTAGTTAGAAATCCAAAAGAAGCTCCATATGTACAAGGAATGATCGAAGCCTTAAATGCTCTTCAAAATTCAGAGGAAAAGGAAATTGCCCAAGAAGAACTTGACTCATATTTAGAAGAAGTAATGCCTTATTATAATGTTCCAGATATTACAACATTTTCTTACCGTGTTAAAGTTCCAACCGTTGCAACATTGAAAGAGGATGGTAGCAATTATGAAATGTTTTATCGTACAGATATAACGGATGAAATAGTAGATTTAGTAAAAGTACCTGACAATGAAATTTTACAAGAACTTGGGACAGAAGAAGATGGAGAACAGAAAGTGACAAGAGCATTACTAGAAGAAAATCAAGTTTCTCAAAAAGCAGTTACTTATGCCAAAGCACATGCTACCGAAGAACCAGAATTCTCAAAAGCAAATGGTATGGGAAGTGATTGTGCAAATTTTGTTTCAAAATGTATTAATGCAGGTGGTATTCCAGTTGATAAAACAGGAAAATGGTACCCAAGTCCAAGTAAAGGTTCTTATGCAGGTGAGAACTGGATGAGAACAGGATATTATGATAATGGTGGTGTCAAAACCTATATGACTGATAAAGGATATTTTAAAAAAGTAACAAAAGCAAATGTTAAAAAAGGTGGCTTTATGTTTTGGAATAATACGAGTCATGTAGCACTTGTTGTATCTAATGATGGAACAACTAGCAAATATTCTCAACACTCAAATGTAAAACAAAGCCAAGTTACAAAAACTTATACAACCAGTCTTGATGTTTCTTTTTATAATTGCACAAAATAACTGAGATAAAATAATAAAAATATATCATCTTTTAGAAGGGAAATAGAAATACATATTTTGGAAAATAATCGTATTTATATTCACATAGTATAAAAGGTGGTATATTTTTTTAATTAATTTTTAAGTAAGATGGAGGATAAGAATGAAAAAACTTTTGGTCATTTGTTTATGTAGCATATTAATTTTAGTAGGATGTAATAATAATTCTAATGAAAATAAAACAGATGATATGATAGAAATAGAAAATAATAGTACTGAATTAACAGAAGAGCAAGCAAAAGAGAGTGCAAAAGAGATTCAGGCAATCATGATAGAGACATATCAAGATATTTATTCGTTTGAAAATTTTAAAATTTCTTTTTCAGATTCAGATGATATCATAGATGTTAATGTAGAAGTGGATTGGATAGCAATTCGAAAGCCTGAAGATAATCCTATCATACAAGGGATGAAAGAGGCGACAAAGGATATTACAGATCCAAGAGAAAAAAAGAAATCAGAAAAAATAATAGAGGGATTTTTAAAAGAATTAGTAGGTGAGTACAAAGAGACAGAGAGAATAAGTACAAAATTAAAAATTGAGAAAAATGGAGATAACTATGGTATTATGTATCCAGAAGTAAAAGAGGGGGAGACAACATTATATCCAATGAAAGAGTACTATAATGAAAATTTTAAAGAGAATGTAGAACAAAGAAAAGAATTAGGACGAAAAACATTAATCGAAAGATTGGAATCAGAACAAAGCAATTGACGAAGTGGGAGGGTGTAATTGAACAACTTAAAGCGCAAGATCAGTTCTTGTGGATACAAATCATGAATAATATCAGAGCAAAAGCAACGGAGATTGTTAATCACGGTATAATCTTCGCATAACGCATTGGCAGCGAGACGTGCATGTCTCGCTGCCAATCATTTATTGCGTAATATGAAAAGGAGCCGATTGTTCGACCCCTTCACAGAATATACCGAAATCCATTACTACGAATTATTACTTTTAGCAAGCTCTTTTTTATATACTTTGTATGAATAAATGAGCGTGATAACCATGGCTACTAGCAAATAAACAATTAGCATAATTACAGCCATGCTTGATTTCGTAAATACCGTTGTGATGATTGTTAGAATCCCTGCAATAATCATGGCAACAGCACCTAATCGGTTGCTTTTCATCCAAGTGGTATCATTATACATACTCCAACTTACTCTGACTCCAGCCACACGATTCATTTTTGTTTTTGGCATAAAGTTTCCCAAAACTATGAATATGATGCCAACTAATATACAGGAGACTTTCCCGATATCAATATAAGCGTGAGTTGCATTTGAATTCGCTTCAACATATGAGCTATATAAAATAAATGCCTGCATGACAGTAAACATAGATGCTATCGAAACGCCGACTATTTTCATTACTTTTGCATTTGACAAGGCTTCGGCGCGTTCTTTTTCAACAGAGGCTTTATTTGATTTTTTCTCATAATACGAGATAAATAAATGCCACAACAATGACATAAGAAGGATGATCGCTGGAAACAATAAATTTTCATATTTTGATCCCCATCTGTCGATTTCACCTGCGATGTCATAGTGCATAGGAACTGAATCTGGCATAAATAGCAATACCACGGTTGTAAAAACAAGTGAAAGTATAGAAATAATCCACATGATTTTCTTCATTTTCTGTTACCTCCGAATTGCTCGACCCATAAAATCAACTCATCGAGTACCGTTGTGTTAATTTCATAGTAGATAAAATTTTTGTTTTTGTACTCCATGACAAGATCAGCGCTTTTTAGCAACTTCAGATGGTAGGAGAGGGCTGCTGGTGTAACGCCCAATTTTTCTGCTATTTCACCTGCGCTCATCCTACCATCTTTCAGCATTACTAAAATATCTCTTCTCTGCTTGTCTGACAGGACTTTAAAAATACTTGTCTCTTTCATTTCATGAAATATACTCCTTCATGATATCTATTTCAAAATTATTTTAAATAGATTATACATTTTCCTGCAGGCGCAGTCAATAGCAATTTTATATACATATCAACTTTAGGAACAGAAATTACTTATAATGAATAAAGAAATATCACTGGACAGAAGAATACGAAATGATACCTCCTTAAAAAGTCATAAAAAATAGAGAAAAAATTGCAAAAAAAGGATAGTCGAGAAAAAAATCTTGTGGTAAAATGTAGAAAAATATTCACAAGGGGATACATGAATGAGGCAATGGAAAAAGACAATAACCAAAAATTGGAGTATTGTATTAGCAATTATTTTACTCGCAATTATGGGAATTGGAAGCTTAGAGATGTTACTTCATTACAAAGAGCAGGAGGTGATACGAGGAGAAAAAATAAGGACAAAAGTGACTGTTATAAAAGATAAAGAAGGAAATATTAAAAATTCAAAATTAATCGTACAAGTAGGAGATGATCTTACGATAACGAAAAAATATAGGAATAAAAGGATTTTAGACGTATATCAAGAAGATTTTTTTGGAGATGGAATCAATGAAATTCTTGTTGTAGTGAAAGACAAAGAGGAAAGCACTTTTGTAGAAGCACAAATATTTGACATTCAAGTTCGACAACAAAGTTTAGATGAAGTGTTCACAGTGAAAAAGAGAGAGGCTTGTTTAGAAATCGTTCCTTGGTCTATTGAACTTCCTACAGGAGAAAAAAGGGTCGGAATAAAAGTGTTATTAGAAGAAGAGAAGAACGAACCAAAAGAGATGATATTATTTTGGTCAAAAGAAAATTTAGAATGGGAAGAATTTCAGTAATAAAGGAAGGGGATTCAATGAAACGAAGAAAAATAAAGTGGTTCATAGCAATCGTTCTCGTTCTTCAAATGATAAGGAAGAGGACAAAAGTATATTAATGATATATAAATTTCAAATAAATGAAGAAAAAATGAATAATAGAACAGGAGCTCTATAAAAATAGAAAACGGATATTTTTATAGGGCTTTTTATTGTTTACTTTAATAGAAGACTCGTGATATAATAAAAATAAGAAGTCAGATAAAAAATTTTTGACAAAAGTGATAATATTATGAGTAGCATTCATGATATTATAAAAAGGGTGATTTCTTGAAGTCTTGAAGGATTCAGGAAAGAAATGACAGGAGGTCTTTGTATGGTAAAATCTACAATATGGAAAAAAGGCTTTATTTTTTTCTTTGCACTTCTCCTTGTTTTTGTACCAATTGGCAAAAAGGAGGAAGTGCAGGCGAAAGGAAACAATGTAGAGAGGTTATCAAAAACTAGTTTAACGTTGAAGCAAGGAAAGAAAACAACATTAAAACTGTTGAACACAAAAGGAAAGGCTGTATTTAAAAGTAACAATACATCTGTTGTAACGGTTACAAAGTATACAGGAAAAGTAACTGCAAAAAATATTGGAACAACAACCATTACTGTCACTTCTAAAAACGGTAAAAAGTATACTTGCAAGGTAAAAGTTTTCTTTGGGAATACTATAGCACCAAAAGAGGATGAAACATTAGTGGCAGGAAAAGAATTACAAGTGGTAGATGGTGTTTCTTTAACATTACCAGATGGTTGGGACTATGAACAACTTTCTGATGAAAAGAATTTTATGCAATATATTTGCATTAATTTACCAGATGATGAGTATAAAGGTTGCATTTATGTCAATATGAAACCTTATACAAAAGCAGTATCAATGAAAAGCTATGTATCAGAACAGTTGAAATCTTTAGTAACAAAAATGAAAAATGATGGTTATTATGTGCAATGGGCCTCTACTGGCATGACAGAGGTGCAAGAACAAGAAGTTGGAATTATGAGCTTTTGGGCCAAAAAAGGTATGACACAAGAATATGAAACTATTTTTGTGCAGAAAAAAGGTTCTTACATCTTTACAATAGAATGTATTGGAACAAGTAAGGCAGAAAGAGAAGATTTTGCAGAGGCAGCACTCTATATGTTGAATACATTAACAGTAGCATAACGAAGAATAAGGCAGAAATGGAATAGGATAAAAAGAACCAGTTAAGAATAGACTGGTTCTTTTTTTGAATTATTAATCGTTAACATTATTGTTGTTTTTATGTAGGTGATGTGGTAGAATACTGATAAATACTGAGTTTTAAAGGAGTATTAATGATTTAAAACAAAAAAGGAGACTTAATATTTATGGCATTTGAAAATGATTATGTAATGCGAATGATTAAAGAAGCTGCAAGAGCCTTAGCTGCATTTGCATTAGGAAAAGAGCTTCCACCTTATGAACTTCCAGATGAAAAGGAGAATTATACAGATACGGATCGTCTGTATGAAATGTTGATTCACTTGGCAGATGAAGGAAAAATCAATGAAGCTGAAAATTTATTGTTTGAAAACATCAACAGTGGAATCGATGATATTTTTCGCTTAGGTATTAATTTTTATCTTTATATTAATGAATTTTCCAATGATAGATTGGATGAATGTAATTATCCAAGAGAGGAACTTATGGAAGGCATTAAAGACTTTGCCAAAATGTGTGGAGTAGAGATGACGGATGGATTTTTTGAATTATTATAAAATACATAGGAAAAGATGAACATTAGCTGTTTCATCTTTTGAAAAATGGAATTGAATATTGGCAAATAAGAAAAAGAATTGTTATAAATCAGTGGAGAAAATTCACAGGATTACCTATGAGAGTAGTCAGAAAATAACAATTTTTTTCTTATTCATAGAGGAAAACAGAAATGATAATAGTAAGGTTGAATTGTTGAATTTTACTGTTTTATGGTGAAATATAGTAAAAAAATATTCCCATATATGGAAAAATTGTTGTGCTTTTAAATGATTTATTTTATAATATATATTGGAGTAAATATATAAAGTAACCAAATAGATATGTTTAAAATAAAAAGAATAGGTGATATAAACTTCTATTTCATAAAATGATGTTTGATATTACAGATTGATATGTGAGGAACAATGATCATAAGAAAAATTATTAAAAATAAAATGGAACATGAGAGCATTTTTGTATTTTTATTAGTTTTGCTGTTATGCATTATGCTTATTTTTTCAGAAATTCTTTTTTCTACAAACTCACATCGAATTCAAAGAAATGAGGTAAAAACATCTCTAGATGCTATTGCTGAAAATACAAAAAATGCTTTAGTTGATAATATAGAAGGGAATATACAGATGCTAGAAAATTTGGCGTCTTTGATTGGTTATTCTTACCCGAATGAAATCGATGCACAAGAACTTGTAAAAAGAGAAAAATCTTTTTTTGAACAGCTTGAAATTGTCAGTGCTCAAAGTGAATTTCTAAGAATGCAAGTAGTTGATTCCAACTATAAAGCCAGTTCTGTTTATTCAAATGGCAAAGTAAAGCAAAAGAGTGCAAAAGGAAACGAAATAGTGACAAAGGCATTACAAGGAGAGCGAGGGATTGCGGAAACTGTTTGGGATGAAGAGTTACAAGATTATACGAATCAATATGCAGTACCTATTTATGAGAATGGAGTGCAAAAATCTGATAATAAAATCATAGGCGTTCTAACAGGAACCCATTTGACAGATAATATTCGGATGCTTTTAAATTCTAATTTAAAGTCCAATGAGAAAGTCCATGCCCATATTATAGATAACAAAGGGAATTTTGTTGTGCGCAATGAATTATATCTTTTACCAAAAGATAGCCGTAACATTTTTGAAACGATGACTCTTGGAAAAGAAAATATAGAAGTTATGAAAAATGCTTTGGCAAATGAGGAAGTTTTCTTTGTCGAAGTAGAAGCAAACGGTCAAGTTTATGCATTGAATAATATAGCAATTGGAATTAATAATTGGAATATTATGTGCGTTGTACCAATTGATGTTTTAACTAGTGAGACAATTAATTGGTTTCAAGCACAACAACTCATATTTTTATTATTTTTTATTACGTTGCTTTTGTTATTATTTTATATTTATCGAATGATGCAGAAAAAAAATAAAGCGATGTATGAGTTAGCATATATTGATCCGATTACAGAAACTTTTAATCGAGATAAATTTTTAAAAGAAGTGCCAAAATATATTGATTCTTCTAAGAAAGATGCCATTATCGTTTTAAGTATTAATAATACAAACCAAATTAAAAACTTATATGGTATAGAGAAGTTTAATGTGTTGTTAAAGCAAATAGGTCAAATTTTAAAGGTCAGTTTAAATCAAGACGAAATATTTGCTTTAGGAAGAAATGAAAAATTTCTTATTTTGACACATTGTTCCAATGAGGAAGAAGTTTATAAAAAAATGAGTCCATTGCTACATAGAATACGCTTGATTCGTATTTTAGATAATCAAGGAACACAAGCTATGTGTTCTATGGGCGTTCGTTTTATTACTTATACAGATAAAAAAAATTTGGAGAAAAAAATTACAGAGGCTTGCATGACGCTAGATAGCGCAAAACAATGGAAAGATGAAATTTTATTCTTTTCTTCTAAAACTTATGAACCAGAGATGTTAAAGAGTAAAATTGAAGATAGTATGGAAGATGCTCTTAAAAATCATGAGTTTAAAGTTCGCTTACAGCCCAAAATAGATTTAAAAACAGGAAAATTAAAAAGTGCAGAAGCTCTTGTTCGATGGATAAAAGACGATAGCACAATGATATTTCCAGATCAGTTTATTCCAATATTTGAGAAAAATGGATTTTGTGTCAATTTAGATTTTTATATGATAGAACAAGTTTGTATTCAATTGAAAGAGTGGAAAGAAAAAGGATATCCTGTTGTTCCAATTTCTGTGAATCAATGTCGTTTGATGTTATATGAAGAAAACTATGTGTCCAGATTATGTAATATTTTGAAACGTTGGTCTATCGATCCATCTCTTATTATATTAGAGATTACAGAAGGTCTAGTAATCGATGATATTTGGAAAAGCACAAAAGTATTAAAAGAATTAAGTGATAATGGATTTCATATTTCTATGGATGACTTCGGAAGCGGATTTTCTTCTCTAAATTCTTTAAAAGATCTTCCAATTGATGAAGTAAAATTAGATCGAGTTTTTCTTTCAACAATCGATCGAGAAAATGAAGAAAAACGTGATTTAATTATGAAAAATATTATCCATTTAGCAAAAGAATTAAAAATGAAAACTGTTGTGGAAGGAATTGAAACGGCAGAACAAGAACAGTTAGTTCGCTCTATGGAATGCGACATGGGTCAGGGATATTATTATGATAAACCACTTTCTGTAGAAGAATTTAGTAACAAATATTATAACTAAATAGAAAATAAAAAGACATAAGAATTTCAGTAGATTCAGTAAAAAAAGAAATTCTTATGTCTTTTTTTATAATATAGAATTTCTCGCAAAGCTCTGATTTATAACGTAAATAAATTCGCTCTATGAAAATCAAAAAACCTAAAATAAAAAACCCCTTTATAAACAAAAAATAAATTAACTCTTGATTTCTTTGAATCTTAGTTTTATAATAGAGTAAATTAATCTTGATTAAATAAGTCGGGATTAACTTCATAGGAATAGATTGACTTTAGAATTGGAGGAATCAGATCGATGTTAGATCAATTATTAAAAATAGAAAATCTTACTGTTCAAGTAGAAGAAAAAGAAATTTTACATAATATTCATTTAAATATTCGTAAAGGAGAAACTCATGTATTAATGGGGCCAAACGGGGCAGGAAAATCCACTCTTGGTTATACATTAATGGGAAATCCACGTTATGAAGCAACAGGTGGAAAAATTATGTTCCGCGGAAAAGATATTACAAAAGAAAGCGCCGATAAACGTGCAAAAGAAGGAATGTTCCTATCTTTTCAAAATCCTCTTGAAGTAGCCGGTATTTCTTTAAGCAGTTTTATTAAAAATGCAGTAGAACAAAGAAAAGGTTCTAGAATCCGTATGTGGGATTTTAAAAAGGAGTTAAAAAAAGCGATGGAACTTCTTAATATGGATGAATCTTATGCGCTTCGTGACTTAAATATTGGGTTCTCTGGTGGAGAAAAGAAAAAAGCAGAGATTTTACAACTTCTTATGTTAAATCCAAAATTAGCTATTTTAGATGAAACCGATTCTGGACTTGATGTAGATGCTGTTCGTACAGTATCAAAAGGAATCGAAACTTATCAAAAAGAAAAAGATGGAGCTCTTCTCATCATTACTCATAGCACTAGAATTTTAGAATCTTTAAAAGTAGACTATGCTCATATTCTTGTAAATGGAAGAATTATCAAAACAGGAGATGCTTCTCTTATTGAAGAAATTAATGAAAATGGATTTGAAGCATTTTTAAAAGAACAACAATGACAAAATAGGTCGTTTGGAAAGGAAATCTTATGGAAGAAAAAACATATGTTGATGATATCGACAGAAGTATTTATGATATAAAAAATGAAGAAAAAGACGCTTATCGTTTACCGAATGGGTTAACTCCTGAAATCGTTGAAAAGATTTCAAAAGAGAAAAAAGATCCAACTTGGATGGAAATATTCCGTTTACAGTCATTACAAATTTACAATCAAATGCAAGTTCCTGATTGGGGACCATCCATTGATGATTTAAATATAGAAGAAATTTCTACTTATGTAAAACCAAATACTCATATGAGCGGAAAGTGGTCTGAAGTTCCAAAGGATATCAAAGAAACATTTGAAATTCTTGGAATTCCAAAAGCAGAACAAAAATCTCTTGCGGGAGTTGGTGCTCAATACGACTCCGAATTAGTGTATCATAATGTCAAAGAAGAAGTAGCTGCACAAGGTGTCATTTACACTGACTTAGAAAGTGCTTTGCATGGGGAATATGCAGAGATGATACAAAAACATTTTATGAAACTTGTAACACCAAGTGATCATAAATTTGCCGCACTTCATGGAGCTGTATGGTCAGGAGGATCCTTTGTCTATGTTCCACCAAAAGTAAAAGTAGATATTCCATTACAATCTTATTTCCGTTTAAATGCACCAGGAGCAGGTCAGTTTGAACATACCCTTATTATTGTAGATGAAGGAGCAGAATTGCATTTCATCGAAGGATGTTCCGCACCAAAATATAATGTGGCAAACTTACACGCAGGTTGTGTAGAGTTATATGTAAAGAAAAATGCAAAACTTCGTTATTCTACCATTGAAAACTGGTCTAAAAATATGTATAACTTAAATACAAAACGTGCGGTAGTAGAAGAAGGTGGCACAATCGAATGGGTATCTGGTTCCTTTGGTTCTCACGTTTCTTATCTGTATCCAATGAGTATTTTAAAAGGAAAAGGAGCAAGAGCGGAGTTTACTGGAATCACATTTGCAGGAAAGGGACAAAACTTAGATACTGGTGCAAAGATTGTACATAGCGCACCAAATACCTCTTCTTATATTAATACAAAGTCCATTTCCAAAGATGGAGGTGTTAGCACTTTTAGAAGTTCTATCGTTGTAAGCAAAAATGCGAAAAAAAGTAAAGTAGCTGTTTCTTGTCAATCTTTAATGCTAGATGATATTTCAAGATCCGATACAATTCCTGCTATGGATATTCGAACAAATGATGCAGACATTGGACATGAGGCAAAAATTGGTCGTATTAGCGACGAAGCAGTATTCTATCTCATGTCAAGAGGAATTAGTGAAGAAGATGCAAAAGCTATGATTGTAAGTGGATTTGCAGATAATGTTTCCAAAGAACTTCCTCTTGAATATGCCGTAGAAATGAACAATTTAATACAGCTTGAAATGAAAGGAAGTATTGGATAATGGATATGACAATTAATCGTTTACCAGCCAAAACATGGAATTGGCTTCATATGAACGAATGTGAATTAAAAGATAAAAATACAGAAAATGAACGTTTTACCATTGATTGTAAAGTGCCAAGTGGCATTATCATAACGGAAACAAAAGAAAGAACATTAGAGCAATTAACGACAGGAATGGGAGAAGATATGAGTCTGTTTATGAAGCATAGCTTGACACCAATTCAATGTTTTCAAATTCCTGCAAAAGAACAAGTGGTTGAGCCTACTATTTTAAACTTTTTCCATGAAGATTCTGTAAAAGCTATGAATGAACTTGAAATTCATGCAGAGGAAGGAAGCCAAGCTACTTTTATTATGAATTATCACTCAGACAAAAATAGTGAAGGGCTTTTAGCAATTCAAACTAGAATTTATGCAAAGAAACACTCAAAAGTTACTGTATTTCAGTTACAGACATTAGGAGAAGAAGTTGAGCATCTGAACGATATTGGTGGTTACTGTGAAGAAGGTGCTACCATTGAAATTATTCAGATTGCATTAGGCGGAAAAGAAAATTATCTTGGATGTCACATAGAATTAGCGGGAAAAGAAAGTGAATTAAAATCTCATATCGCCTATATGGGAAAAGGGACACAACGTTTTGATATGAATTATGTGGCTCTTCATAAAGGAAAAAAGACAAAAAGTAATTTCTTAGCAGATGGTATTTTAGAAGATCAGGCTTTTAAATTATTAAGAGGAACAATTGATTTTAAAAATGGTTCTGCTGGTTCTGAAGGCGAAGAAAAAGAAGAAGTGTTATTATTAGGAGAAGATATTGTAAATCAAACAATTCCTCTTATTTTATGTGCGGAAGAAGATGTACAAGGTAATCATGGTGCTACTATTGGGAAATTGGATGATGAGGTTTTATTCTATTTATGTTCTCGTGGAATGTCAAAAGAAGAAGCTCAAAAAATGATCGCTCGTGCTAAAATCGATGCTGTCTGTCGAAGAGTTCCAGATGAAACATCCGCTCAATATGTACAACAATATTTAGAGGAGGTAGATACTCATGAATCTCTCTCATAATCCATATCGTGAGGATTTTCCTCTATTATTAAACAATCCAAATGTAAAGTATTTAGACAATGCTGCCACTTCCCAAAGACCATGGTCTGTGTTAAAGGCAGAAGAGGAATTTTATAAAACTTGTAATTCGAATCCTTTAAGAGGGCTATATGGATTAAGTATGGAAGCCACAGACAAGGTGGAAAATGCAAGAAAAACGGTCCAAAAATTTGTAAATGCAAAAAAATCTTCTGAGATTATTTTTACAAGAAATACAACAGAGAGTTTAAACTTAGTTGCTTATAGTTATGGACTTACCTTTTTACAAGAAGGCGATGAAATTGTTGTTAGTATTTTAGAACATCATAGTAATTTATTGCCATGGCAAATGGTTGCAAAAGCGAAAAAAGCCACATTAAAATTTTTATATTGCGAAAATGATGGAACCATTACTGAAGAAATGATACAAAAAACGATTACAGAAAAAACAAAAATTGTTGCAATCGCTCATGTATCCAATGTTATCGGAAGGGAAAATCCAATTAATAACATCATAAAAAGAGCTCATAGTTATGGAGCAATTGTTGTAGTAGATGCAGCTCAGAGTGCTCCTCATAAATTAATTGATGTACAAAAACTGGATGCAGATTTCTTAGCATTTTCTGGGCATAAAATATTAGCGCCAATGGGAATTGGTGTTTTATATGGGAAAGAAGAGTTATTAGAAAAAATGCCTCCATTTTTAACAGGTGGAGAAATGATAGAGTCTGTAACACAAACAAATGCTAAGTTTGCAGAACTTCCTTATAAATTTGAAGCGGGTACAGGAAATGCTGGAGGAGCTATTGCATTAGCAGAAGCAATCCGATATATGGAAGACAAAGGATTTTCAAACCTTCAAAAATGGGAAGATGCATTGACAGAATACGCATTATCAAAAATGGAGCAAATTGAAGGCATTCATATATTGGGATCAAAAAATCCAGAAGAACATTGTGGGATTTTAACATTTACACTAGATGATGTACATCCTCACGATATCGCTTCTATTTTAGATTTTGATCAGATTGCAGTACGAGCAGGTCATCATTGTGCACAACCGTTGATGGATTATTTAAAAGTTTCCTCTACAACAAGAGCCAGTCTTTCTTTTTACAATACAAAAGAAGAAATCGATGCCTTTGTAGAAAGTTTATCAAAAGTAAGGAGTAAAATGGGATATGGACAATCGAACACTTTATAATGAAATTTTAATTGAACACAATAAAAATCCATTTCATAAACATGAATTGGAAGATGCAAATTTAGTTTTAGAAGGTGTAAATCCAAGTTGTGGAGATGATATTTGGCTAAAATTAAAAGTAGAAGATAATATTATTGTTAAGGGAGCATTTGAAGGATGTGGTTGTGCAATTTCCCAAGCATCTGCCGATATGATGTTGGACTTAATTATTGGAAAGCAAAAAGAAGAAGCTTTACATTTAGCAGACTTATTTCTTAAAATGATTCAAGGTAATATTACAGAAGAAGAATTAGAACAATTAGAAGAAGCTTCTGCACTACAAGATATTTCTCATATGCCTGCTCGGGTCAAATGTGCAGTTCTTGGATGGCATACTATGAAAGAAATGCTAGAAAGTGAAAAATAGAGTAATTGATTTATAATAAGAAAGCAGTGAAAAAAGAAATTTATTTTTACTGCTTTCTTATTGCTTTCTTATTGTAGGTAATGTATTATAAGCATCAATTAATAGCCAAAATTTGATTAAAGGAATTGGTACTTGGGAAAGCTTAAATAACAAGAAATACTAGGAGCGAATGATAGGAGTGAACGCTATGCGTTACCATGGAATAGATACGATTCGGGGATTAAATTTAATTAGTATGCTCGCTTACCACTTTGTGTGGGATGAAGTATATCTTTTTCATAAAAATTGGACATGGTTTTATGGGACACTAGGATACCTTTGGCAACAAAGCATTTGCTGGATTTTTATATTATTAGCAGGTTTTTGTTGGTCTATGGGAAGGAACAAATGGAAAAGAGGGCTTATTGTTTTTGGTACGGGTGCCATGATTTCTATTATCACATTATTCGTTATGCCTGAATATCGAATCATAATCGGAGTTTTAACTTGTATTGGTTCTTGTACACTTATTTTTATTCCATTGGAACAACTTTTAAAAAAGATACCAACCGCAGGAGGATTCTTTGGTAGTTTTTTATTATTTCTCCTCTTTCGCAATATTAATTTAGGATACTTAGGGTTTGAATCATGGAATTTCATAAGATTACCAGAAGATTGGTACTGTAACCTTTTTACAACTTATATTGGTTTGAAAGAACCTAAATTTTATTCTTCTGATTATTTTTCCATTTTACCATGGATTTTTCTTTTTAGCAGTGGCTATTTTTTCTATAGAATTTTAACAGAGAAACAAAAATTATCACTATTTGCATGGAAGGAAAGAAAACTATTAGAAACTCTTGGAAAGAAATCTCTTATTATATATATTATTCATCAACCATTAATTTATATCATCTTATATACCTTTCATTTTATTGTAATAAGTTAAAGGTACTTTTAAGAACATGACGAGTTTTGCAAAAAAAAATTGCAAAACTCGTCATGTTCATTTATGGAAAAAAATGCTATTATGTAATTGTTATGTATTTTGTTATATTACTTTAGTGGAATTTAAGGTGAGGTAACTATTTTGTACTAATTATGTAGAAAATAGTTTCCATGAGTATTGACGATAAAAAATATGTTTTATAAATAATATTCATGGATGTAAGCAATAGAATATAAATTCTGTGCTACAAAAAGAGAATACTATGAAAAAAAGAACGTAAAATACTTATTCCAATGGGGAATTGGAATAACAAAAACATATGTATGATCTAGGGGGAATTTAGATCGTATTGATTAAAGCACAGGAAAGTTTATTGGTCGTAATGGTAAGAAGCCCTGTGGAAGTTTAAAGGAAAAGATAATGAATACAAACATGATTTTCGCTTATTGGTTGCAAATAAACTAAGAAACATTGCCTATTTTTTATACGATAGACAAATAATTAATATAATATTTACAAAAAAATGAGTTTATAAAGCAAATAACAAAATATATAATTCTTTTTTTATTTCTATGTACAATAAGTAGATCAGTATATATCCGTATTTCGTGTCTTATAATAGCGGTTGAGAAACTCTTTTTAGGGTTTCTCTTCTTCTTTTTTAGAAAAGTAGTTCCATATTATAAAATAGGAATATTCAAAAATAATAAATGTAAGTAATTTTTGTAGAATCCCAGCAATAAATGTCCTATCTGGGATTTTTTTGATTTCCATGATTTATTAAAACAGAATGGGACAGCTAGAACTTTCAAAAACTTGTCATTTTATTGAAAATATAGTATGATCATTTCGATATAAAAAACTAATACTATTAAATATAATAAATAATCTTAAAAAAGTAATAAAATCCAATTATAGAAAAAATAGGAGGTTTCCAAATGAATATTCAATGGATTACAATTCATGTAAAAGATATGGATGAGTCAAAAATATTTTATGAAAATTTTCTTGGTTTGAAACTGATAAACACCTTCTCACCAAACGATGAAATAACAATTGCTTTTTATACTGCTGAAAATGGAATGAAAATAGAATTACTTGAAAATAAAGCAGTATCTCAAAATCGAGTAGATAATAGCGGGATATCCATTGGAATCGCTTGTGAGAATTATAAAGACATCCTTAAAGAAGCTAGAGAAAAACAAATGATAACAATAGAACCTCAAATATTTGGAAAAGATATGGAGTGTTTTTTTATAACCGATCCAAATGGTATTCAAATACAGATTATAAAGGCATAAGGTATTATTTATGGAACTTCGAGTTTTGAAATACTTTCTGATGGTTGCTAGAGAAGAAAATATCACAAAAGCAGCTATTCGATTGCATATGACACAGCCAACGTTATCACGACAGTTGATGCAGTTAGAAGGAGAACTAGGAGTCAAATTATTTCACAGAAGCAAACATAGCATTATTTTAACAGAAGAAGGACTACTTTTAAAGCGACGAGCACAAGAAATCCTTTCTCTTGTAGAAAAAACAAAAGAAGAATTTATACAAAATGAGGAAGAACTTGCAGGCGAGATCGCAATTGGCTGTGGCGAGACTCAGAATATGTCATACCTCTCAGAAAAAATGTATCAATTTAGAAAACAGTATCCACTCGTTAGCTTTCAAATTTATAGTGCCAATGCCGACGATATCAAAGAGAGAATTGAACAAGGAATTTTAGATATCGGCCTTCTTATGGAGCCTGTAGATATTAGTAAATATGATTTTGTACGTATGACAAAGAAAGAACAGTGGGGGATTCTAACAACGAAAGAGCTACCAATCGCCAATCAAAAATCAATTTCTGCAAAGGATCTGATTCCTATTCCTCTCTTAATTCCTGGACGAGAAAGTGTCAAGAATGAAATTTCTAACTGGTTCGGAGAAATATATGAACAAATCGAGATTGCCGCAAGATATAATTTAATTTTAAATGCCGCAAATATGGTAAGACATCATGTTGGAGTTGCTCTTTGCTTTGATTTGGGACTTTGCTATGACGATTTGAAATTTATCCCTCTATATCCATCTTTGGATACAGGAGCAGTTTTAGTCTGGAAAAAAAGTCAGATGTTCTCTTCTGCTACAGCAAAATTTATTGAATTTTTAAGATATGCTAACTAGGCATTTCTTTTTATTAATGATAAGCATTAGACATAAAAGAATAAAAATACTAAAATAGTAGATGCAAAGAACATCTACTATTTTTTATATGGTAGAAAGCTTCATTTCCTATCATATAAAAAAGTACACTTGTTCTATTTCTCATCATTGTTTTCTATAAAAAGTAGGAAAGGAGAGAGCATATGACAATGGAAGAAACCAGTAATCGGTATCAAATCCCAATAAAAGTCCTCCAAGAATATGAAAGTTGGGGACTATATAATACTATAAAGAAAGTAATAGGTGCATGGCAATATGATGATTCCGACTTGGAAAATCTAAGCATGATTATGACATTATATGACATTGGCTTCACCACATATGAAATTGAAACTTATATGCGACTGCTGCTAGAGAAAGGAAATTCCGATGAAGAAAGATTATGGATGTTAAATCAAAAAAGGAACAAGATTTTAGATGAAATACATTTTAAGGAAAATCAGTTGGATCGACTCGACTATTTGAAATATGAAATTTGTAATCATCTCACATTAAAAAATAAGATTTAAAAAAATAATACGAAAAATTTATTATGGGATAGAAGTAAGAAGAGAAAGGAATAAGAAGAAATGGAATACGTAAAATTAGGAAATTCAGAACTACAAGTATCACGCATTTGTATGGGATGTATGGGATTTGGTGATGCAAAAAGTGGACAACATACATGGACACTCGATGAAGAACATTCTCGTAAAATTATCAAACATGGGTTAGAATTAGGTATCAATTTCTTTGATACAGCAATCGCATATCAAAGTGGAACAAGCGAGCAGTATTTAGGGCGTGCATTAAAGGATTTTGCTAAACGAGAAGATGTAGTTGTTGCTACAAAATTCCTTCCTCGTACAGAAGAAGAGCTTCATACAGGAATTACTGGCCAGCAACATATTGAACGTATGCTAGATAAAAGTCTAAAAAATCTTGGGATGGATTATGTAGATCTTTATATTTATCATATGTGGGATTATCAGACACCAATTTTTGATATTTTAGATGGCCTCCATCATGTGGTAAAGGCAGGAAAAGCTCGATATATTGGAATTTCTAACTGTTTTGCGTGGCAACTTGCCAAGGCAAATGCACTCGCCCAAAAAGAAGGATTCCCTCAGTTTGTGTCAGTACAAGGACATTATAACTTAATTTTTCGAGAAGAAGAGAGAGAGATGGCAAAACTTTGTAAAGAGGATAATATTGCCATGACACCATATAGCGCACTTGCTGGTGGAAGACTATCTAAGCACCCTGGAGAAACATCAAAACGACTTCAGGAGGATAGCTATGCTCGATTAAAATACGATACAACGGCTGCACAAGATAGAATTATCATTGATCGAGTAGTAGAATTAGCAAAAAAACATGGGGTATCTATGACAGAAGTTTCTCTAGCATGGCTTTTAACAAAGGTTACTTCTCCAGTTGTTGGAGCGACAAAACTCCATCATGTAGAAGGGGCGGTAAAGGCGGTTTCACTATCTTTAACAGCAGAAGAGATCGCTTATTTAGAAGAACCTTATATTCCTCATCCTCTTGTAGGTGTAATGGCACAAAACACTGCTGTATCTGCAAAAGAACCTCATGTCTGGTCAAAGTGAAAGTACGCACAGATAGAAAAACAATATACCAATGAGTTGAAAAAAGCGGTTATATCAAATATGATATGACCGCTTATATTATATTTATTAAGAAAGTGCTGTATCTTATGGTAGACGTATGTATACAGCAATAAAACTCATTGGAATAAAATTAAACAGAAGTCATTTTTGCTCTTCTTGAATGAAATATAGTTTCTTCGGCTTCTGTAAAATTTTCAATTATCTTATCTAATTTTGCAACTAATGTTTGTTTATCCTCTGGAAGGTTTGCTACAAAATAGATAGAATTTGCCGCTGTTCTAGAATCTACAGTAATGGTATTGTCCAGATTCGCGATTAAAGTACGAAATTCTTGAATCCGTTCTTTTTCAGAGGCTTCTTTAAAACTTCCTATCTGCATTTCTTGATAAAGCTCTGTGTCTGGAAGTACAGATACGTTCGTCATAATCATATAAGTTGGATGAATTTGATTGAAAACTTTAGCAGAGTTTAATGCATTTTCTATTCCTTTTCCATAACCTCCAAGCCCTCCAAGATAAATCACTCGATAAATCATACCTGCCTCTTCAAGCTTTTGACATTCCCTTATAATATCAGAAGAGGTATATCCTTTTTTGACCTTTTTTAATACTTCATCATCGCCACTTTCAATACCAATAACAATATCATTAATACCAAGATTTTTAAGAACACGAATGTCTTCTACGCTTTTATTATACAGATCATCAACTCTAGCATACGTTGCAATATTTGCTTTTGGAAAATATTTTTGAAAAAGAATTGCCAATTCCTTTAATTTCTCGGTACTCAGAGCAAACGGATTCCCACCAGATGCCCAGATTCGTTTTGCATGAGGATATAAAATAGAGGCTTCCTTCAAATTTTCTTCCACTTGGTCAAGCGGTATAACCCGAAAGGGATATTCTTTATAAAAATTGCAAAAAGTACACTCGTTATGAGTACATCCAACTGTTACTTCAATAAAAACACTATTTGCATCCGTTTGCGGTCTTACAATGGGTCCATAAAATTTCATAATCAGTTACTCCTTATATCAGTTTGAAAGATTTTAGAAATACTTTTTATTTCCTTTTTTGTATCTCTATTTTGCATTGTATATTATCAAATAAAAAAAGAATAGTATGCACTTTTTTGTAAGATACTATCAAAAAAGGGAGTAATAAAATGATTGCTGTAAAACGGAGGAAAAATCATCAAACTTGAATCGTTCCTTTGAGTACTGTATAATAAGTACAGAAAAATCAACATTATCAAATTCAAATGAGAAAATAAAGGTTGGTAAAAAGAAAGGAATTATTTTTATATGAAATATTTAATTATTGGCGCTGGTGGAACTGGCGGAAGTATTGGTGGTTTTCTTGCCAATGCAAAGAAGGATGTAACTTTAATTGCAAGAGGTACTCATTTACATGCAATGGAAGAGCATGGACTTTCTTTTGAAACAACAAGAAAAGGAAACTTTACAGTAAACCCAATTAAAGTTTGTGATATGGAACACTATAATGAAAAGGCGGATGTGATTTTTGTCTGTGTAAAAGGATATTCTTTGGAAGATACAATACCGTTTATTAAAAGAGCTTCTCATGAGAAAACTATCGTGATTCCTCTTTTAAATATTTACGGAACAGGTAAAAAACTACAAGAACAGTTACCAGAAGTTTTAGTAATCGATGGTTGTATCTATATTGTAGGAGAAATTAAAGAAGCTGGTAAAATATTGCAAAGTGGAGATATTTTCCGTATTGTTTATGGAGTTCGCAATAAGAAAGAGTTTCGTCCAGAGCTAGAAACGATAAAAAAAGATTTAGAAGATGCAGGAATTGATGTTATTCTTTCTGATAACATTCAAAAAGATGCTCTCCAAAAATTCTCTTTTGTTTCTCCAATGGCTGCCTGCGGTGCTTACTATGATGTGAGAGTAGAAGAAGTGCAAAAAGAAGGAGAAATTCGTTCGACTTTTATCACATTAATCGAAGAAATCAATGCAATTGCAAAAGCTATGAATATTTCACTTCCAGAAAATATCGTAGAAATTAATTTAGAGATTATGGATCAATTAGCACCAAATGCATCTGCTTCTATGCAACGTGATATTTGGGCAGGAAAAGCATCCGAAATTGATGGTCTTGTTTACGAAGTCGTGCGCCTTGGAAAAAAATATGGTGTTCCAACACCAATATATAATAAAGTAGCCGAAAAATTTTCTAAATAATATAGGAGCATTGTTATAACCAATAAGAGAGAAACTATCTAAAAAACAAAAGGAAATAAAAAAGAATCGAGAAAGCTCGAGAAAGAAGGAGTCTAGTAAATGGAAAATCAGCCAATGACACGCTGTAAAGTATGCCAAAATTTTTGTTTCACAACGGATTTAAAGTGCAAAAAAGGGAAACGTTTCTTTGAAAATCTACAAAAAGAAGAGGAAAAGAAAAGTGCCAAAGAAGTGAAATCCAATTAACGTAAAAAAGCGATAGACATTCAATCAAAATTGAAAGTCTATCGCTTTTTTAATGATAAGATTTAGCGTCTTATAGATGACAAGCAACAAAATGTCCTTTGGAAACTTCTTTTAATTCTGGTTCTGTTATGGAACACTCTGGTTTCGCATAAGGGCATCTTGTATGAAAACGGCATCCAGTTGGGATGTTTAATGGACTTGGTAAATCCCCTTCAATAATTTGTCGTTTTGAAAGACGAGCTGTTTTTGGATCAGCGATTGGAATCGCAGATAATAAAGCCTTCGTATAAGGATGAAGTGGATTGTCATATAATTCATCACTCTCAGAAATCTCTACAATTTTTCCAAGATACATAACTCCAATTCGATCGGAAATATGACGAACCATAGAAAGATCATGGGCAACAAAGAGATAGGTAAGGCCTAATTCCTGTTGCAGATCTTCTAACATATTGACAACTTGTGCTTGAATGGAAACATCAAGAGCGGAAATTGGCTCGTCACATAATACAAACTCTGGCTGCACCGCTAGCGCACGGGCAATTCCAATTCGTTGTCTTTGCCCACCTGAAAATTCATAGGCGTACTTCTCCATATCATCTGGTTTCATACCAACTGTTTTTAAAAGAGAAACAATCCGGTCTTCCATTTCGGATGAAGAGAGTTTCCCTTCTAATGCCATTGGTTCACTAATAATTTCCCGAACGTTATGATGCGGATCGAGAGCAGAATACGGATCTTGGAAAATAATCTGCATTTTCTTACGGTACGCATTCAATTCTTTCCCCTTTAACTTTGTAATATCCATTCCGTGATAAAAGATAGAACCACCTGTTGGCTCATACATACGAATTAACGTACGTCCAAAGGTAGACTTTCCACATCCAGATTCTCCAACTAACCCAAAGGTTTCTCCTTTTTTTATGGAAAGTGAAATTTTATCTACAGCACGAACTTCTTTTTTTGTTTTTCCTAAAAAACTTTTTACTGGAAAATATTTTTGGAGTTCTTTTGCTTCTACAAGAATCTCTTCTGCTTTATTTGTCATTTTGTTTCTCCTTTCCATCTTTTTTATCTAGTTCTTCTCCAGTGAACACACACATGGCTCTTTGGGTCTCGGAATACGTATGATACTCTGGCATCTTTTCAAGACAGGCATCGGTTGCGTAACTGCAGCGATCAGCAAACGGACATCCTGGCAAAGGATTTAAAAGAGAAGGAGCCATCCCTGGAATCGGCTCTAATCGCTCTTTTACACCAGTAACTGGCTTTGGAATTGCATGAAGTAAAGCTCTTGTATAAGGATGTTGTGGATGGTAAAAAATTTCATCGGTTACCCCTTCTTCCATTACGCGCCCACCATACATAACAGCAATCCGGTTACTTAAGCTTGCAACAACGCCTAAGTCATGGGTGATTAAGACAATGCTCATATGTTCTTTTTCTTGTAATTCCTGCAATAATTCAAGAATCTGTGCCTGTATTGTTACATCAAGAGCCGTTGTTGGCTCATCTGCAATTAAAAGTTTTGGATGACAACAAAGAGCCATTGCAATCAACACTCTTTGTCTCATTCCTCCTGAAAACTCATGAGGATATTGTTTTAAACGGCTTTCAGGAGAAGGAATTCCTACCTTACTTAAAGCATTGACTGCCTCTTTTAAAGCATCTGCCTTTTTTAGACCTTGATGTCTTTTTAACACTTCACATAAATGCTGGCCAATTGTTTTTAAAGGATTTAATGCGGTCATGGGATCTTGGAAAATCATAGCAATTTCTTTTCCACGCATTTTCCTTTGCTGTTCTTTTGAAAATGTTTTCAGATCTTTTTCTTCGAATTGAATTTGATCGGCTGTCACTTGAGCATTTTCAGGAAGGATTCCCATGATTGATTTCATAAGGACACTTTTTCCGCTACCTGATTCCCCAACAACTGCTAAAATTTCTCCTTTTTTCACATGAATATCCACTCCACGAACCGCTTTTACTATGTTTTTTTGAATTTGAAATGTGGTATTCAAATTTTTTACTTCTAAAAGCTTTGTTGACTGTTCCATACTCGTATCTCCTTCCTATTCTTTTTCTCCAGATGTGACTCTTGGTTCTACATAAATGCGTAAGAGATTTCCAAGTTTATTAAATGCAAAAATCGTACATACGATTAAAAGTCCAGGAATGAAAGCCATATAAAGGGCATTTTGTAAATTCGTCTGAGCCGATTGTAACAGGCTTCCCCAAGAAGACATCGGTTGCTGAATTCCAATTCCTAAGAAACTTAAAGAAGATTCTGTCATAATAGCACCTGCGATACTTGTTGTTGCCGCAATAATAATCGTTGGAAAAACAGAAGGAATAATATGCATAATAATTACTTTCCAAAATGGAGTTCCTACAAATTTTGCATACATAACATATTCTCTTTCTTTAATAGAAAGTGTCTCCGCTCTTACAAGCCTTGCAATTTCCATCCATGTAAAACAACCAATTACAATAATAATCGATTTTAAACCAGGATTTAAGAAAATACTAATAACTGTAACGAGAATCATCCAAGGGATAGAAGACATAATATCCACGATTCGCATTAAAATCATATCGATAATTCCGCCACAATATCCGGAAATCGTTCCTACTGTAACACCGATAAAAACACTGGCTAGCATGGCAAGTACACCAACTAATAAAGATACGCGTCCACCATAAATAACACGAGCAAGATAATCTCTTCCGACTTCATCCGTTCCAAACCAATGCTCAAAAGATGGTGGTGTTAACATATTCATAATATCTGTCTTATTGGGATCCATTGGTAAAAGAGGTGCGATTAAAGAAATGATAATAATAAAAGCGAGAAAAATAAGAGAAACAATCGCTATCTTATCCTTCTTTAATGCAGAAATAACGCGTTCCATTCTTCGTTTTTTTGAATTGTTTTGTTCTTTTTTCATCGTCTATCACCCCATTTCTCGAATTCTTGGATCAGTAATACAGTATAAAATATCGGATAGTAAGTTTCCAAGAATCACTAAAGTAGAAGATAATACTAAGATAGCCATAACAATAGGGTAGTCCATTCCTTGGATCGCTTTAATAAAATATGGTCCGATTCCAGGCCAACCAAAAATAGTTTCTGTAATAATGGCTCCTGTTACAAGCATTGGAAGTGCCATTCCTAATTTTGTAATAATAGGAAGAAGAACGTTTTTACATACATGTTTAAACATAATCTCTCTTTTGGAAGCACCAAATGCTGTTTGTACCATAACATAATCTTCGGAATATTGAGTAATGGTAGAAGAGCGCACATAACGAATGGAATCTGGTAAAAATCCAATGACTAATACGATATATGGCATAATAAAATGTTTCATATAATCGGCAAAAGAAGATTCTAATCCGATTGTATGCATCCCTAAAATTGGAAGCACCTTTAATTTATATCCAAATAAGTAGATAAAAAGCATAGCAATCCAAAACGTAGGAGTCGCAATACCAATAGAAGCAAGACCATCAATTAACTTATCCTGCCATTTATTTTTATGAGAACCAGCTACAAGGCCTAAAATAATAGAAAGTATGTAGGCGGTTAAATAAGCAGGCAAAATAAGCTTTATTGTGTTTGGAATTCGAACTGCCAAATCATCCGCAATATTTTGATGGGTTACGATAGAATATCCAAAATTTCCGCCAAGCATTCCCTCCATCCATCGAATATATTGAACATAAAGTGGTTTATCATAACCATACTTTGCACGAATTAAATCAATGGTCTCTTGTGACATTTTAGGGCTCGTCATAGAATCTACAGCATCATAAGGCGCCATGTGTATTAAAGTAAAACAAATAATCGTAATAATAAGAATCATTGGAATTGCAGTCAAGATTCTTTTTAAAATATACTTTGCCATAAAAGCTCCTTTCTTATTTTATTTATAAATGAGAAATACATTTCACCAGTTTCTAATGATCGTTACCTTTGCGTAAAATAGGATAGCCGAAGCTAAAGTGACAATTTCCACTTTAGTTTCGGCTGATCTCCATTGACCTTATTGTAATACAAAAAAGTATTTTTTCTTTACTCCATTTTTAATTTAGAAGTATCCTCAAAGGTATAAACAGGAACTAATTTTGCTTCTTCAATTCCTGATACGTTTTTAGAAATAACAAGGATTCGTTTGTTTGAAGTAATAGGGTAGAAACAACCGGTATTTTGAAGTTCTTGTTGAAGTTTTGTATAGATTTCTTTTCGTTTTGTAAGATCGGTTTCTTCCCTTCCTTGTTTAAACAATTTATCAATTTCTGGATAATTATAATGCATATAGTTAAAAGCAGCAGTAGATTCAAATAAACTAGAGAAAGTATCTGGATCAATTCCCATAATGTATCCACCAAAATAAGCATCATAATCATTGTTTGGATCTTTCATGGCATTGGATAATGCAGTAGCATCTCCACCAGCAAGTTCTACCGTAACGCCGACTTGTTTCAACTGTTCTTGTACCATAACGGCTTGTTTTTGTTGTACGGGATCAGAGCTTGCAAATCCAAGTTTGATTTTTAAGTTTTCTACGCCAGCTTCTTTTAGCATTTGTTTTGATTTTTCAATATTTTGTTCGTATTTTTCAACGTCTTCTGTGAAAAATTCATTTCCTGGTGGAATAAAGCTCCAAGGTGTTTCATAGTTATCGGAAGAAAGGAAGCATGCTTGATTCATTTCATCACGATTTAAAGCAAATAAAAGAGCTTGACGAACTTTTTCATCTTTTATGCGGTTTGCATTGAACATTAAATATCCCACACGACCTTCACTATAAGCAACTGTCTGTAGATTATTTTCATCGATTTTCATCTGCTGCACTTCTGATGGAGTTCCAATCCATGCATTTACTTCTCCACTTTGAATCGCAAGCATTGCTGTATTGGAGTTTTCAATAATCTGGAAAATAATCGTATCGATGCTTGGAGTTCCAAGGAAATAGTTTTCATTTTTTGAGAATTTCACATAAGAACCTGCGCTGTACTCGCTCATAACATAAGGACCTATTCCAACAGGGTTTACATTAAATTCATTATTCTCAAAATCTGTTACATTTTCATAAATATGTTTTGGCATAATGAAAATATTAGAAAGCATTTCAAGAGCAGATGCGTTGACAAATGGCATTGTCATCGCCACTGTATACTCATCGATTTTTTCAATTTTTACTTTTCCCTGATCATAAACGAGTTGTGAATATGCCCATCCACCATTTTTTTCATCTTCCATTGCTTCATAAGTGAACACAACATCATCTGCTGTAAATGGCTCTCCATCGGACCATTTCACATCCTCTCGCAAATGGAAGGTATACGTTAAATTATCATCAGAAACATCAACACTTTTGGCTAAAAACCAATTTTCTCCATCTGCATTATACATTAAAAGTGGAGAATAGATCATTTTAATTGTCATAAGACCAAAACGATCGGATGTGGTAATTACATTCACATTACTTCCTGGATCTCCTCCAATCGCATAGGTAAAGGTATTACCTGTAGCCGTTTGAGTTGCTGATGAATTTTTTCCTGCTCCAGTCGAATCTTCTGCCGTTGGATCTTTGGAACAACCACTGAGTGTGGAAATTGCCAATGCAGATACACAAAGGAGAGCAGTAAAGCGTTTGAGTTTTTTTCGTATCATTTCAAATCACTCCTCAATATAAATTTTAACAAAAATGTTACCGTATCAGAACCGAACAAAAGCCTTATACGCCATCACTTTAGTGTGGTAGTATTATAAAACAGCTTGGTTCACTTGTCAATAAAATTTCTTCCTTTCTTTTCTTATAGATTTTATAGAATGATTTTCTCATTCCCTTGGACAACTTTTGTTCTTTTGCTATTGTAGAAGATAGGAAACATTCCATTTCGGAATCATTATATCATAGCAACTTTTTGTTCACCAGTTTTTTCTATAAAAAATATCTCACCAGTGTTTTTTATTTTCATAGGCAACGAACTTTTCTATCTCGTAAAAATAGAAATTTAGTTGAACTTCCCACTATAATTTGTTATGATAAAATAGTCTATATATGTAGAAAAATGTAGAAAATTATCAAATATTAATTTAAAATAAGGGGATTTTTAATGTGAATAATAAAATTACAATAAAAGTACTTGGAACACGTGGCTCCATGCCCTGTTCGAGTGAAGAATTTCAAATATATGGTGGAAATACTTCTTGTTTTTTTCTTCCTATTCAGGATCAAGCAATTGTCTTTGATGCGGGAACTGGTATTATGGCTTTAAATAAAAGCTTACCAAAGACAATCAAAGACATTCATATCTTTATTAGCCATATGCATTTAGCTCATATACAAGGGCTTCCTTTTTTTCAATCTTTATTTGAATCCAATTATTCGATTACTATTTATGGGCAAGAAAGATCTGGAAAAACAATTCAAGAACAAATAGACTACTTTTTAAATCCATTGCTCTGGCCAGTTGGAGTGAAAAATTTTCAACCGAATGTTCAATTTGTTACTGTACAACTAGGAAAAAAGTATCAAATCCGAGAAGATATCGTTATTGAAACGGCGCATTCTTGTCATCCAGGAGCTTCTACTTTATATCGCATTACTTATAAAGACAGTAGTTTCGTATATGGACTAGACTTTGAACATAATGAAGATAGCCTAGAACGCCTCATTTCTTTCTCACAAAATGCAACAGCACTTGTTTACGATAGTTGTTATTTTCCAGAAGAATATCCACGCCATAAAGGGTGGGGACATTCTACTTGGGAGCAAGGCTTATTTGTAAAGAAGAGAGCAAACATCGATCAATTATTATTATCACACCACAATATCAATCACACAGACACTATGCTACAAACATTAGCAGAACAACTAAGCCATATTGATAACAACATACTATTATTAAAAGAAGGAATGGAAATTCATTTATGAGCGGAATCAATGTCGATAGAATCTTAGAAATTGGTATTGCTCTTTCAAAAGAAAAGAACACCGATCGATTATTAGAATTAATTTTGAATGAAGCCTTATCAATCACAAATTGTGATGCTGGAACTTTATACACAAAACATGGAGATACACTAAAATTTCAAATTATGCTCACTCGTTCTATGAACTACTCAAAAGGCGGAAATGGAGAGGAAATTCCACTACCTCCTGTTCAGATAACTCCAAAACATGTATGCAGTTGTGCTGCCATTGAACATCGTTTAATTAATTTACCAGATGTTTATCATGCAGAAGAATATAATTTTTCGGGGCCAAGAGAATATGATACTTTAATCGGGTATAAAACAAAATCAATGCTAGTTTTACCAATAGAAGACGATTTTGGATATGTGCTCGGTGTGCTTCAGCTGATTAATGCTATGGATGACGAAGGAAATGTTATCCCTTTTTCCAAAGAGTATGAAAAAATAATTATAGCATTATCTTCTCAAATTGCCATGTATATAAGGAAGCGAAAATATGAAATAGAAATTACAAAATTATTTGATTCTTTTGTTTATGTTATGTCAGCGGCCGTCGATGCAAGAAGTCCTTATAACGCCAATCATACGAAAAACATGGTACGCTTTGGAAAAAACTTTGTAAGTTATCTAAATGAAAAGCAAGGGGATTGGACTTTTTCAGAATTAGAAGAACGGCAATTTTTAATGAGTATTTGGTTACATGATATTGGAAAATTAGTGATTCCATTAGAGATTATGGACAAAAGAACCCGATTAGGTGATTGTTTAAGATGTGTAAAACATCGTTTTGAAAGAATAGAATTACTAACCGAATTAGACTTTGTGAAGGGAAAACTAACAAAAGAAGAGTATGAACAAAGATTAGAAGAACTTCATTACGATTTAGAATTTATTTTACATACCGATAGTATTTCTTTTGTAGATGCGAAAAGAGCTTCCTATATTCAAAAGATTCAAAAGAAACGTTATCTTGAAAAGAATGGAAACTGGTATCCATACTTAACACTAGAAGAGACGAAATGCCTTATGATACCAAAAGGAACGCTGACAGCAGAAGAGCGGTCTCTCATGGAGCAACACGTCGATATTACAGAACATTTATTAAAGAGAATTCACTTTACGAAACAATTAGAAAAAGTACCTGTTTGGGCTCCTGCTCACCATGAGTTTTTAGATGGAAGCGGATATCCAAATAGAAAAACGGCAGACGAAATTGAGCGAGAAGTGAGAATTATGACAATTTTTGATATTTTTGAAGCATTAATTGCAACGGATCGACCATATAAAAAACCATTGACCATTGAAAAAGCTTTTTGTGTTTTAAATGAAATGGTGGAAGAAGGAAAATTAGATGGTGACATTCTTCGCTTATTCATAGAAAGTAGAGCGTGGGAGAAAAACGAAGAAGGAGATTTTATATAGTATGAATCCAATAAAAAAGAGAGGAATTGTCATCTCCAATATTTTATTTTGTATCGTATTAGCAGGTATTTTTCTTCTATTATTTCAATCAAAAGAGGAAAAGAATCCCAATACGACAGGATATGAATTGGCATCAACCATTCGTCTTATGAAAATAGAAGGAGAAGTTCTTGTACAAAATGCAGTAGGAAATACAATTTCTAATAATGTGAAAATGAAATTGTATAATGGTTATCAGATTACAACATCCAAAGAAAGTTATGCATGGATTACATTAGACGATACAAAAGTTATAAAAATTGATGCAAATTCTGTTGTTGAAGTCCAAAAAAAGAATGAGAAAATTACTCTCTATGTAGATGCTGGAACTGTATTTTTTAATGTGAAACAGCCTTTAAAAATAAAAGAAAATTTTCATGTAAAAACATCCACTATGACGATGGGAATCCGTGGAACTTCGGGGGTTGTTACTGCACTAAAAAATGGAAAATCAGAAATTCGTCTTTTTACAGGAAAAGTACATGTCTATGTAGAAGAGGCCGTCAATGCCCAAAACACAACTAAATTTTTAGTGTCAGGAAACATTTTAGAGTGTACGGCCTTTGATCAAGAAAAAAAGGTGAAAACGAAAATAATAACCATGAAGGAAGAAGATATTCCCAGTTTTGCAGCCGCTGAAATTGTAGAAGATAATCAGTTGAGAAACAGAATACAAAAAGAAACAAATTTAAATGTTTCCTCTCTTACAACAGAAAATATTTCTTCTAACAAACAAATACAAGACGATTCCACGAAACAAAACCAAGAAACAGGAAAAGGAGTTGTAGAAAAAGAAGAGAACCAAAACCAAGAAACAGAAGTAGTAATAATAAATGAATGGAACTTAGAGAATAGAAACACTGAAGAAACAACTATAAATCATTCTTTTTACAGTCCATCCATCTCTTCAAATTCTTCTTCTCATAAAGAAATACCAGTAGATAAAAATACAATAAAAGAAGGCAACAAAAATACGGAAAGTCATCGAAAAGAAGAAACTAACCAAGGACCAAAAAACTCACAACGAAAGAAACACCTAACAAAAGAGGAGACAAGTTTATCCTTGGAGAAACAGCCAGAAGAAGAAAAACCTTCTATTCCTGAACAACAGCCAGAAGAGGATACAACGGCTACTTCTGAACAACAGCAAGAAGAGGACACAACGGTTGCTTCTGAACAACAGCAAACAGAAGAAGGGTCCACTACTGGTTCTAATAAGCAACCATCAGAGGAAGGAACGACTTCCTCCCTAACCGGTGAGAACACTACGGAAGAAAACACTTCTTCTACTATAGAAGAATCTACAGAAGAAATAACAAGTTCTCCTGATACAAGTACTGATAATGTAGAAGAAGATTCTTGGGACGAAACACCAGAGATTTCGAATCGTCCTAGCTGGTGGGAAGAAATTTTAGGAGAAATTTGGGATACTATTAAAAATAATCTTTTCCCAAATTATAAGGAATAAGGAGTTTATTTGACCGTGATGAAAAAAGAACTATGGATAAAAGTTAGTTTCTCATTGCTTATTGCTTGTATTTTAGCAGGAATTACTGCCACTGGAATTTTTTATAAGGTGGATAACATCTTTAGTGATATGGTATACCAACAGAAGCGTACATTAGATGGAAATATTTTTGTTATTGGAATCGATGCAAAAAGTTTAGAAAAATTGGGGCCATATTCTACATGGAGTCGCGAGTATATGGCAAAGGCAATTGAAATTTTAAATAAAGAGGAAAAATATCGTCCCGCAGCAATCGGGATTGATGTTCTTTATACAGGAGAAACTACCAAAAAAGAAGATGCAGCATTAGCAAAGGAAGCTGGTAAATATGACAATGTGGTTATGGCAACTGCCGTAAACTTTACTTCACAATTGGTAAAAGAGAATCAAATGGTTTATGTAAAAAATGATGGAGTGGAAAGTTATGAAGAACCCTATAAAGCATTGAAAAAAAACAGTATTCAAGGCCATGTTAATGCTATGTATGATCAAGATGGTGTGATTCGTCATTTAATTCATAGTATTGATTTGCCAAATGGGGAAAGCGTCAATAGTTTCAATTATGAGCTCTATCGTTTATACGCAAAGGCGCATGAACTACAATTAAATACGGTGCCTTATGATGAGAAACACCATATGTGGTATTTATCCTTTAGCGGCGAACCAGGAGCTTATTATGATGGATTTTCGTTTTCCGACCTATTAGATGGGAACATTTCTCCTGAAATCTTTGCTGGGAGTGTTGTCTTAATTGGTGCTTATGCTCCAGGGCTTATGGACTACGCTACAACAGCAATCGATCATTCTCAAGTCATGTATGGGGTAGAAATTCATGCTAATGCAGTGGATGCTCTTATTCGTAATGATTTTAAACAGGAAGTCCCAGACTGGATTCAACTTTGTTTTTTGTTTCTCATTTGCTTTAGCCTTATTTTGTTTTTTTATAAACAAAAAGTTCTAATTAGCACCATTGTTTGGATTATTGTAACAATTGGAGCAATATTAGGTTCTTATTTTATTTATCAAACAGGATATTTATTACATCTTATTTGGATTCCTGTTTCCGCCACCATAATTTATATCGGCACAATCGCTTGGAATTATGTAGCAGAAACGATAGAAAAAAACCGAGTTATGAATACGTTTAAGCGCTATGTTGCGCCAGAGGTTGTCAATAAAATTTTGGAAAGCAAAGAGGATTTAGAATTAGGCGGAAAAATGACAGATATTGCTGTTTTATTTGTTGATATTCGTGGGTTTACTCCTATGTCCGAAGTAGTATCTCCATTAGAAGTGGTCGAAATTTTAAATCGGTATTTTGATTTAACAAGCCGCTGTATTTTACGAAATAAAGGAACTTTAGATAAATTTGTTGGCGATGCCACTATGGCAATTTTCAATGCTCCTATCAAACAAGAAGACTATGTATATCAAGCGGTAAAAACTGCATGGGATATGGTAAGAGAATCCTATGCCTTAAATCAAGAGTTGATTGAGAAATATGGAAGAACCGTTGGATTTGGGATCGGCGTCCATTGTGGACAAGCGGTTGTCGGTAATATTGGTACTAAAATTCGAATGGACTATACCGCTATAGGGGATACCGTGAATACCGCTGCCCGCTTAGAATCCAATGCCACCGCTGGCCAAATTTTAATTAGTCGAGCGGTGGCCGAGCAATTAGAAGGAAGAATTAAAGTAACTTCCCTTGGAAATACCATTAAGCTAAAAGGAAAAGCAGAAGGATTTGAAGTATTAAAACTGGAAGGACTGATGGAAGAATAATATGAAGAAATGGAAAAAGAAAAAAATAATTGGATGCTTTTTCATTCTTATGGTTCTTTTCCTTAGTTTCATTGGATGTGGCAGTAATCAGAAAGAAACAGCACAAAAAATGGAATATCAAGTAGGAGAATCTATTATCAAAGTATCAAAACCTGCATTTTTATATGCAGGGGATAAAAAACTATTGGTAGCGGATACAGGGGATAACGTTATTTATGAGATAAATGATGAAAAAAAATCAATTATGAGCGGAAAAATAGGAAAACAAGATGTTTACGGATTTCCAAAGGGCGGATATGTTGATGGTGAAAACGAGAATGCAAAATATGACTCTCCCTATGGAATCACAAAATTTTTGGAGGGATATGCCGTTTCTGATCGAGACAATCATGTGATTCGTTATGTTACAAAAGGAGGAGTCGTTACTCTTGCAGGAAATGGAACGGCTGGTCTTTTCGATGGTACTGGAAAAGAAAGTCAATTTCACTCGCCAGCTGGTATTACAACGGATGAGAATGGAAACTTATATGTAGCCGATAGTTTGAATCATTGTATTCGTAAAATTGATAAAAAAGGTAACGTTAGTTTATATGCTGGTGGAAAAAAAGGTTACGCAGATGGGAAACGTTCCACAGCAAAATTTGATACTCCAATGGGAATCTATTATGATAATGAACGGTTGTATATTACGGATAGCCAAAATCAAAGAATCCGTATGATCGATTTAAAAACGGAAAAAGTGACAACCATTGCAGGAAATGCTTCTTATTATAAAGAAAGCACTCTATATGCTGGTGGATTTTTAGATGGAAAAGCGGAACAAGCAAGATTTGATACTCCAACAGGAATCGTTGTAAAAAATGATTGCATTTATATCGCGGATACAGGAAATAGTGCCATTCGTAAAATAGAAGATGGCACAGTTTCTACAATTTTACAAGTAGAAGATGAATCGGTATCTGTTTATCCTGCAAAACCCACTGGATTGGCGATCAAAGAAAATACATTATATATTTCAGATTCTTTTGCTGGGTTAATTTATTCCATTCCCAATATTCCATAGCTAAATATGTTATCTATATAGGATAGGAAATGGAAGTGATGCCAATGAAAGTGATAGGCATAAGTTAAGTGAAAACGAAAAAAATTGTTACTTGTATACAAGTTTTCCGTTTATTACCATATATTTTTCAACTATCTGTTCAGAAAAGATTGTTAAAAAAGAATCACTTGTATACTAGCTTTTTCAGGTGTATAATGCTTTACAGAAACAAAAAGCAGTAAAAGAAAGGAAGGAATGCTATGCCTTTTCACATCAAAGATGAAGCAGACCGTTGCTTAAATTGTAAAAAACCATTATGCCGACAAGGCTGTCCAATAAACACACCAGTGCCAACTATGATCGCTCTATTAAAAGAAGGGAAGATACAAGAAGCTGGCGAATTATTATTTTCCAACAATCCGATGTCTTTAGTTTGTTCCTTAGTTTGCGATCATGAACAACAATGCGAAGGACATTGCGTATTAGGAAGAAAAGGAAATTCTGTATACGTTAGTACGATCGAACATTATATTTCCAATACCGTATTTGATAATTTAAAAATTAAATGTGAAGCACCAAATGGAAAAAAAGTCGCTGTTATTGGGGCAGGACCAGCTGGTATTACGATTTCTATTTTATTGACACAAAAAGGATACAGTGTCACTTTATTTGATGCGAAAGAGAAGATTGGAGGAGTTCTGCAATATGGAATTCCAGAATTTAGACTTCCAAAAACAATTTTAGAACGTTATAAGAAAAAATTACTTGAAATCGGTGTTAAAATCCGCCCAAACACTTCCATCGGTAGTGCGTTAGAGATCCGCGATTTAGTTCGTGATGGATATCAAAGTATTTTCATTGGAACAGGCGTGTGGAGACCAAAAAAATTAGGAGTAAAAGGAGAGTCTCTTGGAAATGTTCATTATGCCATCGATTACTTAGTAAACCCAGAAGTATATGATCTAGGCGAAAGCGTTGCCATCATAGGAATGGGAAATTCAGCGATGGACGTTGCGAGAACAGCTCTTCGCCATGGAGCGACAAAAGTTACTCTGTATGGAAGACGTTTCAAACCAAACGCAAGTGAAAACGAAGTATTATACGCGAAAATGGATGGAGCTCATTTTGAATTTTGTAAGCAAATTATGGAAATTACCGACGATGGCCCTGTATTTTCTGATATTCTCTATAATGAAGAAGGACAGCAAATCGGACTTTCAAAAGAACTTGAGTATGTAAAAGCAGACTCTACTATTATTTCCGTTAGCCAAGGTCCAAAAAGCAAGTTAGTCAATACAACCGATGGATTAGAAGCTACAAAAAACGGCTTACTCATGACGGATGAAAAAGGACAGACGACAATTCCTGGAATTTTCGCTTCAGGAGATGTTGTTCTTGGAGCTAGAACTGTAGTAGAAGCGGTTGCTTATTCAAAAATTGTAGCAGAAGCCATGGACGCTTATATGAAAGATGAGAATTCGATTCCATTACAGGAATCTGTAAAATAAAAAAGGTATCTAAAAATAGAGAGGATGGAAACAATCCTCTCTATTTTTTCTTTAGTAAAAAAATTTCCTTATGGCTATATAATGAAATCTTATAATTATTTTTCAAATTTTGGACAAGAAGTACTTAAAATAGCACAAAGAGAAATCAACGAACCAATTGATAGCAGCATTTTTCAAGACTATGCTGATTTTCCATTTAATTTATCGTACAATAAACTATATAATCATGACAATTAATATATTATACATGAAAATTATAGTATAAAATTACTATAGTTAGATTGGTATATAAATATATGGTTTTTTGTAAAATAATACTTTATTTTTCTGTATTTTTTGTTAATATATTGATATAGTAACACTTGTATGAATATTAAAATGAATACAGGGGGGGATTTCAATGAGTTTTTAAAGTAGAAGGCAACATAATTACAAAATATCTAAAAAATGTATAGAGAAAGGAGAAATAACATGAAAAAATTTATAGGAATACTTATGACAGTAGTTTTATTATTTTCATATAATTTGCCTGCCTACGCGGCAGAAAACGAAAATTCTACTATGGAT
This sequence comes from uncultured bacterium, assembly GCA_905214925.1. GTDB lineage: Bacteria > Bacillota > Clostridia > Lachnospirales > Lachnospiraceae > Scybalomonas. Next base: position 1,727 of record CAJMOB010000014.1, on the reverse strand, counting down.
CTTGAATCATATACACTAGATTCTTTTTCTGGTAAACAACTAGATACTGTATCTAATGTAAACATAACCCAAACATATATTAGTTTCAACTATTCTGAAGAATCTTTTTTCTTTCCTATAAATGAAATAAATATTGATACATCAGATGGTAATAATATTTCTGGAGCTAAATTTTATTCTGGCAAGACTGGAGATTTAGTATGTAATATTGTAGAATATAATGATTCGTACTGCGTACAAGTCATGGATAAATCTGAGAGTATTCGTTCAAGAAAAGTTGATTGCAATAATAATTTTACCATTATAATTGGTAAAGATATAAAAAAGAATATACAAGAGATGTCAGCCACATTAAATACACAAAATGAACTTATCGAAAGAAATATTGCTGTACCAAGAAGTGCAAATTTACATGTTTATGTCAGCGGACTAAGTATTCCGTTTTTAATTTCAGGTGGTTCTGCAGAGGGGTGGTGTACAGCAACAGATAGGGAAAATAATAATTCTCAAGTATCATCATTGTCATATGTAATTGCATATAATTGGCCGTCAGATGGCGTATCCTTATGGTATGATTATATGAATAGTATTTCAGCATATCATAGTCCAGCATGGCCGTCCTCTCAATTAACCCATGTATCTGGGACTTGGACTATAAATAAAGGAACAGGAGCTTTTATGGCAGAGGCAACTGTAAGTGCACTTGTAAAAGGGGCTCCACTTATGTGGTCTTTGTATGATGTGTCATTCATGAATGGAGTCCACCAATAATGCATAAAATAATAATATTAAAACGCTCATTGTTTTGTGGAATAATTTGGTTGTTAGGGTCATTGCAATATTTCATGAACTCAAATACATCAAATGTGTTTTTTTTGTTCCCTCTAATTATCGGAATTATCCAATGCATATTATCGTTTAATTATTATAAAAAATATAGTATAATATTGAAAATGATTTTAATTATTCAAACTATCTATTATTTAGTTTGGTTAGGTTATGTTATTATGATAATAACTGATTTTAGCATTAAAATATTTGGTATATTACTATCTATATGCATGTTAGTGATTACAATTTCTACAACCTATACAATATGGAAATACAATACATAGTGTTACTAAAAATTACAGGCATAAAAAAGGACTGGAGGTGCATCTCCAGTCCTTTTTTATGTGCTATTAGTCTTAAAATTAATGTAGATATCTATATAAAACACATGGTATAAAAGTATCAAATTTAATTATGAAATAAAAAGAACTATTCATTAAAAATTTGAAAGGAGAATAAAAATGGCAAGAGAAACTAAAACACAATTACAAGAGAGATTAGAATATGAAAGTATTATAATAAAATACGATACTAAAAAAACTAGACGAAATACTGGTCATAAAGAGATTGGGATTACTGGAAATTATACTCTGTTCGATGTTGAAAATCTTATAAAAGAAACTTGTTGGATTATTTAAATTAAAATTGTATTAGAAATGAATAAAAAGCATAAAGTATTCCTATATTGCTTTAGAATAATTTTTACTTAGAGAATAAGCTATTTCATCATAAACGGTAAATAGTACATATTTATTAGTACCATTTATCATTTATGATGAAAATGATGCATTGGCATAGTGTAATACTATTTTTTTTTGTTATCTAATCTATTTAAAATGATTGTTGTGCAAAAACTAATATATAATATTGTTATGATAAAGTATAAAACTATTTCA
>CAJMOB010000013.1:0-92940 GCA_905214925.1 uncultured bacterium | reverse complement strand
CAAGATGGCATACAATAATTTTCATATCTTCATAGTTTCTTCCGAGAATCTCAGCAACACGATTTGATACATAGCTATGAGATGTTCCATGGAAACCATATCTACGAACTTGATATTTTTCATAATATTCATATGGAAGACCATATAAATATGCTTTTTCTGGCATTGTCTGATGGAATGCTGTATCAAAAACAGCTGTCATAGGAACGCCTGGCATTAATTTTTCACAAGCACGAATTCCAATTAAGTTGGCTGGGTTATGTAACGGAGCTAACTCATTACACTCTTCAATTTGCGCTAATACTTCTTCTGTAATTACTGTGGACTGAGCGAATTTCTCTCCACCGTGTACAACACGATGTCCAACTGCTGAAATTTCATCAAGAGACTCTAATACGCCATTTTCTTTGTCTGTTAATTGCTCTAATACAAGCTGTACAGCTACTGTATGATCTGGCATAGCAACTTCTTTTTCAACCTTTACACCTTTGTTTGTCTTATGTGTTAAGACACCATCGATCCCAATTCTCTCACATAAACCCTTAGCTAAAACCTCTTCTGTCTCTGTTTCAATTAACTGATATTTCAATGATGAACTTCCACAGTTTACTACTAATACTTTCATAAATGTTCCCCTTTCAACTTAATAACATTTCAATAATATTTTAATAACATTTTCAACTTATTTTAACATTACCACACTTTAAGGATTTTGTATACAGTATTATGTACTAAAATATACCTATTTTTGAAAGCCTTTTGTTGACAAATTGTTATACTCTTTGACAATTAATTAACATATTAGATACATTAGCACAATTTGTTAATTAATTAACATTTATTTTCCCAAGTTTTTCTTTCTTTTCTTTTTTTTTACAACCATCCTCTCTTTCTTGGATTTGAAAATTTTAAAAATTTTCACACCTAATTTTTGTTTTATCAAATAGAAGAACCTCATCTAATTTATTAATTTTCTGTAAATAAAATTTTAATTTTCTCTTGCTACTAATGTTTGAAAATCGTATAATAAATGCTATACCTATCATTCAAAAATATATGTTGGAATGTAATATATATTTTTTTATTTCATAGGCTAATTAGAAGGCGCTTAAAAACAATTAATTTTTATTTGGAGGTTTTATATGTCAAACTTTGTCAAACAAAATATAAACGATTTTTCTTTCAATCCATTTACTATGATTGGAAAAGAATGGTTTTTAATTACAGCAGAACATGAAGGAAAACAAAATACAATGACCGCCTCTTGGGGAGGTGTTGGTATTTTATTTGGAAAGCCAGTGGCCTATATTTTTCTTCGCCCACAACGTTATACAAAGGAATTTGTGGATGCAACTTCCCATTTTTCTTTATCTGTTCTCCCAGAAACCTATCGAAAACAACTAAATTATTTGGGAACCGTTTCTGGACGCACAGAAGATAAAATTAAACTTTCGAATCTTACAATTGAAAAAGAAGAAAATATTCCTTTCTTCAAAGAAGCAAATACTGTTTTTTTATGTAAAAAACTAGTCGCACAACCAATCGACGAATCTTCCTTCCTCGATCCAGCCTTGGTAGAACGGTGGTATAAAGAAAAAGACTTTCACACAATGTACATAGCAGAAATTGAATCGGTATTAATCAACACGGAATCCGATGAAGAAATTTAAATTTTTTCAAATTTCAAATGGGGAACGAAACTATCTTCTTCATCTTTTTCTTTTTGTGGGAATTACTACGATTCTCCTACTATTTTCTGGATACTTTGTTTATCATACATTAAACAAAATGGAAATCGATAGTACAAAACAACTTTTAAGAGAAACAGAGACTCAATATTCTTCGAGAATTACGATGCAAATAACCAACAACGTTCAGTCATTAAAAACACTTGCCGTTTTCATCGGTGAGGATACTACCTATTCCACGGATGATTTTGTTAAAATTTTAAAAGAAGAAAATAAATATACGCAGTTTGCCCATATGGGATTATTTGATTGTAACGGAAAGGGATTTTTTATTAATATGAATACATCCAAATTAAAATCCCTTTCTATCCATAATCAAGATTTTTTTGATAAGGCAAAAAAAGGTGACGTAGTGATAGCCTATCCGAACACTGAGTTTTTAAAGGAAGGAACTCTTTATTATTATGCAGTTCCTATTTATCGTAAAGACAAGCTCTCTGGAATTTTATTAGCTTGTGATACAGAAGAACGCCTCTCTAGCTTACTTTCTTCTGGTAATGCTAACACGAACAACCAAAATTATTTTCATATTTTAGATTCTAATGGGCAGTTTGTTGTACGTGGGAAAAATAGGATTTTTGATTCTTCCTCACCTATTGAGCGCAACAATCAAATTGAATTTGAAAAAACATTTCAAAAAGATCTTTTGGAATATTTGCAGGTAAAAGAAGAATTCTTTTCAACCTATACATTGAATGATAAAAAATACTGGGTAAACACAATGCCTCTTAATATCAATGATTGGAACCTTTTTTATGCAGTTCCATATAAGAAATTAAATGAAAACTTCTCCTATTTAGTACGAGCTGCTTGTATTTTTATTATTATTATAGCACTTTTTGTTTTCTTACTTCGTAATATTTATCATGTAATTCAAAACAGAAAATATTCTATTTATCAGCTGGCATATTATGACCCGCTAACAGGAAGTTATAATAAAAATAAATTTCAGGAAAAGTCAATGCAACTACTATCCGAAAATACGGACTATTCTCTCATTCTTTTAAATATTAGACGTTTTCAATTTATCAATGAGCTTTTTGGTTATGAGAAAGGCGATGAACTTCTTTGTCATATTGCAAATACGCTACATCGTAATTTAAATGCCAATGAGATTTTTTATCGAGATACTGCCGATAATTTTGGATTATTACTTCATACACAAGATAAAGAAAACATAACAAAACGTTTACGTTCTATTACCGAACAAATTGAAGACTGTCCTCTAAAAAAAGAGCAAGGTTATAAAATTATTTGCTATTTTGGAATTAAAATTTTAGAAGCCTATAGTCATTCTGCTAATTTTAATGTATTTACTGATCGCGCCTTAGTTGCATTAAAAGAAGCAAAAGTTGGACATGAAAGTACGCTCGTCTTTTTTAATGACGCTATGTTTGCTCAGGAAAAAACGAGACATCTAATTGAAAGTAATATGCATTTCGCTCTTTCTAACCAAGAATTTCAGGCTTTCTTACAGCCCAAGTTCAATTTAAAAACTGGAATGTTACATAGTGCTGAAGCTCTTGTTCGTTGGATTCGACCAGATGGAAGTATGGTTTATCCCGATCAATTCATTCCTCTTTTTGAAAAGAATGGTTTTTCTGCTAAATTGGATATCTATATGGTAGAAATTATTTGTAGAACACTTAGAACTTGGAGCGACTCTGGTTATCCTGTTGTTCCTATTTCTGTAAATCAATCTCGCGTTTTGTTCTATCATCCAAATTACACCCATGAGTTACAATCCATTATAGAAAAATATCAAATTGATCCTTCTCTTATCATTTTAGAGATTACAGAAGGCACTGCTTTTGATAATATATCAGAAATGAATGAAGTTATTACTCAACTTCATGAAATAGGTTTTGAAGTTTCTATGGATGATTTTGGAAGCGGTTATTCTTCCTTTAATACCTTAAAAGACTTTCCAATTGATGAACTAAAATTGGATCGGGTTTTTCTAAGTAACAGCGGAGATGTCAAGAAGAGAAATTGGATTCTAAAGTCACTAATTTCTCTTGCGAAAGAACTTAAGATACAAACCGTTATGGAGGGAATTGAGACAAAAGAACAAGCAATTTTTATGAAATCAATTGGCTGTACAATTGGACAAGGTTATTACTTCTCCAGACCAATCTCATTAGAAGAATTTGAACAGACCTTTTTTAAACAACAGCCACCGACTTTTCTATCAGAATCATAAAAACACCTTATTCCTTTATTCTCTTTTTAAAACAATTCATTAGAAAATAGAAATTCCTAAAACAGCTGCTTTTTAAGTGTGAATAAACTCAATTTTAAATAGACTATTGCAAAATGATGAAAAATACATTTTGCAATGGTCTTTTTTATGGGACAGGGGGTCTTGACCTATTGTTTGTATTTATTCAAAAACCTCGTATTTATACCATTTCTAGCATTTTTTTAAAAACAGCTAGGAAAATCTATCGATTCCAAGGTCTAAATGTTCTAATTTTTTCAATGAGAGTTTCTGCATTCCCATCAAAGCAAATAGCCCTATCATCAATATAACAAATAGCTGGAGGTTTTTCTTTCATTACTCTATCCACAATAATATCATTATTCTCTAGATATTGTTTTACTGCATCCATTCCCTCTCTGGTAAAACATCGAGCGGATACTACAACAACTTCATATCTTTTTTCTCTTAGTTCTTTAATGACAGATTGTATTCCTGGTACAACGGGATCTTCTACAATACTAGCACCCTTCCATCCACTCGTATAACTATGAATAACTCCATCAAAATCAAATACGACTGTCTTTTTTCTCATATTATTTTAACCTCTCTTGATTTTAAAATGTACTTTTATAGTCATCTCCATTCTTTTTTTTCTTATTCTTTCTTATCATGAAAACACATACAAGAACGATTAATATCAACAACAGTAGACTTTTTAAACACGAAAAAAATAATTTGTTATAACAGAACAAATTGTACTTTATGAGAAATTTCCTAGTACATAAAAAACTCCCATTAAAAAATTTCTTTTCTAATGGGAGTTGACTAATCTTTAATTATTGTGCTACTACATTCGTAGCTTGCATACCACGATTGCCTCTTGTAATATCAAATTGAACTTTTTGTCCTTCTTCTAATGATTTAAAACCTTCCGCTGCGATTCCAGAGAAATGAACGAATAATTCTTCTCCATTGCTTTCGTTTGTAATAAATCCAAATCCTTTTTCTTGGTTAAACCATTTTACTGTACCTTTATTCATGAAAGATACCTCCAATTATATTATTTTATTTTAAATGTTGAGAGGCTACTTACATGAAAACTATGAAAATACGCTTTGCGAGTTTTTCACGTTCATGGATGGCGCCAAAGCATTTTGCTTTTGCTATGCCTTCCACAAAAATTAAAGAAACATATAAAAAAACACATATGCTGTAATTCATTCAGTGAAAATGATTTACAACATATGCGAACCAATTAAACATTTAAAATACTAATATTGATTATATCACTATATAATAGTATTGTCAATAGCTATTTTTAAAAATTTTAATATTTCTATTCCTCTTTTTGGGCTTGCTTAATCAGCTGGTGTACATAAGTGCTTGCTCCAGTAACAAGTATTCCCTGTGTAAATGCTGCAAAAATAGCCATTGCAAAATCTTGAGGTCCTGAAAATTGTGCGGTTGCAAATACCCAGATACCACAGATCACGACTCCTATTCCACCTAGTGTAAGCGGAATCAATTTATCCTTAATAAAATCCGCCTGTTTTAGCCACATACCTATAAAATATAAGACAATTGCCACAACAAGCAATTCCGGCTTTACATAGTTCATGAATGCTTCCATACATTACCCTCTCCAATATTTATTTATAAAAGAATGAAAAACATAATTTGCAAGTATTTTAAAATACTCCACTACTATTATATGCCTTATGAGATTATTATGTCTCAAAAAACAAAGAAGCTGCCGCTTCACGATTGTTCCGTCGTCAAAGCAACAGCCCCCTATTTTCTTTATATAGAAATCATTAAATCAGTCCTGCCATTTGTGGTAATCCCAAACTAATAAATGGAACATAGGTTACCAAAAGTAGACCAATTAAGATAGATATATAATAAAGAAGCATATATGGCATTACTTTTGCCAAAGATGACTTTCCTACTTTAATCGCTACAAAAAGGGTATTACCTACCGGAGGTGTAATATTTCCAATACAGAGGTTATATACCAAAACTAGTCCAAAATGCACTGGGTGCATACCAAATGTTTGTACAATTGGAAGGAATAATGGAGTAAAAATCAAAATAGCTGGTGTTACATCCATAAAAGTTCCTGAAATCAATAAAATAATATTCATAATCAAAAGAATGATAATCGGACTATCTGTAATTCCTAATAAAATATTGGAAATGGCTTGTGGAATCTGTGTAAACGCCATAACCCATCCAAGAATATTAGATACACCGATTAAAAATACGATCATTCCACTAATTTTTGCACTCTCAACTACCGTATTCCAAAAACTTTTAAATGTAATATTAGCATTTCTTATTTTGAAAATCTAATAAAACTTGATTCAGATTTAAGTCATATCTTAGATGCCATCCGCGAAAACTCTTCTTATCATATTCGCCCTTCTTCTGGTAGTTCTCATCTCCTTTTAACTTCTCTTTTCCATCTTCTCGATGAACAAGAGTATAAAGGCTTTGCCTCTCACGCAATGATACAATCTTTGCTTTTACAAATTCTCGTCCAAGCAAATCGTATTGTTTTTCATATTGATGATTTTGAAAAACATACACCTGTCTCCAATTTGTTCAATAATATTTTATATTACATCCACACACACTTAACAGAAGAATTATCATTAGAAATTCTTTCTAAAAAATTTTTCGTCAGCAAAGGGTATATCTCTCGTATTTTTCGTGAATATTTAGATATTTTTGTTCATCAATACATTCTGTCCCTTCGATTAGAAGGATGTAAAAATGCTATCTCACAAGGAGCATTAATCTCGACAGCCGCAGAAACATTTGGATTTCAAGATTATTCTAGTTTCTTTCGAGCCTTTAAAAAAGCCTTCAGATTATCTCCAAAACAATATCAAAAAAATCATGAAAAAGCCTCTAAGCCTTCATAAAACACTAGATTTTCTTTGTATTTTATGAAGGCTTAGAGGCTCTTTGTCTTTCTGCACCATTACCCTATGGATCTAAAAAACACCTAAACTCTTGAAATATCAGAGAATAGGTGCTTTTATGTTTTTATTATTTCCATTGATTAATGGACCTGAGGGGAATCGAACCCCTGTCCGAAAGCCAATCCATTCGAGTATCTCCCATTACAGTCACTATTTTTACATTCCCTCCGTAAAACGCCTAGCGACAGGCTTTTTACTTCAGTAGCTTCATATTACTTCACGCACCGCAAAGCTTAGGCACATGAGTGTCCCACATAGTTTGATGCCAGATTCTTAAGCTGTGAGTGACTTAAGGCTGACAGCTGCATTAATTAAGCAGCGTACGCTAAATTTTCGTCTGCGTTTATATTTAAGTCCAAGTTATTACGCAGTCCTGGTCTGCGAATGGCTGCTCCAACTTCATAACCCCCGTCGAAACCAGTACAAGCCCGAATTCGGCTTAATAAGGCTATTAAGTTATTTCTTATCTATCATAATCGAAACAAACTTATTTGTCAAGGAAGAAATCAATTTTTATCTTAACAGATGAAGGATATCCTTATTCTTCCAATTTTTTATGCTATTTCATGTTTTGTTACGGTAAAACGATATTTTGCTTTTACTTGTGGATATTTTTCTTTATCTACTTCACTTTGAAACATAACAAATGGTCTTACAAATAATCCAAAATCTCCATAAAGAGCACGATAAACAACCATCTTTTCTCTCGTTTCAGAATGAGTTGCAAAACCTTCAATTCGATAACAGTATTTGGTTGGTTCTTTTTCTAATTCTTCCTTTGTCAATAACTCTCTCTTAAAATGCGTCACAAAATCTCCAATATAAAACTCTCTTTTTTCACTCATATTATATTCTTTCCTTTCTTCCTTCCTTTCATTCCGTTTCTTCTAAATGAAACAATTGCCAAAGAAACAATAAAAAACATAAAAACTTCAAAAATCCACCATATAACAAATTGTATATGGCAGATTTTGTCCGTTTTCTTTCTCTTATTCTATCTTAAATTTATCCTAAATTGCGAATTTTAAATTCTCGTTCTGCTTCTCGTTTTTGGTCTTTTTTAGCGATATCATTTCGTTTATCATATAATTTTTTACCACGAGCTAATCCAATTTCCACTTTTACAAGGCTATTTTTAAAATATACTTTTAATGGAACAATGGTATATCCTTTTAGTTTCTGCTGTCCAATTAATTTACTAATCTCGCTTTTGTGAAGAAGTAATTTTCTTGTGCGCAATGGATCTTTATTAAAAATATTTCCTTTTTCATATGGATTAATGTGCATATGGTAAATATACACTTCTCCTTTTTCAATTCCGATAAAAGACTCTTTAATACTACACTGCCCAAGGCGCAATGATTTCACCTCTGTTCCATGAAGTGCAATTCCTGCCTCAAAAGTATCCTCGATAAAATAATCATGATATGCTTTTTTATTATTCGCAATTAAACGACTTCCCTTTTCCTTCGCCAACGGTATCACCTATCCTTCCCAAGTTTTCCTTTATTCTAAAGTAATCGTTTCTTCTGGTTCATACAACTTAAAATCAATGGTTCTAAGGAACGGATCGGTTGCTACAACTTTAATTTTTACTTGCTGTCCCAGTTTAAATTCTCTTCCTGTATCTTTTCCAATCATCATATAACTTTCTTCATCATAGTAATAATAATCATCCTCTAAAGCTGTTACATGAATCATTCCTTCCACAGTATTTGGTAATTCCACATACATTCCCCAAGAAGTGATACTACTAATGACACCATTATAAATCTGACCAATACGTTCGGACATATATTGAACCTTTTTCAATTTATCCACTTCTCGTTCCGCTTCATCCGCTCTTCTCTCACATTGGCTAGAACGATCTGACACGTTATTTAAAATAGCATCATAATGTTTGATTCGTTTGCCTGTCATATGACCATGAAGATTTTCTTTAATAATGCGATGAATCTGTAAATCTGGATAACGACGAATTGGAGATGTGAAATGGCAGTAATATTTAGTAGAAAGACCAAAATGTCCTGAATTTACCGTTGTATATCTCGCCTGTTTCATAGAGCGAAGTGTTAAACGGCTAATCAATGCCTCTTCATTGGTTCCTTCAATTTTATCTAACAGCTTCTGAATTTCTTTTGGATGAATCACATCTTGGCCACTCTTAATAAAATATCCAAAATTGTTAATAAAAATAGATAACTTCTGAATTTTTTCTGGATCAGGGCTTTCATGCGTACGATACACAAATGGAATCTCCTGCCAAAAATAATCTTCTGCCACCGTTTCATTGGCAATTAACATAAAATCTTCAATAATTTTTGTTGCTGCATTTCGCTCATATGGTTTAATATCTATCGGTCTTCCATTGGAATCCAAAATAATTTTAGACTCTGGAAAATCAAAATCAATCGATCCTCTTTGATGGCGTTTTTCTCTTAAAATATCGGCTAATTCTTTCATTAATAAGAACATTGGAACAAAGTCCTTATATTCTTCTATTACCGCTTTATTTTTATTTGTAACAATTTCATTGACAGCCGTGTAAGTCATTCTACGATCCACATGAATAACCGTCTCTGCAATTTTATGATCGATAACTTTTCCTTTTGCATCAATATCCATAATACAACTAAGTGCCAATCGATCTGTCCCCTGATTCAAAGAACAAATCCCATTGGATAACTGATGAGGAATCATTGGTATAACACGATCCACAAGATAAACACTGGTTCCTCTTTTTAATGCCTCCACATCAAGAGGACTTCCTTCTTTTACATAATGGGACACATCAGCAATATGCACACCAAGACGATACACTTCCCCATTCTTTTCCAATGTAATAGCATCGTCTAAATCTTTTGCATCTTCACCATCAATCGTCACTGTCTTTAGATGTCTTAAATCAAGACGCCCTGCACTTTCTTTGGAATCGATTTCTTCAGGAATTGTCTTTAACTGATGTTCCACACCTTTTGGAAATTCTATTGGAAGCCCAAAAGCCTTAATAATAGACATAATATCCACTCCTGGATCGTCCATATGTCCAAGAATTTCTACTATTTTTCCTTCTGGATTTTTTCCTTCTCGACCAAAATCCGTAATCTTTACAACAACTTTATGTCCTGTAACACATTGCTTACAATATTCTTTTGGAATAAAAATATCTTTACTGTACTTTGCATTATCTGGAATCACAAATCCAAAGTTTTTACTTCTCTCAAAAGTTCCGACAACTTCTTCCATCCCTCGTTCTAATACTTTTAAAACAGTGCCTTCTCGTCTCTTATCTCCTCTTGCCTCTACATCAACAGATACAAGAACACGATCTCCATACAAAGCTCCGTTGCTTCGTTCTGCTGGAATGAAAATATCCCCTTCCAGCCCTTCTACTCGAACAAATCCAAAGCCTCTTGTGGTACTTTCAAATGTACCCTCCACTGCTTTTTGTTCTAATTTTACATATTTTCCTTTTGCAGTGCAATCAATATACCCTTCTTCCATTAATTCTTTTAAAATACGCTTTAAAGCAGGGCGTTCTGATGGCTCTACTTGTAAAAAATAGGCCATTTCTTTTAATTTCATCGGTTTATATTGCTCATCGCCAATAAAATCTAAAACTGTTTTCTTTCTCTGTTCATGTAATTCCTTGCTGTTATCACTCATATCAAGCACCTTCTTTCTTTTACTACAAATTTCTTGTAGTAAAGATCACATTTCTTATTCTTTATTCTATCAAAAATTACTCTTCTCGTAAACCACCTAATAGATGAACCGCGAAGAAAGTGTACATAGTAAAAACTTTTTATCTGCATACAATGGAAAACTTGCTTTGCAAAAAATTTCCTATAACATAAAAAACACCCTCAAACGAGGGTGTTTTCTAATGATAAAGGCTTAACACAGCCGCAACAACAAAAAATAAAAATGCTAAAATAGCAGTTGCTTTTACAAGCTTACCTTCCATTGAACGACCTTTGTTTTTTCCCCAGTATGTGTCTGCGATGCCATTGATGGTACCAGAAAGACCTGCGGATTTACCCTCTTGCATAAGGATCACGATTGATAATGCAAGTCCGATTATTATAAATACAACGGTAACGAGTTCTCTCACGTTCCATACACCTCCTACTGTTTCATGCTATTTATAAACATACCTAGAGGCTATTGTATCATAAAGTATTTTTTTTCGCAACTCTTAATTCAGTCCCTGCATTATTTAAAAGGAAAGCTCATATTTTGCAACCCGCTGTAATTCTTCCTCGATTCGCATCAATTGATTATACTTGGCGGTACGATCGGAACGACATGGAGCCCCAGTCTTAATCTGTCCTGCATTAACTGCTACCGCAAGATCTGCAATGGTAGCATCTTCTGTTTCTCCAGAACGATGGGAAATAACTGTAGTGTATCCCGCATTTTTTGCCATCTGAATGGCATCAAGTGTTTCGGATAGTGTTCCAATCTGATTGAACTTAATAAGAATGGAATTGGCAATTCCTGTATCAATCCCTTCTTTTAATCTCTCAACATTCGTAACAAATAAGTCATCCCCTACTAACTGAATCTGGTGTCCTAAACGATAGGTTAAAATCTTCCAGCCTTTTTTATCATCTTCACTTAATCCATCTTCAATCGAAAAGATAGGGAACTCCTCCACGAGTCGTTCGTAATACTGTACCATTTCTTCGGCATTTCGATAGACTTCTTTTCCTGTCATTTTACTTTCGCCTTCAAAATAGTAGCGATCATTATCTTCATCATAAAGTTCAGAAGCCGCTGCGTCAATGGCAATCTTTACATCAGCACCAGGCCGATATCCAGCTTTTTCAATGGCTTCTACAAGTAACATAAGCACTTCTCTTGAATCTCCAAGATTTGGAGCAAATCCACCTTCATCTCCTACTGCAGTTGAAAGACCTTTTTCCTTCAACACTTTCTTTAAATGATGATAAATTTCAGCTCCCATAGCCAAAGCATCCTTAAAATTATCCGCTCCCACTGGAACAATCATAAATTCCTGTAAATCAACGGTATTATCCGCATGCTTCCCTCCATTTAATATATTCATCATTGGAACGGGAAGCTCATGAGCATTTGTTCCGCCAATATAGCGATATAAAGGAATTTGCAATGCATTGGCCGCTGCTTTTGCTACTGCAAGAGAAACTCCCAAAATTGCATTAGCACCAAACCTTCCTTTATTCGGAGTGCCATCCGCTTCAATTAAAATCTGATCAATTTGTCTTTGTAATAAAGCATTTGTTCCGATTAAACGATCTGCAATTCTTGTATTGACATGATTTACCGCTGTCTCAACACCTAATCCTAAGTATCTTTTATCCCCGTCGCGAAGTTCCACTGCTTCATATTTTCCTGTAGATGCACCTGATGGAACAATAGCGCGTCCAAACGCTCCACATTCTAATAACACATCAACTTCTACGGTAGGATTTCCTCTCGAATCCAGTACTTCTCTTCCTCGAATATCTTTAATTGCACAATTTTCTTTCATTGTTATACCTCCATATCGCACTTGGCTTTCCACTGTGCTTCTTTTTAGAAGTATGAACAAATTTCTATAATTTATTCAAAGAAAAAACAAAATGGATTCCACTTCTCTTTTTCTTCTTTCGTAACCGATATACTATTATAGAAAGAACGAGCAAACACACGATCGATTTCTAATAATCTTCGGATCAGTTTACGTATTGTCCAAGTTTCTCCTTCGTCTCTTTTATCGATAGGAAAACTTACTATCTTTCTTTGAAGAAATTCTTCTTGCTGTTCGATAAAAGAAAGTCCTATTTGTCGTATTTCCATAAGAGAGAAAGAAGGATCCATTTCTTGGATTCCAAATGCTTTCAAACAAGCTATCGTCTCTTTTTTTGCTAGCTGATAATATTCTTCTGCTTTTTCTTGCATTGTTTTTTTTATTGGTTTGTCTTTTTCCTCGATTGATTGAACTTTTTGTATTTCCTCATACAATACTTGAAAATCCATGGTAGACTTCCATAAAATATCTTTCCATCGCTCATATTCCGTTTTTGTATATGGAGTATTTTCAGAAGAAAAACAAATCGGTATTCCATTTTTCTTTTCTTCCACTGCAACAACTTCAAACAAGACTTTTGGCATTTTATTCTTTCTTTCTTGATAAAAAGAAGAGGATTCTTTTCCTTCCCCTATGGTAGCATACTGCCAGCATAAATATCCAAGCACTTCTTTTTCAAGCTGTTTGTACACAGAGAAACCTTCCATATTTTTTGTACTATTTATAACAACACCTGGCAAATTTTCAGCATGGAAGGAAACTTCTCCATAGTTTCGTTCTTCTATTACTTGCACATGAAATTTCTCTCCTATGTATCCTTGCCTTTTTTGTACAATTCTTCTGTTAGAATCTCGGTCGATTTCCTCTTTTAATTGATTCGTATAGAGACTAAAACGAACGTTTGGCTCTCCATATGTAAGATTTAACTCATATTCTTGCGGAAGCCAAGTGGAAATATCCGCTTCATTATGTTGTAATAATGTCTCTAGTTTATCAAGAGATTTATAGAGCTTTGCCTCTACAGTCTTTTGTTCCTTCATCTCTTGAAACAGTTCTATTAACTCCTCTTGATAAGGACTTGGAAGGGATAAAAGAAGTTTATGAATCGCATTTTCTTCCACCTCTTCATCATCTTCTCCTTTTACAAACGCTGGAATATCCCCTGTTATCGCCTCCCCAAGATCATGAAATAACGCCATTAAAATTAACTTTGCATGATCAATTTCTGGAAACTCATCTTTCATAAAATACGCCAAAATCCCAAGACGAAAACTATGTTCTGCAACACTTTCCTTCCGATAACTACTTGTCCACGAATGCCGCGTATTGCATTTTAATTTTTCTACCACAGACATAAATTTAATTAGTTCTCTTGCGTCCATTAGCTCTTTCCCCCTCTTTTTTTCTCAATTTCCCTTCCTCATCAAAATGAGATTTTAAAGATCGTTCCACAAATCCGCCTGAACTCCATAATAAAACAAGTTGAATCGTCACTAAAACTAATGTTAAAATACACGCCTGTTTCGCTGTCATAAAATAGGCAAATACAGATAAGGCAATGGTCGGTAATAACGTTCCAACGCCTATCATTTCCCAAACAATTCCAAAACATCCTTGTGCAAAACGCCATGTTTCTTCACTTTTTAATGCATAAGCAGAACGATATCCAAATGCCTGCTTTTCTCTTGGTGCTTTTTTTAAAAACCAATAGCCACCAACAATCGCTGTAACCGGTATTATAATATTACAAATAAATAAACTAATCCAAAGAATGAGTTTCATCGTTTTCTTTCCCTTCTAAAATCTAGGATAGAAACATGAGAGGACACTATATCATTATAGTGCCCTCTTTCATTCCCTATCCTTTTATTACTTTTTAATTACTTCTCTCTTATTTTACTAATAAAGATTTTCCTGTCATATCTTCTGGCTGTTCCATTCCCATTAATTCAATTAATGTTGGAGCAATATCTGCTAAACAACCATTTTCTCTTAATTTATAAGCTGGATCCGCATTTACAAGAATAAATGGTACTGGATTTGTTGTATGTGCTGTAAATGGTGCGCCTGTTTCATAATCCACTAACTGCTCTGCATTTCCGTGATCCGCACAGATAAACATTTGTCCATTCACTTCTTTAATGGCATCCACTGCTTTTCCGATACAAGCATCTACTGTTTCAATCGCTTTGATTGCAGCTGCTTGTACCCCTGTGTGACCAACCATATCTGGGTTTGCAAAGTTACAAATGATCACATCATATTTTTGACCTTTAATTGCATCCACTAAGTTGTCATCTACTGCTGGTGCACTCATTTCTGGCTGTAAATCATAAGTTGCAACTGCTGGTGATTTTACAAGACTTCTTTCTTCTCCTTCGTTTGGCTCTTCGATACCACCATTAAAGAAGAATGTAACGTGTGCATATTTTTCTGTCTCCGCAAGACGAAGCTGTTTCATATGATGTTGTGCTAAAAATTCTCCAAATGTGTTTTTGATTTCTACTTTATGGAATGCAACAATATGATTTGGAATCGTTGGATCATATTCTGTAAATGTTACATAAGTTAATGGGAAGAAACCATTCTTTCTCTCAAATCCTGTGAATCCATCATCACAAATAGCTCTTGTAATTTCTCTTGCACGGTCTGGACGGAAGTTGAAGAAAATAACAGAATCATTTTCTTTCACTGTTGCAACTGGTTTTCCATCTTCTTCAATTACAGTTGGAACAACAAACTCATCTACGATTTCTTCTGCATAAGATGCGGAAATTGCATCAATAGCATTTGTCGCTTTGTTACCTTCACCTAAGACTAATGCGTTATAGGCTTTCTCTACACGATCCCAACGATTGTCACGATCCATTGCATAATAACGACCTGCAATAGAAGCAATCTTACCAACACCAATTTCATCCATTTTTGCTTGTAATTGCTCTAAAAATCCTTTACCAGATGTTGGTGCTGTATCACGACCATCTAAGAAGGCATGTACATATACATTTGTTAATCCTTCTTTTTTTGCTAACTCAAGAAGTCCATATAAATGAGTATTATGGCTATGAACGCCACCATCTGATAATAAACCAAATAAGTGAAGAGCAGAACCGTTTTCTTTACAATTTGCAATCGCTTTTACAAACGCTTCATTTGTAAAGAAATCACCATCTTGAATCGCTTTTGTAATTCTTGTTAATTCCTGATATACAATACGTCCTGCTCCCATGTTAAGATGTCCAACTTCTGAGTTCCCCATCTGTCCTTCCGGAAGACCAACTGCCATTCCACTTGCATTTCCTTTTACAAAAGGATATTCTTTCATTAATTTATCCATAACAGGAGTGTTTGCCTGTGCAATTGCATTACCGTCTGTTTTGTCATTTAAACCGTATCCATCTAAAATTAATAATACTGTAGGTTTTTTGCTCATTATCCTATCTCCTTTATTCATACATTTAAAAAAACACAGAAGAAGATAGCCCTCATCTGTGTCTAACACCACATCTTGTGGCTCTCTTAATTCTCTTTTAAATCATATCGTATTACTGTTAAAAAGTCAATGGACAGCCGTTAGAAGTTTAACATTCTTTTCTCTCTTTTTTTGGATAAACTGCTCTCTCTTTTCCATTATTAAAAAGTTTCTTATGGAATCATTTATTCATATACTGCTTTATCCACATTTAACGCTGATAAATAATATCCTTTTCCTGACTGAATTTTCTCTACTCTTTTTCCAGTAATTTTCAATAAGTGATAACGATAATATGTTTTTCCAGCTTGTTTGTAATGATAATTGATACAAATCCTCTTATTTTTATAATAGAAAAGATTGATTTTACTATTTGGAAATTCACTTCTTATCGTATTCCATACTTTTTTTGCTCCTTCATATTGAAAAAACTGCTGACTTTTCATCTTCTTTCCGCCATATTCAAAAAAAGTATTTTTCTCTTTATCATAGTAATAAAGATAACTCTTCTTCGTTTCACCGCTCCAACGGCCATAGGCATCACAAACACTATCGTATGTGTAATAAATGAGTCTATAATTTTTTGTTCCCTTTTTAAAATATCCGCCCCATAAAATTTTTTCAGGCATATTTTTATCGACTTTCCATACGGTAGAAGAAAGATGTTTTACTTCTTTTTGATCGCAGATTAAAAATGACTTTTTCCCTTCCTTTATGATACGCAATTTGGGCTCTAACAATTCAATTCCGGTATGTCCCACATTGAGAGAAATAGCATTTTCCTTTGTCACAAACCAAAGTTTTCCATAAATACCATTTTCTTCATTAGAGCCAGCTAATACAAAAGCCTCATACGTTCCATCTCCATCAAAATCTCCATATACTTTTTTTACGATTGTATCTGGAATCGTCTTTATTTGTTTGTTTATCAATTGTTTTTGTTGTTTTATCTCTTCTTCTTTACTCTCTTTCGTCACTTTTGCTTTCTTTATATTTGTTTCCTCTTCTTTATTTATTGTTGTAGCCATAACAGTTTCTTTGTTTCCTGCTAGATTTTTTTCGAGTTTTTTCTCCATAAAAACTTGTTGTTCTTTATTTTCCCATAGACTTTCACTATCCCCTTTTGGAAGTAACAATAGGCATAAAACAATCAATAAAAGTCCTGTATCTAAAAAAGCAAGCACTCCAATCCATATCTTTTCTCTTTTTTTCATAAAGTATCTCCTTTTTCTTATTTTGTATCTATCCCTTATTACTATTATCGGTATCTTCTTCTTTTTCATAAACAGCTTTTATGATTTTATCTCCTACATGCAAAAAGAGAAGAACCTATCTATAAAAATAAGATATAAGATAAGTTCTTCCCTTTTTTATTGCTTTTATAAATCTCTATTTTATTTTTCTACTTTTTATTTTCTTATGCAAGCCCTTTTTCTTCTAACCAAGTAGCAAGCATTGGTTTTCCTGCTTTTATTTTCTTTGTTCGAATGATAAATTCCACAATTGTTAAAGCAGTAAATACAACGAGCCAAATCACTAATACGATACAAGCATGTCGTATACTTTCTCCACCTGAAATTGTACTTCTAAATGCTTCAACCGTATAAGTAAATGGAACCCAACTATGAAGATAAGGTACAAAAGAACCTGATACTTCTAGTGGATACGTTCCAACAGAACCTGCTAATTGAATAACCATAAACACTAACATTAAGAAACTTCCGACTTTACCAAAGGTATTCGTAAAGAAATACATAATTGCCATAAAAGTTACGGATGCCAATACAGAAAAAGCTAGTGTTTTTCCCATTTCCACTGGGTTAAATCCATTGAATGCGTGTAATAGTCCAACCATAACAAGTGCTTGAATGGCTGCAACAGGATAAAGAACAGAAGCTTTACTTCCCCACCATCCAAAACCAGATTTTAACTCGCCTTCGATTTTTGTAAGTGGATACATTAAACTAAATGCAATACAACCTACCCAAAGGGCAACTGACATCATATATGGTGCCATAGCATGACCATTGTTTTCTACTTTTGTTACCTGAGTTTCTTTTATCGTAACTGGGGATGAGAACATATTGACAACAGACTTGTTTGTATTGGTATCTTTGATCTCTTTTGCTCCATCGCCAAGTTTATCTGTCAGCTCTTTTGCACCATCTTTTAATTTCACAAAACCTTCCCCTAGCTCGTCGCTACCATCTTTTAATTTAGAAGCTCCATCGCTAATTTGTTTTGCGCCATCACTTAACTGTTTTGTTCCATCTAACAATGTCGCATTATTGCTTGTGAGTTCTCCCATACCAGCTAATAAAGCATTTGCTCCTGAAGATAACTGTTTTGTTCCATCGTTAATTCCATTTGCTAATGCATCCGCTCCATTTGCTAATGCATCCGCTCCTGAAGTAATCGCTTTTGTATTGCTATCTAATGTGGCAAGACCATCACTTACTTGTTTTACTCCAGCTGTATAGGCTTCAATTCCTTTGTATAATCCATTTTCACCATTGACACCTGTTTCAAGACTTGTAAGACCCGCTGAAAGCTGTTTGGAACCAGCAATTAGTCCATTTTCACTATCAAGTCCTTGTTTTACCGCAGTGAGCCCTTTTGACATTGTGTCAATCATTTGTGCTCCACCAACCAAGGCGGTATTAGACTGTTCTGCTAATCCTGCTACTTGTTGTTTTAATGTTCCTAACATGGCTAACATTTCTTCTTGACTCATAGAAGTATCCGCACTATTTAAAGCTTGATTTAATGTTTGAATTGCTTCATTTATTTTAGGAAGCCCTTCCACAAGTGCTTTTACCTGTGCTTGTGTACTTTCATCTAATGTGACTTTTGAAGACATAGTCTCTAACCCTTTTGTTAAAGCATCACCACCAGTTTTTAACTGGGAAGCCCCATCAGACACTTGTTTTGCCCCAGCTTTTAGATTGGAACTATTTTTTGTTAACTCTTTGGCTCCAGCTGCTGCTTGACTCACACCATCTCCATAGGCTTTCATCCCTTCTTTAAATGTCTTTTCTCCCTTTGCTAATTCTTTTGCTCCAGCAGACACTTGACTAGAAAGTTCTGAAACACCTTTTGATAGTTGTTGCACTCCATTATCGACGGTATTGACACCTTCAACATATTGTTCTAATCCGACTTCTAATGTTTCGCTGCCTTCTTTAAATGTTAATGTACTATCCGCTAACAGTTGAAGATTTTTATTGATGGTATCGTTTCCTTTTTTTGCAGATTTGATTCCATCTTTTAATTCATCAGAACCATCTGCTGCTTCTTGCATACCATCTCCCACTTCTTTTAACTGATCAAAGACTGTTTCTGTATAAGTTTTTGTAACTTCCTTAGAAACTTCTCCTTTGATTTTTTCCATGGCAGATTCACTCATCTTTGATGCAATATAGTTAGTTCCTGGATTCGTCTGATAGGAAAGTTCCATTTTTTCAGGTTTCTTATCAGTTAAAGTAGAAGCATTATGAGAAAAGTTTTCTGGAATCGTAATGACCATATAATAATCACCATCTCTTAACCCTTGCTCTGCTTTTTCTTGATTGACAAATTGGAAATTTAAAGAATCATTTTCCTTTAAGTTATCAACTAACTCTTTTCCAACGCTTAACGTTTTTCCTTCATATGTTACTTCTTTATCTTCATTGACAACTGCTACTGGAAGTTTGTCAACATTTCCATATGGATCCCACATGGAACCAAGAAAAAGTGTCGTATAAATCGTCGGAATTGCAATGACTGCTACAATAACTAATAGAAGCATTTTGTTACTCAAAAGTGCTTTCCATTCTTTTTTTAGCATGATAAGTCCTCCTTTTTCGTCTCCATATTTAGTTTTTATAAACAACACAATTTATATTAATAAACTATATATCTATTAACATCTTATTATTGATTAATAGATACCGTGTTGATTTTTTTCATCTTTTGCATTATACTAAAGGAAAGCGCATTTTACAACCATCAATTAACCTATCTTTTGATGGTTACTGTACACTTTTTATACTTTGTGTTGATTTTTATAAACTTTTAATATTTTTGTAAAAAATCGGAATACAAAAAACAACAATAAAAATAAACGGAGGAGTTGCTATGGGTGAAAAAATCGATCGAAGAATTCGAAAAACAAAAGCACAATTGCGAGCTGGACTCACCAAATTAATGAGACAAAAAAGTGTAAAGGAGATTACCGTAAAGGAATTAGTGGACGAAGTGGACATTAACCGCTCTACTTTTTATTTGCATTACACAGATATTAACCAAATGTTAGATACACTAGAAGAGGATTTATTAAATCAGATTATGGATATTATTCATACCCATCCTCTCAATCCACTTCAAGAAACAAACTTTTACTTTATTCAAGATATCTTTACTATTTTAGCCGAGAATGCCGATCTTTGTTCTGCTTTACTTGGACCAAATGGCGATATTGCATTTGTTCATCAGATTGAACAAATTATTTCTGATCAATATAGGAAAATGTTTCAATCCAGTAGCATTTCTAATATGATGAATCTCCCTTACTATTATTCTTTTTGTTTAACGGGGTGTGTTGGAATTATTAAAACTTGGCTTAAAGATGGAGTGAAAGAATCTCCTGAAGAAATGGCAAAACTCACTTTTAATCTGATTCAAAACGCCATGCAAGACTTACAAAAATAAGTAATCATAAAACGGAGTGTACTTTGCAGATTCTTCCCATTTTTATTTCCTTGCATAGGAAAAACCGCTAGAAAATAATTAGTGATAGCTTTCTTATCTTCTATTACTAATTATTTTTTAGCAGTAGTTCTGACTTTCTTTTTCAATATTAAAATTTCTTTCTAAGATAAAACGAATTTCCTTTCACTATTTTTCGTTTTCATAACAAACTAGATTTTTATTAATCACAAACTGATATGCTTTTTGTATTAAAAGATCTTGTCTTAATCTTCTCTTTTCTTTTCCCGTTATCAAATCTTTCACCTGCTCTTTTGTCATTAAGTAACGAATACTCAATCGTTTTATTTCCCTTTCTATCTCTTCCTCACTGACAATTAAATTTTCTCTTTTTGCAATTTCAAATAATACAAGTTGTCCTTTTATTCTTCGAACTGCTACAGGTTTTAATTGTTCTTTTAAATCCTCCATTGTTGTTTGACTTACTTGAAAATATTGTTCAATTGATAATCCTTGTTGGCTTAATCGATTTGCGTATTCTTCGATCATTGTCTTTAAAATGTCTTCGATCATTTCATTTGGAATTTTCATCTTGGCATTTTCATTAATATAATCCATAAGCAAATTTTCTTTCTCTTTCTTTTCTGTTTTCTTTTTAATTTCTTCTAATATTGTTTCGTCTGCTATTTCTTTATAACTTCCTAGCGATACTTTTGCTCCCACCGTTACTGTTCCTGTTACGATTAATGGTTTCCCTAGTTTTCGCTGTTTTATTTGATAAATTGGATCTGATATAATAAAAAATGGTCCATTTTCCAATACTTGTTCCATCTGTTCCTCAATTAATCGATCCAATGCTTTTTTTGTCTTCTTTATATCGGAACATAGTCTTTTCTCCCATATTTTATTTTCAATTTCTATTGTATATATTACTTGATTTTCATTGTTTTGTTTCCAACTATATTTCATATATTTCTCCTAATTTTAGCTTCGATTGTTACTCTTTTTCTTCTCTTTTATCTCATGTCTTAATAAAATTCCCTTTTTATTTTTATAGATGATATTAAAATTCATTCGTACAATTTGTTCCAAATGTCTCATAAAATCCACTAACTTTTTCGGCAATATGAGATAACCTATCGCTATCTTTGATTATAAATTGCTCCCGCCCTCTCTGAATAATATGGCTTTCTTCAAAACTATGCATAATATTATAAAGACTTCTTCTGCTAATGCCTAAATCTTCACAAATTTTTGAAACACTAATATGAACAACTCCTTCTTTTGCTCGTCTTCCTATATAATAGGCAAATAACTCTCTTTGCCCAAATAATGTTTTTGCTAACATTTTTTTATACATACAATATGTCCGATTGCTAGTATTACGATAAAAAAGCAAAGCAAACTCTGTATCTTCCATTAATTGATCAAATAGTTCATCTGAAAACTCTAAAAAAGTACAATCCGTCTTTGCAACTACAGTGGATTCAAAGCTATGCCCCCTTACTTTACTAATATGACCTCCAAACTCATTTTCACCTACTTCATCTAACAAAATCTGCTTTCCTTGATAAGAAATGCTAAAAATCTTAACTTTTCCTTCTAAAATAAAAATAATTTTATACCCATCACAATAGGGTTCTGAAATACATTCCCCTTTTTTTACTGTTTTTACTTTTATCTTTCCTTGCTCATAATAAGAATAAATTTGCTTATAAATCATAATATCTTGTATTTTCATGTCATATAACTCCCTTAGTTTTTTTCCTTTAAAGCCTAACATTGTTTTATTATAATAATAACAGATTTTTTGAAACACAAACAGGTTCAGGAAAAATCATTTTCCTGAACCTCTCTACATATCTATTTTATATTCCTATTCGTTTTATAATGAAAGATTCTCTTTCCAATCTCTCATATTATATTAATGATATTCATTCTCTAATGATACTTTATTAAAATGGAGTATCATCCCCAATATAACAAGCAATATCTGCATCCAAATACATTTGCTGCAACTGTCTCATACGCTCTTCTGTCATATCACCATGATCCATATATTCATATGTTTTTCCCATTTGTTCCCATTTTGTCGCGCCAAGACGATGAAATTTCAATAAATTAATTTCAAACAGATCCAACTCTTTCATAAACTGAATTACTTGTCTCGTATTTTCATCACTGTCATTATAACCATGAATGGTAGGCTGTCTTAATACAAGACGTCCCTTCCATCCAGATTTCTTTAATGCAGCAATATTGGATAATACTTGTTCATTGGAAACACCCGTTCCCCACTCATGAAGCTTCTTATCCATATTTTTTACATCAATAAAAGCAAAATCAATATACTTCATGACATTTAAAAATATTTCTTCTTTTGCATAGGCACTCGTTTCAATTGCAGTATGTATCTGTAATTTATTACACTCTTTTAATACTTCAAGTAAAAACTCATGTTGTAACAATGGATCACCACCACTAAATGTGACACCACCATTGGCCCCCCAGTTATTGAAGTCTCTTTTTAAAATAGCAATCAACTCTTCTTTTGTGTATTCTTTCACACATTGTTTCAATACTTGGTTTGGGCAAATTTTTGAACATTCAAATGTTTCACATGTTTTACACACTTCCCATTGGAGTTGTGGTTTTCCATTTTCTGTTAATGTGATTGCATCATAAGGACAGACTGTCTCACAAGCTCGACATCCCTTTTCATATTTGCATACATTTTCCGCAAATAAAATATGTTTCTTTACAATCCAACTTTCTGGATTGGCACACCACTTACACTGTAAGGGACACCCAGTTAAAAATACATTTGTGCGACATCCTGGCCCATCATGTACAGAAAATGCCTGTATATCAAAAATTAGTCCTTTTGTACCCATCATGAATTCCTCAATTATTGATATTGTTCACAACAAAAGGCACCACAACTAGCATATGCCCAATTTTCCTTTTCAAATCCCGTACACGTTCCAATACCATATTTATCTGGATTTTGAAAACATTTGCAATTACCACATTTTTTTGCTTCTTCATATTTTTCGCAAGCTTCACTGCCTTCACCATCAATGGGAACGATTCCTTTTGTAAGGGCACACATTCCTTTTTCACAATCTAAATGAATATAATTGACACAATCTACATGTTTCATTTTTCTTCCTCCTATGCTTCATCATACTCTGTTCTAAAGATTACTTCATCTTGAATTGGTTTTCCAATTTCACACCAGTACTGTGTAAATCCAGCAACTCGCACCATTAAATCACGATATTTTTCTGGTGATTTTTGAGCATCTCTTAATGTGTCAGAACTTACTACATTAAATTGAACATGGAATCCACCTTTTCTCATGTACGCACGCACTACATCTAACAATTTTCTTGTACCATTTAATCCTTTTACTGCAGAAGGATGAAGTTTTAAGTTCATCTGTGAATTTTGATTTTGAGAGTGATCATAAACAGTTGCAGATTCAAAAATTGCATAAATACCATTCTTATCTGTTCCTGATGCTGCAGATACAGAACCATCAGAATAAGTAGTTCCTGCAAGTCTTCCATCTGCAGTCGCTAACGTAACAAATCCCTGTGGTCCATGAGTGGATACAGAAATCTGGCATAAGTATTCTGGTTTTCCATAATAAGAATGAAGTGTTGGTAAATAATGCAACATATAAGTTTGATAATCTTTCAAAAGAGAATCTACATATGGATCTGCATTTCCGTATTTTGGTGCATTTAAGCAAGCTGCAAAGATCTTTTCATATTTTTTTGCTGACTCTGTGCTTTCTCTAAAGTCTGGTGAGAACACACCAGTATCATAAGCAGTCTTAAATCCAAAGTTATGGAGCATTGCATCCTTCATTTCTTCTAAAGTAAACAGCTTATCATCAAATACATTTTTCTTAAGAGATGCTAATGTATTGATAAAAGTGATCGTTCCACAAGATTCAAAGTTAATTCCACCATTATAACGAGCACCACAGTTACCAAGATGTTGTCCTTTTTTGAAACAATCTGGTTTTAATAAAGAATTTACAACTGGCATATTATATTTTCTCCAAATATCCATCTGTAAATTATTTACCTTGTTTACAATACGATTGCTTAAGTCTAAATATTCTTTCCAAATATCCATCATTGTTTCAAAAGAATCGATAGTTTTATTATGTGGAGGGAATACCATTTCTCCTGTTCTTTCATCAACACCATTTGTTAATACCAACTCTAAAATCTTTGGTAATGCTGTAAAATGAATTCCTGTACCACAAGTTGGAGAAGCACCACCTGGGATCATCGTTATTTTGCCATTATATTCTAATGGTAAGAAGCAACCTGGCGCAGACTCTAAACAACCACCTAATGCCCATGCTCTTGCATCATATAAATCCATACCTTCTGGTCCATAATGACGAAGCATAAAGTTCATACCATTTTGGTTATTCATCCAAGCTGGATATCCCATACCAAGTTTTGTACATGATGCCGCTTTCATAAGGAAGTCTTCTGGTGTTTTTTCATCATACAAAATAGAAAGTGTTGGCTGAGGTGTCTGTGCTCTCATTCCTGCCTCTAAAATTAAATATTCTAATGGAGTTACAGCAGAAAGACCTTCGTAATTCAAACCACCTAAAGATAAGTTATTGAATGTATTTCCAGATAATACCCCACCAGATACACCAGCTGATGCAAAACATTCAATACAAGTGATTTTAATGCGATATAATTCTAATAGTTCAATGACTTCTTCTTCTGTTGTAATACCTTCTTCGATATCTTTTTCATAAAATGGCTGTAATACTTGTCCAAGTCGACCAATGGATTGTCCTGACTGTGGATCTTCGTTTACAACTCCTAAATGTAAACAAAATGTCATCTGAAGGGCTTCACGGAATGTGGATGGCTTTTTATGTGCAATATTATGCATCACTTTTGCAATTTCTAAATAATTTTTCTTAAAAGTCTCATCTGGTTCTCTTGATGCAAGATCCTCTGCCTTTTTCGCATAATTATCACACCATTTGCTAAGTCCCATTGTGATTTCTTTCATTGCAGCATAATAGTATCCACGACTCATTCCAAGAATACCATCATCTTCTGCTTCACCCATTGTTTCCGCCATCTTTTCATCACATAATTCAATAATGCGATCAAACCCATATTGTAATGGCATATAATAGTTCATAACTTCTCTTCCTTGAGGAATTGCAAAAGAATCGAACATAACAACAACACTATCCATAACACGTTTAAATTGATCGTATCCTGGAAGCGTTCTTGCATATTTATCAGAAATATCTTCAACAGAAATTCCATCCCAAGCCTTTGAAACTTTTACAAGAACAGGAATTTCTTCTTTTCTCATTCCAAATTTTTTAGCGATAGAAACAACTTCTCCGTAACTTTCTGTCACGTTTCCACCGCCTGTACCAACCATAGAAACGGAATCTGCTGCATTTTCTGCTGGCGCATCAACTTCGTTCATAAGGGATTCTGCTAATGCATTAAAGAAACTTGCACATACCCAAGGAAATGGAAAAGCACCTCTAATATTTTTTGTCTTATTCATAACAAGCTTTTCATATGGTAAAATTGTTGGAGTGCTATGAGCATATCCTGCTGCCACCGCTCTTGCTCTTCGAACTTCTAATAAATCTCCATCATTCTCCCACCATACACGATTATACCAGTATGGAATTTCCATATCAGCAGTTACTTTTAAATTATAATAGATATCCATAATCTTTTGAAAGCTTTCTGCTGCCTCTTTAATGTCTTCTTCTTTTGTCTCCTTAGTTTCATCGATATCGATGCCACGGGATTTCAGAATGTCTTGAATTTTCTTTTCATTTACATTCATGAAATAGTTCCTCCTTTATATTGATTCTTTTTCTATTATATTAAGTATTTGATCAATAAAAGAAGTGCAGTTTGCACACTCTAAGAAATTATTTTAAAATAATTTCTGTTTTCATTTAAAGCTAGACAAGAAAAAGGTTCAGGTAAATTATTTTTCCTGAACCTTTTTTACTATTCTTTTTAAATGTTTTTTATTTTTTCACTTTTTTTAACATTTCTGTAAAGTCTTCACCTGTTATAGGCTTACAAAAATAATATCCTTGTATCATATCACATTCTTGCTCTTTCAAGAAATCATATTCTTCTTGAGTTTCTACTCCCTCTACTATGATATCCATTCCTAATTTTTTTCCTAAGCCTATCGTATATTTAACAATATAATCGCCTTTCTCCGTTCCGATAGCATCAACAAAGGACTTATCAATTTTTAATATATCAAAATTTAAATTATTAATTGAAATTAAAGAAGAATATCCAACACCAAAATCGTCTAATAACACTGTAAACCCTAACTTATGCATGGTATCAATAATATTGCCAAGCTCTTTTTCACTATCCACAATAGCGCTTTCCGTTATTTCTAACTGTATATACTCACTTTCAATTTTATACTGATCCAAAATCTCTTTTAAATGATAAATAGAATCTACGCTATTTAAATATGCCCGAGAAAGGTTTACAGAAATAGGAAAACAAGGCAATCCTTGTTCTCTCCACGTTTGAAATTGTTTGCACACATCTTCAATAACTAGAAGATCAATATTTTGAATTAAACCTACTTTTTCACAAAATTCCACAAAATAAAATGGTGATAAAATTTCGCCATCTTCTTTATACCATCTTGCCAATGCTTCTGCTCCCACAAGCTCTCGCGTATGGGGATCAAATTTTGGCTGGAACCAAGCTTTAAATTCCTTTTTTTTAATTCCTTCTTTAATACTATCATTTAACTTATTTTGTTTTACTTCTTTCTCTTTTAATTCTTCACTATAATAAACAAATGGCTCATTTAAAACGTTTTTACTTTTTTTCTTTGCAATATTAGCATAATTATACACTTTCTCAAAGGAATACTGAAGATTACAAATTTCATAAATTCCAACTGCCATATGTAACGTAATGCGGTTATCTCGATATTCGATTACTCCAGTTTTTTGGAGAATATTTTGAATCCTTTCCTCCAATTCTTCTTTTTCATCATAAAAATATAACGTAACAAATTCATCGGCATATCCATACATTAACATTTCTTTTTCTAATATAAGTTCTTCTTTTAAAATACGAGCAATTTCCTTTAGCAAATGATCTCCTGCGATCTCTCCATAAATTTCATTAACCATTTTAAACCTTCGGATATTATAAATGACTAATGCTGCTTTTTTCCCTTGCATATCTTTAATCGTGGATAAAAAATTCTCCTGAAAATAGAATTTATTATGTAATCCTGTAAACGGATCCATATAAGCAATTTCTTTTAAATAATTTTCATACTTTCTTTGTATTCTTACAATCAAAATGAAAAGAATAATCGCTCCTAACGCAATGCTAACTCCTATTATTTTCATAACATTTTGAATGGTTGCAACACGTTCACTTAATATATTTTCTGGAATCAATGTAACTAAAGACCAATCATGAATTCCTAAAGGGCTTACCGTAGCATACTGATATTCTTTTGCTCTAACATAAATACTACCCTTTTTTTCATCTTTTAATAGACGAGAGAATTCTTGAATTGCATTTTTATTTTCTGGCCATTCTTCTAAAAACTCAAATAAATTTGTTTTATCAATTTTTTCATAAAGAGAGGATGACAAAATCTCCCCTTTTGAATCAATAACATAACTATATCCATAACCATTTAAGATAGAAACTTTGAAACCTTGTAAGAAATTTTTTGTATTATCACTGGCTGCCAAAACTCCAATGACTTCATTATTTTTATCATAAATTGGCACACTATAAACGAGTATTTCTTCTTCATCTTTTAGATCTTTTAATATGCCACTGACATAGTTTTCCCCTTCCATACTATGATGAAAATATTCTCTTGAATTAATATCGAAAACTTCTCCGTCATTCATATACATAATACCATCAGATAAAGCAACTCCAATTCTCTTTAATCCTAATACCTTTACAAAATTTTTTGTATCGTTTGCACTTTTTGTATAGTCATACCCTTCTTGACTGCTAAGCTGCTCAGCTAAATAACTTAATTCCCTCAACTTATTATTAATATTATCTTGTATTGTAACAACACTTTGTTTCGCTATATCATCTAATGCGTTTAGTAGTTGTTTTTGTGTCTTATCCCCTGCATATTTATTGAATAATACTGCTATCCCTATTACAAATATAATATAGATGATTGCAAAATACAGTTTCTTTCTACCGCTTTTTGCACTGATTCCAACTGGCATAACATCCTCCTAATCCTATTTCTTTTCCACTCCATAGCCTGTTATTTAAACCTATTTTTCTTTCAAAAAATACTCCCTTATTTCACTTCTTTCCTGTTCTCATCATAACAACGCCTTATTTTTCTCGTACCGTCTCCTATTGGATAGTAGCTTGTCTAAATATTGTTTTAATCCCAATGAACTTAAAAATGGCTAAAAACAGGAATATCTACTTTTAGCCACTTAAAATATATTAGGAGATGTCATCATAACAATTCTTAATTGATTCATTTTTCTTGAATGTTGTGAAGTACACTTCCCACTACTGTATACTTTATACTTTTTTCTTTTGTTGTTTAAAAAATTCCAATGCTTGTTCCTCAGACAATGGCTTTGAATAATAATAACCTTGGATTTGATCCACACCAAAATCACATACTAATTGTCTTTGTTCTTCCGTTTCCACACCTTCTGCTACTACTTGCATTCCTAAATCTTTAAAGGCTCTCATTAAATTTTTCATTGATAATCTAGAATTTTTATTTTCCATTGCTGCCCAAACAAGACTTTTATCCAATTTAATAGCATTAAATGGAATCTTCAACACAGTAGCAATATTGGAATATCCAGTTCCAAAATCATCAAGTCCCATTTTAATTCCTTGTTGTTTCATATTTAATGCAAACTTGGTAACTATTTCTGTGCTCTCCGCTAATGCACTTTCTGTAAATTCTATTTTTATGCTGTTGTTTGGAATTCCATTTTTCTTAATAATATCAATTACTTTTTCGTCTAAATTAAACTGTGAAAATTGAATTGCAGAAAAATTAACATG
The DNA here is from genome assembly GCA_905214925.1 of uncultured bacterium. GTDB lineage: Bacteria > Bacillota > Clostridia > Lachnospirales > Lachnospiraceae > Scybalomonas. The sequence continues at coordinate 63,180 of CAJMOB010000013.1, read as the reverse complement.
AACAGAATTGATCTCTATCCCTTCCTCTAATAGTTTTTTTACAAATTTACAAACCTTATCCAAAATGACATAAGTCATTTCAATAATAATTCCTGTCTCCTCTGCAATTGGAATAAACTCCGATGGATAAATTGGACCAATTGGAGTATCATTCATTCTCATTAATGATTCCGCATATAAAAACTTTTCTTCTTCCACAGCATAAATCGGTTGATAATACATTTCAAAACTTTTATCTTCTAACTTTTCCCTTAAAACTTGAATAACCTGTTTCTTTCTTATTAATTGCTATAACGTCTTTTCATCGCAATAACAAATGTAAGTATCTTTTTTATTCTTCGCCTCAGTTACTGCATATTCCACCGATTGTACAAGGGATTCTAACGTTTGATTTTCCTGTTTCTGCTCTACAATTCCAATCGCGCTCGATAACTTACACTCGTATCCACGGATGTACCATATCCCTTCCATTCGTTTTTGTATCTTTTTAATCAGATATCGTATTCCTGCCTCTTTACCGTTGGAATATAAAATAGCAAATTCATCTCCATTAAAGCGATAAACACTATCTTTTGGTGCAATTTCACATAAAAATTGACTAAACTCTTGTAAAACAAGATCACCTGTATGCTGTCCAAACATATCATTAATATGTTTAAAACCTCTTAGAGAAATAACAAGTAGACAAAACTTCTTTTCTTTCCCTGAACGCTGTAATAACACGTCCAACATACTGAGTAATTCCCAACGATTTGGTATTCTTGTTAAATAATCAATATAGATCTGCTTGTTTTGTAAATATAAGTAAATAATTAATAAAGAACAGCTTGATGCAAAACCTGATAAAATAATATTAGAAAAAAATTGTTGGATAATTACAATGACAGATCCTATAATAGGAAAACTTACTAATATAGATGCTGTCTTTCCACCAATTTTCTTACGATTATAGATAACGATAATGACACTTGCAATACAATAAAAGTAAACAACTAAGTATGTAACTAAAATCCAGTTACCTCTTACATATCCATCTTCTAATGTAATCCGAAAGATATGTCCACCAAATATATTTTGTATTATAAGTAATACATAAATGAGTGATGGTATTGTTGTAATATGGACCACTTTTTTTATTTCATCTATTTTTCCATAAATGACAGAAATCACATATCCAAAATAAATAAAGCCCATCAGCGGTGTAAAAAGAAAATAAATCATAGTAATAAGCCATGTAAGCCACATTGGAATCACAGCATAATTATAAATCATTAAAGTAGAAAGAATATTACTAGAAATTCCAATAAACGTAATGATAATACATGCCTGGAACATTTTATTTCTTAAAACAGGTAAATTACTACCTTTCCTAGAATAAACCCATATAATTGCTAGGATGACTAGAGCCTCAAATTCTGGCACTATATTCCATTCCATTTTTTTAACCTCTTAATTATTCTGATTTTATTTTATGTAGATAGAACTAAAAAACTTTAGATTATCTACTTTTTTCCTCTTTATCAAACATATTTCGGTTTTATTCTACTAAACAAAAAATAAAAAATCAATAATATTTTTCATAATTATTTCCTATACTACAAAAAAAATCCAGCTATATGGCCTAAATCTTAAGATTTCTGCTAGATAGCTGGATTTTTAAGTTATGCGATCATAAAAAATTATTTATTATAATTTACAATAGAGCCAAAGTCTGGCTTTAAAGATGCTCCACCAACTAATCCACCATCAATATCTGCCTGAGCAAATAATTCTGGTGCAGAAGCTGCAGATACAGATCCACCGTATTGAATACGAATTTCTTCTGCGGTTGCATCATCATAAATTTCAGCGATACATTCACGAATTGCTTTACAAACTTCTTGTGCTTGTTCTGTCGTAGCAACTTTTCCTGTTCCAATCGCCCAAATTGGTTCATATGCAATAACAGCTGTTTTTGCTTGTTCTGCTGTTACATCTAAGAATGCGATTTTAATCTGCTGACGAATAAAATCAATTGTTACTCCTTGTTCTCTCTGTGCCAAAGATTCTCCACAGCAGATGATTGGTGTAATACCATATTCGAATGCTTTTTTTACTTTTTTATTTACTGTCTCATCTGTTTCTGCGAAGTATTCTCTTCTTTCAGAATGTCCAAGCACAACATATTTTACTCCAACATCAGTTAACATCGCTGGAGAGATTTCACCAGTGAAAGCTCCCTTATCTTCAAAGTACATATTTTCAGCACCGATATTAATGTTAGATCCTTTAGCAGCTTCCATAGCTGGAATAATGTCAATTGCTGGTACACAAAATACAACATCCACTTCTTCATTGGCTACTAATGGTTTTAATTCATTTACTAATTTAACAGCCTCACTTGGAGTCATGTTCATTTTCCAGTTTCCTGCAATAATTTTTTTACGCATGCGTGTATCCCTCTTTCTTCCCACTTTATCTACGATGAAAAGCACGCTGTACGAACTTTTCACATTCTAAGGAATAGAGAATAGCTCATTGCCATTCTCTATTCACTATTTCAAATCATTCTCTTGCTAATTGATTATTTATTATCAGCAGCTGCAACACCTGGTAATTCTTTTCCTTCTAAGAATTCTAAAGAAGCTCCACCACCTGTAGAGATATGAGTCATCTTATCAGCGAATCCAAGACGTTTTACAGCATTTACAGAATCTCCACCACCAACAACTGTTGTAGCATCTTTTAAATCAGCAACTGCACGGCAGATTTCTAATGTACCGTTTGCAAAGTTTTCAAATTCGAATACACCCATTGGTCCATTCCATACAACTGTTTTGGCACCTTCTAATGCTTCTTTAAATAATGCAACAGATTTAGGTCCAATATCAAATCCTGACCAACCTTCTGGAATATCTTCTCCACAAACTTGTGTTTCTGTATCATTAGAGAATTCTTTACCAGCTACGTTATCGATAGGAAGTAATAATTTTACACCTTTTTCTTCTGCTTTTTTAATCATTTCTAAAGCGTAGTCCATTTTATCAGCTTCTAATAAAGAGTTACCGATTTCATGTCCCTGTGCTTTTGCGAAAGTATAAGCCATACCTCCACCGATAATTAATGTATCCACTTTTTCAAGTAAGTTATTGATTACATTGATTTTATCAGATACTTTTGCTCCTCCTAAGATAGCTACGAATGGACGAACAGGATTTTCTACTGCTTCTCCTAAGAATTTGATTTCTTTTTCCATTAAATAGCCAACTACATTTTCTTTTGTGTATTTTGTTACACCAACATTAGAGCAGTGAGATCTGTGAGCAGTACCAAAAGCGTCGTTTACGAATAATTCATTATCGCAAAGAGCAGCTAATTCTTTTGCGTAATCTTCTGCTTTTTCATCTTTTCCGTATTTTGTTTCTTCCACTCTATAACGTGTATTTTGAAGTAATAATACTTCACCTTCTTTTAAAGAAGCTGCAACTGCTTTTGTTTCTTCTCCTGTTACAACTGGATCATCTACAAATTTAACTTCTACACCTAAACGTTCTGTTAAAGCCTTAGCAACTGGTGCTAAAGACATTTCTGGTAATGGTTCTCCCTTTGGTTTTCCTAAGTGAGAGCAAAGAATTACTTTGCAACCTTCTTCTAATAATTTTTTAATTGTTGGAAGCGCACCATCGATACGATTGTAGTTTTGAATTACACCATCTTTTAAAGGTACATTGAAATCACAACGAACTAAAACTTTTTTACCTGCTACATTTTTTAAATCATCAACTGTTTTTTTGCTAAGCATTGGATTTTTTCCTCCTTACGAAAACAGGGTCTGGTCTTTCTAGACCAGACCCCGAATTGAATCTTTTATTCAAATTATTCTTCTATTAACGATTAAGCTAATTCAGAGAAGTATTTGATTGTTCTTACCATCTGAGATGTGTAGCTGTTTTCGTTGTCATACCAAGAAACAACTTGTACCTGATATAAGTCGTCGCCAACTTTAGATACCATTGTCTGAGTAGCATCGAATAAAGAACCGAATTTCATTCCTACGATATCAGAAGATACGATTTCATCTTCGTTGTATCCGTAAGATTCATTTGCTGCTGCTTTCATAGCTGCATTGATTCCTTCAACAGTTACGTCTGTTCCTTTTACAACTGCTGTTAAGATTGTTGTAGAACCTGTTGGAACTGGTACACGCTGAGCAGATCCGATTAATTTTCCGTTTAATTCTGGAATAACTAAACCGATAGCTTTTGCAGCACCTGTAGAGTTAGGTACGATGTTAACTGCTGCAGCACGAGATCTTCTTAAATCACCTTTTCTCTGTGGTCCATCAAGAGTCATCTGATCTCCTGTGTAAGCATGAATTGTGCTCATGATACCAGACTGAATTGGAGCATATTTGTTTAATGCATCAGCCATAGGTGCTAAACAGTTTGTTGTACAAGAAGCTGCAGAAATTACTGTATCTTCTGCTTTTAATGTGTCATGGTTTACGTTGAATACGATTGTAGGAAGGTCATTTCCTGCAGGAGCAGAGATAACAACTTTTCTTGCACCAGCTTTAACGTGAGCTTCTGCTTTTGCTTTGGATGTGTAGAAGCCTGTACATTCAAGAACAACGTCTACTCCGATTTCTCCCCATGGAAGATTTTCAGCGTTTGCTTCTGCATAGATTTTGATTGTTTTTCCATCAACTGTGATGCTATCTTCACCAGCTTCAACTTTATCAGCTAAAGCATATTTTCCTTGAGAAGAGTCGTATTTTAATAAATGAGCTAACATTTTAGGACTTGTTAAATCGTTGATTGCAACTACTTCATATCCTTCAGCTCCAAACATTTGTCTGAATGCAAGACGTCCAATACGTCCAAAACCATTAATTGCTACTTTTACTGCCATGATAATTCCTCCTAAGTTTGTTATAATATTAACTTTATAATATCCACCCTATAAGGTGGTTATTAATCTGGCATGAATTGGTATCCCTAATTCCCTTATATCATACCGAAATTATTAAAAAAATTCAAGCCATAAAATTTATAATTTCAGTTAATTCTTTTGTGCATTATGCCATTTTTTCATCACGGACATATCCTGCGATATTTTGTGCGTGATCAGAAATTCGCTCTAAATTGCTTATAATATCAAGAAAAATGACACCTGCTTGTGCTTCACATTGTCCTTTTGAAAGTCGTTCGATATGTTTTTCGCGAAGCTCTTCTTCTAAATTATCGACTTCCTCTTCTAACTTTGCCACATTTTTAACATATTCGATATTTTCTGTCTTCCTAGCAAGGATACTATTGTGCAAACTGTTATAAACAATTTGACAAATTTCTTTTAATTCACATTCCCCATTGTCAGAAAATGTAAAATCATGTTCTTGTCGATATTGCGCAAATTCCGCTAAATTTTCTGCATGGTCTCCAACACGTTCCATATCACTTACGGTATAAAATAAATGATTGACTAATTCATGTTGCTCTTCTGTAATCGATAAATTATTAATTTTTACAAGATATTCTGTAATGGCTGTCTCAAGCTTATTAATATTTTTTTCTCTATCGAAAATCTTTTGGATATTTTCTTTTGATGTTTTCTTTTTATCACATAAAATATCCATAACTTCTTTTGTACTTTCAAGAACAATTTCACCCATACGTACCACTTCTTCTACTGCATTTTCAACCGCTAGTGATGGTGTACGTAAAATACGTTCATCTAAATGTTTTAATACAATATCCTCTTCTTTTTCTTTTACTTGCTCTTCTTCTTCGCTACCTTTTACAAGTTTTCCAGATAATTTCACAAGAAGTGATGCAAATGGGAATAAAACAATTGTATTTGTCACATTAAAAATTGTGTGGAAAATTGAAATTTCTGTTTTGTTAATGTGTGATGCTGCAAACTCTGGGAAAACAAGAAATACAAAAAACATAATAACTCCAAAGATAACCGCACCTGCAACATTAAATAAAAGATGGATTCCTGCCGCTCTTTTCGCCGTTTTATTCGCACCTGCACTTGAAATAATAGCAGTGACGCAAGTACCAATATTTTGTCCTAGCGTAATAAAAATAGCAGAACGCCAGTTTACAATTCCATTTGCTGCTAATGTCTGTAAAATACCAACAGAAGCAGAAGAACTTTGAATAATAGCCGTTACAGCTGCACCTACTAAAATACCTAAAATTGGGTTTCCGCCAAGAACACTAAACGCTTTTGCAAAAATTGGGCTGTCTTTATAAACACTAACGGAATCCGACATAAAGGATAATCCAATGAATAAAAGACCAAATCCAACGATAATTTCTCCAATTTGATGTTTTCTAACACCTTTTGTAAAAACTAATAAAAAGACACCAAGACCAACAAATAATGGTGCTAAAAATTCCGGTTTTAAAAATGATGCCCACTCTGATGCAGATACAATCCAAGCGGTTGCTGTCGTCCCAATATTGGCCCCCATGATAACACCAACTGCTTGTGTTAAATTGAGAATTCCTGCATTTACAAAACCAACTACCATAACAGTTGTGGCAGAGCTACTTTGAATAATCGCAGTAATAAAAGCTCCCATAAGAACACCTAATAGACGATTATTCGTCAAATACCCTAAAAGTTGTTTCATCTTGTTTCCTGCAGATTTTTGAAGTCCATCGGCCATCAAATTCATACCGTACAAGAACATACCAAGACCACCTATAAAGGTAAATAGGTTTCCTAAATTTTCAAGTACCATTTTTTAATCCTCCTAAGTTCTTTCAAAACCCTTTTCATTCCATACGGATTCCTATGGAATAAAAATTTCTCTTGTTTTTGTGCATACGAATTCCTTTCTTGCACTTTTATTATCATAACAAGATTCTATTTTTTTCGCATTATTTTTACGGGAACTTTACATAAACTTTACATTTGTATTTTTTAAATTCCTTTTAAAACAATAAGACTTGTATCCTTAATTTGATTTCGGTATACTAGTAAGTAATATGATAATTTCTTATTAAATTTATTCCCAATTGATAAAATTTCTTTACACAATTTTTGGGAATCATTTGTTTAGGAGGTTTTTTATGATTCGAAGCGATTTTCACTTACACACTTGTTTTTCTGGAGATAGTAAAAGTTCTGTAGAATCTATGATCGAATCTGCCATAAAAAAAGGATTAAAAACAATCTGTTTTACCGATCATCAAGATTTCAATTACTATCCAGAAGATGATAATACGATATCCTTTGATCTTGATGTTCAGCGTTATTTTCCAACAATGGCACAATATAAAGAAAAGTATCAAGATCAAATTGAAATTTTAACTGGTGTTGAATTCGGCATGAAAGAAGGAATCGAAAACTCTGTTTGGCAAATGGTAAAACAATATCCATTTGATTTTATTATTGCCTCTTCTCACGAAGCTGGCGGATACGATCCTTATTATCCTCGTTATTACGATACGTTTGGCGAAGAACAAGGAATTCGTATTTACTTTGAATCCATTGTAAAAAATATTTCATTATTTGATGGATTTCAATCTTATGGACATTTAGATTATGCCGTTCGCTATTTGCCATCTAAAAACTATTTCTATCATCCTAAAAATTACTTTGACATTTTAGATGTGGCTATGAAAAAAATTATTGAAATGGGCAAAGGAATTGAATGTAATACCAGTGGTCTAAAATATGGACTTGGTCAACCTCATCCTCGATTGGAAGTGCTAAAACGATATCGAGAACTCGGTGGAGAAATTCTAACAATCGGCTCCGATGCCCATAAACCAGAACATATTGCTTATGACTTTCATTTAGTACCTGATATGTTAAAATCCATTGGATTTAAATACTATACTATTTTTAGAGAACAAAAACCTGAATTTATCAAATTATAAAAGCATAAATAAAAAGGCTGTTAAAACCTTATGTTTTTTAACAGCCTCTTTTTCTATCATAATAAATTTTTTTATCGATAATGAAAAGCTTCTATAACGAAATGCTAGAATCTTCTCTATGGACGGATATAGGCATATCCTTCCCATTGTTTTTCCGATAATTCTACAACTCCTACTGGAACAATTGTGAATTTTTGTGCATATTCTTCTTCAACCAACTTATGCTTTAATAAGGAGTTTTTACAAACAGCTACTATAACTTGCTTTTTCTTTAATTGTGTAAGTATCTCCACTTTTTCTTTTGAAAGCAACGCTTGTACGCCTTCTTCATTTAGCAATAACTCTACTATTAGCTTCTCATTTCTTTCTTCATAATATTCAATCATATTTTGGATATTGCGAAAAGCTAATACTACTTTTTCTACTTCATCAACGTGAAAAATTACTTTTTTAACATTGACCGCTAAATTCTTCTCGATTCCATCCCTTGTTTCTACACGTAATGGTTCAAATTCTTCTGTTTCCAATGATACTGGTACTCCTGTTTTTCCAGTAATATGAATACCACCATACCATGTGCCTTCCACAAGAAAAGTATCCCCTATCTCATATTCATCGGAATATTCATCTAATTTTTTTATAATTTTAATAGTTTCCCCTTTTTTTACCAAAGTATTTTCCCCTTTCTTTATTGGACAACACGTTTTACAATTGTACCGCCACCTGCAACATAATCGCCATCATAAAAAACAACCGCTTGTCCAGGAGTAATAGCTCTTTGTGGCTCATCAAATAATACTTCACATTGTTCTTCGTTAATTCTTTTTATGGTACATGGAGCTCCTCCATGATTATAACGAATTTTTGCAAATAAACGAATTTCTTCTCCAATTGCAGGCTCTTCAATTGCCATAAAATTCATACGATCCGCAATAAGTCCCTTTGCAAATACATCTTGATTATCTCCTACAACAACTTGATTGGTTTCTGGCAAAATATCCACAACAAAAACAGGTCGTCCAAGGGATAAATTAAGTCCTTTTCTCTGTCCAATTGTATAATGAATAATTCCATTATGCTGTCCTACTACATTGCCATTGACATCGATAAAATCACCTTTTTCAAATTTTTTTCCGATTTCTTTTTCAATAAATCCTGCATAATCATTATCAGAGACAAAACAAATTTCTTGACTATCTGGCTTGTTGGCAATACGAAGATTAATTCCTTCTGCAATTTTACGAATCTCGTCTTTTGTATAGTCGCCAACTGGCATCAACGTTTTAGAAAGCTGTTCTTGTGTCAAATTATAAAGGGCATATGTTTGATCCTTTGCAGCGGTTACCGATTTTTTAATAGCATATCTTCCATTTGGAAGCTTCTCTATACGAGCATAATGTCCTGTTGCAATATAATCTGCCCCAATATCCAAAGAACGTCTTAAAAGGGACTCCCACTTTACATAACGGTTACAAGCAATACATGGGTTTGGCGTTCTACCATGGGTATATTCATCTACAAAATAATCAATTACATTTTTTTGAAACTCCCCACGAAAATTCATAACATAATAAGGAATTCCAAGGGTGTTTGCAACTCTTCTTGCGTCATCCACTGCAGATAATCCACAGCATCCACCTTCTTCTTCGATTACTTCATTTTCTTGTTCTTGCCAAATCTGCATGGTAACACCGATTACATCGTATCCCGCTTCCTTTAATAAATAAGCGGCTACAGAAGAATCCACACCACCAGACATACCAATTACTACTTTTTCAGCCATTTCTTTTTCTCCTTTTGTATTTTTTTATGATTTATTTTTTATGCTTTTTCTGTTAAACTCTTCTTACAAAATAATGTTTCCCTACTAATAAGTTTATCCATCGTTTGCATATATTTTTTTATCAATTTTATCCTAACATAGCAAAAAAAAGGTTGCAACCTATATTCTTTTGTATGACTCGTTGTCTTCGTATAAACGACAGAAAAAATCTGTACAAGAGAAAGAGAACAATGCCTTTATCCTGTACAGATTTTGCTTAGCTGATTATTAATAGGAAAGAATGATCTTCCTGATTTTTTGTTTTTAGGAAACTTTTTCCATTATATATAGGAATACGATAAATTTTAGTATTCTTCTTCTACTTCTTCTTCATGCTCGCTAATGTCTGTCTTTGGTTTTTCTAAACCTTCGATTGTAATACCATTTTTTTGAGCATAATCCCAAAGAGCTGCATGAATTGCCTCTTCTGCTAATAAAGAACAGTGTACTTTTACTGGTGGAAGTCCATCTAATGCTTCCATAACCGCTTTATTTGTAACTTTCATCGCTTCTTCGATTGTTTTTCCTTTTACAAGTTCTGTTGCCATACTACTTGTTGCAACAGCTGCACCACAACCAAATGTTTTGAATTTTACATCGCGAATCACTTGATTTTCATCAATATCAAAGTAAACACGCATAATATCTCCACATTTTGCATTACCAACAGTACCTACACCACTTGCATTTTCAATTTCTCCAACATTTCTTGGGTTTTGGAAATGATCCATTACTTTTTCACTATACATACTATTTTACTCCTTTATCTACTATTCCTTTTTTATTTTCAATTTCTCTTAGTTCTTTTTTACAAAATCTTCATATAATGGAGACATAGAACGAAGTCTTGATACAATTTCTTTTAATTTATCAACAACATAATCGATCTCTTCCATTGTATTTTCATCACCTAATGTCAATCTTAAAGAACCATGTGCAATTTCATGTGGGAGTCCAATTGCTAATAATACATGGGATGGATCAAGAGAGCCTGATGTACAAGCAGAACCGCTAGAACCACAAATTCCATTCATATCAAGCATAATTAACAGAGATTCTCCTTCGATGAATTGGAAACTAATATTTACGTTGTTTGGAAGACGATTGACACGATCTCCATTTAATCTTGTATATGGAATTTCTGTTAAAATACGATTAATTAAATGATCGCGTAACTCAATTTCTTTCTTTGTACGTTCTTCCATTGTAGCAAATGCAATTTCAACTGCTTTTCCTAATCCAACAATTCCTGTCACATTGGCTGTTCCTGCACGGCGTTTTCTTTCCTGAGCACCACCGTGAACAAAGGAACGAATTTTTACCCCTTTACGAATATAGAGGAAACCGATTCCTTTTGGTCCATTTAATTTATGGCCACTGGCGCTTAACATATCAATGTTACATTCATCTACATTAATTGGAATTTGTCCGTAAGCTTGTACCGCATCTGTATGGAATAAAATTCCATGTTCTTTTGCAATCGCACCGATTTCTTTCACTGGCTCAATTGTTCCAATTTCATTATTTGCAAACATAATAGAAATTAAAATAGTATCTGGACGAATTGCCGCTTTTAAATCATCAAGACGAACAAAACCATTTTCATCTACATCAAGATAAGTTACTTCAAACCCTCTTTGTTTTTCTAAATACTCTGCTGTATGAAGAATTGCATGATGTTCAATTTTTGTTGTAATAATATGCTTTCCTTTATTCTCATAAGCTTCTGCAGTTGCCTTTAACGCCCAGTTATCGGACTCACTACCACCTGCAGTAAAATAGATTTCTTCTGTTTTAGCACCAAGTGTGTTTGCAATTTGCTCTCTTACGTCTGTAATCACATTTTTATTGTCTGATGCGAAACTATATACACTAGATGGATTTCCAAACTTCTCTGTAAAATATGGAAGCATTGCCTCTACAACTTCTGGTCTTGCTGGTGTTGTTGCCGCGTGATCTAAATAAATTACTTTTTTATCCATGCTACTATCACTCCTATTTCTGCAATCTCTTGCTCTACTTATTCTATCATTTTATATACGAAAGTATATGAAAGATTCAAACTATTTTATATAAATTACGTCTTACGACTATTTTTCACAATCTCTTGTGCTTTTATAAGCAGGTGTCATTTTTGCTTCTTCCACCAATTCATGAATGGAAATATGATTAACCGTATCATTAATACTATCATTCATCTTCTGCCATACATACTTAGTTACGCAAAAATTTGCACTTTCGCACCCGCCTTCACCTTCTTCAGAGAGTTCAGAACAATCAACTGGTCTTAAATCTCCCTCTAACGCTCTTAAAACGGCTCCAACAGAAATTTCCTCCGCTGGTCTATTTAAACGATAGCCTCCTTGAGCTCCTCGAATACTCTTAATTAACTCCGCTTTTCTAAGCTTTGCCAAAAGCTGTTCTAAGTAGCTGACAGAAATCGATTGTCGTTCTGAAATACTGCTTATGGATACCGCATCTTTCTCACCATTTAATGCTATATCAACAATGGCTCTAAGACCGTATCGTCCTTTTGTGGATATTTTCATGCAGCGCCTCCCTTCTAAAAAATTTGTCGGCATCATCAAAATTTTTCTTGTCATCTCTACTATAAGTATGATATGATTAAAAAATTGAATCGTTATTTTAATGATGGATTTAATCCCGACTATTTTTGTCAACTTTATGTTAGTATAATATCACTGGAATCAGATTCTGTCAACCGTTTCTCTGTTAAGATCTTATATGTATTTGAAAAAATACATTTCGCATAGTTTCTCATGTTTTCACATATGTTTACAAAAAGACTTTTTAGGCATTTTATGAAAATAAAGAATCCTCTCATTAAAGGCACGTTAATTTTAACAGTTGCTGGATTTTTATCCCGTATTTTAGGTTTTTATAACAGAATTTTTCTCTCTCGTTTCATTGGCGCAAAAGAAGTCGGAATTTATCAACTGATTTTTCCTGTCTACTTACTTTGTTTTAGCATTTGTTGTCAAGGGATCGAAACTTCGATTTCTAGAATGATCGCCTCTTGCCCGCCAAACCGTCCAAAATTACGCCATAAGGTACTGCTAACAGGAATTTCTTTTTCCTTTTCCCTTTCTCTTGTGGCCTATGGAATCCTTTATTTTTTTGCAACACCCATTAGTAGTTCTATTTTAAACGAGCCCGCTTGTGCTATTTGTTTAAAAATTATTTCTTTTGCCCTTCCGTTTGTCTCCATTAAGGCTTGCATTTTAGGCTATGAATTAGGAATGACAAACTCCTTACTTCCTGCTTCCACTCAGCTCATTGAGCAATTGATCCGTGTTGGAAGTATTTATGCATTATCCGTCACTCTCTTTTCCAATCAAAAAGCTCACGCTGAAGTGGCGGTATTTGGAATGGCAGTAGGAGAAATTGGTTCTTTTTTCTTTCTTGTCGCTTTATTTTTATATCGAGAACGAAAAGAACGGTGTTTTGACGAACCAGCTCCCCTTACTTATAAAAAACTGGCAAAGGAGCTTCTTCACGACAGTATTCCTCTCACTTCCAATCGCCTTGTCCTTACATTGTTGCAAAGTGCAGAAGCTGTCTTAATTCCTTCTGCTTTTCTTACTTTTTATCATAATAAAGATGTTTCCTTAGAGGTATATGGAATTTTAACAGGAATGGTTATGCCATTTATCTTCTTTCCTTCTGCTATTACCAATTCCTTATCCGTCATGCTTTTGCCTACCATTTCTTCTGCAAAAGCTAGGAAACAAAAAGATTTGATTTGTAAAGCTTCTTCAAAAAGCATTTACTATAGCATACTCATTGGTATTTTTTCTTGTTTCCTTTTCTTATTTTATGGAAAAGAATTGGGTTATTTTATTTTTCATAGCCGTTCCGCAGGAGAATTGCTTTTTATGATGGCACTTATTTGTCCTTTTACATATTTAACAACAACTTTATCCAGTATTTTAAATGGTCTTGGAAAAACGAGCAAAACCTTTCTCCACAACATGATCTCTTCTGGAGTCATTTTATTCTTTGTTATTTATACAATTCCTCGCTATGGAATTACAGGATACTTATGGGGACTTATGGCAAGTGATTTAATTTTAATCGCCCTTCATCTTATTGTTATTTTAACCGAAACAAGGCTCTCTTTTGAACCTTATGTGGCTTTGATAAAGCCCGCGTGCATTGCTTGTATCTCTGGAGGAATTAGCTATCTTATTCTTCCCAATATCAACAATTTATACCAACTCTTTTTTAAATGTGGCATTTATGGCTGTTCAGTAATATTAGGAGTTGCACTTTTTGCTCATAAAGATTTTACAAAATAAAAATAATGAAAAAAGGACTATCGCAAACGAAACGCTCGATTCTGCGATAGTCCTTACTATATTTATATTGTTATTTGAAATTGATTGATGAATTCCTCTTCTGTAATAATTGGGATTCCTAGCTCTTTTGCTTTTTTATTTTTAGAAGAACTAGATGTATTATCATTGTTAATCAAATAATTGGTTTTACTTGTTACACTTCCTGTCACTTTTCCACCGAGCTCTTCAATTACTGCCTTGACCTCATTTCGGTTTTTGAACCGCTCTACAGATCCAGTAATACCAAAAGTAAGACCCTCCATTTTTAATTCCAAGTTTTGCTCTTTTATTGGTTCTTCGATTGTAATTTCTTTTAACAATGCAGTAATGACTTTCTCATTATGTTCATTTTCAAAGTAATCACAAATGCTCTTTGCAATCACTTCTCCAATTCCATCAATACAAACAAGTTCTTCTACGGTTGCCTTTTTTAATGGTTCCAATTGATACTGATACTGTTTGCAAATCATTTTTGCATTAGACAATCCGATATTTGGAATACCTAAACTATAAATAAAGCGAGGAAGCGTCGTCATTCTTGCCTTTTGAATGGATTCTATCAATTTATCATAAGAACGTTGTCCAAACCCTTCTAATTCTAAAATCTGTTCTTTATATTGTTCTAATGAGAAGAGATCATAAAGTTCTTTTAAAAATCCTTGTTCAATGAATTTATTTAATGTCATTTCTGACAAGCCATCGATATTCATAGCATCTCTTGATACAAAATGACTAAATAATTTTATTTTTTTTGCCGAACAAAACTCATTGGTACAATATAAAGAGCGAACCCCATTTACATCTTGAATTTTCGTCTTGCCACCACATGCAGGACAATGCTCTGGAATTGCTATTTTTCCACTCTTTGTTAAGTTTTCCGCTACCTGTGGAATGATCATATTCGCTTTATAAACAGTAATACAATCTCCAATTCCAAGCTTTAAATTCTCTACGATACTAATATTGTGTAAACTCGCTCTGCTCACCGTTGTTCCTTCTAGCTCTACAGGCTCAAAAATCGCTACTGGATTAATTAAACCTGTTCTAGAAGGACTCCACTCAATTTCTGTCAATGTGGTCTTTGCTAACTCATCGGCCCATTTAAAAGCGATAGAATCCCTTGGGAATTTCGCCGTTCTTCCAAGGTTTTTTCCATAGGAAATATCATCATAAATAAGAACAAGCCCATCCGATGGAAAGTCATTTTGTGCAATATGTTCCGAAAACCATAAAACAACTTCTTCAATAGTATCTTTTGTCACTCTCTGATATTCTACCACCTCAAATCCTTGTTGCTTTAAAAATAACAACTGTTGTTCAATGGAATTTTTAAAATCAACGCCTTCTGCTTCTACAAGACTAAAGGCAAAAAAATGTACATTTCTCTTGGCTGTAATTTCATTATTTAATTGACGAACAGAACCACTACATAAATTTCTTGGATTTTTATACTTTGATTCTACATCTTCAATCTCTGCATTGATTTTCTCAAAGTCAGAATATTTAATAACTGCTTCTCCTCGAAGCACCATTTTTCCTGTATAAGAGATCTGTTTTGGCAAATTCACAAATGTCTTGGCATTATTAGTAATTACTTCACCAATCTCTCCATTTCCTCGAGTGACTGCCTTTTGAAGCACTCCATTTTCATAGGTTAAAACGATAGTAAGTCCATCTAATTTCCAAGAGAGAATTCCTTCTTGAGCCCCTAACCAATCTTTTAAATTACCCACATCTTTTGTCTTATCAAGAGAAAGCATTGGAGAACTATGTCTTTCTTTTACCAACTCACTAAGAAGCTCATAACCAACTTGAACCGTTGGGCTATTGGCATAAACCGTTCCTGTTTCTTTTTCCAATGCCACTAGTTCATCATAAAGAGCATCATATTCTAAATTGCTCATAATTTCTCTATCTTCTTGATAATAGGCCTTACTTGCGTCGTTTAGAATTTTTATTAGTTCTTTGATTCGTGCTAACTTTTGTTCCATTCTCTCTCTCCTTTGACAACATTTTATTCAGCTCATTTAATTCTTTCCCCATCACATCGCGATAGGTTCCAACTTTTAAATCCCCAAGCTCTACATTCATCACTCGAATCCTTTTTAATATTGTCACCTGATATCCCAAATATTCACACATTCTACGAATCTGACGATTTAAGCCCTGTGTCAAAATAATACGAAAGGTATATGTTCCTTCTTTTTTCACTTTACAAGGTCTTGTGATCGTTCCAAGAATAGGAACTCCTTCTGACATTTTTTTTAGAAAAGAATCGGTAATCGGCTTATTTACCGTTACAATATATTCTTTCTCGTGATAATAGCGCGCTTTACAAATGCGATTTGCCAATTCTCCATGATTTGTCAATAAAATAATACCTTCTGATTCTTTATCAAGCCGACCGACAGGATAAATTCTTGTTGGATAATTGATATAATCAATAATATTATTTTTTTCTCTTTTTTCTGCCGTACATACAATTCCTCTCGGCTTATGAAAGGCGATTAAAACAAGCTTCTCTTCTTGTTGAATAGGTTTTCCATCCACCGTAACTTTTTGTCCTTTTTGTACTCTTGTACCTGTAACAGCTACTTTTCCATCAATTTTTACTTTTCCCAGTTCAATTAAATGATCTGCCTGTCTTCTAGAACATACGCCCGAATCACTCAAATATTTATTGAGACGAATCCCATTTTCTAAATCGGATTGATTGGTCCCTTCTAGAATCGACCTTTTGTTTCTTTTGACCATCTCTTCCTCCTGTGTTATCATGATATTCTCCCATTAAGCAAATGCCAATGGTTCCTTTTCCAAATCTAGCTCCCATATCAGGATTTGCTGTCTGAATTAAAACAGATGATCGTGGATAACGCCTTGTTAAATAGGCTGCTGCATTTTTTGCCTGTTCTGGCGCATCTCCATGTAAAATACAAAACTGTAAAGATTTATCTCTCATCATTCCAAGGCGACGTTCCATCACTCGTATCATTTTTGCAAATGTTTTTTTATTGTTTTTCATATCCTTCACTTTTTGACAAAAACCATTTTCATTCATCACCAATACAGGATTTCTTCGCAAAACACGATGAAGAAGAGCCTCTTTCTCTGTCATAATTCCAATTCTTGACAAATAAGAGAGATCGGAAAGAAAAAAGACTGCCCAAAAGCCTGTTCTACTTCGTTCGATCCAATCGATAATCTCATCCATCGTTCGCCCATTTTTCTTCATAGCAACTGCGCTGGTTATCATAAGTCCAAGTCCCATGGAAATGCTTCTTGAATCTAACTCAATAATTCTCGCAATTGGATATTCTTCTCGCAACTCTTCGATTGCCTTATGAAGATTGTCATAACTAGAATTAAAACAATAGGTTGTTCCAATATGCAAAATATCCAGTCCTTCTTCCAAATAGCTTCGAAATACCTCTTTGATTCGTTCCACGTTACAATTCATGATTTTTGGAACACTGCCTGATTGAATTTTCTTGTAAAAGTCGCTTAATCGCAAACTGACTCTCTCCCCATATACTACATGGTCAATCTCATAAAAATAAGGGATTACCCCGATATGATTTTTGTCAATATAATCTTTTGACAAATCAGAATTTGAATCTGTAGTAATTGCAAAATTCCTCATCTCACTACTTCTCCTTCGCTCTCTTTACGGCTTTATCCACTCTCTTGGAAAAAGTTATCTAAAGCATATTCTAACATAAATTTGTATTGAATACTATGATATAACTATTAAAAAAAACTAAAAAAAGAGATTGCATAAAAACCTCTTCTTTTCCCATAATGACATTCGCTTATTTTCGCAAATTTTTTCCATTATGAAATAGATTTTTCCTACACAATCTCTTTTTTATTTATAAATAAATAATAATCAATCGTTTTAACTAGCAAACGCCTTGTGCAATCATAGCTTCTGCTACTTTTTCAAAGCCTGCAATGTTAGCACCTTTTACATAATCACCTTCAAAGCCATATCTCTTAGCAGCATCTGCCATATTGTGACAAATATTTACCATAATTCCTTTTAATTTTGCATCAACTTCTTCAAATGTCCAGCTTAAACGTTCACTATTTTGAGACATTTCAAGAGCAGAAGTAGCAACCCCACCAGCATTTGCAGCTTTTGCAGGAGCAAATAATACTCCATTTTTTTGGAAGTATTCCGTTGCTTCTAATGTAGAAGGCATATTGGCACCTTCCGCTACTGCCATAACACCATTTGCCACTAATGTTTTTGCATCTTCTAAATCTAATTCATTTTGAGTTGCACAAGGAAGAGCGATATCAACTTTTACAGTCCATACTCCTTTTCCATCATGATATTCTGCATTTGGACGATAGTTTTTATATTCTGTTAATCTTCCACGTTTTACTTCTTTGATTTCCTTAACAGCAGCTAAGTCGATGCCTTCTGGATCATATACCCAACCTGTAGAATCGCTACAAGTAACTGGTTTTGCACCTAATTCGTAAGCTTTTTCCATAGCATAGATAGCAACATTTCCAGAACCGGATACTGCTACTGTTTTACCAGCGATTTCTTTTCCGTTCATTTTTAACATTTCATCTGTTAAATATAATAAGCCGTATCCTGTCGCTTCTGTTCTCGCTAAAGAACCACCATATGTAAGACCTTTTCCTGTTAACACACCTTCGTATAAGCCAGTTAATCTTTTATACTGTCCATACATATAACCGATTTCTCTAGCTCCTGTTCCGATGTCACCAGCTGGAACGTCTGTATCAGCCCCGATATATTTATAAAGCTCTGTAATAAAGCTTTGACAAAATGCCATAACTTCTCTATCAGATTTTCCTTTTGGATCGAAGTCAGAACCACCTTTACCTCCACCGATAGGAAGTCCTGTTAAAGAGTTTTTAAAGATCTGTTCGAATCCTAAAAATTTAATAATGCTTGTATTAACAGATGGGTGCAAACGGAGTCCTCCTTTATAAGGTCCAATTGCACTATTAAACTGTACGCGGTAGCCTGTATTTACCTGCACTTGGCCTTTGTCATCAACCCAAGGCACACGGAATTTAATTTGTCTTTCTGGCTCTACTATTCTTTCAAGCAATGCTTCTCTTCTATAGAAGTCTTCTTTTGCTTCAATCACTGGACGAATAGATTCTAATACTTCTTTTGCTGCTTGATGAAACTCCGCTTCTCCTGGATTTTTTTTCACTACAAGTTCCATTACCTCATCTACATATGACATCGTTAAGTCCTCCTTTTACTCGCTCTGCCCTTTTACAAACTCAACTTTATCAGTCTTGAATGCTTGCTTTGCTTTTGTTCACATTATACCAATCACTTCCTATTTTTTCAAGTAGAAATGAAAGATATCGTTTTCATTCTTTCATTTTATATTTCTTATTAAAATCATCTTATTTCTTCTATTTTTAATAAAATTGGACAAAAAATTCACTAAAAAATCCATGGCATTTTGCAATTTATTCAAAACACCATGGATTTCATTCCATTTATGTATCAAAAATTACGATTGACCCGTTACAATCTTTTTTAAATTTTTATCATTTTGGCAAGCAATAGCAAAGGAGCGATTGACTGTTTCTACTAACTGTAACACATCGCTTTCATTTTGTGTTTTTACCATATAATTAGAAACTGCTACCTCCATATCATCCGTTGGCGTTGTATCAATGATATATTGACCATCTTCCTTTTTCACTACATAAAACTCCAGCATACTAGGAGCTAAAGTTTCACAGCCTTTGATCTTCATATCCGCCGTTGTAAATATAAAATAGGTATCCGTAAATAATCCTTTTTTAAAATAATTTTTTACATTTTTATATTCTTCTACCATTTCCGCTCCACGCTTTAGACTCTCTTCATCATCATAAGTCTTTGGATAAGCATCTAGTAACCGCAATGTCTTTGCATCTCCATCTGCCATCGCTTGTAATACTGTTTGAATCAGCTGATTAATTTCTTCATTATCTACTTCTGCCAATGAAGTATCTTCCTCTTCTGTTGCTGCTTCTGAAAAATTCTCTTCCAATTCTTCTGGAGATAACGTGTCTGTTTCCAATTCCACCCCTATCTGCTGTTTCCGCTCTGCTAAAACACTCTTTTTCCTATTGTAATTGTCGCCTACATAGTTGATGAATGCAATGCATAGTAAAAAATAAAAGCCCCAACAAATGATTAAAGGCAAATATTCCCTCTTCCTCATCTTTTTACACCCTCCATCTTCCTTCTCATCTGTTTCTATTTATTCATTTTAACAAAGTGTATATTTTTTTTCAATAAATGTTTGAAATTATTCTTAAAATAGTGTATACTATATTTCGTGCGCATCAGTAGCTCAGTGGATAGAGCACTGGCCTCCGGAGCCAGGTGCGGGGGTTCGATTCCCTTCTGGTGCATTTATCGCCGTTTGCTAAGCTTAGTGCAAACGGCTTTTTCTATTTGTGAAGTAGTTATAATCTCTTCACAAATAGCTGACTTATCTGATTTATTTTTTGTCGATATTTTGTAGAGAATACACTGCTATCCATATTGGAAAAATTATAATTAGGAGATTTTTATGAACATTAAAATCATTGTAAACAGCTCAAAAATAACACCTGCTAGTAATGGTGCAGTAAAAGAATACGGAAAACGCCTCTCCCGCTATTGCAAATTTCATTTTTTCTGTTGTAAAAAAGAAAAAGATGCCTTAAAGCATCTCACACCCTCTACGACTGCTTTTTCTATTCTGCCATCAAAAGAAACGCTCTCTTCGGAACAGCTTGCAAAAAAAATAGAAACATTAGGATTGACAGGAAAAAGCGATCTTTTATTCCTCATTGGGTTTTCAGAAGATTTTTTAGGGTCTGTCATGGAAGATAACCAAATTGAGACCATATCGATTTCTTCGTTGAATCTATCCCCTTCTTTAACGGCAGCTGTTTTATCGGAACAAATTTATCGGGCTTATCGGATTATGAGGAAAGAACCATACCATAAGTGAATGCGAATGGTTAGTAGAATAACAGAAAACCTCTCTCTTCCGAAGTATAAAATGATATAGAAGAGGGAGTTGTTTTACTGTTAGAAGTAAACGAAAAGTTATGGTGTTACTATTGGTTTTCCCTCTTTGTCAAGTAATGGCGTAAAACCTGCTGCATATCCGCTTCTATGAAACACATAATTCACACCTGTTTCTGTATCAACCCAAATTTCAAATATATCAATAGTGCCTTGCTGATAAACTTTCTTAAAACGCTTCATAAGTACTCCTCCTAAATTTTAATTTAATTATATTTTTGTTACTCTGCATAAACATTGATTTTTTTTCCTCAAAAATCCATTTATATTCTGGTAACTCACATGGTGCAGGATCAAAACCTTGTTCTGTTGGACGTTCAAAATGTACAATCACTTTCTATTTTCCATCCTCTTCTATTATTTGTGAATGTAAAATTTCTGTCTCGTCTGCTAAAGTCATATATGGATACATCATAACTATTCACCCCCACTTCTATCTAATTACTAATTATATGTGTTCTATATTTCTCTTTATTATTATAACGTTTAATTTATAGATTAACTAAATTCTACCAAATTACTATTTATTTATCAATACAATACTCTTGTTATCTTTATTTTATGCGCTTATACTTATTATATTATTTACAAATATACTATTTCCATCTTAATTACTAAAATTATATATGAATATATCATAATTAATGTTATAATAGAAAAAAATGAATTGATTTTACGAGGAGGTGTTACTATTAGACAAATAAAATCCTTTGTTTTTCCAATTATAGCTTTCATATTTTTTGACCAAATTATCAAGATTGTTATAAGGGCATTTTTCATGGATTTTGAATTTGATATCATTGAGAAACTTTTAAGATTTAATCCTGTTCAAAATACAAATCTTTCTTATTTAGAAAATTTTTCTAATATCCTATCTAATTTATGGGTACTTATATCATTGAATATTTTTCTCATTTTCATTATGATATCTGGATATTCTTTTTATAAGAGCAAAAAGGAACAAACGAGCCATTCCGTAAAAATAATCATGAATTGCGGGCTTGCTGGGGCAATATGTAGTTTGATAGATAAAGCATTTTGGGGAGGAAGTTTGGATTTTTTACAGATACATAATTTTTTTATTTGCGACTTAAAGGACTGCTATCTTACTATCGCTGAAATATTATTTGCTATTATAGGAATTTTACATGACAGCGAAATATCTATAAAAGAATATCTATATTTTTGCTATGGTAAATTGAAAAAATAATTGCAGATTTTTAAAAGAATTTCAAATATACCTATAAACATCACAAAAATTGATACATTAAAATTGTCTATGGAAACACTAAAAATAAATCAGAATATGGAAATAAGTGAATAGATTGGAGGATTATGCCATGAAACTTGCAGAGGCACTACAAGAAAGAGCCGATATTAATCGAAATATCGAACAATTGAAGTATCGACTTAATAATAACGTATTGGTACAAGAAGGCGAAAAACCCGCAGAGAACCCTGAAAAATTAAAACTAGAATTAGATTCTTCACTCGAGCGTTTAGCATATCTCATCTCCCATATTAATCAAACAAATTGTGAAACGAAAGTTGATGGTCAAACTTTAACAGAACTTATAGCCAAAAAAGATGCCCTATCATTAAAAATTCATACCTACAAGGACATCGTTTATACAGGAAGTCAGGCAGCTCATCGAGCAAGAAATACGGAAATCAAAATAAAATCTACTATTTCTATTGTTGACTGGCAAACAGAGATTGATAAACTGTCAAAAGAATTACGTCTACTGGATAACAAATTACAAGAATGCAACTGGAAGACGAATTTAATAGAATAATGATTAGCTGGTAGCAGAAATAGAGTGAATGTCACACAACTATAACGCAAGTTCATATCTGGATTACACCTAAGAGCGGGTGTGAGGTTCGATTCCTCGAGAATTGTTATGCTCCAACTGCGTACATGCGTATTGTTATAAATAATTGTTATTACCAGACATTAGCTATATCTGCGAGGGTGGGAATGAGGAAATTAATGCAGAAACTGATCACTTTTTCGTGTTTCTAGTTTCTGCAATTCATTTAGCCAAAATCAAATACAGTATAAATCAATTTTGTTCTTCTTTTTATAAACTTTTTCATTATTGAAACCATTTCATTCCGCAAAAAGAAAACTTTCATCTATATTTATCTAATAATATCCATAGGAAAAATCTTGTAACTATTATTAAATAGGCTGCTGTTTAAACATTACAATTCCCTTGTATACCAAGAAATGATAATATTCTATTTTGCAGTTGCTTCCATTCTTTAGGTTCTGCTTCAAGTAAACTATTATCAATATTATTGGATATAATAATATCTTCTTTCCACTGTTTATTTTTGTCAACCAAATCTATTGGTGTAGTATCCACAAACCCTTCTTTCTTCTCAAAAAATTGCCACCTATAACAATCTGTTAAAATTACTTTTTGATTAGCCGATAAATGGGCTCTTGTTTCTTTCTTTACATGTTCAGTATACTTTTCAAATTGTTTCCCACATATTGCTTCTTTTGAATTAGGTGATTTGATTTCAATTGCAGCAAGATAATCAACCTTATTATTCACATTATCAATGTTCCAGTTCCTAGCTAACAATAAATCGGGTGGTGCATATCCTGTTTTTTTGAATTGAGTAGTATTGAGTGTTTTAGAATTCCTTTTCCCACGATCATATAATGTAGATGTATCAACAATTTCAATATCAGTATTTATAAGCAATTTTTCCAACATACAAAGGATTACTCTATTTTGAAAGTTAAGCTCTCTAGGATCCGTTTTTAAGTATTTATTGACTGTTTCTTTATAAACTGTATATGAAAAACCATTATCATAAGCAGTCGGATTTTTTCTCTCTACTCTAATATTCCCCATATGAACTCCTCCATAAATTTTAATTTATATACCGATTCCATTGTATCAAAGCATTTTAGAATCTATCCATATAATTATCTTCTGTCATCTTTTTTTGTATTTATTCTAATTATAAAGAAGCATACCATAAGTAAGTAGAAAAAGGCTTTATGGTATCATACACATACCTTCTCTTCCAGCAAAGCATCTACTTTCAATAGAACTGGAATTGCTATACCTCTTTCCCAAAAATAATTTGATAGCAGATTTATAATGGTTAAATTAATAAATTATGGAACGATTCGCTTCTCTCCAGTCTTTTTAAAACTCAGTAAATGTCAAATAACGCTCATTCTTATTGAGGCTAACAGCTTTCGTTGCAACTCGATAACTTTCCTCATTTAGTTGCCAATTAGAAAGTGAGCATGGGATAAATTGGTTGTTGCAATATCTTTGATTGATTTCTTCATAAGAAAAGCTACCAAAAAACTCAAAAATCAATGCTCCAAGGGTAAAAATATTCGTCTGCTCATCAATAGCACTGCCTTTTGTATATTCTTCGGGAGCTTTTAATCTCTTTGTTCCAAACCATTCAGTACCTTTATCGTTAATGACAGGAGCTTTTTTGAAAAAATCAATATCACAAATAATTGTTTTATCTGTTGAAAAATCATACATAATGCTTCCATCATAAAAATCGACAGCCACATATCCTTCTTCATTCACATTTTGTAAAAAAGAAAATAAAACCTCTATTGCTCTCAACTTTTTACTAACAGGTAATTCTTTGAATTTTTCTTTCGGACTTTTCATAGTAGTATCCCTTTGATATTTTTCAAAATTCCAGTGATCAAAGAGACATTCACCATCCATCCACTCAAAAACTACAATATAGAACTTCTTGTATTCGTATTCCTCAATAATTTTAACTAAATTTGGGTGTCTTAAATCATAATATAGGTGAACAGCTTCTTTTAGTATATCAATAGATTCCTGTGGGGAAACTTCCGCTTCGATTGTATTTACACCTGCAATTTTACAGAAATATTTTTTGTCCCCATTCTTCATGCCAATACAAATACATCCTGAGCCTGTTTCATCAACGACCCAAAAAGCTGTTCCGTATTTCTTTAACCAAGTAAAATCATGCAATTCTTTCAGTCTAAATTCAATAGAATCAAGTTTGTTAATTATCATTGTTCCTCCTTAATTTTCGGGAAGGTTATGATGTTATTCCCCTCCATTTATTTACTAAACAACAGAATTTTTTATTCTTCATTTACGACCATCTCCTTTCCTGTTTAATATCTATGTAAACTCTATTAGAGAACTCGAGGACATAAATAATTTCTGGCGCTCTTAAAATAACTACTCTCATCGATGCCATTCTATATTTCAATCGAAGAGAAAGCTTATATATAACTAATTGTTCTTAAACCACTAATCACTCTTACATGTTCTCTCAAAATACCTACTAATTCGTATTGTAACAAGTATCGATATTTTATTGGTGTGTCTCCGCCTAATAAGCAGTTCCTATCTGCCTATCTCACAACATCTTGTACCACTCTACTCGACTGTTTCATAAATAATATTGCCAGTAAAATAAATAGATAGATTCATCTCTATAAAATCCTCTATCCCTTCAATTAATAGATATCCTGAATAAAGAACCTGATTATATCCATATAACTCATCTACAATTTCAAAACTGTGGTAATCATATTTTCTTAGAAACTCTGAAAGTTCTAATTTTTCTCCTTGAAAATTTCCATATTCCCCCCATTTACTCTGTAGAAGAACACTCGTAAAATCAAAATCTACACCTTCAATAGTAATATTCCCATCCACTTGGTTATATGGTTGTTCAAGTTTTACATAGCCAGATTCAAATTCAAACTTAATCGCTTTTTTTTGAAGTGTAATTTTCTTAACTCGCATATCGTGCAAGCCATATGGAATAGGTGGATTATATTTATATTCTGTTTTCATATGTACCCTCCAAATTCTAATTTCATTAGATCTATTCTATGATTTTGATTTTCCTTATCCATATCCCCTTCTTTTTACCCCAATACTTGTATACAAAAGAATCAACCTATTGAAATATTACTCTTCAATAGGCTCTTTTCTTGGAATATCTCTTAATCTAATTATATTTTGATAATCTGTGAAAACACTTATTTTCCTTCCTTACAATTTAACAATAGAATTTAATATCATCTATTAAAAAGAATTTCTTCCATTCTTCACATATCAAGAAAAACTGAGCAGAAATGAATTGACCGCTAACTTCAGTTCTGTATTTAATATCTGCTCTATACTGAAATCTGTTTTACAGTCCCATCTATAATCTGATAAACTTCTCCTAGAAATATTATCGTTTTCCCTTCACACAAAATCAGACTTTCATCACACAATCCATAAATAATATATTGTTTTGACAGCTCCAATAATTCTTTTGAAACTTTATTAACATTAAAATGAGGTTCAACAGAAAACCCTACACAGCCAATCCCTTCATACATTTCCTGTTTGTCATGCCCACAGGCCAACGTACAGATCGCCATTTTTGTTAAATTAATACTTCCTGCACTCATTCCAATAATCACTCCTGAATGTTCTCTCAAAATATCTATCAACTCGTATTTTAATAAGTATTGATATTCTGTTGGTGTATCTCCGCCTGCTAACCAGACTACATCTGCCGATCTCACAATATCTTTTGCCACTTCTTTTTCCATTCTTCCATCTACCACATATGATTTTTCAAAATCAATCCCTATATTTTGGAACAATCCTAAAACTTCTTCAAAATACTGATCTGTCTTTTCATGATTTTTCTCAAACTCTGATGCAATGAAAGCAAATTTTGTTCTTCTTTTTATAAACTTTTTCATTAATTGTGCTATTTCATTATTGAAACCATTTGGAAACCAACTTGTTAATATATAGATGCTCATTTCCTTCTCTCCTTAAAATCTTTTTTACTTCTTTATAAGCTGGAAGTTGTTATTCTTTTTGATTCAAGCTCTCAATTGCATACACAATACAACCGATGCCTGCGATAAGTGCCAATAGAATCATTCCTCCAACCACATCCCCTAAGGAAGCTCCCAAAAACAACCCTATGAAGGCTGCAATCACCATTATCACAATAGAACATATTGTTTTACCCATAATTTATCCTCCCATACAAATTTCAATTTAACAAATTATACCATAAATAGTCAAAAAAATATAGCAATGAACATTCTATTTTTATTCATTGCTATATTTAGTAAGGGAATTCTTTTTACATTTTCCGAATAAAAAACTAGCTTCATCTCTATTATTTTCTATTGTTTCTTTTTAGGTTTCTTCCCATAAGATTACTTTTCTGTACAATATCCGCTAACATCACACTTAACTAAAAAGTAATTATTCACCAAGTATTTCCATTCTTCTGAATATAGAGAAACTCTCTCTTCTGTTGAAGTATAAAAGCATGACAGAAGAGAGAGTTCTTAGGATTGTTAGAAATCAACTGGAATTTATCTTTTACCTATCAATTTATTTGCGATTGTTCCTATTAACATTCCAATGGTAGAAACAACAAAATACCAAACGGAATGGATAAACGCACTTTCGTTATAGTAAATAAACACGGATGGAATAAAAAGCATTGCTATTACAACTGGATAAAGGTATTTTACTTTTTCATTTGATACGCCTCCTATTAAAGTAGATAATATAAATGTTGATAAAATAATCAAAAACACCATTCCCATTGCATCAGTAGGTCCAGCAAGCAAAGGCAACATATAGAATATTAACAACTGAATTAGTAGGATTATTATTTCTTTAACATATTTTTTCATAATCGAATCACTCCTAAATATCTCATTTTTTTCCAACCTTCTGTACCACTCCTATTCCTCCCAAATTCCAATTGATATATTAATTCAATTGTATCAAATCACTATCTACTTATCAACACAATACTCTTACTATTTTTCTCTTACGTATTTGCTACTGTTCTAGAGAACCATACTATAAACAAGTGCAAAGATTTGAACTTGTCTATAATGACATATATTATCAACGCAAGCCCATTCATTCTATTTAGAATTTTCCACTCCTTTCCTAATACACCTGATTAAAATATATCTTTTTATTCCCAAACGACCTCCAACTCTACGATGCGTAGATTGTCACACTTTAATTAAAATGGTATGTTTTTCTGGTATCACAATTTATCATAGTTTATTTAAATAGAAATAATACGAGGAGAACAATAAAAATGAAAGTAACTGTATTTAACGGAAGTCCCGCTGGGAAAGCTAGTGCAACCAATGTTATAGCAAACTCATTTCTAAAAGGTGCCAAACAAGGAGGTGCTCAAATAGAAAATATATTTTTAAAAGATTATAAAATACTTCAATGCCAAGGATGCTTTTCTTGTTGGTTTAAAACACCTGGAAAATGTATATTATCCGATGACATGGAGCAACTTTTAAAATATTATAATGAGTCAGATATTGTGTGTTTTGCTACTCCTATCTATACTTGGAATATGACTGCATTATTAAAAAATTTTGTTGATCGTCTTATACCTTTAAAAAGTCCTCTCCTTATAGAGAATCAAGGAAACTTTGATCTACAAGATAGTAAAATAAAAAATCAAAAATTTATTGTTTTATCTAACTGCGGTTTCCCAGGAGAAAATAACTTTAATGTTTTGCACGCTTCGGTTGCCTGTTGTAATCCATCTCTTGAAATTTATCGAAACTGTGGAAAATTACTTAAAAGTAAAGACCCAAAAATTATAAAAAAAGTTGAAACTTGGCTACAAAGTGTAGAAGAAGCCGGAAAAGAAATGGTCTTATATGGAGGAATATCAAGTAATACTCAAGACGATTTAAATATGCCACTTATGTCTGTGAATGAATATGTGTCTTTTTTAGGGATGTAATGATAGAAAATATTTCATAATGTAATAATTTCAACATTCATCCATAATTTTCAGCATTCACCACCCTATCAACCCATTATCTCAAAATTAATAGGGTGGTTTCTCACTATGTTCGTACGGAACTTTCCGCTCTTTTTAAATCCAAAATCTTACACTCACTTGTATTCCCATAAATAATATTTCTGTTTTTTAAGTTCATTTAAAGTAGCCATGTTAAACTGTATGTACTTTAGGAGGTGGAAATCCATGCGATATTTAGTGATACCCGCATATGAACCAGACGAAAAATTGTTAAACTTACTAAAAGACTTACAGACATATCAATCTCTTACGATTCTTGTCGTAAATGATGGAAGCGCTTCTTCTTATAATCCTATTTTCGAAGCTGCTAGTCAGTTTAGTACGGTATTATGCCATAAACAAAATTATGGAAAAGGTAGGTCATTAAAAACTGCTTTTTCGTATATCACAAACATAAAAAACACACTTGGGGAGGGAATTGTAATCACTGCCGATTCTGATGGACAACACACTCCCCTTGATATTTTTAAAGTAGGCAAAGCCTGTGAAGACAATCCAAATACTTTGATCACGGGAGAACGATATTTTACAGGAAACGTTCCCTTTCGAAGTCGCTTTGGAAATACAATAACAAAATACGTATTTTCTCTTTCTACTGGTCTATCATTAAATGATACCCAATGTGGGCTTCGAGCCTTTTCAACAGAGCTTTTGCCATTTTTATGTTCCATACAAGGAGAACGATATGAATATGAAATGAATGTTCTTCTGGAAGGAGCAAAGAAAATTCCGATTAAAGGGGTTCCAATTAAAACCGTTTATATTGATGGGAATCGTTCTTCTCATTTTCATCCATTGAAAGATGCCATAAAAATTTACAAAGAAATTTTCAAATTTGCTATGTCTTCTATGATTGGATTTTGTGTGGACTATATTGGATATGCCCTTTTGATTTTCCTATTAGCTCCCATTCCATCAGAAGTCCGGCTTATTATAGCCAACGTAATGGCAAGACTATGCAGTGCCACAGTCAATTATTGCTTAAATAAAAAATTTGTTTTTAAAGATAACCAAAGTGTTTTTACAACAGGCAGTAAATATGCTCTTTTAGCTTGTAGTATTCTAGTGTTAAACACTTGCATCCTTCTTTTATTGAATCAATTCGGTATTGGCAATTTATATTTTGCTAAACTTATTGCAGAACTCCTCTTATTCCTCTTAAGCTGGAGTATTCAAAAACACTTTATCTTTCTAAAACAGCATTCCAATTAATTTTAGAGGAGGCTTTATCTTATGATAAAACGATTAAAAAAACCTTTTGTATATGCAGGCATCTTTTCCCTATTATTACTACTATTAGATGCAGGTGTTCTGCTAAAAACATTTATTATTCCTTCTGCGATTTCATCCGTCACAGAACAACCTAATACTACTGATATTGATACTAATACTGATAGCAATACAGATACAAATATGGATACCGACAGCGATTCACAAGATGCCACAATCACAGAGACATCTTATCAAGATGACAACATTCAAATCTCATTAGAAGCCTTTCGAAAATACGATACTACCGTTTATGTGGCCGATATTACTTTATCTTCTGCCGATTATTTAAAAACTGCTCTTACACAAAATACATTCGGTACAAATATTACAGAAAAGACATCCGAGCTTGCCGAAGAAAAAAATGCTATTTTTGCAATTAATGGCGATTATTACGGTGCAAATAATAGAGGATATGTCATAAAAAATGGTGTTTTATATCGAAGCACGATAAGAGACAATTCCGATTATGGAGATCTTGTTGTTTATCAAGATGGAACTTTTGGTATTATCGATGAGACACAAATAAGTGCTGGCCAACTCCTTCAAGATGGTGTTACAAATCTGTTTGCGTTTGGCCCAACTTTAATAAAGGATAGCACAATTGCGGTATCTGAACATGAGGAAGTTGGAAGGGCTATGTCTTCTAACCCAAGAACGGCTATTGGAATCGTTGATTCTCTTCATTATATTGTTTTAGTATCGGATGGAAGAACTAGCGAAAGTGAAGGGCTTTCTTTATATGAAGTAGCAGATATCATGCAAGAATATGGATGTTCAACTGCCTATAACCTAGACGGCGGTGGTTCTTCTACCATGTATTTTAACGGTCAGATCATTAATAATCCTACTACAAATGGTAGGAAAATTTCAGAAAGGTCGGTGAGTGATATTGTATACATTGGATACTAAGCAAAATACAAAGCAAGAACAAATTCACCTAAGAAAAACTGCTCTTTTTTATTTCGGAATCTCTATTTTTTGTATTATTTTTACGCTTATTTATGAACACTACAGCTATGGAGAACATTCTACCTATATGAGAGCCATGTTTTTATTTCCTCTTATCGGTGGAACTCTTCTCTCTTTGCTAGCCTATGATAAAGGATTCACAAAAACTCTTGGCCGAAGAAGTTATAATCTTTGGAATTCTGGAATCGCTATTTTTATCAACGGCTGTCTCATAAGAGGCATTATCAATATTTCTGGACGCTTTACCGAATACGATAGGCTCTATTGGTTTTTAGGCACTTGTTTCTTATTAGCGGCAATTGTTTTCTACTTTATCGATCTACCAGAAAAAGAGCCTCGTTTTTAATTTTTGCTAACATACTCTTTCAATTGAGAGTATACTATTATAATGATAACTATATGGTAGGTATTTATGTTTTTTATTTCTTCCACAGACGGAGTGAAATTGGCGGTCTATGACTATAATCCTTGTGGTTCAAAAGCAGTCTTTTTAGTTCATGGCTGGCCTTTATCTCATAAAATTTATGAATATCAAATTCGGTGTATGACCGATCAAGGCTATCGGGTTGTCGCCATTGATTTACGCGGTTTTGGAAACTCTGATGCTCCATCTGCAGGCTATTGTTATGACCAAATGGCTGATGATATTCATTGTGTCATCTCCGCCTTAAATCTTTCAAATTTAACACTTGTGGGGTTTTCTATGGGCGGAGCGATTGTTTTAAGATATATGAACCGCTACCGCGGATATGGTGTGACAAAACTACTGCTGCTCTCTGCTGCTGCACCATCATGGATTCAGCGTCCAGGATTTCCATACGGTCTTCCAAGAAATACAGTAGAGGATCTGATTTATCAAGCTTCTACTGACCGCCCTCAACTAGCTTATGATTTTAGCCATAACCAGCTTTTTGCTTCTCCACAGAGTGAAGCCGCCAAAAATTGGTTTGAGGACATTGCTCTATCCGCTTCTGGAATCGGCACGGTAAAGTCTGCTTATGCCCTTAGAGATGAGGATGGAAGAAGGGATCTTATGGCTGTTCGTGTTCCAACTATTATTATTCACGGCAAAAAAGATCAAGTAGTGACGAACGATTTAGTCTACATTCAACATGAACAAATAAAAGGGTCTAAACTGTATCAACTAGAAAACTCTGGTCATGGTATTATGTATGATGAACTATCCTGTTTTAATCAAATCTTTTTAAATTCTATATAAGTGAATAATTATTAGATATTATAATCCGTTGTACTCATACAAATGAGATAGATACACATGTTAAAAGAGACGGAAACTGTTCTTTCACTTGTGAAAAATACACAGAGGCACTGGTAGGTTCTATCCCCCAAGATAAAACACCTACCAATGTGCCACTAACTACCAATAAGAAAATCTGGAGGTACCATCACATCCTCTCTATCCCTACACACTAAATAACCTATTGAAATATTATTCTTTAACAAAACTTTACTTTGATTCTCGACAATTAAAAATACGGCAATTGGATCCAATTAGCTAATATATCAATTAGCTCATCAGAGGAAACACGTTCTTCATCCTTCATCCAATGAATGAGTATCTGAGTCAAACCTCCTGCATAAAACGCCAGCTGGTAGTCCAAATGCTCTATCTGAGAATTTTCCACCCTTTTTGATAACCCTGAAATAGCATAAACAAATTCCTCTGTTAAAATTTTTTCTAGATGATTCCGAATCAGCAAATCCATAAAATCTCGATTTTCATAAAACGTCTTTACAAAAATGTGAATGGATTCTATCGCATCTACTGTATCGGAACGCTGATTCAAAATGGTATCAAAGATATTATCAATACACTTCCGCAGTACGTCTTCTTTCGTACGAAAGATATTATAAAAAGTCTGCCTTGACACATCAGCCTCTTTACATAGGTCTTTTATATTAATTTCCTCATATTTCTTATGATGCATTTCTCTAATAAATGCTTCTGTTATCAGACTAATTGATAATAGTGCTTTGGGATTTTTACCTTTGTACATCACAATCCTCCTACCTACTTTGACACATTCTTGAAAAATGTATAAGTTATTTTCATATATTGCTTCTCTTTTTTAATCCGATTATAATCATAACGTAGACACGTGTCAATATTAGAAAAAAATATAAAGGAGACAACACTATGATTTTTGACACACCTATCAGTTGGTTTATTAATGAAATCATCGCATCTATTTTATTTATCATTTGTATTGTACATATTTCAAAAGGAAAAAATTCCATTCAGCGAATGCTAGAGTTATTCTGTTATGTTCTGACAGCTGGTATCTTTGAAAATATTGGTGTATGGGCAGGTATCTATGATTACAGTGTAAATCGAATTATGATGTTTGGCAAAGTTCCTTTTGCCATTCTTTTTATCGAAGGAGTCATTGTTTACTTCGTCATGTTACTTATGGAACGAATTAACGTCCCTTGCTGGGCACTTCCATTTGGTGCTGGTGTTCTAGCTTCTATTCAGGATATGACACTGGATCCAAGCTCCGTTTTTGACATTCACAATTTTTCAGGTTCCTTAGAAGGGCAATGGAATTGGATAAAATATTACGAAGGCGGATTTGTAGACATTCCTTTCTTCAATTTTTCTGGTTGGTTAACAATGGTACTGTTCTTTATGATGTGTGTACAGTTCGGACGTTATCTATATTATAAATATCAAAAGGAATGGATTGGATATGTATATCCATTTGTATCTATCCTCGTTACTGTTATATTATTAGCAAGTCCAATCAATCAGTTCTTACTTTACATGGTACCATTCTTTAAAATGAACACAAAAACTGCTGAATTATTTATGCTTTGTTTTAACTATATTGTCTGCTTTTTCATTATGTTTAAATTTGCAAAATACGATCAGCCATATGATAAAAAACGTGACCGTCTCATGTTTTTGATGCCTATCTTCCTTCACATTTACGCATTCATAAACAGTATTGTTCTTGGAATTACAAAAGCAATGTTACCTATTATTGTTGTTACCCTGCTACATTGCACATATCTATTCTTCGTTTATAAAAAAATGAAGAAAATTGCAAACAAATAGAACAGCTCTTTCGTTTGCAATCCATGCCCTAGTAAGTTATAGTATAAAAAAACACGCAGGAGAGATATTACTATGAACCATATAAAATATAACTTTCATCCAGATTTAAAAAATTATGAAAATCAAAATATGCCTGTTATTCCATTTGTTATCCCATTTCTTCAAAAACTTATGGGCATACTATACAGACGTGAAAAGTCTGATATCGATGTTACTGTCTCTCAGCTTACTATTCCTGCCAAAGATGGATGTAACCTTCGAGCATTAATGTACACTCCTATAAACGCCAATAAAACCACTCCTTGTTTACTCTTCTTCCACGGAGGTGGATTTGTTTACAATGCGGCTCCCCACCATTTCTCTCTTGCCAGAAATATGTCAAAAGAGTTGGGATGGAAAACTATATTATTAGATTACAGATTAGCTCCCAAATATAAATATCCTACTGCACCAGAAGACTGTTTTAGAACCTATCATTGGATTCTTCACAATGCGGATTCTTTAAACATTAATCCTACACAAATTGCGGTTTGCGGTGACAGTGCAGGCGGGAATCTTGCTACTGTTTTGTGCCTGATGGCTCGTGATCGAGGTATCCAGATGCCTATGGCACAAATGCTCCTTTATCCAGTGATAGACAGAAGAATGGAAACCCATAGCTATCAAAAATATACGAATACACCAATGTGCAACAGTAAGGATATGAAAAAATATTTTGATATGTATGTAAATAATAACTCGCCAGTAGACATAAAATATCTTTCTCCTATTGAATCAGATTCCCTAATAGGACTGCCACCTGCTTATGTAGAAACCGCAGAAT
Organism: uncultured bacterium; assembly: GCA_905214925.1. GTDB lineage: Bacteria > Bacillota > Clostridia > Lachnospirales > Lachnospiraceae > Scybalomonas. The sequence continues at coordinate 28,021 of CAJMOB010000013.1, read as the reverse complement.
ACGACTGTCTACACGATGAAGGCATATCGTATGCGGAGGCTATGCAAAATGCTGGAGTATATGTAGAAATTCATGAAACGCAAAATACAATGCATGGTTACGATATTGCAATAAACAGTAATCTGGTAAAAGATTTAATAAATCAGCGAGTTGCTTTTCTTCAAAAATTTATAAATATAGAATAAACTCCAAATAGAAAACCATTTAAAAAAGACTGTCACTTTAACAATGAAACAATTGTGAGGTGACAGCTTCTTTTTTGATAAGATGGAACAATAATTCGATAACTCCCAATCCGTCCATGAACCAACCATACTATTAAAAAGAAATTTCCTATGGCTCTTTATACTTGTTTGCTTGGCTAATAAAGTATAAACCAAAAAATATATAAAGGAATTTTTTTCCTATTATTCCATATATCAGAAATAGCACTCCTGCTATCATAAATAAATTTTTAGCTGATAATCCATTCATTCTTAATCTCTCCTTTGTAAATTCTAATTTAATACCTCATCAAGAAATATTTATTCTATATACTTACACTTTTTCCAGATATTCTACTGGTACTTCCTTTGTCAACTACACACCATTTACAGAACGATAAAACTGATATCCTGCTTCTGCCATTCCTTTGCTATTCACTTGATAAATCACTGGCTTTCCATGTCTTTTTCCAACTTTCCTAGCGGTTTCCATATTATCCGATAAATGTACATATCGCCTTGACTTTGAAATAAGCCCTTCACTATCAATAGAGGAAACATATTTCTCATCTGTTCCATGATAAAGAAGATTAGGCGGTAAAATCTCTTCAAGTTCCACATCAACTGGAATCGAATGACCTTGATTTGCACGTATCAGTGTCTTATTTTGGCATACAAAATTTACTTTTTCCTATTCCTAATTTCTGCATTAAAGGAATCCAATTCCAATAATACATCTTTATCATTGAATTTAGAATTCACCTCAACCAAATTTAGAATCTTAATCAAATCATCAAGCTTTTCGATACATCTTTCTGGATATCTTGCTGCTACATTCCAAAGTTCATAGAAACTATTCGTTTGTTTCTCATTTTCTTCTGTATCATCTATGTAACGGAACATTGTATAGGCACTATATAAATGAGCAACTCCCACCATATACTCACTATTAGATGGATGTTTTTTATAGTCCTCAAACCGTTGAGTAGCAAAAGAAATCTCTGTTATAAAACGAGTTTCATAAAACGATTTATCGTTTACTTTTTTATATAGAACAAATCCAAGTATGGCATTTAAAATTAGAGATAGCAAGACTATTATCATTATATATTTCTTTTTCATAAAACGATTTCCTAAATTATCCTTTATCTAAACTTTAAACAGATTAACAACAAAAAGTCTTAAATATTTAGCCTTTTTATGTCTTGCAAGTTCAATGGCTTTCTTAAGCATGATACTTCCAATTCCTTTTCTTAAATAACTTGGGTTCCCCTCTTTCATTCTCATTTATTAATGATACTACCTTCCTGTTCTGTATAAGTAGTCCATAGTTATTTTCTCAATAAGATACTTTACCTTATTACTTTATATCTCAGTCTAATATAAGAATGTTTTAGAGTTTCACAAGATTCCAGCTGTAAAACTCCAAGTTTTTTTAAATCATCCATTGTAGTCAAAGACTCACCATCAATGAGTGTAGAAGTTTCTTTTCCACCAATTAATACAGGTGCGATAACAATATCTACATAATCAAATAGTTTTTCTCGAAGAAACACGGCATTTAATGTGCCACCAGTTTGAATTGTAATCCTTTCACAACCATATTGGCACTTTAACTGCGTCAAAGCATTACGAAGATTCAACTTATCTTGATAAATAATATGTATATTATCTGTTTTAACTCTAAAGGCTGGATGTTTTAAATTAGAGGTAATTAAAACAAACTGTATTGAAAGCACCTACACTATTTGCATTAAACAAGGTCATGTTATCTATGTATAAACCTCTGTGCTTTCTTTGTGTTTTTGTTGCATAGGTTTTACTAACTAATGATTCCTTTTTGATTTTTAATATAACTTTTTATATTCTCTTCATTGATAGAGCCAATGAAAACTTATCATAAAGGAATCAACTTTATTGCTTAGGAACATTGAAAAAATATTTATGTCATTAATTATATAAGAACTCTCTTTTCTATATCAAATACAAAGATATGATCGAAAAGGGAATTCCCATATAACTTCAATAAAGAAATTCAAATTCTCTTATCTTGAAATTTTTCTTTAATTCTTGACTCTGTTTGATAAAATGCTAAAAATAAAAATACCACACCTATACATGATCCTACAATAATAGAGTTATCAACAGATGCTTGAACTAAAAGTAAAATTATATTTGCTATGATTTCTATTATTAATAATATTTCTCCTAAAGATAGAAAGATGTCAGGGGCAATTCTTTGAGCATAATCCCAGTGTGCTTGTGATAAGGCTCTCATAAATATCTTCTCCTATAACTTAACATAATAGAAACTAATTTCCTTTTTCACAAAGTAAAAACTGCAAAACAAAAAGAACTTCTATTCTAAAACATAACATTATCTTCGTTTCATGAAACTTTCCAAAGAAAGACTATATGCTAAAACTGTGAACACAGGTATTAAAATAATATACGATACAATGTTAATTAATGTAAAATTATAAGTATTAGAAAACTCACCATATTCTAATAAATATCTACCTATCATTCCTATGATTGTTAGCAATAGTGTTAAAATATATATTAATTTCTTCTTATCCCTTCCATATATCTTTGCAAATGCTAATCCTATAATCCCATAAGAAGCAATCAACAAATAACCTTTTGTGAAATCAAGCGGAAATTGTTCACTCCTAATAGGGAATACCCAGCATCCCGTAAACACTATATATGCTAACAGCAAAATTTTTATCTTTGTCAAATGCGATTTTAAATACTTATCTGGATTTCTACCTATTTTACTTCCAAATAAAAAAGCTCCTCCCACAATACTAAAAAACAAAATAATAAAAAGACATCCCCCCATTTTCTCCTCCTCTAATTTTCTTTCCTATATTGATTACATCTTACCAAATTTTTCTATTTCCATCAATGCAGAAATTTCCCCAACCTTATTTTTCGCTCACTTATTTTATATCAAGCAATAATAAACTCCAAAGTGATCGCCTCCAAAAGATAAAGAATAGCCAAAGAGTACCCACATTAAAACAGAAACTCCCATATTGTATTACATACATTTTTTACACTTATGAGTAAGAGCATACGTCAACAGGTCAATCCCATTTTCTTTGACTTCAATATCTTCAAAGGCGTGTTCCATGTGATAGCATTTGCTTCTGGAGTCACAATAAATGCACCCGTGAGAACAGCCACGGTATAAATTCATTCTATTTTTAGCAGATAATATTCCTTTCGCTTTCACAAAATGCATTGTATGCCCTCCTTACATCTTGGCACAATTTCGTTAACCTCATTCTAACACTGTCCATTGCCCCTATCAATATATTATACTTTTTATTCGTATACAAAAAAAGAAACTTTAACAAAATATGACTTTCGTGCCTTTACAGACAGCTAAAAAATACATCCTTCTGCTAAAGTCTCTTTTATATAATAATTATTGTTCTATTTTTACTATTCGTTTACGGAAAGAAAATACTAGTTAATATTAATAACAGTCACCTTTTCACGAGTCATAGATTCTATGCTACGTCTAACACCTTGTGTTCCCATTCCAGATCCCTTTGTTCCGATAAATGGGAAATGATCTGGTCCTCTTTCTGTTCTTCCGTTAATCTGAACAGAACCTGCTTGAACTTTTCCCGCAATAGTAAAGGCTTGATCAATGTCTTGTGAGAAAATACTTGCCTGTAAACCATATTCGGATTTATTGCTCATTTCAATTGCTTCATCAACGCTCTTTACACGAATGACTGGTAAAACAGGTCCAAATGGTTCTTCCCATGCTAATCTCATATCCGCTGTTACATAATCTAATAATGTTGGGTAAATTAAGTTATTTTCACGTTTATTTCCTGTAATTAATACTGCCTTCTTTTCAATGGCATCATCAATAAGACCTTGAACAAAGTCTGCTGATTTCTTATCAATAAGTGGAACGATCATTTTATTTTCTTCTGGAGAACCGATTGTGACACCTTCTAACTCTTTTGTTAATTTGGATACTAGTTCATCCGCAATCTCTTCTTCAACAAATACACGCTTAATAGCTGTACAACGTTGTCCTGAATAAGAAAATGCGCCAGAAACAATCTGTTTTGCAGCCAGATCTAAGTTTGCATCTTTTACAACAATGGCTGGATCTTTACCACCTAACTCCATAACTAAAGGTATCATATTTGCTAATTTTGCAATATGTCTTCCTGTTTCACTTCCACCAGTAAAAGAAATCATATCAATGTCTGGATGCTCGATTAAATAATCACCAAGCACAGATCCACGTCCAGTTACAACATTTAATACACCCTTTGGTAATCCTGCTTTATGCAAAGCTTCAATCATTTTAATCCCACTAATCGCTCCCTGTGTAGCAGGTTTAAATACAACTGTATTACCGCTAATTAACGCTGGTGCAATTTTAGCAGCGGATAAATTCACAGGATAGTTAAATGGAGAAATCGCAAGAACAACTCCTAATGGTACACGATGACTAATCGCGATTTTTGAACGACTACCACCTGGGAAATTTTCACCTAACATACTTTCTCCATATAAGTGAATCGCTTCTTCAATCGTAAATCTTATTAAGTCGATTGTTCTCTCAACTTCTTTCACTGCATCATGGAACCCTTTACCAACTTCATGCATAATTGTTGTTGCAATCTCTTCTTTCATCTTAGCTAACTCTTGGATCCATTTATATAAATAATCTCCGCGTTCTCTAATAGAAACTTGCTCCCATTCTTTTTGGGCTAATTTTGCAGCCTGAATCGCTTCGTCTGCTTCCCCTTGTGAGATCGCCTGAACTCTACCTACAACAGTATCATTGTAAGGAGATACAATATCGATTACTTCTTTTGTTTGGCTCTCTCTCCATTCACCATTTATATAAAATTTATAATTTGTACTCAACGTTATCCCTTCTTTCTTTTAAACACGCTTTTTATTTCTATGTATATTTTAATAACAGTAATCATTATTAGTCAATAGTAATTTTTTCTCTATTTTGATTAGTCAGTATTATGATTATATAAAACGCATAATATTTTATATGCTATCAGTTTATTTTTTCAACCTTCTAACAAATAGTATGTTATATTCCTCACAAATCTTATTTACTTTTTTGTTTTTTTTCTTATTATGTTTGAAATTTTTTAATCTGAATTCAAATACAAAAATTGCATTTAATTTAGCTTTTCTTGCTCTCGATCAATAGTCCTATAAGAGCATAAATACTCTGCATGACTATTACTTCTGTATAACTGAAAATAGATTATACTTTTCTATCTGGATACATTCTGTCTCGTCAAATACAAATTTAACAACCCATGGCATCAATGCTTTTATTTTTTGAAATTCTTTATATCCAAAAGTATTATCATAATAATTGATAATTGTACTCAATGCTGTTCCATGGCTTCCAATTACTATATTTTTTCCTTCATATTGTTTCAAAACATGGTTTAATGCTTCCATATTTCTCTTCTGTACTTCTCCTAATGTTTCTCCATCCGATAACTTATAATTAAAATCCTCCCATTGCGCTTTACAAAACGCCTCATAATCCTCAATCCATACACTATCTATTTTTCGTTCTCGAAAATCATCTACTATATGAATATCTAAATTTTTCTTATCGGAAAAATCTTTTACAGTATCTACGGATCTCTTATAAGGACTTGATAAAACAAAATCAATGTTTTTATCCCATAAAAACTCAGTCACTAGTTTTCTATCTTCCAATCCTTTTTCCGTCAACTCTCTTGCCATATCGTTATGATTATTAAAATTAGGTTCTGCGTGTCTTACAAAATATACTGTTGTCATTTTTCACCTCATACTATGTAAAATTATAAAAAATTATTTCAAACAAATTGATTCACTTTCTATTTCCAGCAAATACTCTTCTATCATTGGAATATGCGTATCCGATATTGAAATATCTTTTAACTCCTCTTTACTAAAAAACTTAAGTTCTCTTGATTCTGAACTACAAACAACGATTGGTAATTTCTTTTTCTTGTCTCTATCCTTTTTAAAGATTTACAACAATATCTAAGCAAAGAAAGAGTGCTTTTTCCAAGGAATGACTTCCCCAACCTCTTTCATCATAATCAGAGATATTTGCAAGGGAATCTGCCGTAAACAATATTTGTCCAAAATCAACCTTTCGAAACTCGGCACAGGCTGCTAACCCTGCACATTCCATTTCTACAACAGAACAACCTTCTTCTTTTCTATAACGAACCATATCTTTTGTCTCCCTATAAAAGCCATCGGTAGACCAAGTAGTACATTCTATATAAGGCAACCCTTTTTCTGTTAAAGTATTTTCAATCGCTTTTAAAACATCTTTATTTAACTCTATAAATCTTGAGGGTGGTAGATAATGATAAGATGCGCCTTCATCTCGTAAGGCCTTCACAGGAACTAAAAAGACGTTCTCTGGCAAATCAACCAGTGCTCCACAAGAACCAGCGGATATTACTTTTTTCACCCCATATCCAATTAACCAATCTAATATTTGAACAGACGCAGCAGAACCCAATGGTGCTTGGCAAAGACAAATATCCTCCCCTTTATACTTCACAAGATAAATAGGATATTTCTTTGTAATAGAGACAAACTCTGTAATAACTTTACAATGATGTTTATTGGCATAGTCCTCAATGCAATCTCCAAGAAATGCAAAAACTGCTTTTTTAGGCAACGTAATCTCAAGTTTTTCATGATCTGGCATAATGACAGAAAGCGCACTATCATCACATTCCAAAATTGGTATTTCATTTTTCATAATTCCCATAATTCTTTCCCTCCATATTTTTTAATCGATAATAAAATCATGTTTATTTAAGTAACATTTCAATATGAGGAATCCCATCTTCTAAAAACTCTTCCGAAACTTGTATAAATCCTTGTTTTTCATAGAGTCTTCTTGCGTAGGTTTGTGCTTCTATTCTTATGGAAGTTTCCTTCATCTTTTCCTTTGCCACTTTAATTCCCTCTGCAAGAAGCTTACTAGCAAGCCCACAACGCCTTTTTACCGAAATCACTCTCCCAATGGATACTTCATCAAAAGAAACGCCTTTATCAATGACACGCAAATAGGCTTGAATTTTACCATTTTCTCTATAAAATACATGATAGGACCTTTTATCTTTTTCATCAATTTCTTGATAAATACATTGTTGTTCCACAATAAATACTTCCACTCGAAGCTTTAATATATCATAAAGTTCTTCTACGGATAATTCTTCAAATCTTTTCACCACTAATTCCACTTTTAACAATCACTCCTTTTATTTTTTCTCTCTTTTCTCTTTATCACCTTATAGTCGATACGTTTATTAAGAAAATCCCACTTTTTACTTTCTTATGCTTTATTTTTGTAATCTTATTCATTCAAAACAAATTGTGCGTTGCACACTCTTCGCGACTTTAAGTCACTTCTAACAATGCACACTTTGCCGCGCGCGAGCAGTTTGCGAAGCAAAACCTTCTTATCTGCAAGCTGCGCATTGTTGCACGTAGTGCTTTTTTATTTCATAGGAAATGGTACTTTCTCAAATTAATATAACAAGGTATTTCCTATGGAATAAAAAAATACTGGCTACCATAATACCGTTCTCCTTCTCCATATAAATTCATTTCTGGATATTGATACGGATACTGAATGAAATTTGTATGATGAATATATTGTACGCTATTTGTGATACAAGTGAGTTTCTTTGGCAAATCCGTATATTCAAACATGATATATCCTCTTTGTTTAGAGGAATACACAGGATACGTCATACCCCCTAATACTCCTTCATATCTATAGGCGCTCATACTAAAAAACCAATCTGTATTTTCCATAGAAGAACTAAGAGCATCCGCCAATCTTGGCAATTGCCTTTGATATTCTTTTTCTCCTTTTTTATACAATAACCATCCACTTTGAAAAGTTGGTTTTATGGAAGTAAGATTCGCACTTTCTTCATCAAAACATGTTATCTCAACAGATATTCCATCATTCCAATGGAATGGTTTTTTCTTCCATTTCCAATAATGAATCGAATAAACCTCTTTTTTCGAATTTTCTATATAAAGTGTTTCTAACTCAAAATAAGGTCCTTTTATTTCTTTTTCTTCCCTCTGCTCCATATTTTCTGACAAGTCAACTCGGTTTTGTAAAGAACAAAAAACGGTATCCATTTGAACATTTTTTACATCTTTTATTCGCTCCAAATCCTCTTTTGTTAAATCATCAATCAACGGTTGCGAAACACCATGGTTCATTAACTGTTCTTTTATCATCTTTGCATGGTCTGTCACTTGTATTTCTTCTCTTTGTTTTGGAGGATTTTCATTCCAATTATTGCTCAAACCACTTCCAATGACGATACAGAAAAGGCAGAGCAAACAATAGCCACAATTCCACAACTTAATTCGAAAAAGACTCTCTTCGGAGATTATAATCTCTTTTTGTTGTAAAGGTTTTATTGCTTGATAAAATCCATAAAAGGCACCCATTCCAAATATTAAAAAGATTATGACACCACCGAGTGAAATTAAGTTTATTAAAGGGATTTCTCTTATTCCGTATAATGTTAACACAACGATAGAACTTTCCAACAAGACGATAAAACATAATACATATGTTGTTGCTTTTTTCAGTTGCTTTAACACCATTTCTTCTGCTGCCATCATCAAAAGCCCTTTTGTTAAATCATAATAAAATAAAATCCAAAGAAATCCACTCATTCCACTTAATATAGAAACTGCAAATGCATAGTTTAAGTAAATTGGCGTTGCATGGAAGAACACTTGCAAAAGCATAATAGCAAACAGAATAGAAAAGAGAATTTGTAACTTCAAAAACCATCGATTTTCCCTTTTTAAGCAGTTAACAACATAAAATAAGAAACAGTATCCTAAAACAGTTGTAATCTCTCCAATATACCAAATATTAATTCGGAATAACGTTAAAACAAGACCCCACATCAAAAAATGACTTATCGTTTGAAATGATCTCTTTTCTTTTTGCTGAAAAAAATTTCCTTCTTGCATATCTTGTTTTTCCATATTTCCCATCCCCCTTTTATCTTTAATAAAAAATTATACCATATATTTCCTTTTATTAAAATTTTATCTATTTTCTAAAAAAATTTTATCTACTAAAGTCATTAAAACTATTAAAAATCAGAAATGCACAAATAAAATTTATTCCTATTAAAATTTCATATTATCTTTTATTATGTTTATATGCCCTTCTGCACATAACGATAATTGATAAGGCTAATAGCAATAGAAATATCCCAGTCATAGCTAAAATTCCTGTAGCACTTTGATAATAACTTTTTATCTCTATATAGAATGTAAATACAGCTATTTCTAGTTCTATCAAAAGTACCATTGTTATCATATCTTTGTATACGAATACTTTATTTTCTTTTTTTACTTCGAACGGAAGATTCCAGTGTTCTGGCTCAATGACATGTATAACCAAACTGATGATAGCTAAACATATTGTCATAATAATTGGAAAAATCAATAATGAGCTTGGTGAACCATAACCATCTGGCAATCCATGGATATTAAAATGTGTTGCTATTTTGTTTGGTAATGTACTAATTCCATAAATAGCAACGCAAAATGAACTTCCCATAAATAACCATGTAAAAACTTCTAGTAAAAAATGTAAATGCGTTCTATATTCTTTTTGTTTTTTCAAAATAATCAGCCTCCTTACTTTTAAACTACCATCTATTGATCGGTTTTGACTTCTATAACATAAAAAATTTTTATCGACTCTCCCATTTCATCAAATATTCTCTTTCCCCTGTCTCTTCCTCTATTCCTTCTAAAGAAATAACAAAACCTTCTCGTTTATAAAATTTGATCGCATTCTGATTTTTCTGATACACACTTAATACTAGCTCATTTTTTATCCCCTTTGTATAATCAAGCAATTGTTTCCCAATTCCTTTTGATTGGAAGGAATGCCATACAAAAATCCCCCCAATATAATTATCATTTAGCCCAATAAAACCTTCTATTTCATTATCCACCTCATAAACATAAAGTTCTGCTTCTAGTAACATTGTCTTTACTAATTCAAAATTATCATTCCAATACTCCTCTGCAATAAAAGAATGTGCTTTCTTATTGGTATTAAGCCAAATTTCCATAACTCTATCTAAATCTTCTGTTTTAAATTTTCTAATCATGCTTTCCTTCCCTTTCTTATTTTTATTTTTTTCATTTACTCGTTGCTTTCATGGAAACAATGAAAAACACGCTTTGCGAACTTTTGACGCAAATCAAAATAACCCCATTCTATTGAAACACTAATGTCCAACGATCGGGGTTATATCATATGTCATCTATTCATGATCTAAAAATTCATACAATACGCTAAACCAATTTTATCAAAGCATAGATGACTGTAAACACTATCACATACAAACCTGTTAATAAAATAGAATATTTGCATAATACGCTTGCTCCTAATAATACCATAAAAAATGTAGCTTTCCCACCACTAATAAGCTCAAAACTATCAGAAGTTTGTATGATTCTAGAATGAATCACTCCTTTTTTTTGTAATGCTACAATAAGCAAACCGATCACTGCTAATACACTAAAGATAACGAGCATCATAATATCTGTCTGTTCCATAAGTTCTCTCCTTACCCTTTGTTAATTCTTTTTATTAACTATACACCTTTTCTTATCTTTTGTCTAACGAATTCCTATCCTGAAAACTCTTATCGATAGAGCCTTCCTTCAAAATATTTCTCCTGAAATTCAATTGCTTTTAATATTTCTTCCTCTGAAAAGTCCATACCGACAGGTGCAACAATCCATTTATCTTCCACATCATTATAGCGATGATAAACTGCGATTACCATTCCCTCATTTTATAAAGTTTGCATTTTCAATATCGAATAATTTAGATTATAAGTACTATTTACCTTACCATTTTTCTACTACTGTTTCATACAATACTTCTTTTCCTGTTCCATCATATAGTTTTAGGATACCGCTATTTACTGGAAATACAACTACGACAGGTTTATCTGCATCAACTTGTATCGAGTCAAGTTCTCCATTATCTCGCTCTATTTTCTGAACCCTTTTCTTATTAAGCGAAACAAGAACACAACCTCTATTTTCATATACATACTTTATAGCAGTATTGGAAATCCCACTGATATCTCCACCACTACGAAAACTGTAGCCAAAAGAAAACCCCTTTTTATTCTCATATAAAGAATAAGTATATGCGTCCCTATTATCTGGATCATAAAAAAGTAATGCATATAATTCATCATTATGAGACTGAATAACTTCCCATGAGTCGGGGATTCGTTGACTTTTTCTAGCATCTTCTTCTACATGAGAGGCTGAAATTCCTATGAAATCAAATTGTGAAACAATAATGAACCCAACTACAATAACAATGACAAGGAAAATAGTCTCTCCCTTTATTTTTTTCAATTGATCTCCTCCCAATTTTATCCATTCATTGCAAAGACTTCCTATTCCAACTCTCCAAATTCTTTTGCATATATTACAGTTCCTTCTATAGCTGGACTATTCTCTTGAAGCTTGATTGCCATAAAATTTTCATTAGGAACGTCAAATGGTGCTTTTATTCCATAATTATTTGCAGGAACATAACCCATTTTTGGATAATAAGTTTCACTTCCTAAAACAACCGAGTAATGAAATCCTAAATCCTTGGCAATACGATGACCTTCTAATACTAAAGCTCTACCAACGCCTTTCTTTTGATATTCTGGTAAGACTGCCAATGGAGCAAGTGCAAGCTCCGTATCATTCCCTATTTGAATTTTGGTAAACAGAATGTGCCCAACAATTTTTTCATCTATCTGGGCAACCAGTGATAATTCAGGAAGAAAGGAATCACTTTTTCTTAACGAAACAACTAAATCCTGTTCATTTCCATCACTATGTTCTGCACTTTTAAATGCTTGTTCGATAACCTTGTATACCGTATTATAATCTTCTATTCTTTCTTGACGAATTAACATTTTTATATTCCTCCAATTTCTATCTATTAATAATCCTCTATTTTTAAATTCCTAATATCAAAAAAATTTATGTTTTTTAGGAGCTTGTTTTCATTTTCATGTCCTCTTGTCTTTCTCCAAAACAAATATTCCTGCACAATGTGAGATTTTATCAAATTTTATTTATAGAGGGTAACGCCACTTTTATCTTTTCCCAAACCTCTAATTTTTTCTATAAATATCTTTTCATACCTACTATTATGCAATCATCGATTCTAGTTTCTACACCAGTTTTTTCAAAATGATTTTTTAACCAAAATTGTTAACTTTGTAGATTTTCTTTCACATATCCAAGCTCCACCTTGGAAAATCCATTTTCTTTCAAACAACTACATACTTCTGCAATGATATCCGTACCAATCCCCTTTCCTTGCATTTTTTTATTCATCATAAAAAATCCGATATAGACGGTCTCTTCATTTGGATATTCTGTTATAGAATCCATAACTGCAACTAATTTTTCCTTTTGATAAAACCCAACATAATATTTATCATCGAAACTTTTTCCCTTTGGCAGCGCTCTCAAATCCTATTTTATACTATCCATTGTCACAAACGGTGGGAAATAGCGATAATACTGAGGGTTTTCTTTACAAAGAGAATATACTTGTAATACATCCTCTTCTCCTATAGATTTTATATCATATTGATTTGACTCTAAATCGATCGTTCTTTTCATACTACTTTCCTCCCTCTACTCTAACGATATCTATCCAATTATCCTATTATTTCAATAGGTAATTGGAACTTTCATTCCTTTTTCATTATACAGGAAAGTATATTTTTTATCATTCCCTTTTTAAGCTATTTACGTTATTTTACATAAAAAAGAAGACAAGAACTAATAGAATCCATCTATCAAAAAATGATAAGAAATCCTCTACTTATGTTATTGTCTTCTATAAAGTTAAATCTATAAATTCTATGTGAGAACTATCTCTTCCTCTTTTTTAGCATAGAACCAAGTCCCATGCCTAAAAATGCTGGTATCGCTCCTAAAAATACAAGCTTCCATTCTGGAATATGGATCTTACCACTGGACAACGTATTTGCTAGATCAAATGTTAATGACTGACAAAGGATTACCATAACTCCAAATATTGCAATAATCCCCCACTTTTTACAGCCTTCTCTTTTACCGTATAAAAAGGCAATTACGAAAGAACTCAGTGGAAGAACAATCCAAAACGCAAGTAATCCAAATCCCATTGCATTGCTACTATCTCCCATATTGATCCAAAATATCGCAACGAGCAGCACCCATATAAGAAAGTAAATGATAACTCCTATTTGTTTTTTAAGAAACTTCATACCATCGCCATCCTTTTTCTATGCATATCGTTTATTCACGTTACACTTCTCCCTTACCTATTAGACTGTATCGAACAGATAAGGAAGAAAAAATTATTTTTATATTAGACTATAAGCAAAATCATAGTCTTCTTTTTTTACATAAATAAGATATTCATTCTCTAAAGTAAAATCCTCGCCTAAAGTTCCTGTACGAACTCGAGTTCCTGCTTCTAATGACGATGAACTTTTTCGATTTACTGTTTTCACAATATAATCGATATTATTTTGTCTTAAAATATCTCGTACTTGTGCTTGCTTTTGCAGGTCATATGTAGAGCATAATTCTTTTCGATTTAAAATTGTAATCATGCGTATCCCTCCCTAAACCTTCATCCATTGTTTGATTCTATTTTATCATAACCTTACTTTTATTCAATACTAAACGAGTTTTTCATTTATCAACTGTTGTCAACAATAGTTTCTACATAGTTCTTTAAAAATTTCAATATGAAGTTCTTCATCTTTTATAATTCTTTTTAAACAGGCTACAATATTATCATCTTTTATAACTTTACATTGCTCTTCATATTTTTGAACCGCCCTTTCCTCTCCAATTAAAGCATTTTTTAAAAGTGCCTCCATCTCCATTGGATATTGATTATAGGCTGGAGACCAGTACGCCATTCGATTTCCTCGTTTTGTCCAAAGCCTTGGATTTTCCCCCAGTAATCGAGCAATTTTTCCAAAAGTCTCAAGATGATGCATTTCTACAATACTGATTTTACGAAAAATTTTACATAACTCCATATGATTTTCAAGAAGCAGATTATTATAAACATATAGACTGATGGCTGACATTTCTGAATTAGAGCCACCTATATTATCTAACATCATTCTCCCATATAAATGATTCTTTTCCTGTACCCGCACATCTGGATAAGGACTTGAATCTGCAAATATAAACTTTTGGGGTTCCGCCTTCGTACTATCATCATATTCACCATTCCAATTTCTCTCACTACTCATATCCATGCTCCTTTTCTTTTCATTTCTGCCATAATACTTTATGTTTAGAAATGGAAAAATATGTAGATAAACCATGAGAATCACACTTTGTGTAAAAGAAGGTGTTGCCTAGCTAAAAAATTTAGTTAGGCAACACCTTTATAACACACACAATAAGTTTAAACTACAATATTACAGCATTGAAAATCATTATCAATTGGATGTGCAATCACTCTTACTTTAAAATCTCGTTTGTTACAAAGACTTGGTGAGGAAGAACAAGAACATCCAATATCTAAGTCTTCTGGAAGAACAAACTTAATACATTTTACTAAAACATCACGACAAGTAGGCGCATTATGAGCAGGAATTGTCATGATCTTGATACCTCTTTGGCATTCGATTCCATGTTTATCCACTTCATTTAATATCACTGCCATAGCAATCCGCTTTCCTGGACATATATTTTTTAAATTAATATTTAACTGTAAAATACGTCCTAAAGACTCTAAATAAACATCTCCTACATCATAAATCAAAGAGTCTTGACACCCTTCAATGGATACCTTCACTGGAATAGGACATTCTTCTGGATACGTTACGATTCCACACGTTACATTAACCGTTGGAGATGGGAATGTAACAACATTTCCTTCTTTATCTTTATAATGAATGGATTTATTCACTTCTTTTACCCCTGGAATCGTCTTTACATGTTTAATTGTAAATTCCAAAGAAGCTCCTTCATTGGCTGTCACACCAAGTTTATCTATCTTCCATTGTAATTTTGTGGCATTCACCATGTTCACAGCACCTTTATTTGGATTTTGTACATTGAGAATGATAAAATCAGAATGAATAACCTCATCAATCACAATATCCGTCGCTCCTGGTTTTGAAATATTATTTGCGAGATTTTCAAATAAGTCTTCTAATTCGTCATCTTTTGGAGTCACTGTCACATGAGAATCATCAGGATCGGTTGCCCAATTATTTAAAACAGATACATCAATTCCATCCGTTCCAATTAATCCGATACAGTAAATGATAATTCCAGAGGCTCTGGCTGCTGCTGCAATCGGTGCTGGCGGTGGACCAGCTGTCGTTTTTCCATCGGTAAACATGACCATAACTTTCTGATTTGTTGACGCCGGATCAAAAAGCTCTATGGCTTTTGTAAAAGCATCTGCATGATTGGTAGACCCTCCTGCTGAAAGAGAATCGATAGCTGTTCTTAAATCGGATACAGAAGTGATAAGCTGTGTATTTTTGGTTGCTGTTTCCGCGAAACTTACAATACCAATTTTACTTCCTAAACCGATTTCTCCATCTAAAATACCATCCGTTGATTCATCGATAATGTCAATAAATTTTTTGGCACCAGCCTTTAAATTTGTAAGTGGGCTTCCAGCCATGCTACCAGAACGATCTAAAATCAATACGATATCCGTCGGATTACTCGAAATATCTGGTGAAGCTGAAAGCGCTAATGTTACTTTTAACGTGCCGTCACAATCAATTTGATCGAGACTAATTGTTTTATTTGCATTATTTATCCCCATACTAGATTACCTCCATTTTTTTGAGAGCGAGGTATGCATTGCGTATTGTCTGTACACAGTGCTTTTTTTAACACTATAGAAAATGAATTTTCTATAATGTCAAAAAGTGTCCTCTCTCTATTATATGCGGATATACAAATAGTGTCTAAGTCTCTTTACCAATCCTTCTGGAATTTTTTCTAAAGATTCCTTATGCTTCCAAATAATTCTTCTATCTTTTTTCTCTACGAAACGTAGATTGTCAAATATCGTTTTGTCCATTATGATAGAAATTGTTAAAACTCCTAAAAATAATAAAAATATTATTCTTATATGGAAAAAGAAAGGAAACTGTGCTATGAATCACTATGTTACTGGAGAAACCATTCGCACTCTAAGAGAAAAAAAGGGATTAACCCAAAAAGATTTAGCAAACCTTCTTATGGTAAGCGATAAAACTATCTCAAAATGGGAAACAAAGAAAGGATATCCTGACATTGGAATTTTAGAACAATTGGCTAGTTGTTTCGATGTATCCATCGCCGAACTGTTAACAGGCGATTTCATTACAAATAAGAATCCCAGCGGAAATATGCTTCGCTCTGTTTTCTATGTCTGTCCTGTCTGTGGTAACATTATCCATTCTATGGGAGAAAGCATGATCAGTTGCTGTGGCATTGCACTTCCACCTCTTGAAGCAGAGCCTGAAGACGAACAACATACCTTTTTCATTGAACCAATGGAAAGCGATAGTTATATTTCCATTGAGCATGAAATGAGCAAACAGCATTATATCTCTTTTATCGCCTGTGTTACCTCAAGCAAAATCGAGCTCATCAAACTATATCCAGAACAAAATGCAGAATGTCGACTTTTCCTTCGTGGACATGGTATTTTATATATGTACTGTAATAAGCATGGATTAATTAAAAAACGTTTCTAATTCTTTTATAATAATTGTGACATTTCCTCTAACAACATATAACGCATTAATTGATGAGGAAATGTCATTCTTGAAAAACTCATTTTATCATTGGCACGTTTTACAACGTTTGAATAAAGTCCTAACGAACCTCCAATCACAAAGACACAACGCTTCTCTCCCGCTTTTCTTACACGTTTTTTCCATTCTTCATCTGTTGCTAAAGTGCCTTCGATACAAAGGGCTATCACATAGTCATCTTCTTTTATTTTTGATAAAATCTTTTCACCTTCTATAGCCTTTATCCTCTCTTCTTCTTTTTCACTTGCTCCATCTGGCGTCTTTTCATCTGGCAATTCAATGACTTCAATACTATGATTTTTTCTTAATACTTTTATGCAATCTTCAATTCCTTTTTGTAAATAATCTTCTTTTATTTTTCCTACACAAATTACTGCTAATTTCATTTTTTTCTTTCCTTTTTGTTCACATTTTGTTCTCATATTATACATACTAGAGTCACAACTATCCGTTATAATATAAATAGTTTTTTCATAATATTCTCTCTATTATATAGAAAGCACGTTCAACTCCTCATAATTTGAACGTGCTTTTTTTACGCGAAAACAACGACTCGTTTAATCTCGATCTCGATTTCCAAATAAAATCAATAGACGAAGTAAAGATAAAATTGCTGCTGCTGCACTGGCTACATAAGTCATTGCCGCTGCGCTCAATACTTTTTTTGTTCCTTTTACTTCTTCCTGAGATAAAATTCCTGACTGATCTAAAATTGCAATCGCCCTATTTGATGCATTAAACTCCACAGGGAGTGTCACTAATTGGAATAAAACTGCCAAAGAAAAAAGTAAAATTCCAATATTAATTAAAACTTGGTTGGCTCCTAATAACAGACCACCAATAATAAACAACCAACAAACTTTTGAACCAAAATTTGCAGCTGGAACAATGGCACTTCGAATTCGAAGTGGTGCATATTCTTTCTGATCTTGAATAGCATGCCCACACTCATGAGCTGCCACTCCAATAGCAGCTACAGAAGAAGAATTATATACAGCATCGGAAAGTCTTACCACTTTTGTTCTTGGATCATAGTGATCCGTTAAGTTCCCACCAATATGTTCCACTCGCACTCCATAAAGCCCTTGCGCCTGTAAAATTCGTTCTGCCACTTGTGCCCCTGTCATTCCTGTCATACTTCTCACTTTATTGTACTTATTAAATGTACTATTGACTTTGGCTGAAGCGATCAAACAAATAACTGCACCAATAACTACTAAAATATACGTTGGATCAAAATAAAATCCATAATATGGCATTGTAATTCCTCCTTTTTGTTTTATCTACTATTATACCGAATGTTTCAAAAATTAAAAGGGAATTTCATATAATTTCACAATTATTTCAATCTTTTTTTATAATCCTTTTAAAAGAACACTGATAAAAACGATAAAAAGCACGCATAGCGTGCTTTTTATCATGAAATTACTTATTCATCCCAGTTATGGTATACATTTTGAACATCGTCATCTTCTTCTAAAAGATCCAATGTTTTTTGTAAATTTTTAATATCCCCTTCATCGGATAATGTCACATAATTTTGTGGAATCATTGTTACTTCCGCAGATGCCATCGGAATATTTTGTCCTTCTAATGCTTCTCTTACTTCACTAAAAGACTCTGGAGCTGTGTAGATTTCAAAGCAATCTTCTTCTTCCGAAAAATCTTCTGCACCAGCGTCTAATGCTAACATCATCAATTCATCTGCATCCATTTCAAATTCTTCTTTATCGATGATAATTTGTCCCTTTTTATCAAACATATAAGAAACACAACCTGGAGTTCCAACATTTCCTGACCCTTTTGTAAATGCATTTCTTACATTTGCAGCAGTTCTATTTTTATTATCTGTTAAACTTTCAACAATGATGGCAATTCCACTTGGGCCATATCCTTCATATGTAACAGATTCGTAATTTGCAGCGTTTGTATCCCCTGCTGCCTTTTTAATACTTCTTTCGATTGTATCGTTTGGCATATTATTTGATTTTGCTTTCGCAATAATATCACTTAATTTTTTATTATTTGCAGGATCTGGACCGCCTTCTTTTACTGCAACGGCAATTTCTCTACCAATTTTTGTAAAAATCTTACCTTTTGCTGCATCCGCTTTTTCTTTTTTATGCTTAATATTCGCAAACTTAGAATGTCCTGACATAATATAATCTCCTTTTCTTTCTATTTCGGCAGCCAAGCTGTCATAACAATTTTATCTATCTTTCTATCTCATATTTTCAAATAGGATAATAGAAACGCACTGTCCAAATTTTTGATAGACACGCCTTTAAATGATACCACTATTTATTCTATGAATCAAGCTTTTTCGTAACCTTTACTTGTTTGATCATCTTATTATCCATCATTTCTGGACAGAAGACATAGCCTTCATATTCAATCTCTATTTTCTCATTTTCCGCTGGGAGATGTCCCAATTTATATAGTAAAAATCCATTTAATGTTTCAATATCTCCCTCTGGAAACTCAATATCCAACAAATCTTCTAATTCATCTAGTCGAACCCAACCAACAACTCGATAGCTATTTTCCCCAATTTTCGTAATCTCTTGTTCTTCTTCGTCATACTCATCCCAAATGTTCCCTACGATAACTTCTAGAATGTCTTCCATAGCGATAATGCCTTCTGTTTGTCCATACTCGTCTAAAACAATTGCCATATGTATTTTTTGCGTCTGCATTTCTTTAAACAAATGGTTAATATTTTGTGTTTCATGAACAAAATAGGGTTCTCTCGCTATCTCTTTCAATTCCTGAATTTTCACTTCTGCCATATAGGCTTTCATTGCATCTTTCAAATGAAGAACTCCAATAATGTTATCAATATCCTCTTCATAAAGGGGATATCTAGAATATCCTTCTTGAAGCATAAAATCAATTGCCTCTTTTAAAGGAGTTTTATTTTCAATCGCTTTGATCTTTTTACGAATGGTCATTACATCTCTAGCTTCTTTATCCCCAAACTCAAAAATATTAGAAATCATCTCTGCTTCGTCTGATTGAATGGCTCCTTGTTCATGGCCTTCTTGAATCATATCAATCAATTCTTCTTCAAATTCATTTTCTTCTTCTATATTTTTCTTACGAAATATTTTCGAAAATAGATCTCTGAACGAATTTCCCGCATCTTCCATATCGCTTTCTCCTTTTTACCTTATTGTAGCAGATCATATCATCCTTACCAAAATTAGTCAATATCTGTTCCCTATGTAAGAAGTTCTAAACTAACTTTCAACGCCTTATCTACTTGAACTAATATTTCATGATCTAGATGACATACCTTTTCTTTTAAACGTGTCTTATCGATCGTTCGAATTTGCTCTAATAAAATAACCGAATCTTTCATAATTTGATATTTTTTACTGTCTAGTTCCACATGAGTTGGCAGTTTTGCCTTATTCATTTTGCTTGTAATTGCAGCACAGATTACCGTGGGACTATGTTTATTTCCTGCATCATTTTGAATAATCAAAACGGGCCTTACTCCACCTTGTTCGGAACCTACTACTGGTCTTAAATCTGCATAATAAATATCGCCTCTTTTTATAATCAATTTTATCACACTCCATCATATATTTTTCTATTTGCCATTTTCTCTATTATTGCCCATATATTCTGGAGTATACTTCTTTTTTTAATCTGTTAAATAATCGGCGACTTTTATCACTTCTCCATCTTCTAAATAGACTCTTGGAACCCTTCTTCCTAGCCCACAAATAAACTCATAATTAATTGTATTCATATAGCTTGCAATTTCTTCCGCTGTAATAGCATTTTCTCCATCTTTTCCAACTAAAGTTACAATATCTCCTCCTTGTACACCATCGATCTGTGTAACATCCACCATCATCTGATCCATACAAACTCTCCCAATAATTGGTGCATATTGACCACGGATTAAAACTCTCCCTTTTGATGATAACGCTCTTGGATATCCATCGGCATATCCAATGGAAATGGTAGCAATTTTCGTTTCTTTTTCTGTTACATAGGTAGAACCATAACTAACCCCTTCTCCTGCTCCTACCGTTTTTACATACACAACATGACTTTTTAATTCCATAGCAGGCTTTAATTTTAATACTTCTTTTTTCACTTCATCTGAAGGGTAAAGTCCATATGTAATAATACCAGAACGCACCATATTCATTTTTGCCATATCCAAATCGATAATAGCTGCACTATTTGCCACATGTTTAATTGGAATGAAAATCCCTTCTTCCTCTAAACGAGATACAAAGGCTTCATAGCGTTTCATTTGATGACAGGCTGAAGTCTTATCTTTTTCATCCGCACAAGCAAAATGGGTAAAAATTCCTTCCATCTGTACCATTGGAAGTTTTTGAATCTCTTTTATAATGGCAACACTTTGTTCATCATCATAAAATCCAATCCGATTCATTCCTGTTTCTACCGCAATATGAATTAAAGCCTCTTTGTTCATAGCTACAGCAATTCTTGAAATCGCCTCAGCCATCTCATATTCAAATATTGTTTGTGATAGATTATATTGCATCAGCTGTGGATATTGCTCTTTTGCTGTATAACCTAAAATTAAAATACTTTTTGTAATTCCTCGTTTTCTAAGCAAAATTCCTTCTTCGATGGTTGCAACACAAAAGGCTTCCACTTGTTCTTGCATCGCCTGTGCTACTGCCACAGAGCCATGACCATATCCATCGGCTTTAATCACCAACATAATTTTAGTCGCGTCACCAACTTTTTTTCGAATTTCTGCAATATTATGTTTAATCGCATCTAAATTAATTTCAGCATATACTCTCATGTAATGGTTCATCTCTTATTTTCCTCCTAAAACATCATGCAGATGTTCTGCAATGTTTCCTGCTGTCATACTATACTCTCCCAGTCGCTCTTTTGCCACATCCCCTGCAAGCCCATGAACATATACACCTAACGTAGCTGCCTTCATTGGTTCCATTCCTTGTGCCAACAAACTTCCAATGATGCCACCTAATACATCTCCTGAACCCGCTGTTGCCATTCCGCTATTTCCGCTTCTATTAATATATGCACTTTCCGCTTGTTTTGTTACAACCGTTCTCGCATCTTTCAAGACACAAATAATAGGGTATTCTTCACAAAAATCTCTGGCTGTTTTCACAAGATTTTCTTTTATTTTATCCATGGGAATAGAAGAAAGAACGGAAAACTCTTTTAAATGTGGTGTTATAATAATATCACATTTTGCCTCTTTTAACCGCCACTTTTCATTTTCTAACATTGTAATACCATCTGCATCGAAAACAAGGGGACATTTGCTTTCTTCTAACAGCAGTCGCAATAGAGAAAGAGTTATTTCATTCCTGCCCATACCAGAACCAAAAACAACAACATCAGCCCAACTAAGTCCTTCTCTTACACGAGCAATCGCCTCTTCTTTTGTCTCAAAAGAACTCAATAAGAGTTCTGGTAACTTTGTTAATAAAATCTGTCTATTTCGTTCTCCCGTACAGACTTTTACCATACCACATCCTGCCTGATAAGCAGCATATGCCGATAAGTAAGCAGCACCTGCCATCGTATCACCGCCTGCAACGATAAGGAGCTTTCCATAAGTCCCTTTATTGCCCCAAGGCTTTCTAATTGGCAATAACCGTTCTACATCTTCTCTTTCATATACATAAGCCTCTTCTTCTACAGAGGACAAGAAAGAAGCATGAAATCCTGCTTCTTCTAGTTCTACAATTCCTGCATATTCTGCTGCTGGATAAAAGAGAAGTCCTTGCTTATAAAATCCAAATGTTATCGTCCGATGTGCTTTTATTGCACATCCAAATATGTTTCCCGTCGTTGCCTCCACTCCCGAAGGTAAATCCACAGAAACTTTAGGACAAGAAAGCGCATTTAAAAAACAAATGACTTCTTTATAGTGTCCTGTAATTTCTCTTTTCAATCCAACACCGAAAATAGCATCAACAACAAGCGTATACGGCTTCTTTTCCAGATGTTCCATAAAATTTGCCCCTAAGTTTTTCAAGATTCTATACTGAATTTTAAATTCCTCAGTGGCTTTTTCTAACGTACCACAGCAATAGATCTCTGGAACAATTCCTTGTTCCATCAACTGTCGTGCAATGGCAAGGCCATCTGCGCCATTATTTCCACTGCCAACAACGATTAAGCATCGTTCTAAACAATAATGCTCAAAAAGCCGCCTTGTCACTCCCAAGGCGGCCCTTTCCATCAATACTAAACTCGGTATTCCAATATGTTTGATGAATTGCTGATCCACTTTTTGCATCTTAGCACCGCTTATTGCATATTTCATCTTTCTTCACCTTCCCCTATTACAAACGCCATTGCATACTCCTTTACATTTGTAATCGAAATATGCCATTGTCGAATTCTAAGTTCTTCTTGTTTTGCTTTTGCTTTTCCATAGAGATTGATATAGGGGCTTCCATTTTGTCGTCTAAGTACCTCAATCTCCTTTGGCTCAATTCCAGAAAATCCTGTTTGAAATACTTTTACCACGGCTTCTTTTACAGCAAAATTGCCTGCCGCTTTTTCTGGATACTGCTTGCAAAACTGTCTTTCTCTTTCTGTATAAATCCGTTCTATAAATCGCTCTTTTAAACACGCTTTTTTTATTCGCGCCACTTCAATCATATCAGTTCCGATTCCAACAATCATGTCGACTCCTATTGATTCATACTATTAATTCGATAAGAAAGCGTCATAAGACTTTCTGATAAATGTACGTTTTCTACTACAATATCCTCTGGCAAATGTAAATCGACAGAAGCAAAATTCCAAAAAGCTTTAATTCCAAGATTCACTAACTCCTGTGCTGCTTTTTGTGCCTTTTGTTTTGGCAATGTCAACGCTGCAATTCGCACATCATTATTTTTAACAAACTCACCAATTTTTTCAATATCCATAATTTCTACACCGCGAACCGTTAATCCGATTAATCTTGGATTCACATCAAAAATTGCTTTAATAGAAAAACCACGTTTTTCAAAATCTTGATAATTAGCAAGAGCTTGTCCTAAATTACCAGCACCAATAATAATAATATTATTTGTCTGATTCACTCCTAAAATTTTTCCAATTTCCGTATACAAATATTGTACATTATATCCATATCCTTGTTGTCCAAACCCTCCAAAATTGTTTAAATCTTGACGAATTTGTGAGGCAGTTACTTTCATCCTCTCACTTAATTCTTTCGAAGAGATACGAACGACCTCATTTTCTAATAATTCTCCTAAATATCGATAATACCGCGGTAATCTCTTAATAACCGCAGGTGAAATTTCTTTTGCATTCATATGTTTTGTACCTCCTGATGGTCTTACCTATTATCGTAACCCCGACTTCCTTATATTATATACTAATTGTATATTTTCTGTCAAACTTTGTTTACTTATTTTATAGTGGTATGCTATAATGAACACAATATTGAACCATTTAACATAGAAAGGATTTTTATTATGGTATTAGCATGTCAAAATGTTTCCAAATCCTTTGGAACAGAAGAAATTTTAAAACAAGTATCATTTCATATAGAAGATCGTGAAAAAGCTGCTATTGTTGGAATCAATGGAGCTGGAAAATCCACTTTATTAAAAATTATTATGGGCGAAATGTCTGCAGATGACGGACAAGTTACCTTTGCGAAAAATCGTACGGTAGGTTACCTTTCTCAGCAACCAGAACGCTCTTCTAAAAATACTATTTTTGATGAAATGCTAGAAGTCAAAAAGGATATTATCGAAACAGATAAAAAGATTCGCCAGCTAGAACAGGATATGAAACATACCTCTTCCGAAGAAGAACTAAACACTATGTTAGAAACCTATACACGCCTTACTCATGAATTTGAACAAGCAAATGGCTATGCCTATAAAAGTGAAATTACTGGCGTTTTAAAAGGACTTGGTTTTTCAGAAGATAATTTTTTCAAACCAATTGAATCATTATCTGGTGGACAAAAAACTCGTGTAGCTCTTGGACGCCTTCTCCTATCAAAACCAGACATTATCTTGCTCGATGAGCCTACGAACCATTTAGATATGGATTCTATTGCTTGGCTTGAAACATTTCTTATGAATTATCCTGGGGCTGTTTTAATCGTATCCCATGACCGTTATTTTCTTGATAAAGTCGTTACAAAAGTTATTGAACTCTACGGCGGACGTAGCCAAATGTATCTTGGTAACTATTCCGAGTTTGCAAAGAAAAGAACTGCTATCCGTGAAAGCCAACTAAAACATTATTTAAATCAACAAAAAGAAATTAAGCATCAAGAAGAAGTCATTGCAAAACTTCGTTCTTTTAATCGTGAAAAATCCATTAAGCGCGCCGAAAGCCGTGAAAAACTTTTAAATAAAATGGAAGTATTAGAACGGCCAGAAGAAATTAATGCAGATATGCGTATTCAATTAGAGCCTTCGGTTATTAGCGGAAATGATGTTTTAACGGTCACTGGACTTGCCAAGTCTTTTGGCGATCACAACCTATTTTCTGATTTGAATTTTTCTGTTTTCCGCGGCGAAAAAGTTGCTCTTCTTGGAAACAATGGTACAGGAAAAACAACGATTTTGAAAATATTAAATAAATTAGTCAGACAAGACGCTGGAAAAATTGTTCTAGGTGCAAAAGTCCAAATCGGATACTATGATCAGGAACATCAGGTACTAAATACAAGCAAAACAATTTTTGATGAAATTTCTGATACTTATCCAAATTTAACACAAACAAGAATCCGCAATGTTTTAGCTGCATTTTTATTCACAGGAGATGATGTGTTTAAGCGAATCGGAGATTTAAGCGGAGGAGAACGAGGACGTGTTTCTTTAGCAAAACTTATGCTTTCTTCTGCCAATTTTTTAATTCTTGATGAACCTACAAACCATTTAGACATTAATTCTAAAGAAATCTTAGAAAGTGCTTTAAACGATTATACAGGAACGGTTCTTTATGTGTCTCATGACCGTTATTTTGTCAATAAGACAGCTACTCGTGTCATTGAATTAGAAAATAAAGAAATTATCAACTATGCAGGTAATTACGACTACTACTTAAATGAAAAGGCCAAACGAATCGCTCGTCTCACTACTCTTTCGGAAGAAAAAGACCAAGATGCTTCCTCATCTTCCAATTCCTCTTCAAAGCAAGACTGGAAGAAAAATAAAGAAGAACAGGCAAAAGCTAGAAAACAGGCTAACGCATTGAAAAAATGTGAAGAAAATATTCATATAACAGAAGAACGAATTCAAGAGTTAGAAGAAGAAATGGCAAAACCAGAAGTAGCAACCGATATTGAAAAACTTTTGGAATTAAATAAAGAAAAAGAAACTCTCGATGGGAAACTAGAAGCTCTTTATGAAGAATGGGAGACATTGGCTGAAACCATCATGTAAAAACTTCCATACAAAAAAGATACGCACTTTATCAATTATTTTTTGATAAAGTGCGTATCTTTTTTTGAGTTTTAGTTTTCCTTTGCCCTTACCTCCACAACCCCAATATAAAATCAGAACTTTTATATTAAGAGAAATATATGTTATTAGGATAAGAGGAAACAAGTGGCAAATAAGGGCAAACGATGGAAAGATTCTATTCTACTAGAGAAATCCCAAATTCTTTTGAACATTCCTCAATTATTTTTAATAATTCTTCATCGGTAATCATTGTTACGCGGCCTTTTTCATATTCCGCATCAACCCACTCTTTTACTTTTTCCACTAAAATATGGTTTTTATCCAATGCCCTATCCCCTTTTCTCTGAAAATAGGTATTGATCCAATGAGCAATTCCAGCCAATCCAGAAGTATTGGATACCGCTACAAGCACTGGACGGTTTAATAATTTCTCCGTATCAAAAATATTGTAAATCTCTTCATTTTTTAATAAACCATCTGCATGGATTCCCGCCCTTGTCACATTGAAATTTTTTCCTACAAATGGTGTATTGGCTGGAATATGATGTCCGATTTCTTTCTCAAAATACTCCGCTAATTCTGTAATCACCGTTGTATCCATGCCGTCTAAACTACCTTTTAACTGCGCATATTCAAATACCATAGCCTCAAGAGGAGTATTTCCTGTTCTCTCACCAATTCCAAATAAAGAACAGTTTACTGCACTTGCACCATAAATCCAAGCCGTTGTTGAGTTGGTAACCGCTTTATAAAAATCGTTATGTCCATGCCATTCTAATAAATGAGAAGGCACTCCAGCATGTTTTTGTAATCCATAAATAATTCCTTGTACCGATCTTGGAATTACACTTCCAGGGAAATTCACACCATACCCCATCGTATCACAGGCTCGAATCTTTACAGGAATCCCATACTCTTCTCCAAGCTTTTGCAATTCTAAACAAAACGGAATTACAAATCCATAAATATCTGCCCTTGTAATATCTTCTAAATGACATCTTGGAGCTACTCCTGTTTCTAAACACTCTCTTACAACACTTAAATAATGTTCCATCGCCTGTTTCCGTGTCATTTTTAATTTATAGAAAATATGGTAATCCGAGCAACTCACCAAAATTCCTGTCTCTTTTAATCCTATTTCTTTTACTAATTGAAAGTCCTTTTTGCTAGCACGAATCCAACTAGTGATTTCTGGAAACTTATAACCGCGTTCCATACACTGATAAACCGCATCTCTATCTTTTTTACTATATAAGAAAAATTCACACTGGCGAATAATCCCTTTTTCCCCACCTAACCGATGGAAAGCATCATAAATATGTACAATTTGTTCCGTGGAATAAGGAGCTCTTGACTGCTGCCCATCTCGAAACGTTGTATCTGTAATCCAGATATCTTTTGGCATATTATGTGGTACAATTCGATCATTAAATGCGATCTTTGGAACTTCAGAATAAGGAAATAAATT